>JBAYGD010000012.1:0-67500 GCA_041666865.1 Candidatus Omnitrophota bacterium | reverse complement strand
TCTGGGTCCAGGTGTACGAAACGGACTCGCTCGATGAAGCCCGTATGTTGCAAGCGCGTCTCCAGGAGGAAGAAGTGGAGTGCGTCGTTTATCAGCAAGGTAAAAAGGATATCCATGGCCAGCCGATGAAGGGGATCGGCATCACGGTTCCAAAAGCCGCAGTTTCGCACGCGCAGAATATTATTAGCCGCATGCCCGTTTAGCCTCCCATACTCCTGCAATTCCGCTAGTTTCTTCCCGTCTTAGAAAATCACCTCAGATCGCCACATCAGCGCATAGCATTAACTATCAAATTTGATCTTTCAGGGCTTTCGCTTTTCTATTCCATAGGGTAATCTCTAGCTAGGGTTGTGGTGGGGTGTGTCTTGTCAAACACAGGACAACGCCCGAATGGGAGATATATGCCTTTTTTAATGAATGGCGAAAAATATCTATGCCGATAGATAAAAGCAAAACTAGGCTCTGGATGCGCAACCTGGTGACATGGGTTGTGGTGTGTGCATTTACTTTCGAGCCGGCGGTCATGGGAGCGCCGGTGGTGTATCCGGATTCTGCTTTGCCGGGGTCTATTGCCCTTCCTGTGAAGATCGAAATTCCGGAAGCCCTCGGACACATTGAAGTTCAAAAGCGCTCCTCTGATCAGGGACCTCTTGTCATTTATATCCAAGATGCCCATGCCGTGGTCAGTGCCCAGAATCATATCCGGGAGCTCATCGCTTATTTGCGCGGCCAATACGGCATTAATCTGGTGGCTCTCGAAGGGGGTAGCGGAACGTTGGACCCCCTCCTTTTGCGTTCCTTTCCGGATGCCTTCGTCAAAGGTCAGGTCTTCCGACGCTATCTCGAGCGCGGTGAGCTGACGGGCGCATCCTTGTCGGCCCTTTTGGATGAAAAGGATGGCACTTATGCCGGCATCGAGGATTGGAAACTCTACGAAGACAATTATTTTGCTTATCGTCGGGCCCTCGAGAGGCAGGGCGGTGTTCTAAAAGCCCTTGAAATCCGAAGAGCCGAATCGGACCGTGAAAGGCAAACGGCTTATTCTCCTGAGATGAATGCTTTTCATGAAAAAACGGAAGCTTTCAGGGACGAGAGACTATCGCTCCCGGACTTTTTGAAATACCTTTCGGCTTTTTCTCCTTTGCCTCCTATCGGTCCCGAGCTTACCGCGGTGATGCAATCCCTCGAGGCAGAAAGCAACAGACCCCAGGGCGCAGCCGACGTCTCGATCAAAAAAATGGCGGAGGCATTCGAGCGGAAAAATCTGCTGCAACTGACTCCTCAAGCCCAAAAGGAATGGAGCGAAAAAACCCAGGCTTGGCAAACCGGGGCCCTTGATAGCGGCAGTTATCTCCAATACCTGATCGATGCCGGCCGTAAAGCCGGGCTTAAGCCCCGCCTGAGTCCGGCGCTACGGGAAATGGCAGGGCAGGCACAGACCCTTTCCATGGTCAAGGGCACGCGCCTCTTCGGGGAGCTCGAGGCGCTTCTCAAGGATCTGACCGGACGTTTTGCGCCTGACCCTGGCGCTCGAGAGCTTGCCGCCCGTTATGAACGCCTCCGTCTTCTCCGAGACCTGGCCCGAATGGAAGTGACCCGCGAGCAATATGAGAAGTTCCGGAGCGGTTCCCAGGCCTATCTGGATGAAATTCCGGGTTCCCGGGAAAACCTGCTCGAGGCCGTCGAATTTTATGAAATTGCCCTTGAGCGCGACGCGGTGTTCCAGGAGCGCCTCGAGACTCTCATGAAGGAGAGAAAAACCAATGCCGCGATTGTGGTGACCGGCGGCTTTCATGCCAGAGGATTCGAACGGGCTCTGGAGAAATCGGGGGCTTCCTATGCTATCGTCACGCCAAAAATCGATTCCCTTACGGGAAGCGCGGCATACGCCGGCCAGATGCGGGGCGAGTTTTCGTTTAAGAAAAATCTCGAGACCTCGTTTTATGATGCGTTCATGAAACATGCTTCAGGCGCGTTGAGCGAGGAACTCAAGGGCGCTGAACTCGGGAAAAACCTCCGGGCCTGGCGCGAAGAAGTGATCCGGCGCCTTGCGCTCGAGGGGCGCGCTTCCGAGTCCGGGGCTTATACGCGCTATATCGATTTGCTTTGGAAAACTTACCGGGAAAAATACGGCCGCCTCGGAAAAGAAAACACGACCCGGGAGGGCCTCTTGAAAGCGGTTCATCAGGCCCTTCGGAACGTTCGGGAAACGGCCAGCTCAGGCGTCCGCAAACAATGGGAGACGCGGATCCGGCTTATGACGGAGAAGCTCCGGGCGCCCGCGCTTGCCCTTCAGCAGCCCGCGGGAGTCGTGCCCCTGATTGCGGCACGAACGGAATCCCGGCAGCTTTTTGATGCGATCAAGACCGGACTTGTCCCGAGACAGGAAAACCGGAGAGCCCTTGTTCTCTTGTCCCGCGCCCAACCGCTTTCTCCGCAGAGAAGAGAAATGCGCGGCACTGCCGCTTCAGACGATTCCGGCCTGGGTAGAGATGATGAAGCTGTTATGGATTTTGCGGAAGCCTTTTCCCCCCAGAGCCTCAGGAGGGTACAACTGCGGATTCAGGAGGCGCGGAAAGCGGCTGCAGAACAAGAGGAGTTGGTCCGTCAAATTACGGATCAAATCGCCCGTCAAACAGACGATTTGACGGCAGAGTTTCGAGGTTTGGAAGGCAGCAGTGACGAAATCAAAAGAAAGATCGAACGGTTGGACGGGCGGCGGAACCGGGTGGCGGCTCAGCTTGATGCCATTCGCGAGCGGCCTGTGAGGTGGGGCGCTAGCAAAAGAATTAGCCGGCATATCGCGAGTCTTGAGGCAAGGATGGCCGCCTCGGCGGAGAATCGCGGCAGGCTTTTAGGGGAATGGGAGCAAAAACAGGGCGAAATGGACCGGCTTCGGGGGCAAATCAGAACGGCACGGGAAACGAGGGTGCCGACGAAGCCGCTTGAAGATCCGAATGCGATTGCGACAGAGTTTCTGTCTTCGATGAGAAAGGAAATCGAGGAGAGATCCCTTGGAAGAGTTTTGCAAACAAGAAACATGGCGATGGTTCACGGCCTCCTCAATTCGTGGGCAGCGGATATGGGCGCGACCGACGGTTCTCCGCTGAAAAGAGGCGTTCCATGGGACTTGCGGCTCAAGATGCTTTTGGCGCTTCCGGTCCAACTTTCGGCGCATTCGGTAAGAAAGGGTGATCAACTCGGGAATTTTTGGTCGCCGGTCAGCGTGATTTTGACGGACGGTTTTGTCGCCAGTGCCGGCACGATGCAAACTGGCGCGACGACATCGCGCCGGGCAGGCCAACGAGCGACTGGAAGAGCCGGATACGATCAGCCGCCCATTGACCGGCAAATCGAAGATGCCTGGAATCATCGGGATCGCCTTAGTTCCAGGCGCGCCTTCGATGAATGGGGGATCGATGCCCAAAAAAAAGAAAGAGGCCATGCCGTATCGGGTCTTTGCCTCTATCTTGATGAGGATGGCCGTCTCGAGTCGGGAAGAAGGCCGGAGGACACTTTTGATCCCGTAAAAATCTTTTTCGTCGCAACGGCTCTGGGGCTACCGATTTATGCCTATACGACCAAAAATGGGGTGACGGGATTTTGGAAGGCACTCGGCGTCAAACAGGTGCAAGAGCCCAATATGTTGAAGGTGATTACTTATTGGGTTGTCGAAACGGGGGATGCGCCGGTTCCTTATGAGGAGCTAACCCGTCATCCGTTCGAATTGGATCCAGCGCAGCGCGAAGCATTGCTGCAAGAAATCATTGCGGCGCAACCTTTCGGGTCTGAGCGTTTAACCCGCGAGAATATCGATCAGATTTTGAAGCCGCCTTCTTACGCACAGATCATGCCGGATACCGGAGAGCTTCGTGGAGATCAAGCGGCGCCGGTCGGCCGCGATGAAATGCGGACGGATTCGGAAAGCGGACAGAACGGACCGGCTGTGACCCTTGCCAGAGACAGAATTCTCGCGGAGATTCCTCAAAAGCAGTGGCCGAAAATCGTTCCAGCGATCGGGGAGTTGATCCGGCTAGAAGAGGCAGGGCGTGGCGGCAGTGCGCAGATTGCCTACGTTGCGGAAATCATTCGGCTTGGCACTATTTTAGGATTTGATGGAACCAAGGAGTTCTACGAGGCCTTGATTGCGGCTTTGAAGGCCGATGCGCGTTTTGATACGGCGTTGGAGGTTGCCGGCGAGACGAGGCGAAAACGCATGGCTCAAGATAAGGGAGAGGCCAGGGCTGCGCTGAAAACGGCCTTGCAAGCCGTAGAGCAGACTGTAAAACTCAACCCCTTCTATCAAGCTGCGTCGGCCCAACTCTCAAGGAATGCACCGAGCCTTACTCCCCCGCTCCGTCTGGATGAGCTCAAGGAGCTTCGGCGTTTCATTTCGGAGCAGCTCGTGCGGTGGGAGGGCATTGTCAAATCTCCGCAATGGCTCCGCTACGGTTTTGATGCCGCCGCGGACGCTGAATTCTCAGAGGAACATGAATTTTTAGCGTCCTTGCATGTTCTCGTGGGACAGGTTTCACAATGGTATGAACGCGGCATCGAGAATGCCTACGACAGTCACGGAAGTGCTTTTGACCGTTGGTCGCGTTTGATCAAGCGCGTGATGGAGCGTGAACTGGCCAAGACCATTCCCCAAGCTAAATTCCGGTCGCTTCTCCTGGGCTATTTGACCATGGAAGCCGAATCTGCGAGGGCGTCGTCAGAGCCCGGGGAAAAGGGACTGATCAACCTGCACTTTGGAATTCAGTATTATCGGATTTTGGATGAACAATTTCGAACTTGGTTTCGAGAACAGGGAGTCGCCAGGGAGGAGATGGAAGATTTTATTGTTTTTTTGATCCAAAGGCTCAATCGGTCGGAGCTTCGAACCGAACAGGAGGGCGAGATCGATCCGGAAGTCCTCGGCGAGACGATTGAGATGATTTTGCATGAGGCCTCGCAGCCCGCACTCGGGGCGAAGATGCTCATGAACGATGTGCTGAAAAGGATCTCTGAATTCTCGATTGAGCGGACTGATTTAGAAGAGCATATTGAGACGGTGGAGACATTCCTTGCTTATGCCCTAAAGACCATGGCCTTCCAAACGCAAATGAGGGCTGATGCTGCCAAGGGAACATTGGAGTATTTGAAGGATGACTTGGCAACGTTACAGAAGAGGGTCAGCAATCTCCCCTTTTTACTCGAGTTGGCCGCCAAGGCCTGGGAGAAGACAGCCCAGGCAACGAATCTTACGAACTTAAAAACAAGCCGTGGTTTCGAGCTTGCCCGAATTCGTATGGATTCCCTGATGAATTATCTCAACACCCAAAGTTTTGAGGGGCGGCCCGAGCCGGTTTCTCTCCGCCAGAAGATCGAATTGATGCGCGATTATCATCTCGGGTCGACGATCAATCCTAAGGACGGGGGAGACGTCGAGGTTCGGGATAAAACCGAAGGTCGGGATACCGTTTTGGCGGATCCCGGGCATCTGATCGGGATTCCGGATAATTTAATTCGCAACGCCCAACAGCACAGCGGCAAAAGCAGTGCGACGAAGATTCTTTTTGAAATAACGCCTGAAGCCGGTCCGGCGGGCAACGCTCAACTTGTTCTCACCTACAAAGATGACGGCAGAGGACTCACCCCTGAAGCGGTCGCTAAACTTTTGGGGGATCCTGAAGGCGAGGCAGCGCTTCGGGCATCGCTCGGTGAAGAAGGGATTTCCGCCGAACACCTTTTGTTTTCAGAGGATGTAGCTTTTCACGCAATTTTTCAAAGGGGGCGAAGCACCAAGGCGAAGGAAGAAGGAACCCCGACCGGCCTCGGAATGTACATGGTCAAGCGGGCGGTGCTTGCGGCGGGCGGCCGAATCGAGCGGGTCCGCGAAAAAGATCCCCTCTACCCCGGCCTCGCGATGCGGCTCATTTTTCCCGCGGCGGCGATTCGGTCCGAAGTTCGTGTGGCAACGGAGCAAAGACCGCTTGAGGAAGACCGGGGAAAGCGCGTGGCGCTTGAGAAACAATTCCTGAAGGTCT
The DNA here is from genome assembly GCA_041666865.1 of Candidatus Omnitrophota bacterium. Lineage (GTDB taxonomy): Bacteria > Omnitrophota > Omnitrophia > Omnitrophales > Aquincolibacteriaceae > JBAYGD01. The sequence goes on along the minus strand of JBAYGD010000012.1, from coordinate 61,471 downwards.
TGCTAACCCCTGACCGTGAAGGTAGAGTGCGGGGCATTTTCAGAGTCATTCTGGAGGACGTTCGTCAAGGGCGCCCCGACGTGACAACGCGAGAAGTTTATGACGAACTGTTGCGCGAGTCCACGATAGGGAGTGTCTCCTTCACCGAACCTGCAGCCGAAACATTGCGGATGGCTTTACGCGACGACTATGACGGCATGGAGAGGCATTTTTATGAGTTAGAGTTTTATGATTATCTGCGGCAACTGGATCCCGAAACGCTCGAACCTCTGGCGCCCCGTGTACTGTCCCGGCCGGAGCTTTGGTTGAGGAGGCTTGGCGAATTCGTCATGCGCGTCCTCCGCCCCATAGGTTCCGAGATCAAAACATTTCTCGACGATGTGGGGTCGATTTTTAGAGAACAGTCTCATTATTTGCCGACGGGTCCCGCACTGCCGCCTGCTGCGGAGGGGCCTGTGAGACCCAGAGAAGAAGAGCAAAGAGCAAAAATGAAAAAGCAGAGGAGTGATCTGCTCAATATTTTGAATGATACCGAATATTGGGGACACGGCATCCAATATCTAGGAGGGTCGTGGGCCATCCTCGAAGAGGAGGAGACACGCCACGGCCACGGCGGCGGGCTTACAGCGATCAGCTACGGAAGTTTCAGGGGCGCTTTCGACGAGCGCGGGCAACGATACTTTTGGCAGCCGCACGATAACGGCATGGGGTTGCTGATTATTTCGAATCAAAATCTCAAAGCCGGAACCCAGGCTAATCTCGATACTGCGAAGTGGGGAGTTTCGCTGGCTTCCTTTGAGGCGATGGTTTTCGCGGAGCCGCTCGCTCAACTGATGCGTGATCGCTTTCCGGATTCTAAAGATCTCATCATGTCCTACGGCGAAGCAGCCGAATATTTTCGCCGGCGTTTCGAGGAAAAGGGCCGCTTCGAAATCAGAGAGGGCATGCCGTCCGAGCCGACGGCTGTGACTGCTTTTGACCGTTATGAAGAAGCGGAAGGCTACCGCTTTCGCGAAATTTCAAACGACGAAAAGCGGAAGCTCCGAAGCCTCTATGCCCAAGCACCGGAGCTTGTCCGGAAATGGCGTTTGTACGGGGAAATGCGCGCGGCATTTGTGGCCAGTCAACAGGGGGATGAGGCGGCTGGGGTCCTCCTGGATCGTGCGATAGATCTTGCCGCAGAGCAGTATGCGCAGAGTTCTCATCCGATTCGGGACGATCTTCGGGCGTACGTCGTCCATCCTCTCGAAGTCGCCTATGACTATCTCCTTCACGGAGGGCAAGACAAGCGGGCCGTTTTGGCGGCTCTCTTTCACGACTTTCTCGAAGATACGGCAGCGGACCGATCCTTGATCGCGAGCAGGTTGAATGATGGCGATCGGCAGCTAATTGGCAGGGAAGAGCTGGACGAGATCTGGGCGGTCATCGATAAACTGAGTGAGGACGCCAGCTACTATGTTTTAGCCGTGACAAAAGACACGGAGAATACGCAGGGTCTCCTTGATCGGCGAGGAAACAAGGCAAACCTCACTTATCTTGATCTGCAGGGTATTCTCCGCACAGGCCGGGACGCCACCAAGATCGAACATTTGGATTATGTCACCGGGGGCCTTGATCTGTTGCCGGCCGAGCAGTTTGACCTGAAATTCAACCGGCTGAGCGAGAAAGACCGATTTGTCCTCCAGACATGCGTCGCTTTGAAGATCTTTGACCGCCTGCAAAATCTTCGAACGAACGGGTCTTCCCATCATGTCCTGCAACGGCGCATGTCTCTTCCTGAAATCGAACGGTGGAAACAATTTCTCCGGATGCCGGTGGTGGCTCCGGATTTACGAGCGGAAATCCTGGGATTCTTGAACCGGGAAGAAGCCATCCTCGTGGAAAATCCGTCTTTAGCCGGCACACGGTATGAAACGAGGCCCGGGGATATAGACTCCGGCGAACCTGCGGAAGGACTAAAATTGCAGCTGCGGCGCCTCACCAGCCTTCTGCGTGATCCGAAGGCCGATCTTGCCGAATTTGACGAAGTTTATGCTGAAGTTCAGGCGCATGCTCGCAGGATGGAAAAGTCCGTGAAGGTCCCCGAGAATTTCACGATCCCGCCAATCCCGTCAATCGAAGAAAGCGATGCCCGGGGGCCGAGCGTGCTCCCGCGAGCCGAGCTTGAAAAAAAGGCCGTGGAGGTCCTGGCGGGCGACCAAATCGCCTATTTCTCTTATTTGTATCTACCCTCCTCATTTGTCAAAAAAGTCATGAACGGCCCTTTTCGGGATGCCGTGGCCCGTGAATTGGGGGAGAAAGACCACCGTAAACGCGAGTTTTCACAATTTCTCGGTTGGGATCTCTATTCTGCACAGGGGATTCAACGACGCTTTGCGGAATCCCAAGGGATATCCTGGTCTGCATTGAATAATTTAGCGATCCTGTCAGGAGCTTTTATGGCGGCCTATTCCTTGGAAGGAGTGGATCCCGCGCTTATCCCGGGCTGTAAGGCGGGAGGCGGGAAAATGGTCGGCGTCATGGTTTCCTTCAATATGTCGGGCGATCGCGGCGGAGGGCCTCATCAACACCACTTTATTCTGCCAGAGAAAATTTTCAATCAGATTCGGCCCATTTTAAACGACAATCCCCTTCTTCTGTGGGAAGCGGTCAGAAAACGGGCTTCGGCATTTACCCAGGCGATTGAGAGGGAGCAAATCGACAATTATAAAAGTTACACCCGTATGGAGGACAATCTCGCGATCCCCTTGGCCCTTGGCCGGGATGGCGTAAGCGTTTCGGACCTCGAAGTCCTCCCTTCAGGTATCAATTTGCGTGACCTGGAAAAAAAGTCCCACGGTCATCAGTTTAATGGGCGGACCTACACCGGTTATCCGGAAGGGGGCATACGTTCTTTTGCAGAACCCAGAAAACAGCAGGAAAAATCCGGAGAATATCCGCGCCGCACGGCCGAAAGGGTCAACCGGTTCCTAGCCGAGGCTGGGTCGAGAATTGAAATTTTGATGAAACGAGGCAAAACCAGCCCGGCTATCCTCGAACTTTTGATGGATTGGATGCGGGCGAAAACGAGATCCGCGAAGCAGCTGGATACCGTTAGAGACTATTTTTCTTCGGCCATCAAGCTCCAACGTCTCCGGCAGGGGCCGGCGGCGACTCCTCTAGCCGAGAGGAAGGAAATGCGCGATACGGTACGATTTGCCAGGGCAGCGGACAATCGTCTCAATGATTATTTGCGTCGGTTCGATGCTGGGATGGTGAGCGGAGAAAGCCAGATCGCAGAGTGGCTGGGCCGTTTTCAGAGGGGCGAGGCGCTTTACCAGGCCATTGCAGGGACGGAATTCGAGCAGGTCGTGCAAGATGCCTACGGAGGGCCGGAAATGATGCGGGCGGGGCGGCTGCTGGGTTTGACGGGCGAAGACCGCCGAGTTTTGATTGCCGGGATCCGCGACGAAGCAAGAGCGGCGGCGGAGTTTGCGATGGTGATGGGCGATGCGATGGCGGAGCTTGGCATGCCGGAGGGAGAGATCCAACTGGAGACACTTACGGCGGGGGGAATGGACCTTTCGGCGGATCCGAAGGCTCTGGTCGAAGAGATGGCGGTCTATTTCGAAAAGCAGGGCGTGCCTGTCAATGCTGAACTTCTTCGGCAAATGACCCGACCTCAGGATGCCCTGCTCTTTGAAGCGGCTCTCCTTGCCGCTCTCGAAGATGGGGTGCTCGATAAACTAAAGGATGCCCTCTTGAAACAGACGGAGGCCGGGACACGTTCGATTATTCCTTTCAGTAGCAGCAATTTGCGAGAACAAAAGGTCGCGGCCGAACTTGCGAGGGCGGCGAAGGCGCGGGTGGTTTCCCACTCGGGACAAGCTTTCGGTCCGAAGGATATTTACCGCTCGGTCTCCAAAACGACCCTCGATCAGTTTCTCGGATGGTTCAGCAAGGATGAGCCCCTTTTTGATGCACCGGGCGATACCGAGATGCCCAAGCGGGCGGTCCTGATGAAGGCAGCTCTTCTCCGGGAACTCCTGAATCAGCTGGGGATTCAGCCACTCATCCAGCTGACCTTCATCTCTCTTCTCAGGGATTACGTCGAGGACGTGCAGGGCAAATCCCTCAAGGAATTGACCGCTGTTAGCGTCAACAAGGCCATCCAATTCGTCAACCTTCTCGCCGAGCAGCGCGCCGCCCGCGCCATCAAGACCGCTGCGTAACCACACATGAGGCGGACGGCCGAGCACTCGATCTTGTTGATCGAGTACCATCCACCGAGACCTTGACGGTCTCGTGTGGATTAGTGGTGGTTACGCACCTATCCCGACCGGATAGGTGCGGGTGCAAAATTATCTTCGGTTAAATCTGCGGGTGCCTTATAATTCCTACCAATCTGAGATTTCTTCCGCCAGAGGCGGACCCGCCGCTTGTTGAGGCGGGCGCCCGATTAGGCCAAGGCTCGAAATGACAGGCAAAAGGATGGCGAATGCCGAAACTGACGATTGACGGGAAGGAGATCGAGGTCCCCAAGGGGACGAAGATCATCGAGGCTGCCAAAAGCCTCGGGATCGATATTCCTTTCTACTGTTATCACCCCGGCCTCTCCATTTCTGGGAACTGCCGGATGTGTCTCGTGGAGGTCGAAAAGACCCCGAAACTCCAGATTGCCTGTCACACCGAGGTTCAGGAGGGCATGGTGGTGCGGACCGAGACCCCGAAGGTCCGAGAAACCCGCAAGCATATCCTCGAATTTCTGCTTGTAAACCACCCCGTCGATTGCCCGGTGTGCGACCAGGCCGGCGAATGCTGGCTCCAGGACTTCTACATGAATTACGGGGCGTATGAAAGCCGCCTCGACGAGAACAAAGTCAAAAAACACAAGGCCGTTTCGATCGGGCCCACCGTGATGCTCGATAGCGAGCGCTGCATCCTTTGCTCGAGGTGCGTGCGTTTCCTCGACGAGGTGACGAAAACCTCCGAACTGGGGATCTTCAACCGGGGCGACCGCGCCGAGATCGGACTTTTTCCGGGCAAAGAGCTCAACAACCCGTATTCAGGAAATATCGTCGATTTGTGTCCGGTCGGGGCCCTGACCGACAAGGATTTCCGTTTCAAGGCGAGGGTCTGGTATCTCAGAGGCAAACCGTCGATTTGCCACGGGTGCGCGCGTGGCTGTTCCATCGAAGTCCAGCGGTGCGAAGGCCGGCCGCACCACGGCGGGGGCGATCGCGTTATGCGCATCAAACCGCGCTTCCATCCCGACATCAATCAATGGTGGATTTGCGACGAGGGCCGCTACGGTTACAAATTTCATGATCACGGACGGCTTTTAAAACCCGCCGTGCGCCGGGATGGCACGCGCGAAGAAATCTCCTGGGAGGCCATGATCCGTGAGTTTGCCGGAAAGCTTCGCCAGGCCGGCCGCAAAGTCGCGGTCTTTCTTTCGCCACGGCTTTCAAACGAGGAGCTTTACCTGGCAGGCCAGCTTTTCGGAAAACATCTCAACATTTTCCACCTCCTCCTCGTTTCGCCGGAGCCTCCGAAAACTGAGGACGGTCTTTTGTTGCGTGCCGACCGCAATCCCAATACCCTGGGGGCCGCGTGGCTCGGTTTAAAAACGGATGATGCGGCGGTAAAGTCATGTTTTGCGGCATGCAAGGCGGGGGATATCCAGGGCGCGGTCATTTTCGGGCAGGATCTTCTAACCCTTTACAATCATGAGCCGGTTGCAAGCGCCCTCGACAAGCTTGAGTGGACCTTTTTTGCCGGCTCCAACCGTAACCCGACTTCGGAATTTGCAAGCCACCTTCTGCCTTCGGCGACTTATTTTGAAAAAGAGGGAACGGTCACGAACTTTCAGGGCAAGGTCCAGCGCTTCGCAAAGGTGTTTGAGCCTCTTGGGGAGGCGCGGCCGGAGGCGGATATGCTTACAGCCCTTGCCCGCGCCCTTGATTTCGGCTTGAGGCATGAGAACGTGCCGGATCTTTTCCTCAGGATGGTCGCGGAGGTCCCGGCGTTCCAAGGCCTGGATTACGAAAAGCTCGGCGGACAGGCGACCGATATCCGGGTGATGGCTGAGCCCGTGATTCCGTCTGAGACGCAAGCGTCGCCGCTTATTTTCCACGAACATAAATAGGACCGGTTATGATGATTTTGATCACGATTTTTCTGGCGGTGGCGGTCTTCGCCCTCGTGCTGAGCTTTGCCGCTCTTCATACGTGGATCGAGAGGAAGCAAAGCGCTGTCATGCAAGACCGTATCGGCGCAAACCGCGCCACCATCACGCTGCCCTGGAAGTGGGCGGCGCCCATTAACTGGGTGCTCCGGCCGGTCAATCAGCTCGGGCTTTTCCACCCGATCGCCGACGCCATCAAGATGTTCATGAAAGAGGATTACATCCCTCCCTACGGCGACCGGTTCCTCCACACGCTTGCCCCCCTCCTCTCGCTGACCTTCGCGCTCGTTGGCTTTGCCGCGATTCCGTTCGGAGACGAACTGGTGATCGGGAGTTTGAGGATTCCTTTGCAGGTCGCACCCATCAACGTCGCCGTCCTGTATCTTTTTGCGATGGCGTCCATGGGGGTTTACGGCGTGATCCTGGCGGGATTCTCCTCCAACAGCAACTACGCATTCCTCGGGAGCGTGCGCGCTGCGAGCCAGATGCTGGCCTATGAAATCACTTTGGGGGCGACGATCGTCGGGATCGTCATGATTTACGGCTCCCTCGACCTTCAAGAGATCGTCCGCGCCCAGGGGAAGCTCCTCTTTGGCTGGCTTCCCTGCTGGGGGATCTTTGTCCAGCCCATCGGTTTTTTTCTCTTTCTTGCGGCGGCGTTGGCCGAGACCAAGCGCATTCCCTATGACCTTCCCGAAGGGGAATCCGAAATCGTGGGGTATTTCACCGAGTACAGCAGTATGAAGTTCGGGATGTTCTTCTTTACGGATTTTATCGAGACGATTATGATTGCCTGCCTGGCGGCGACCCTGTTCCTCGGTGGCTGGCAGGTGCCTTATCTCGGGGCCGCGGGATTCGAGTTCCCATGGCAGGCCGTGGTGGCGCTCCCGCAATTCGTGGTCGCCTTGCTTCAGGTCGCGGCGTTTGTCTTCAAAGTCGTTTTTTTCTGCTGGCTGTTCATGACCGTGCGCTGGACCCTGCCGCGCTTCCGTTATGACCAGCTGATGGCGCTCGGCTGGAAGGGGCTGTTTCCCGTTTCCCTGGCCAATATTGTTGTTACCGCCACGGTGCTGATGTTTTTATGACGATCAAAACAAAAATTCTCGAGCGGCCGACGATGGGATTCTTGCAGAAGATCTATCTGCCAGAGATCCTGCGAGGGGTTTGGATCACAAGCCGTCACTTTTGGAAGAACCTTTTCTTCCATTTCCTGCATTGGCTCGGGGTTTTTCGGGCGATCCAGGCGGCCGTCACCATTATGTACCCGGAATCAAGGCGTCCGGTCACGCCCCGCTCGCGAACCCGCCACCGCCTCACCAAGCGCATGGACGGATCGCCCCGTTGCGTCGCCTGCATGATGTGCGAGACGATCTGCCCCGCGCGCTGTATTTATATCGTGGCGGGCGAACACCCGGACCCCACCATCGAGAAGCAAGCGCTCAATTTCACCATCGATCTGGGCAAATGCGTCTACTGCGGGTTTTGCGTCGAGGCGTGCCCGGAAGATGCGATTCATATGGACACCAAGATCCTCGAAATCGCCGCCTACAGCCGGGAGCGCATGGTGCTCGACATGAACGAGCTTTTGAATCCACATCTCGGTGTGAGGGGCGGTCCCGAACACACGAGTTGTCCCCGGATCGAAGGGATCCGGGGAAACCCCGAATACACGCGGCTCGCGAAATCATGATTCCTTGCCGGATTCTCTTTTGGATGCTTCTGGCCGGAATCGCTTTGTCCCCGGGCTGCGGCGGTAGTGGCAGCTCAAACGAAAACAACCGCAGCCAAACCCCGACGCAGCACTGTCTCCACCGGGAATGTTTTGACAACGTCATAGAGATCGGGGGGCAGAAGTTCCGGCTGAGCGGGCTTTCCTTGAGAAAGTATTTGCGCCAAATCCATGTGTATACGGCGGCCCTCTACGTGCCCGAAAGAGAGCAAGGGATCGAAGTCCTTTCGCCGGACGCAAAAATTCTCATTTTGCGGTATCACCGCAAAGTGGAGAAGGAAAAAATCGTCGAATCGATCCGGGACAACATGAGCCACCTTCCCGGCGTCAATATGCGCAAGGTCCTGCCGGACCTTCGTAAGCTCGAAGCGGCCTTTACGGCCCCGGCCAAAGGGGACGAGTGCCGCTTCTCGTTTTTTCCCGGATCGGGAATGACGATGGCACAAAACGGCACCGACCGTGTCACGATCCCGGGAAACGATTTTGCGGAGGCTTTTTTCGGCATCTGGTTGTCTCCGGATTCAGGCGACCTCAAAATGCGCGCTGAGCTTTTGGGGCCCGAGGCGGGGCTCACTCCGCTTCCGCAGCTGCCCCTGAAGGAAAGAATCCGGGAAGGGTTCAAGGAAACCGTCGTCACGAAACCCGTCAAGGCCGTTCAAACCCTATGGCGCCGGATGACGTCGCTGTTTGGAGGATCGAGGACACGGGCTGTGACGACATCACGGTAAGAAAAGTCCGTTGATTTCCGTGGAAAGAAACGGTCTGGCCCTTTACAATAGCGACAGCGGCAACGGATCGAGGCAGCGCCTCGAAACAACAGACCCGCTTTTCCGCCGGGGAGATCCCCCTAGCGGAAAAGAGCGGTTCGGCGGCCATGCATGATCACTGAGAATCATTCCAATTTACTCGACGGCAAATACGGCATTTGCGACCTGGTCGATCTCGATCGCCTTCGAAAGGTCTTCGAGAAGTTTACCGAGGCTACCGGATTTACCATCGGTTTTTTGGATCACCCCGGATTGAATGTCCTTATCGGCACCGGATGGCGCCGTGTCTGCACCGAATTCCACAGAAGTTGTCCCGTCTCTCATGAGAATTGCATCAAAAGTAATCACCGCCTTCTTGACCGCCTGACAGAGCCGGGGAAGGTCGAGATCGAAGCCTGCGACAACGGTCTGGTGGATTGCGCCACTCCCATCATCGTGAAGGGAAAACATATCGCAAGCCTTGCCACCGGCCAGCTTCTTCTTGCGCCGCCGGATATCGAAAGATTCAAACGGCAGGCCGCCCTCTTCGGCTTTGACGAGCAAACCTATCTTGCTGCCCTCGAAGAAATCCCGGTCGTCGAGGAAAAGCAACTTTTGCAAGTCACCGCGTTTTTGGGAGAGATTGCCCTGATCATTTCGGAACAGGGCTATGGCAATCTCGAAATCCAGGAGAAGGCAAGCAGGCTGGAGAGGGAAATCGCCGAGCGCAAGAGGATCGAGACGGCGCTCTGTGAAAGCGAGGAACAGTACCGGGCGTTGATCGAAACCACCGATACCGGATTTGTCATCATTGACGCCGCGGGGATCGTATTGAATGCGAACTCGGAATATGTCCGTCTGACCGGCCGGCGTTCGCTCGAGGAAATTACCGGGAAGAGCGTTTTGGAATGGACGGCCCCTTCCGAAAAGGAAAAAAATGAGCAGGCCGTGAAGGCGTGTTTCCGGGATGGGAAGATTCGGAATTTTGAAATTGATTATATCGACGGCTGTGGCCGTATCACCCCGATCGAGATCAATGCGACGGTCGTGGAAATCGGAGGGGGCAAGCGCATTTTGACGATTTGCCGGGATATTACCGAACGTAAAAACAGGGAGGAGATCAAGGCGGAACTGATTTCCACGGTTTCCCACGAACTCCGAACTCCCCTTGTGCCGATCAAAGAAGGCATCAATATGGTGTTGGAGGGGTTGTCGGGCCCCCTCAACGACGAGCAGAGGAATTTGCTGCTCACAAGCCGGGCGAATGTCAGCCGTCTTGTCGACATGGTCAACAACTTCCTCGATTTCCAGAAACTCGAGGCCGGCATGGTGCAGTTGAGATTCGAACGTTGCAATCTCAACGGCCTGATCCGCGAGGTCGCTCAAGACATGGCCTCCGTTTTTGCCAATCGCTCCCTGGGATTTGCCCTCGAACTCGACGACGGTTTGCCCGAAGTGGAGTGGGATCCGCAGATGATGATGCGGGTCGTTGTCAACCTGCTCCACAATGCGGCCCGGTTTACCCCGCAGGGGAAGATCACGGTTCGGACGGTCCTCGAAGGAGAGCGGATCCGCGTATCCGTGTGCGATACGGGGATCGGAATCAAACCGGAAGATTTGCCGGTCCTTTTCCGTAAATTTGTGCAGCTTGAAGACGGAAAAAAACTCATTTGCGGCGGGACGGGACTCGGGTTGGTGATCGCGAAAAGCATTGTCGAAAAACACGGAGGACAAATCTGGGCCGAGTCGACGTTTGGGAAAGGCAGCGTTTTTTCCTTTTCTCTGCCGTTGACGGTACCGCGGCCCATTTCTTAACAGGGGTTGTCTTCACCGGAAAAAGGAAAGAAAGGAAAACCGTATGAAATTTCGAGGGAAAGTCTTGATGATAGGCTTCGGCTCCGTCGCCCGGTGCACCCTTCCCGTTCTGCTGCGTCACGTCAAGATCCCTTACTCCAACATCACCATCATCGACTTCCAAGATAAGCGCCGCGAGCTTGCCCCATGGCTGGCCAAGGGCGTCCGGTATTTCCAGGAGCGCATCACTCCGGTGAACGTCGCGAGGACCCTTTCTCGGCATGTGTCCCCCGGCGGGCTGATCCTCGATCTTTCCTGGAATATCAACTGCCTCGATATGCTCACCTGGTGCCACGACAATCAGGTCCTTTATGTAAATACCTCCGTCGAGGAGTGGGACCCCTACGCCAATATCGAGAAGGCGACCGCGTTCGAAAAGTCGCTTTATTTCAAGCAGATGGAAATCCGGAAGACGACCGCGCGCTGGGACAAGGGCTCGGTCACCGCCGTTCTTGATCACGGGGCGAATCCCGGCTTGATTTCGCATTTTACCAAGCAGGGGCTTCTGGATATCGCGCAGAAGGTTCTCAGCAACGGAACTTATGCCGTCAAGCGGCGCAAGTCGCTCGAGAAGATCGTCCGGGACGAGAAGTTCCCGGAGCTGGCCCGGGCGCTCGGGGTCAAGACCATCCACATCAGCGAGCGGGACACCCAAGTGTCGAGGCGTCCGAAACTGGTGGATGAATTCGTCGGGACCTGGAGCATCGAGGGACTCCGCGAGGAAGCTACTTCCCCGGTCGAAATGGGGTGGGGCACCCACGAGCACGAACTGCCGCCGCTGGCGAACCTTCCGCCCTACGGCCCGAAAAACCAGATTTTTCTCTCTCAGATGGGGATGAACACCTGGGTGCGCACTTGGGTGCCTTACGGCGAAATTGTCGGCATGATCGTCCGCCACGCCGAGGCCTTTTCGATTTCCGACCACCTAACGGTTTGGAAGGGCAGCCACGCGGTCTACCGCCCCACGGTCCACTATGCTTATATGCCCTCCGATGGGACGATCGCTTCCCTGCATGAGCTTCGCTGCCGCAATTACGAGCTGCAGCCCAAATGCCGGATCATGAGCGATGAAATTGCCGACGGCGCCGACATTCTGGGGGCCCTTATCATGGGACATCCGTATAAGTCCTGGTGGACGGGTTCCGCCCTGACGATCCAGGAGGCGCGCAAACTCGTGCCCCACCAAAATGCGACGACCATCCAGGTGGCGATCGGCGTCGTCGCCGCGGTCCAGTGGATGCTCGAGAACCCGGCCAAAGGGGTGATGGTGCCCGATGATCTGCCGCACGACTATGTGCTGAACGTGGCCAAGCCTTATCTGGGCCGCTTTATTTCGGAGGCCTCAGACTGGACGCCTTTTAAAAACTATCAGATTTTTTTCCGGGAGAACCCCGAGACCTATTTGAACCGGCAAAACCCCTGGTGTTTCAGGAACTTTTTGTTTAAGCACTAGGGGCCCATGGACCATCGAATTTTGATCGAAGACTGGGCGGTGGTGATGGCTGTCAGCGCCCTCATTGTCACGCTCTGCCACGCCGTGAAGCTTCCGTCCATCCTCGGCTATATTCTTGCCGGCGTCGTTATCGGCCCCTATACGCCTCCGCATTTATTGGTCACGGATCTTCATAGCATCAACGTTTTTGCCGATCTCGGGATTATCCTGCTTCTCTTTCATATCGGCCTCGAATTCAGCCTAAAAAAAATCTTTCGCCTCGGGGTAAAAGTTCTTACGGCCACTCTCTTCAAAACGGTCTTGATGATGGGTCTCGGCTTCGGCATCGGACGCGCCTTCGGGTGGAACCGCCTCGACAGCATTTTTCTGGGGGCGATCCTCACCATTTCCAGCACGGCCATTGTTGGCAAATATCTTCTCGAACATAAGCTGATGAGGGAGCATCCTTCCCAGGTGATGCTCGGGATCCTCATCGTCGAGGATTTTTTCGCGATTTTGATCGTTACGATGCTCTCGAATCTTGCGACCCCCGGCGCGCTCTCGGCGGAAGCGGCGTTTAATGCCGTTCTGAAAGGGGGAGGCTTCATTCTCGGATTTTTGCTGATTGGGGTCCCGCTGGCGCCGCGCCTCGTGCGACGCGCAGTGAGGTTGGACCATTCCGAAATTACCGTGATTACGGTCCTCGGCCTCTGCTTTTCCTCCTCAGTGATTGCGGTCAAATGCGGGTTCTCGCCAGCGCTCGGGGCCTTTCTTATGGGGGCCGTCATCGCGGAAATGGAGGAGGCTCAGCACGTCATCCGGCACATGGTGCCGATCCGAGATATGTTTACCGCCATCTTTTTCGTTTCCGTCGGCCTTCTGATCGACCCGAAACTGATGGTCCAGTATTGGCAGCCGGTTCTTTTGATCACCCTGCTGACGATTCCCGCAAAACTCGTCACGGGTTATCTCGCGAACCGTTTGGCGGGTTATGACTTTAAGACCGCTGCCGCCGCGGGGCTCGGGCTTGCCCAGATCGGGGAATTTTCCTTCATCATCGCCCAGATCGGAGACACCAAGGACGTTACGAGCCCTTTTCTTTATTCAGTCGCGGTCGCCGCGGCGGCGGTGACCACGGTCACGACCCCTCTTCTGATCCGGCATACGCCGGCTGCGGTCACGTTTCTCGGGAAGTATTTGGGCGGGAAGCGGATACCGGCGGGCCGGGAGCAGGACCTTTTCAGTCCGAAATAAACCAAACGATCTTGCCTGACACCGGCCGGACGCGCTGCGCCGGCAGCGCCAAAGGCCCCGCGCTTTCCTCAAGAACGGCGGCGGCAACCTTCCTTTTGTTGGCTCCGCAAACCAGAAAGAAAATATTCCGTGCAAGGTTGAGGACAGGCAGTGTCAGGGTGACTCTCGGCTCGGAGGTCCCGGCGGCTGAGACGGTGACGGCATGCTTTTCCTCCAAAAGGGCGGGGTCGCCAGGAAACAAAGAAGCCGTGTGGCCGTCTTCACCGAGTCCGAGGAGAATGAGATCGAAAACGGGGAAAGTTGCCGGCGGCGTTTTAAAAAATTCCGAAAGCTCCTTTTCATAAGCCCGAGCCGAGGCCTGCGGGGACTCCAGCCGCGTCGGGACCGGATGGACGAGCTTCTTGTCCAGGTGCGAGGGATCGAGCAGAGACTCCTTCGCCATGCGGTAGTTGCTTCGGGGGTCTTCGTGCGCGACCCACCGCTCATCGCCCCAGAAAAAGTGGATCGCGTGCCATGGGAATTTGCCGCGCAAGTCAACGGCCGCCATGCGTTCATAAAAGCCCCGCGGGGTGGTCCCTCCGGCCAGTGCGAGGGTAAAGGGCCGGCCGGGCGAAGCCGGCCGGGTGAGAGCGAGAAGCTTTTTTGCGGCTGAATCAAAAAGGTCCGAGCGGTGTTCGAATCGCAGGATTTCCGGAGCGGGAGAGTCCGTCACGGTTCAAAGGCCCCAGGAACGGCCGTCCCGCCGGATGAGCTCGTCGGAATTCGGGGGGCCCCAGGTTCCCGCGGGGTACCCCTGCAAAGGAACCGCCGGTTCCGGCGATTGGAGGGGGCTGAGGATGCTCTCAACGAAGGCCCACGACAGCTCGACCATGTCTTGGCGCACGAAAAGCGTCGGGTCGCCGTGCATGCAGTCGAGAATCAGCCGGTCGTAGGCGGACAGGTCTTTTTCGTGAAAAACGGCCGTGTAATCGAATTCGAGCCCAAGGGTCGCCATGCACATCTTGGGCCCCGGGTGCTTCGCGTTGAAAATAATGCGGATCCCTTCGTTGGGCTGGATGCGGATGCAAATCTTGTTCGGCGGGATGGCCGCTGGAGTCACCTTGGCGAAGATCGAATGGGAAATCGGCTTGAACTGAACGATGATTTCGGTGGTTTGGGCTCCCAGGCGCTTGCCGGACCTCAGATAGAACGGCACGTCGCGCCAGCGCCAGTTGTCGACAAAAAGCTTGAGGGCGGCAAAGGTTTCGGTCCCCGAATCCGGCCGCACGCCCGGCTCCTCGCGGTAGGAAGGGACCGGCTGGCCGAAGATCTCGCCCTGGCCGTACTGCCCCCTGACTAAATACTCTCCTAGCTGCTCCGGCACGATGGGGCGGATCGATTTGAGGACCTTGACCTTCTCGTCCCGGTAATGCGCGGAGTCGAAATTAAGAGGCGGCTCCATGGCCACGAGCGCGAGCAGCTCGAGCATATGATTTTGGAACATATCCCGGAAAACCCCGGCAGATTCGTAATAGCCGGCCCGGTGCTCGACTCCGAGGCTTTCGGAAGCAGTGATCTGGACGTGATCGATATGCTGGCGGTTCCAGACCGGTTCGAAGATCGAATTGGCAAAGCGCAGCATCAGGATGTTCTGGACGGTTTCTTTTCCGAGGTAATGGTCGATCAGATAGATTTGCTTGTCCGAGAGCCCTGTCTCCTTCAGGGAGCGTGCCGAGGCGAGGTCCTGCCCGAACGGTTTCTCCACGACGAGTTGGGTGCACGGATTTTCGGAGTTGTCGGGCGCGAGGAGCTTTGAGGCCATCAGGTTACGGATCGTGCATCCGTAAACTTCCGGAGGAAGCGAAAGGTAGAAGATCGAGTTGCCGCAGGTTTCGTACTTCGGGCACAGCCCGTAAAGGACTTCCCGGAGGTGTTCGAAAGAGGCGGGCTCCGCATAGTTGCAAACCGCGTAATAGACCGACTCCGAGAATTTCTCCACGAGGGTCCGGTCCCGCTTAGAGCCTTCGTTCAAAGATGCCGTGACAAGCTTGCGAAACGCGCCGTCATCCATCGTTTTACGGCCCGCTCCGAGGATGAAAAAGTTTTTGGGCAGGAGCTTTTCCCGGTAGAGATTAAAGAGCGCGGGAAAAAGCTTCCGGTGCGCGAGGTCGCCGGTGGCCCCGAAGATGACGAGGCTGCAGGGCCGGTAGGGCGCGCGCTCGATACACAGCTGGTCGTGGGCCGTGATTTTGATCGGGACGCTGGTTTCCATGGCGCTCACCTTGTCGGTTAGGTCCAGTGGGTGTGAAAGATGCCGGGCTTGTCGGTGCGCTCGTAGGTGTGGGCCCCGAAATAATCGCGCTGGGCTTGGATCAGATTGGCCGGCAGGGCCCCGGTGACGTAAGACGTAAAATAGGCGAAAGAGGCGCTCATGGCCGGGACCGGGATCCCCCGGGCCGTCGCAAACGCAAGGACCTCGCGCCACGCGCCGGCGGAGCCGGTCAGGTCTTCGCGGAAACCGTCATCGACCACCAGGTTGACGAGGTCCGCGCGGTCGGAGAATGCGCGGCGAATGCGGTCGAGAAAAACGGCGCGGATGATGCAGCCGCCCTTCCAGATCCTCGCGACCTCCGCGAGATTCAGCCCGTAGCCGCGCGTTTGACTCACGGTTTGCATGAGCGCGAACCCCTGAGCGTAAGAGCAGATCTTCGAGGCGTAAAGGGCCCGCATGAGCTTCGAGAGGAACTCCGTATCGGGCGCCGCCGGCTCGGCAAACGAAAGGCCCGAGTACTTTTGCGCGGCTTCGAGGCGCTGGGCCTTGAGCGAGCTCAGAATCCGAGCGTCGACGGCGGCGGTGATGGTCGGGATGGCCACGCCTTCGTCCATCGCGGCCTTCACGGTCCAGGCCCCGGTTCCCTTTTGGCCTGCTTTGTCGAGGATGAGATCCACCAGATGCGGGGCTTGCGGGGCTTCCTTGAATTTCAAGACCCGGGCGGTGATTTCGATCAGATAACTTTTGAGGGGGCCTTCATTCCATCGGCTGAAAATATCGGCCATGGCGTCGGGGGCCACTCCCAGGCCCCGGCGAAGGATATCGTAGGCCTCGCTGATGAGCTGCATATCGCCGTATTCGATACCGTTGTGGACCATTTTGACGAAATGGCCGGCGCCCCCTTTGCCGATGTAGGCGAAGCAGCGCCCGGTGTCGGAATCGGCGGCTATTTTTTCGAGGACAGGGGCGAGCTTTTCATACGCGTTCCTTTCGCCGCCGGGCATGATGCTCGGGCCCCAAAGGGCGCCTTCTTCGCCGCCGCTTACGCCCATGCCCATGAAGAGGATGCCGCTTGCGGCCATTTCCGCCGTGCGGCGTTCGGTGTCGGTATAAAGCGAATTGCCGGCGTCGATCAGGATGTCGTTTTTATCGACGAGGCCTTTGAGCTGAGCGAGCATGTCGTCGACGGCCCGTCCGGCTTTGACCATGATCAGGATCCGGCGCGGTTTTTCCAGGGAGCCGACGAATTCGGCGAGGGTTTTGAAGCCGCGGATTTGCTTGCCCGCAGCCTCACGAGCGAGGAACTCGTCGGTGGTCGCGGGGGTCCGGTTGAAAACTGCGACGCGGAAGCCGTTGCGTTCGATATTGAGGACGAGATTGCGGCCCATGACGGCCAGCCCGATGAGTCCGATGTCGCATTTCATGTGCTTGCCCTCCGTCGATGAAGGTTGTGCGGAATTATACCACAAGAGAACATCAGACGGGGAGGGTCCGCGGTCAGGGCCGAATCACGCGGTACCCTTACAGCACGAGCCCTGGTCGCCGATGAGAGGGAGGACTTTTTCGATCTTAAAGGTCACGAGGAACCGGTCCGCGTCGTCTTCGTCCTGCTCACAGCGGCAAGAGCGCCGCCGCATTTCTTCGATTCGCGGCGTGTTCTTCTCCTGCGCGATCTTCTTTAGGTAGAGGCGCTTTCCCGTATACTCGGCCGGGTCTTCGATATAAAGATACGTGGCATGGGGGTTAGACTCGAGATTGTGGTGGCTGAGGCGGTCGCGCATGATCAGGGCGACATTCCCGTCGTCGAGGATGTGCGGCCTTGCGTAGATAGCGGCATCGGTCTTGCCCGAGGCGTCCGCCGTGGACAGCACCCCGATTCCGTGAGTTGTTTCGAAGTAATTCTTGAGATCCATGGAAATTTCTCCTTAGGTGGTTTTTACTGTGTCGACCAGTTAACGCCTTCTCGAAAGTAAAAGTTCCTCAACCCGGTTTACCCCAGGCCCGGGAGGCTCCGGACCGCCTGAGCGAGGAAGGGGGCTTGGATAAAACCCAAAAGGAGTAGCGCCGCGGCGAGTACGACCAGAAGGGCGCGCGTGTCGAAAGGGACCTCGATTTTCGACGGGTTTTCGGGTTCTTCCAGATACATCCGGCGGACGATGCTCAAATAATAAAAAAGGGAAACGGCCACCAGGAGTGCGCCAAAAAGCGCGAGAGCTCCGAGCCCCGAGCGGACCGCCGCGAACAGGATGAGAAATTTCGCGAAAAATCCCGCCAGGGGAGGTACCCCCGCAAGCGAAAGCAGGGCGGTAAAGAAGACCGCCGCGAGGACCGGCGAGCGGCGGGCAAGGCCGCGGTAGGAGGCGATCTCATCGTTCCCCGAGGCCTCTCCCACGAGCGTGATGACCCAGAAGGCCGCGAGATTCGCCGGAATGTAGGCCATGAGATAAAACAAGACCGCCGAAGACCCCTGCGGCGCGCCGCAGGCGAGTCCCATCAGGAGATAGCCGGCATGCGCGATGCTCGAATAACCGAAAAGCCGCTTGATGTTGGTTTGGGGCAGGGCCGCGAAATTTCCGTAAAGCAGCGTCAGGGCCGACAAAACTCCGAAGAGCAGCATGCGCTGGTCTGCCCAGCCGGGAAATACCTCCGTGAGGACGCGCAGGAGGACTGCGACTCCGGCCGACTTGGAGCCGACCGCCAAAAACGCCGTCACCGGCGTCGGCGCGCCCTGATAAACGTCGGGAACCCAGAGCTGGAAGGGCACGGCGGCCATTTTGAACCCCAGCCCCGAAATCATGAAGAGGAGCCCGAGGATCATGAGGGGGGCGCGGGGGTTGGCCCGGAAAAAGGCGGCGACGGCTTCGAACGTGACCGCGCCCGAAGCGGTATAAACGAGCCCGATGCCGAAGACAAGGAACGCGGACGCGAGCGAACCGAGCACCAGGTATTTGAGCCCGGCCTCGATCGAAAGCAGGCTGCGCTTGAGCCAGGCCGTCATAATATAAAAAGAAAGCGTAACGATTTCGAGGGAAACAAAAAGAAGCAAAAAATCGCGCGAAGAAACCAGAAAGAACATCCCGATGAGCGCTGTCCACAAAACCAAATGGAAAGCTTCCGGACGGTTTCCGTGCGCGGCGCCAAGCCCCCGGCACATCGGGAGGATGAAGAAAACCGCCGCGGTCAAAAGGATCTTGAAGGTGACGGCAAAAGAGTCGAGGACGAACATGCCTCCGAAGGCCTGCGTCTTCGTCCCCTTGAAGAAAAGGAGGACGATCAGGATGACGACCGAGCTTGCCCGGGCAATGGCCCGGTTCCAGCGCCAGGCTCCTTGGCCCGAAACGATCTCGCCCGTGAGCATCACGAGAAGGGCTCCCAGCGCGATCCATTCGGGCAGCAGAATCCCGAGGTTGAGCGTCATGGCTGGCCTCCGGTCAGAGCTGCGACGGCCGGCCCGACAAGGGCGGTCAAGGCGCGCGGATAAAAGCCGAAGACGATCAGGGCCCCGATGAGCAGAAGAAAAGGCCATTTCTCCGTCAGCGTTTGCGCGTCCTTCAAGTCTTTCCAGCGCGGGTTTACGGGGCCGTAGCAGACCGATTGAACGGCCCTCAGGAGATAAATGGCGGTAATGAGGATGCCGAAGACAGCCAAGGCGACGGCCCAGGGAAACCGCGTCCAGGAACCCACGAAAATCGTAAGTTCAGCGGCAAAATTCACGAATCCCGGAAGCCCAAGCGAAGCGAGCGAGACCAGCACGAAGGAGACTCCGACGAACGGAATCTGCTTGGCCAGACCGCCGAAATCGAGGACGCCGCGAGCGTGCGTTTGCTCGTAAATCCAACCGATCAGCGCGAAAGTCGCGGCGGCCATGATGCCGTGTGCAAACATGAGAAGGACAGTTCCCGTGAGCGAGGTCTGCGTCATGGCCGCAATGCCGAGCAGGACGTAGCCCATGTGCGAGACGCTCGAGAAGCCGACCATGAATTTCAGGTCGCGCTGGCGGATCGCGGCATACCCGGCGTAGAGGATGCCGGTGGTGGCCAGAATCGCCAGCCAAGAACTCCAGTGAGCAGTCCCCAGGGGTAGAAGCGCGACGGCGACGCGCAAAATAAAATAAGGCCCCATTTTTTTGAGGACGCCGGCATGCAGCATGCTGACCGAAGTCGGGGCCGCGGCGTAACCGATCGGCGACCAGCTGTGGAGCGGCCAAAGCGAGGCAATGACTCCGAAACCTAGGACGATGACCGGGGCAAGCCAGCGCTGGAGGCTGTCACTGAGGGGCGCGGCCTGCAGGGCGCGGGTCAGGGCGGCAAGGTCAAAAGAGTTGAGCCCGGCCGAATGCACCAGCATCAGGAGACCAAACAGGGACAGTACGGCGCCCGTCGTGATGAAGAGCGTCAGCTTCATTGCCCCGTATTCCTTATTTTTACTTCCCCAGATCCCGATCATCGGATACAGGGGGATCAGCGTCGTTTCATAGAAGAGATAGAGGAAAAAAAGATCCAGCGCGGTGAAGACCCCGTAGATCGCCCCGGACAGAACCATGTAAAAGAACAGATAGGTCTTGAGCCGGTCCGTGGTCCGGACGGCCATGAAGGCCCCGGCAAAAGAAACGAGCGCGTGCAAAAGGCAAAGCGTAAGGTTGATCCCGTCCAGGCCGACCGTGTAGGAGATCCCCAGAGAAGGGATCCAAGGAACGGATGAAACGAACTGAAAGCCGGCCCGGGAGCGGTCAAAAGCCGCGAACAACACCAGGGTCAGCACGAAAGAAAAGCCCGTTCCCGCAAGCGCGATCCGGCGCAAAAGAGCCGTACGGTCCGACGGAGTCAGGAGGATCGCAAGCGCCGCAAGAAAAGGGACTGCGCTCAAGGCGTAAACCATTTATTTCCTCACTAAAATCAAAATGTAAACCATCAGCGTGACGCCCGCCGCGAAGGCCAGCGCGTAATGCTGGACTCGTCCGGTTTGAAACCTCCGAAGGAGCCGGCCCGTCCATTGTGCCGAGCGCGCCGTGCCGTTAGCGCCGGTCTCGACAATGACCTTGCGTTCAAACACGTCCGCAGCTCGCGCGATATTTTCTTGAAAGTAGCGGATCACGGCGTCATAAAAGTCATCAAAGAAATATTTCTTATCGAGGAGCGTTCCCGGAAACCGGAGGCGCAGGCCCGCGGCCCTCGTCCGGTAAATGAGAAACGCGGCGAAGAATCC
Source organism: Candidatus Omnitrophota bacterium (assembly GCA_041666865.1). GTDB lineage: Bacteria > Omnitrophota > Omnitrophia > Omnitrophales > Aquincolibacteriaceae > JBAYGD01. The sequence continues at coordinate 40,834 of JBAYGD010000012.1, read as the reverse complement.
CGCCCCGGCGGCGCTCAGGGAGGCGATGAGAAGCCAGTGGCCGGCAAGAGCCTCGGCGCTTTCATGCGTGACCGTTCCCAGCAGCCGGCCGACGGGGATCCATCCTCCGAAGACCGAAAGGACCGCCAGGACCACCAGGGGGAGCGTCATGGCCCATCCCGCTTCGTGAGGCGCGTGGCCGTGCGAAGTTTTGGCGCTGCCTTGCGTTCGGAAAAAAACGACTGTGCACAAGCGGCCCATGTAAAAAGCCGTCAGAAAAACGACCGCCAAAGCAAGCCAGAGGAGCGGCGCCGGGCCGTGCAGGACCGATTCGAGGACGGCTTCCTTGCTGTAAAAGCCCGACAGGGGCGGAACTCCCATCAAGGCCAGGGTCCCGATCAGAAAGGTTCCGCTCGTGACCGGCATTTTTTTGACAAGGCCTCGGCCGGACATTTCCCAGATGTCCTGGGTGTGCAGGGAATGGATGAGACTGCCGGCTCCGAGGAAAAGCAGGGCCTTGAAAAATGCGTGGGTCGTCAGATGAAACATGCCGGCCGACGTCTGGTTCATGCCGAGCGCCAGGACCATGTAACCGAGTTGGCTCAGGGTCGAATAGGCGAGGATTTTTTTGATATCGTTTTGGACGATCGCGACGGTTCCCGCAAGAAACGCGGTGACGATCCCCGTCCATGCGATCACGGAGAGCGCTGTAACGCTTGCCGAGAAAATGAATCCGAGCCGCGCCAGCAGGAAAACGCCCGCGGCCACCATGGTGGCGGCGTGGATGAGGGCGCTGACCGGGGTCGGGCCCTCCATCGCGTCCGGCAGCCAGACGTGCAGGGGAACCTGGCGGATTTTCCCATAACGCCCATGAAAATCAGAAGGGCAATCGCGGTCATCAGAGGGCCGGGGATCTGCGAGTGGGCCAGCACCCGTTCCAAAGCCATGAAGTTGAAAGTCGTCTCCCCGTGTGCGCCGAGCCATCCGGTCAAAAGCAGAATGCCGATCATCATGCCGACATCGCCGACCCGCGTGGTTAGAAAGGCTTTTTTCCCGGCGGTCGACGCCTCTTTCTTTTCGTACCAGAAACCGATCAGGAGGTACGAGCTCAGCCCCACGAGCTCCCAGAAGATAAAGATCTGGATCAGGTTGTTCGAAAAGACGATTCCGAGCATCGAGAAAGCAAAAAGGGAAAGAAAAGCGAAGAAGCGGGCCGTCCCCGCGTCATGCTCCATGTAGACCGTGGAATAAAGAAAGATCAGCGCGCCGACGCCGGTCACGATGAGCGCCATGAGAAGCGTGAGCCCGTTGGTGAGGACCCCAAACTCGACCGGCAGGCGTTCGAGCGGGAGCCAAAGGAGCGAAGATTCGGCCGCAGCGATTTTGGAGCCGCCTCCCCCTAGAAACAGAACGAGCGCGGCCGCGGTCATGAGAAAACACAGGCCCATCGCCCCCGAAGCGAGCCCTCCGGCCGCTTTGGGTTGTTTGAGTAAACACAGGACGATCACGAGAAAAACCGCGAAGGGGAGCCAGAGAATGAGCCAGGACAGAGGGAGCATCGTCAGCCTTTCATCCAGGTCATTTCGCTCGTGTCGAGGGAGCCTTGTTTCCTGAAAAGCAGGACGGCAATCGCCAGGCCGATCGTGACCTCGGCGGCGGCGATGACCATCACAAAAAAAGCCATCAGCTGTCCGGTCAGGTTTCCCGTGACGGACGAACCGACGACAAGCACGAGGTTGGCCGCATTCAGCATGAGCTCGATTGCAAGCAGGATCATGAGAATATTACGGCGGATCAGCACTCCCAGAAGTCCGAGGGTAAAAAGAAGGCCGGCCAGAATAAGGCCGTGTGCGGCCGGGATCATGAGGCCTCCTCTTTTGCGGCCAAAGCCACGGCGGCGAGGATGCCCAGGATCAAAAGCAGGGCCGTCAGTTCGAAGGGCAGGTGATAATGTCCGAAAATCAGGCGCCCGAGGGCTGCCGCCGTTCCTTCGACGCCGGAGGCGGCGCTCAAGCGGGTTGCGGCAAACAGGATGCCGAGGGCCGTCAGAAAAGCCGCGCCGGTAAAAAAGGTCAAGACCCGGTAAAGGAGGTTGAAGCGCTGCGAGAGCGGCCAATCGCCCGCACCGATTCCCTGCAGCATGATGACAAAAAGGAACAGGACCAGGACCGCTCCGGCGTAGACGATCAGATTGACCATCGCGATGAAGGGGGCCCCGAAAAGCAGGTAAATTCCCGAGAGGGCGAACATGGTGACGACCAGGGAAAGAAGGGCGCGAGCCGGCTTGGAGGCGAAAATGACACCCATGGCGCTTACGACAGCCAGCGCGGCAAAGGCATAAAAAAGCAGGAGCACCATCGGCGAATTATTCACTCCATGATTGTGTCAAAAAAACGGCCCGGTTGTCCAGGATTTCGAAAAAACCCGGCCCGGCCTTGCATTTGCGGACCTGTCCGTCTTTGACGGTGATTTCGGTTTTCCCGCCGATTGAAGACGTCACGAACGCCGCGTGGTTCGCCAGGACGCCGACAAAGCCCCTTTCGGCGGGAACGAGCGTGTGGATCACGTCGCCCTCATAGCGCAGTCCCTGCGGCGTAATGACGGTTAAATGATAACAAGGTGTCATTGAAATCGAAGTCGGCAAAGAAAGGTTTCTCCAAAACGCGCTGCTTCGCTCGGAACTCTTGGACCTCGCGGGTCGTTTGCCGATTTCCTCGTCTCCGCAAGCGGCGCTGATTGTTTTTCCGAAACCTTTCTTTGCCTCCTAAAGTTACAATGCATTGCTTCAGAGCCTGACCATGTGACCATGGAGCGTCTGAAGGGGTGCTTTTTGGCACGCTAAGGAGGCCGAGCCCCCGGTGCCAAGGCGAGGCCGACGCACGCGAGTGCAGTCACGCCCGGTGGGGCGTGACAAACGGTGCCAAAAAGCAGCCCCAAAGACGCTCAAAAGAAAGCAAAAACTGGAGCAACACATTTACGGTTTCTCTTTCATATTTTCGTAATTTTCGATGACGTCTTCGACGGACCCACACATAAAGAAAGCCTGCTCCGGGATGTGATCGAACTCGCCGGCGGCGATCCGCTTGAAGCTCGAGATCGTGTCTTTGAGCCGTACATAGCGGCCCTTGCGGCCCGTAAAGGCCTCGGCGACCGAAAAAGGCTGGGACAGGAACCGCTCGAGCTTTCGGGCGCGCATGACCGTCTGGCGGTCTTCGGGCGAGAGCTCGTTGATCCCCAGGATCGCGATGATGTCCTTCAGGTCTTTGTAGCGCTGCAGGATCCTCTGCACCTCGCGCGCCGCGGCGTAATGCTCTTCGCCGACGACCCGCGGATCGAGCATGCGCGACGTGGAGGCGAGCGGATCGACGGCCGGATAAATCCCGAGCTCCGAGATCTGACGCGAGAGGACAGTGACGCCGTCCAGGTGCGAGAAAGCGGTCGCGGGCGCCGGATCGGTGAGGTCGTCGGCCGGAACGTAAATGGCCTGGACGGAGGTGATCGAGCCCGCTTTCGTCGAGGCGATCCTCTCCTGGAGCTGGGCCATTTCGGTCGCAAGATTCGGCTGGTAGCCGACCGCCGAAGGCATGCGCCCCAGCAGGGCCGAGACCTCAGAGCCTGCCTGCGTGAAACGGAAAATGTTGTCGATGAAAAGAAGGACATCCTGGTGGACCTCGTCGCGGAAATGCTCGGCGATCGTGAGCCCCGAAAGCGCGACGCGCAGCCTTGCGCCCGGAGGCTCGTTCATCTGGCCGAACACCATGGCCGTTTTCTTCACGACGCCCGACTCGTTGAGCTCGAGCCAAAGGTCGTTGCCTTCGCGCGTGCGCTCGCCGACCCCGCAAAAACACGACACCCCGCCGTGCTCGGTCGCGATATTGTGGATAAGCTCCATGACGATCACGGTTTTGCCGACGCCCGCGCCGCCGAATAGCCCGACCTTGCCGCCCTTGGGGTAGGGGGCCAGCAGGTCGAGGACCTTGATCCCGGTTTCCAGGATGCTTGTGACGGGCAGGAGCTGCTCGAACGTCGGAGCGGCCTTGTGGATCGGCTCCTTCTTTTCCGGGTGGGGGATGGGCCCCTTTTCGTCGATCGCTTCCCCCAGGACGTTGAAGATCCGTCCGAGGGTCTGCTCGCCGACCGGGACAGAGATCGGGGCGCCCGTGTCCTTGGCCTCGAGGCCGCGCACGAGGCCGTCGGTCGAGGCCAGCGCGATGCAGCGGACGATATTGTCCCCGATATGCTGGGCGACTTCGAGGACCAGCTTTTTTCGGGTCTGGGGATGGTCGATCTCCAGGGCATTATAAATGGCAGGCAGCTGCTCGGCCTCGAACTGGATGTCGACGCTCGGGCCCATGACTTGCACGACTTTACCGGACGGCATAACTTCCTCCTCGTAACGAAAGGACGGTTCTTAACGAATGCTGTAGCCTCAATCGGGTTTTCTACTTCAACGCCCGCGCGCCCGAGACCACCTCGATGATTTCCCGGGTGATGGCGGCCTGCCGGACTTTATTGCGCTGGATCACAAGCCGGTCGATCATTTCGGAAGCGTTCTCGGTGGCCATGTGCATGGCCTGCATCCGGGCGATCTGCTCGGAAACAAACGATTCGAGAAAAATCTGACGGACCTTAGCTTCGAAAAACAATGGGATCAGCCGCGTAAAAATCGTATTCTCATCGGGCTCGAAAATGTATTCGGCGTGCGACTCCCCCGGGATCTCGGAGGCCTCCGCCTCCGGACGCTCGAGCGGCAAGAGGCGCTCGAGCGCGTAGGCATAAGAGGATTTCGACAGGCACCGTCCGTAGAGGACATCGATCGCGTCGACCGTGCCGCTCGAATACAACTCGTCCAAAACGCCCCGAAGCTCGCCGAGGAAAGTTTCGATCCCGGCCGCCTTGAGGTCCGAAAAAGTGCGATGGAAGGAAAGGTTCGAGCGCTGCAGGAACCGGACGCCGAATTTTCCGATACCGATCAGGACCGTGCCCGGCCCGCGTTCTCCCGCGACGGAGCGCGCCCGGTGCGAAAGCTCCAGGTTGTAGGATCCGCAAAGCCCCATGTCGGAGGTGATCAGGACCAGGGCCGTTTTCTTGACCTCCCGCGGCTCGAGAAAGGGATGCGAGACGGTGAGCTTCCCGCTCCGGCTCGCGCGCGCGAGCAGCTTGGCCAGGTTGTCGGCATAGGCTTGCCCCTTCGCCATCATGTCCTGATAGCGGTTGAGCTTGGCGGCCGAGATCATCTCCATGGCGCGGGTAATTTTGCGCGTGCTCTCGACGCTCCGGATCCTGGTTTTGAGCGCTCTTAACTGGCCTGACACTGTTTTTTATATTGCCTGATGGCTTCGGTTAACTTTGCCTTGAGAGCGTCCGAGATCACTTTCTTTTCCGCGATCTCGTGCTCGATGTCGGGATATTTCTTTTCGATGAAATCGATCATCCCCTTCTCGAAAGCGGCGATGCCGGAGACGGGAAGGTCATCGAGCAGGCCCTCGTTGCCGGCGAAGATGACGAGCACCTGCCGTTCGAAGGGCAGGGGCGCGAGGATGTCTTGCTTGAGGATTTCGATCATGCGCTCACCGCGCACGAGCTGATCTTTGGTGGCCTTGTCGAGGTCTGTGGAAAGCTGGGCAAAGGCGGCCAGCTCGCGGTATTGCGCGAGCGAAATCCGGAGCATGCCGGCCACCTGCTTCATGGCCTTCGTTTGCGCGCTCCCTCCCACTCGCGAGACAGACAGTCCGACGTTGATCGCCGGCCGGACCCCCGAATAAAACAGGTCCGACTCGAGAAAGATCTGGCCGTCGGTGATCGAAATGACGTTGGTCGGAATATAGGCTGAGATATCTCCGAGCTGGGTTTCGATGACAGGCAATGCCGTCAGGGACCCGCCGCCGAGGTCCTCGCGCATCTTGGCCGCCCGCTCGAGCAGGCGGGAATGCAGATAGAAGACGTCGCCCGGATACGCCTCGCGGCCCGGAGGGCGCTGGAGCAAAAGAGAAAGCTCGCGGTAGGCCACTGCGTGCTTCGACAGGTCGTCATACATCACGAGCGCGTGTTTGCCCGTATACATGAACTCTTCGCCGATGGCGCAGCCGGCGTAGGGCGCGAGGTACTGCAAGGGCGCCGGGTCTTCTGAAGAGGCCGAGACCACGCAGGTGTATTCCATGGCGCCGTATTTTTCGAGGGTTTCGACGAGGGCCACCACGCTCGAGAGCTTTTGGCCGATTGCGACATAAATGCAGGCGACCCCGGTTTTTTTCTGATTCAGGATCGTGTCGATCAGGATGGCGGTCTTGCCCGTTTGCCGGTCGCCGATGATGAGCTCTCGCTGGCCGCGCCCGATGGGGATCATCGCATCGATGGCCTTGATGCCGGTCTGGAGAGGCTCCTTGACGGGCTGGCGCTGGATCACCGAAGGGGGCAGGTTTTCCATGGGGCGGGATTTTTCCGACGGGATCGGGCCTTTGCCGTCGAGCGGCGAACCGATCGGGCTGATGACCCGCCCGAGAAGCCCCCGCCCCACGGGGACTTGGGCGATCTTGCCGGTGCGTTTGACCTGATCGCCTTCCTTGATGTGCGTGTCGGGGCCCAAGATGACGACGCCGACATTATGCGGCTCGAGGTTCAGTACGAGCCCCGGCGTTCCGTCCTCGAAGGTGACGAGCTCGCTGGCCATGACTTCCTCGAGCCCGTAGACCCGGGCGATTCCGTCTCCGACCGAAAGGACATAGCCCACCGACTCCATCCGCAACTTCGTCTGGTAGTTTTCGATTTCCTTTTGGATGATCTGCGTGACTTCTTCGGGTTTCAACATAATAGGGACTCCCGCTCCCTTACGCCGTCAGTTGTTGCCGGATCCCGGCCAAATAAGTTTGATAAGAGCTGTCGATTTCCTGACCGTCGAAACGGAGAACCAGCCCCCCCACGATCCGGGGATTGGTCCTGCAGATCAGATGGATTTGGGCGCGCAACTTTTTCCGGAGAGCGGCGTCAAGCCGGGTCCGGTTGACCTCGGAAATTTTCACGGCCGTAATGGCCTCGACTTCCCGGATGCCTTTGTGCTTTTCAAACAGCCGGTGATACTCTTTCCGGATCCCCGAAAGCTCTGAAAAGCGCTTGGCGAGGACCAGAACCTTCAGAAAATCCGCGAGCAATGTGCCGCGGCCTCCGGCGATTCCGTCGGCGAGGCGCTCCTTGCCGGAGAAGGGCACGACCGGACTCGCCATGATCCGGCCGGCCTCGCGCTGATCGGCCAGGACCCTCATCAAGGCGGAGAAATCCTCTTCCACGGCGTCGAGGCGGTCCTTTCGGAGGGCGAGCGCGAAGAGCGCGTGCGCGTACCGGTGCGCCGCGTCGGGATGGTTCATAAGCCCGTCTCCAGTTCCTTGATGATCTCGAGGACCTTCTCCTGCTGGCGGGGCTCTGAGAGATTTTCACGGAGGATTTTCTCCGCGACCCTGAGCGAAAGGTCGGCGATGGTGCGCTGGAGGGTAATCCGTGCCTTGGCGACCTCGAGGTCCAGATTCTCTTTAGCCTTTTCGAGGGTCTCCGAAGCCTCCGCGCGCGCCTTCTGCTGGATCTCCCGGGAGATCCGGCGGCCGTCGTCGACCGCTTCCTGGATCTTGGCGCGGGCCTCCTCGTCGATCTTCTGGAGATGGGCGTTGTAATCGGCCCGGAGCTTTTCGACTTCGAGCTTGACCGCTTCGGCGGCCGCGATCGTTTTCTGGATCGCCAGCCGGCGCTCCTCGAGCGACTTCATGACCGGCTTCCAGGCGAACATTTTCAGGACGCCGAAGACGATCAGAAAGGCGACGAGCTGGACGACGACCTCGCCGGGGATGATGTTTTGGGTAAAAAAGTCCATGAAGCGGCTTTCCTCTCCGTTTACATCTTCCCGAGCAGTGAGAAACAGAACACGAGGGCGTAGAGCGCGAGCGCCTCGATCAGCGCGCAGCCGGCCATCATGTTGACCAGGATCTTCGTGGCGGCTTCGGGCTGGCGGCCCGTGGCGTCCATGGCGGCGGCAACGGCCTTGCCGAGAGCAAGCGCGGCGCCGAAGGCCGTAATGGCAAGCCCGAGCGGGGCCCCGATGGCAATTGCGATTTGAGGGTTAGCGAACATACGATTTTCTCCTTTCGTTAATGGGCATGGGCCCCGGGGGCTCCGGCGGAGGAATCTACGCCGTGCACCGGGTCGTCATGCGGCAGCACTAAAGCAATGTAAACGGTTGCAAGCAGGGTGAAGACAAAGGCCTGGATGATGCTGAAAACGATGGCCAAGATATTGGCGAAAAGCTGGAACGGAAAGGCCAGGTATTTGGACCCCAACACGATTTCGGCAAAGGTCAAAAGGAGCCGGTCCTCGCTCGAGATATTGGCAAAAAGACGCAAGGAGAGACTGAAGGGGACGGCCCCGATCTCGAGGATGATGTTCAGGACGAGCATCAGCGGGATGAGGACGATTCCGAAAATATTGACCGGGTTCCCGGCCAGGTGCTTGAGGTAGTGCCAGATCCCCTGTTCACGAATGCCCGTGATTTGGATATAGACCATGGTCGCAAGCGCGAGCGCCAGCGTCGTGCTCCAGGCCGAGGTCGGGGACTTGAGCAGGGGGACAAGCCCCATCCAGTTCATGCAAAGAATATAGAAGAAGACCGTCCCGATATAAGGCACGTGCTTCGGGCCGTGTTCGGGCCCCAGGATGCCGCAGGCGAAGCCCTCGAATGTTTCGACGATGAGCTCGAAAAAATTTTGGATCCCCCGAGGTACGAGAGCTTTTTTCCGGGCGGCAGAGACGGCCACGAAGCCGATCAGGCCGGCCGCGAGCAGGGAAAAAAAGATATTTTCCCAGTGGGCCAAAAACTGCAGCAGAGAGGAGTCCGGAAACCGGTGTTCCAGGACGGTGATCCAATTGGGAAGCTCGACAGCTTGTTCGACTTGATGCCCGGTCATGAAACGCCTTTGTGCTCCGTCGTTGGGCTGGATTCGGCTTGTTGGATTTGTTTGATAATCCTGATGATTTGGAGTACTGCCCCGATAAATCCCAAGAAAACTCCTACGGGGACCCAAAATCGGGGCCATCCCGCGTGACGAACCAGGAGCCACTCGGCGATCCAGTAGCCTGCCAGAGGACCGCTGATCAGAATGACGGGCACGGTCGTGGCGGCTCCGAGCATCCAAAACAAGCGGTAGGCACTCCCGGCCGTGGTTTTCAAAGGAGCATCCTGGCGATTAGCTCAATGATTGCCGTTAGTTGCGACAATAAGGTTCATTATCTGGAAATTCCGCGTAAGTGTCAAGCTGTGGCTGGGGGGACCCTTTTGCCCAAAAAAAGCATTTTATTTTTGTCACAAACCGTTCGATATACTAGAATGGTCGCGTTGCATTTGAGGGCAGCGGTGTCCGGAGGGACCGATGCAAAAGGCCGCAAGGGACTGTCCATTCTGGCTCCCGAGCTTGGCGGTATGTTTTTTTATCCTGAGCCCTTTGACGTACGCTGCCACGGAAACGAGTCCGCAGTCCGAATCTCCCCGAAGACTCCTCAATCTCAGCCTCGAAGAATTGCTCGACATCCCCGTCGAGACCTCGGGAATGCTCACGAAGAGCACGCCGCAACATGCTCCGGTGTCCATGACGGTCATTTCCAAAGAGGACATTGCGGTAACCCCGGCCCGAAACATTGCGGATCTGATCGAGATCTATGTCCCAGGCGCGATTTGGTTGTCCCACTTGAATCCGAGGATCGGCATGCGGGGGATTATTGCCGACCGGAATTACAAGTTTTTGCTCCTCATCAACGGCAAGAACATGAACAACAAGAATTCCCAGGGGATCACGCTCGAGATTCAAAACTGGGACTTGAACGATATCGAGCGGCTTGAAATCATCCGGGGACCGGGTTCCGTGACCTACGGGCCGGGCGCGATCGGAGGCATTATCAATATCATCACCCGGCAAGGAAGCACGGCGCCGGGGGTCAAGGCCGGGACGGCTTACGACGCCGCTTATCAATCTTACGGGGGTTACTCCTCTTACGGTTACGACGGTGAAAACATGGACGCTTACGGCTATTTCAGTTTCCGGAAGACCGGGGGCGTCCATGATTCCAGATATTACAATATCCTCGGCAGTGACGGATCCCACGGGTTCACCGGAAAGGAGTTCCATCCCGGGGCTTCGGTCACCGATTACATGGAAGACACCCTCAACGATCCTCAGTTCAAAGGGCACCTCGATCTGACCTTCTTCAAGGAGTGGCGGTTGTGGGCACGGTTTAGCAATCAGGGGACTCCGTACACAGGCGGCGGCGGGGGGACTGCGGCAGGGGGCCGAGAAAACGCCGATTTTGGCAGCGAAGTCCTTCCGGCGCGCGCGGAGGAGGCCAAAGCGATCGCGGTCGATCTCACCAACAAGCACGAATTGTCCGAGCTCTTGGCCCTTGACTCTAGGCTGGGATACAAAAACGAGGCTTATTTCCAGTATATCCTGGGGAATTCCTCGCGGAAGTTCGATGAGGGCATCTATAACTACCCGACGGACCGCGGGAATGTGCACTATGCCTTGTCCGAGCAAGAGCTTTACCTGGAAGAACTGCTGCATTTTCGGCCGTTCGACAATCATGAAGCCGCGCTGGGCGCAAGCTGGTCTGAAAACTGGATCCGCCCGACCAGCTGGTTCCATTCAGCTGTCTCCGGCGACAGCGCCGTGGCCGGGATGCAGAACCGGACGGCGGTGGACGGCCGGTACAATCAGGATGTGATCGGGCACGGATTTACTTATGGGATCTATTCGCTGTTTGGCGAACTCAATAACCGGTTTCACCCGCTGTTCAACACGGTGCTGTCGGGGCGCATGGACAAGGCCGAATACATGTCGACCTATCTTTTTTCGCCGCGGGCCGCCATTATTTCCGAGCTGACCCCAAAACAGACCCTCAAGCTTATCGCGCAGCAGTCGGTCCGCATGAACACGCTAATCGAAACCTACCTCGACGATTATTCAAACCGTAAATCAAACCCGGAGACCCTGCAGGGGCTTGAAGTGATCCACGAATGGCTCCCGTTCGAACACTACGGCCTGAACACGAGCGGTTATCTCAACAAGATCGACGTGATCGGCTGGGACGGAAGCAAATCAGTCAACCTGGGCGCTCTGAAGGTCATGGGTGTGGAGATGGAAGCCAAGTATCAGAGTGATCATGTCCGGGCCGGGATCAGCCATGCCGTGACTAAGGAGCTCGACTGGAAAAGAGGTTCGGGAATCACTTCGCAGGGGATCAGCTATTCGAATTACAACACCAGCCCTGCAGCCGGTCTTTCCCTCCAGGACAACGGGAACGATTTGGCGAACTTTCCGGTCCAGATCTCCAAGGTTTATGTCACGGTCGAAAAATTGCCACTCGACTTTTTTTGCCACACGGACGCGCAGTTCGTCTGGGGATACCCGGGCAATCGCAACGGGGTCGAAATGTACCGGGACGCCTATTCCGCGAGCGGCAGAAACAACGAGGCGATGAACAATCTGTCCGGGGACCTCTCGAAGCAAAACTACGGCGGTTTTAACCTGCGCTGGAATATCTCCGCGGGGAAACATTTTCTATGGGGCAAACAGAAATTCAAAGTGACCCTTCTGGGCGAGAACCTGCTCGGCTTCAAACGCTATTTTTATTCCTCCGGCGACAGCCAGAGATATCCGGACAAGATCACATGGGCAGAGGAGCCGGCCTCCCTCGGCTTGCGTACCGATTTCGAATTTTGACGTTTTTCTCAGGAATCCATTCGTTCGGAGGCTTGTGATGCGCGGTCGACCCGGTGTAAAGCGCAGACGAGGCGGAGCGGTCTTGGGCCTTACGCTTCTCCTTTTCGTTTTTTTCTCTTTTTCCGGGATCCCGGAAACGCGCTCCGAAGACGCTGCGTATGCCTCCGCGTCACCGGCGCTCGAGGTGCAGGTCCAGGCGGCCTGTATCTTTAATTTCATCCAGTATGTTGAGTGGCCGGAACAGATCAATGATGCGGCGCAGAAGGAGTTCATTATTGCCGTTCTCGGCCGAAACGGCATGAGCGCTACCCTTCAGGAACTGGTCGCAGGACAGACCGTTGACGGCCGAAAGGTCGTGATCCGTCCCGTCAATGAAATGGGCCAGATCGGCCTCTGCCACATCCTCTTTATCGAAAACGCCCACGTCCGCACCTTCCTTGAATCAGGCGATTTGGTCCGGGAAGGACGATTGACCGTCGCGGCCGCCGCCAATTTCACGCGAGGCGGAGGCATGATCAACTTTGTCAAAGAAGAGGGCCGGGTCCGCTTTGAAATCAATCCGGACGCGGCCCGGAAAGCCAAACTGACGATCAGCTCGCGCCTGCTGCAGCTTGGAGTTGCGACAGGCCCCGAAAGGTAAGACCGGCGACATGCCATTGCGCGGAATTTCGATTCGATGGAAGCTGACGTTCCTGATCATGGGCGTTACGTTCACGGCCCTTGCCGTGGCGGGCACCCTGCTTTACGCCTATCAGTGGCAAGCGTACCGGCAACAAGCCGTCCACGAGCTCAAAAGCCTGCTCGAGTTTGTGGCTCTCAACACCAAACCGGCCATCCTTTTCGACGATGCCAAAGCCGCCCGGGAGAATCTGTCGACCGTGGCAATGAGAAAAGAGATTTCCAGGGCCGTGATCTACAAGCCGGACGGCAGTGTGTTCGCAGAGTCCGGGGAGCTCAAGGCCCACGTGTCTCCGAGGCGAGGGCCCTTGTCTGTGCGTTCCTTCGAGTGGCGCGGGTACGAAGCATTTATGGATGAGCCGATTTTTGACGGAGCCCGATGGATCGGGACGCTCCATATGCATGCGGACCTACACTACCTGGTCCTCAATATCAGCCGGTATCTGATCATTTTGATGATCATCCTGGGGGCGACGCTGGTGGGGACGTTTCTGTTGTCGATGTATTTGCAGAAGATGGTCTCGGCGCCGATCCTTGAAGTGGCCGGGATCGCCCGCCGGATTCGCGACCAAAAAGATTATTCGATCCGGATCACCAAAAAATACAGGGATACCGAAACGGGCCACCTCGTTGAGGCCTTGAATCAGATGCTCGCCGAAATTCAGACGAATACCGACGCCCTTGAAAATGCCAACCGTGAGTTGCAGGACCTAGACCGGCTGAAAACCGAGATTATTCTTACCGTGTCTCACGAGCTTCGGACCCCGCTCCATACGGTCCAGGAGGCCCTGAGCATGATTTTGGACGGGATGTGTGGAGACGTGAACGAAGAGCAGCGCGGGCTGCTGACCACTGCCAAGCAAAACATCCGGAGGCTGGCGGCCCTCATCAACAATCTTTTGGATCTGCAGAAAATGGCTCTGGGCCCCGACACCCTGCAGCTGAAACCCTGCGACATCAATGAGCTCATCCGTTCGATGCTCCCGTCCCTTGAACCGATCATCCGCCCCAAAGCTATCGAGCTCAAAACTGCCCTTTCCGAGCCGCTTCACCCCGTCCTCTGCGATGGCGACAAAATCATCCAAGTGCTTTTCAATCTTTTGCACAATGCCATCAAGTTTACGGAAAAAGGCGTGATCACGGTTTCGTCGGCGCCGAAGGACGACAAGGAAATATGGGTGTGCGTGTGCGACACGGGGATCGGGTTCAACCGGAACGAGAGGGCCAATCTGTTCCAGGCCTTTGTCCAGCTCGAGTCGGGCAAGAGAAAGGTCCCTGGGGGGAGCGGCCTGGGCCTTTTGATTTCGAAAAAAATCATCGAAGCGCATCACGGGCGGATTTGGGTCGAGTCGGAAGAGGGCAAGGGGAGCGCCTTCTATTTCTCTTTGCCTTATGAGTAGTTCTTGAAGAGGCTCCCGAAATTGGGTATCCTGAAACCTATGATCATGGGAAAACGCATTTTGATCGTTGATGATGAGCCCGACGTCAGTAAGCTCTTATCGCTAGCCTTGCGGAAATCCCATTACGACGTGCTTGTGGCCGAGAACGGGCAATCCGCCCTCGATCACGCCGCTGCCTTTCGGCCCGATCTCATTTTGCTTGATCTCAAACTTCCGGATTTCGACGGGTATATGCTTTTTGACCGCTTCAAAAAGGATCCTGCAACGGCGGCCGTTCCCGTGGTGTTTATTACGGCGTTCACCGTTTACGGCAATGAAGATGTGTCCGAGAAGACGAAAAGGATGGGGGCCGCCGGCTGTTTCTACAAGCCTTTCGAATTCCGCGACTTAAAGACTACGCTCGAAACCCTACTGGTTTGAGGCACTTGCCTGAGGGGCTCACTTCGATTCTCGAGAGAACTCGTTGCTGCCCCAAACCGGTCGGGTTTGGGGCCATAACATCTGTGATACGGGACCGTCAAGGTCCCGAGAACAGTACCCAAATCATTGGGATTTGGGTGCACTCGCCTGCTGGCTACAGGCTCAGCACCAACTCCGTTCGAGTTGGTGCCATACAATCACAATCCGTGCTCAGATTGTGTATTGTATGGAGCGGGCAGCGGGAATCGAACCCGCATAACAAGCTTGGAAGGCTTGGACTTTACCATTAAGCTATGCCCGCCCGATTTTCAAGGGGGGTTCATTCTACAAAGGGATACCAGCCCTGTCAATTTTTTGCTCTCAGCGGCTCTTGCCTTTCGGGCTCGGGGTGGGGTATACTTTTTATAGGGGGAAAGATAAGGTAGGGGAGCCAGGCAGGTGGCAGGAGGTCGCGCCATGAAGAGCCAGACCGTATCGACCGAGGAACCGCAACTTCAGGAAAACCAAAGCAATGTTTTTTTAGATATGTCCAACCGCAAAAACATCCTGATCATCGACGATGACGAGCATGCCAGCAAATTCCTCCATATCCGGCTCACGAAGCTCGGCTTTTCCGTCACCTGCGCGGCCGACGGAGCGACCGGCCTCGAAGAGGTCGTCCGGAGGGTTCCCGACCTGCTCATCCTCGACCTCTACCTCCCGAAGCTTTCCGGGGAAGAAATTTGCAAGTCGATCCGCGAGCACGACGATGAGAAGATCACGGCCATCCCGATTATTATGCTTTCGGCCAAGGATAAAGTGGTCGATAAAATAGTCGGGAGGGTCCTCGGGGCGAACGCCTACGTGACGAAGCCTTTTGATTTCGAGGACCTTTTGAAGGAAATCAAATTTCTGAATTTGCTTGCTTGATCTCTTCCTCGAGGGCAAGCGCGAGCCTTCAGGCTCACCTTGCGGCGAGCGGGCCAGAAAGCGGTGATTTATGGCGGACCGGGAGAATCGGCACAGGCTTCTGCTCATCGAAGATGATCCCGAATTTTCGCACAGCCTCCAGCTGCGCTTGACCAAGGAAAAATGGCGCCCCATGGACGTGTGCTGCGCGCAGACTCTCCATGAAGCGATGGCGCTTCTCCAGAAGGAAAGTTTTAGCGTCATCCTCCTCGATATTACGCTCCCGGACTGCCGGGGGCTCGAGACCTACCGGCAGATCCACCAGATGTCGGACCAGACCCCCGTCGTTATTTTGACCGGATGGGACGATAACGAGCTCGCCATCGAAGCGGTCCGCAACGGGGCTGAGGATTATCTCGTGAAAAGCGACGTTGAGGGGAAGACCATTGCCAGGGTCCTCCATCATGCGATCGAGCGCAACCGCATCAAAAAGGAGCTGGCGCATGTGAGCTCCCAGTTGAGGGAGACCAATCTTCACCTGGAGAAGATGACCATCCTGGACCCTCTCACCGAGCTTTTGAACCGCCGCGGCTTTCAGCAGGCCTTGACGCGCGAGGTCCAGTGGAGCGAGCGCCACCGGACCCCCTTCTACGCGATGATCATCGACATCGATCGCTTCAAGGCTATCAACGATTCTCTGGGCTACGCCGTGGGGGACATTCTCCTGCGCGAAGTGGCCGGCATCTTAAAAAAATCCACCCGTATGACGGACCACTTGGCGCGTATCGGGGGAGACGAATTCGTTTTACTCATGCCCGAAACCTCGTTTGACGACAGCATGAAAGTCGCCGAAAGGATCCGGCTTGCCGTGATGGACTCGACCTTCATGGTCATGAAGGACCAGCGGGTCACCATCACGGCAAGCGCGGGGCTCATGCGGGTCGAAACGAAGACGATGTCGATCGACGAACTTCTGGCCCGGATCCATCCCCTTCTTAAAAAAAGCAAAAACGACGGCGGCAACGTCATCACCAACGACGATCCTTCAATCGCTTTCCCTCCCGAACTCGAGGGGTCGATTGAGCGCGTGGTTTCGGTGATCCGCGAGGGGTTGTCGTTTGCCGCGGTCAAGCAGCCCATTTACAGGCTCGAGGACCAGAGCATCGTGGGCTACGAATTCCTGAGCCGGCTCAAGTCTTCGAGCTTCAACATGCCGGAGGATTTTTTCCGGATCGCGATTGAGGGCAACATGCTGACGCTTGTCGACCGGCATTGTTTCGAGGTCTGCGCCCGTGCGTGCGAGCCGCTCGAGAAGGGCCTGCGCTGCCACATCAACCTTTTTCCATCGACGCTCGTCGACGTTCCGGTCCGAAGCCTCATCGATTTACTGTCCAAAAACGGGGCGCACCAGTACTGCTTCGAATTGAGCGAGCAGCAGATATTCGGGGATCCTTTCTATTTGATCGAGTCGATCAAGGTCATCAAGGACGCCGGCATTCTTCTTGCGGTCGACGACGTCGGCTTCGGCCACAGCTGCCTGGAGAGCCTCATGTGCTTTGAGCCGGACGTGATCAAGCTCGACCGGCGCTGCCTTCGCCTGAGCACGGACGCGGAGGGGCGGATCCGCATGCTCAGGAAGATGGTCAAGATTGCCGAGGACCTGGGCGCCGAGGTGGTGGCCGAAGGCATCGAAACCTACGACGATTTGGAACTTCTCAAAAAGGTGGGAGTCCCGTACGGCCAGGGATTTCTGTGGGGCCAGCCGGCCTGAGGCGGCCTCCCCCGAACCGAACCAGGCGTAAAGAGGTGATAGCGATGGATTCGACCGTGCGCGTCTCTGCACCCGAAGCTGGTCAGGCCAGCCCGATGTATTTCTCCACGATCGCTTGCGGCATCTTCGCGCTCATGCTCGGCATGATGGTGATGGTGGGATGGTATACGCACAATCCCAAGCTGGTGCAGGTCCACGCCAACCTCTACCCGATGCAGTACAATACGGCGCTCGGGTTTATCCTTTGCGGCTTCGGCCTCGTTGTCTCGCGGCTCGGGCGGTTTTTGTTTCCGCGGGCCGCCGGGGCGATGGCCGCACTTCTTGGAATTCTCACCCTGGCCGAATATCTCTTCGGCGTGAACCTCGGCATTGACGAGCTTTTCATGGCTTCGCCCATGATGATCGAAAGTTCCCATGCGGGACGCATGGCCCCGAATGCGGCGGCCGGGTTTGTGCTCATGGGGGCCGCTCTGATGCTGATCGCCCCGGAGTTTTCCGACCGGGCCAAGTCCCTGCGCCGGCTTTGGATCCAGGGGACCCTCGGCATGCTCACCATGGCCCTGGGAGGCGTCGGGGTTTTTAATGCGCTCTTTAACATCCGGTTTTCCTTCGGACTTTCCTACTGGCCCTCGATGGCAATCCTGACGGCGGCGGGCTTCATCATCCTCGGGGTGGGACTGGTTGCGTTTTCATGGCGAAAAGGGGATTCCCACCTTCCGATCGCGCTGGTCCTGATCTTCGGGACGATGCTTTCCTTCACGGGTTATTTTGCCCTCTCGAATATCGAGGAACAATCTTCGATCTCGGATTTCCGTTATGAATCACAAGACCGGTTTGCCCTCTTCAAAGAAAAAATGGACAGTTACCTGGACTGGGTCCGGGCCCTGTGGGCCTTTTACGAAAGTTCCGAGGCCGTCGAGCGCGACGAATTTTACCGGTTTACGAAATCCTGTTTCGAAAACGCCAAGGGGAGGTACTCCCTGGCCTGGATCCCCTACCTGGAAGAGTCGAAGCGGGAGGCCTTCGAAAAACGTGCCCGTGAAGAAGGAAACCCGGATTTCAAGGTTCTCGAAATGGACGCCCACGGCAATCCGCTCGTGGCTCCCGGCCGCAAAGAGTATTTCCCCATCCATTATATGGAGCCGGTCGAAACCCAGTTTCTGCCGGTCGGCTTCAATATGGCCTCCTTGCCGCCCGTCATGAAGGCGCTCCGGGAAGCGCGCGATACGGGCAATATGGTGGCCACGGGCCGGGTGGGCTTCAATTACCGCCGGGCCCGGCAGGAATTTTTCTTTTTTGCAGTGCGTCCCGTTTATTCGAAAGGCGTCATCGAAGACAGTATTGCCTGGCGCCGCGGCCATCTGCTTGGTTTTACAGCCGGGATTTTTCGGGTAGGCGACTTGATCGAAGGAATTCTCGGCTCGCTGCGCGTGTCCCAAACCGACATTTTGCTTTATGACAAGTCGGCGTCCCTGGGGGAGCGGTTTCTCTATCAGCACCGTTCAGGCGAGGAAGCCGTAGATACAGTTCCCGTTCCCGAAGACCACTTGAGCCGACTCACGGGTCTTTATTACGCCAATACCGTCGATGTCGCGGGACGGAAATGGCTTTTTGTGAGCTTGCCGTCGGCCGGCCGTTTTGCATCCCAAAGCACCTGGCTTCCCTGGGCCGCGTTTTTTACCGTCCTTTATGTTTCACTGCTGCTGGCTTATTACCTCTGGGGCAGCCGCCAGCATACGGTGATGATCGAAAATGCGGTCAAGCTGAGGACCGCGGAGTGGCGCGAGGCGAATGAGGCCCTGAAATATCAGATCGAGGAAAGACAAAAGGCCGACGACAAATTGCGCGAGATGACGGCCGCGATGGAAAATGCCGTGGAGGGGATTGCGCAGCTGGACGGGGAGGGGAAATACACCTACGTCAACAAGGCCTATGCCGTTATGACGGGCTATCAGGCGCCCGAGTTGATCGGCGAGCGGTGGGGGCGCACGATCGAGGAGGCTGACCTCGACAAAGCGAAACGTGCCTACGAGGAGATGTGGGCCCAGGGCAAGGCGGAAGTCGATATCCGGGGGCTCCACAAGGACGGAACGGTTTCTTTCAAGCAGATGACCATGGTGCGGTCCCTCGCGGGCGAAGGGGGCGCCGGGGGTTTTTATTGTTTTTTGAAGGATATCTCGGAGCGCAAATACAAACAGATGATCGACGTCAAGACCGAGCTGATTACGATGGTATCGCATGAACTGCGTTCTCCTCTCCATTCGGTGCGCGAGGGCATCTCGATCGTGCTCGAAGGACTTCTGGGCGAGATCAGTCCGGAGCAGCAAGACGCCTTGCAGACGTCCCGGCGGTGCGTCGACCGCCTTGTTCGTCTTGTCAATAACGTGCTGGATTTCCGGAAGCTCGAGGAGCGGATCATCAAGTTCCACCTCGAGCAAGCGGACCTGAATGAACTGGCCGAAGAGGTGCGGGCCACTCTCGCCCCGGTTGCTCAGAGCAAGCGGGTGATCCTGGAGGTGGAAACCGATCCGCGCCTGCCCCGGTTTGAATTTGACAAGGACCGGATCACCCAGGTGATCTTGAATTATGCCGACAATGCGGTCAAATTTACCGAACGGGGGAGAGTTCTGATCGGGGTGTCTCACGATGAACGCGAAGCCGTGATTGCGGTCAAGGACACCGGGATCGGGGTCAAGCCCGAGCACATGAGCAGGCTTTTCAAGCAGTTCGGGCAGCTCGACACTGTCGAGCACCGCGCGCAGGCGGGTTCCGGGCTCGGGCTGGCCATTTCGAAAAGGATTGTCGAAGAGCACGGCGGAAAGGTTTGGGCGGAATCGGAATGCGGTCGCGGCAGCACCTTCTATTTCAGCTTGCCGCTGCGCCGGCCCCACGTCGTCCCAAAAGAAGTTTAGCGGGGGATGGCCGTCAAATTCCGGCGGCGAGAGTGCGGGGATGATCTTTAGCCGAAAGAGGATTCGTTGGGTGTGGCCGGTTGCTGCCGTCGCCGTTTTGATTCTTGTGACGGCGGCGGCCCGCTTTTTCATGCCGCACAAAACGGCTTTTGAGAGCAGCACGGAGACCGTACGTTTCGGACTTGCTCTGCAGATTCCGAGCGCGGTTGCCATCATGGCGGCGGAACTGGGCTATTTCAAAAGGGAAGGTTTGGAGGCTTCGATCCGGACTTACCCGAGCGGTAAACGGTCCCTGCGGGACGGCCTTTTTTCCGGGGAGGTCGACATGGTCACGGCGGGAGATGTTCCGGTGGTGTTCGCAAGTTTCGAGCGCAACGACTTCAGGATTGTGGCCGCGATCGGGGCTTCCGACGACGAACAGCGCGTGATTGCGCGCAGGGCTTCGGGCGTTCGCGTTCCGGCGGATTTAAAAGGCAAGAAGATCGGGGTCCAAGAGGCCTCGGCAAGCCATTATTTTTTGGACCTTTTCCTGATGAAAAACGGCCTTCGGGAAGAGGACGTTCAGGTGTCTTTCGGCCGCGTTGAAGATTTTGCGGATGTCCTTGCGAGCGGCGGGGTGGACGCGTTTGTTTCGCGGGAGCCTTACGTTAGCCAGGCCCGCAAAAAGCTCGGCAAGGAGGCGGTCCTTTTTCAAATGCCGGGACTTTACCGGCGCCTCGAGCTTGTGGCCGTGTCGAGCCGTTTCCTCAAGGAAAAGCCCGAGGCTGTCCGCAGGGCCGTGCGGGCTTTTTTTCGGGCGCGCCGGTATATCGATGAGCACCCGAACGAATCGATCCGGGCCGTGGCGGATCGTCTTCAGGGTTCTTATGCCGAGACTTCGTCGGAGTGGCAAGGGATCAGCTGGCAGGTGGGGCTCGGCCAGTCGCTTTTCGACCGGATGGACGGGATTGCCCGGTGGGCCGCCGGACGGGGGCTGGTTCCTAAAGACCGGGCCCCCAACTATCTCGAGTTTGTCGATGCCAAGATTCTCAAGGACATGGATCCCGAGTCCGTGACGATCGTCGAATGATCGGGCGGCCCCGGGAGGGAGAGCACAGGCCATGAAACTCGGAAGCCGTCTGAAAGTCATTTCGATTCTTCACATGCTCTTTGCGCTTGTCCTCGCCACGGTCCTCGTCTGGATTTTCGAGCGGGTCGGTACGGAGGGCCAGAAGAGCTGTTCGGCCAGCCAGCTGGTCAAGTCGGTCTTCGAGATCAATCTGATCGCAAACGATTATATTCTTTACCACGAGCCCCGGGCCGTCGAACAATGGCGCTCCAAGCAGGAATCCCTGTCGGCGGAGATTCTCGCGAGTGAAGCCCTTTTTACGCGGCCCAAGCACCTCGAAATCCTGCGTGAAATCCGCGGCGATTACGAGCGAATCAAGGGCTCTTTTGCCGAGCTCGTCGCTCAGCGGGGAAGGAATCTGCCGGCTTCCGCCGGCGCTGCGGTGCCGGAGTTCGAAAAAACCTTGATCGTTCACCTCCTGGCCG
The DNA here is from genome assembly GCA_041666865.1 of Candidatus Omnitrophota bacterium. Lineage (GTDB taxonomy): Bacteria > Omnitrophota > Omnitrophia > Omnitrophales > Aquincolibacteriaceae > JBAYGD01. The sequence goes on along the minus strand of JBAYGD010000012.1, from coordinate 19,503 downwards.
ATTCGCACCGGATCGTTTCGAACGCGAGCCTTCTTGAGAAGGCGGGCTTTTCGGATCTTGCGGAGGATCAAAAAAAAGCGGCGTGGGTGATGGTGAGCCTGACCGTGCTCCTGATGATTTTCATCTTTCTCGCGACGGCCGTCTTCCGGAGAAAGATGGTGGATCCCATCGTCCGGCTGCAGCAAGGCGCCGGCATCATCGGGTCAGGTAATCTCGACTACCAGGTTGGCTCGGCCGAACAGGACGAAATTGGCCAGCTTTCGCGCGCCTTTGATGCAATGACCCTGCACCTGAAGGCGTCGCGCACGGAAATCGAGGTCTACCGGAGGCTCGTTGAGATGACCGGTGACGGGGTCCTCCGGTTCCGCCCGGCCGACGGCCGCATCCTCTTTTTGAACCGGGGCTTGCTCCGGCTCTTCGACCTGGGAGGCGAACCCAGGCAGCTGACAGGAAAGATGCTGCCGGAGGTCCTGGGCCACGACGGCTGCCGCGGCTTTATCGAGGCCCTTTGCCGCGACCCCAGAGATCTCCGAAACGTCGAATGTCTTTACAAAACGTTTTCGGGCGAGGATCGCTGGCTGCTCCTGAACGCTTTTCTTTTCGAAGAAAGCTCCAAAGGGCCGAAGGTGCTCGAGGCGGTGGTCAAGGACATCTCGGAGCGCAAGCGGATCGAGAACTTCAAGGACGAGGTCATCCGGAACGTTTCCCACGAACTGCGGACGCCGCTTCACGCGGTCCGCGAGGGCATCAACGTCATTTTGGACGGGCTTGTGGGCACCGTGGAGGAAGGCCACAGGGACATCCTGACGACGGTCAAGGGGAACCTCGACCGCCTGGTGCGTTTGATCAATAACTTCCTTGATTTTCAGAGTCTGGACGCCGGAGTCTTGAAACTGAAGCCCGTCAAGGTCCGCCTAAGCGACCTTCTCGAGGAGATCCGCTCGACCCTTGGGCCGCTGGCCCGGAACAAAAATCTGGATCTGCGGTTTGAATGCGAGGACGCGCGGATGGAAGCGGAGGCCGACCGGGACCGGCTGGTGCAGGTGATCCTCAATTTGGCCGGCAATGCCATCAAGTTCACCGAGCGGGGGAAGGTGGCCGTGGAGGTCCGTCAAAAGGACGGGGAGGTCGAAATCTCGGTCGCGGATACGGGCATCGGGATCGAGGCTTCGGATATCCCCAAGCTCTTTACGCGGTTCGGACAGCTCGAGGCGGGGAAGTTCCACGCCTCGACAGGGACCGGGCTCGGGCTTGCGATTTCGAAAAAAATTATCGAACAGCACGGCGGGAAAATTTGGGTGGACCCCGGCTACCGGGCCGGCAGCCGGTTCGTTTTTACGCTCCCCCTGAACGCCTGACGGAGATCCTGAATGCCGAAAACGATTTTGGTCGTCGACGATGAGCCGGACGTGATGAAATTTGCCGTCTTGCGCCTCGAAAAAGCAGGCTACAATGTCCTGACCGCCGTCGACGGGGCCGCGGCCATCGAAGCGGCCGTTTCCGGGCATCCGGACCTGATTTTGCTCGACATCAAGCTTCCCAAGATGAGCGGGTATGAAGTGTTCAAGCAGATGAGGGCGCGGCCCGACCTGGCGGCGATCCCCGTTATTTTGGTGACGGCGGACGCAAGCGTCTCGATCGCGAGGCATACCGTGGAACTGAAAGCGGAAGATCATATTTTGAAGCCTTACAATGCCGAGGAACTGTTCGAAAAAATCCGGCGGCACATCCGTTAACCCAAAACGCGAGGGCCCATGAATTCCCAACCTGAAGAGCTCATGCGCTTGAACGAATCCCGGTTAGAGGCGCTCCTCAAACTGAATCAAATGACGGAGGCGTCGCTGAAGGAGATCACGGACTTTGCGCTCGAGGAGGCCGTACGGCTGACGCGGAGCAAACTCGGATACCTGGCCTTCCTGAATGACGATGAGACCGTCATGACCATGCACTCCTGGTCGAAGGCCGCTATGGGCGAATGCGCGATCATCGACAAACCCATTGTCTACCCGGTCGTCACGACCGGCCTTTGGGGCGAAGCCGTGCGCCAGCGGAAGCCGGTATTCACAAACGACTACGAGGCGCCCAACCCCCTCAAGAAAGGGTACCCCGCGGGGCATGTCCGGGTCTTGAGGCACATGAATGCGCCGATTTTCGACGGCCGCAAGATCGTCATCGTCGCCGGGGTGGGCAACAAGGACGACGCCTACGACGAATCGGATCTGCGCCAGCTGACGCTTCTCATGCAGGGGATGTGGCGCCTTGTTCAGCGCAAGCGCTCCGAAGAGGCCCTTCGCGAGAGCGAGCGGAAAATGAAGGCCGTCTTTGATCAGACCTTTCAGCTGATGGGCCTGATGACGCCCGACGGGACCCTCATCGAGGCCAATCGCACGGCGATTCAATTTGCGGGAGTCTCGGAAGCGGATGTCCTCGGGAAATTATTTTGGGAAACGGTCTGGTGGGCCCACTCCGAACCGTTGCAGCTGGAGATTCGGGAAGCCGTGGCGAAAGCCGCGCGCGGGGAGTTCGTGCGCCTTGAGGTGACCCACCGCGGCGCTGACGGAAGACTCCACTGGCTGGATTTTTCCCTCAAGCCCGTCCGTGACGAAGCCGGAGCGGTCGTTTGGCTCATCCCTGAGAGCCGCGACATCACGGAAATGAAGGAGGCCGAAAATGCGCTCAGAGAGGTCAAAGAGAATTTCAGGGCATTGGCCGACAACGCGAGCGATGCGATCTTCATCCTCCGCGCGGACCGCACGATCCAGTACGTCAATTTGCGCGCCTGCGAAGTGACCGGCCGTACCATTTCTGATCTCTTGAGCAGCTTGCTAGGCCGACTGGTCGAGCCTTCCGAACAACCGGCTCTTCACGCCGCGTTGGAGGAGGCCTATTTGCAGACGGTTCCGGGGACCCCCGGCCAAAGCCCTGCCAACATTCAGTCTGTTTTTTTGCGCTCCGACGGCGAGCGGGTATTTGTCGAAATCGCCGTCGCTCCGACGCTCTGGCTTGGCGAACAGGCCTTCATTTTGAGCGTGCGCGACATCGGCGAGCGAAAAAAGATGGAAGATTTCAAAAACGAGATCATTCGCAACGTTTCGCATGAGCTGCGCACCCCTTTGCATTCCATGCGCGAGGCAATCTGCATTCTCCTCGACGGTCTCGCGGGCGCGGTCAGTGACGAGCAAAAGGACGTCCTGAGGACCGCCAAAGCCAACCTCGACCGGCTCGTGCGGCTCATCAATACTTTCCTCGATTTCCAGAGCCTCGAGGCCGGGATGATCCGGATGAATTTTCAGGAGGCCGATCTCAACGACGCTGTCCGGGAGGCCGTCCTGATGATGGAGCACTCGGCGCAGGGAAAAAAACTTTACCTGCGCCTCGAGCTGGATTCCGGCCTGCCCCGGGTCCGGATGGACCGTGACCGGATTCTCCAGGTCCTGGTGAACCTGATCAATAATGCCGTTAAGTTTACCGAGGCCGGCGGAATCACGGTTTCGTCACGGCGGGACGGGAACCGGCTTGTGGTGACGGTGCGCGATACCGGGATCGGAATCAAGACCGAAGACCGGGACAAGCTTTTCAAAAAGTTTGGCCAGCTCGAGATCAGCCGGATCATGTCCCCGGTGGGCACGGGCTTGGGGCTTGCCATATCCCGTGAAATCCTCGAAAGGCACGGGGGCACGATCTGGCTCGCGGAGGCAGAAGGGCCCGGGTGTCATTTTTGTATTGCCCTGCCCGTTCCGGCGGTTTAGAGTGTCCTCAAGTCACGCAAGGAGTTAGGAGGACGTCATGGCCATTCAAAAGCAGCTGTCCGTGTTTCTCCCCAACCGCCCGGGGGTGCTCGCGCATACGTGTGCGATTCTCTCCGAGGCCGGCGTCAACATCGCGGCTATGGCCGTCCATGACAGCGTCGACAATGGGGTTGTGCGGTTTCTTGTCGACCAGCCGACGAAAGCCCTTTTACTGCTTGAGCAGGAGGAGTTTTACGTTCTTGAGCAGGACGTGGTCGTGCTCGAAATCGAAAACGCCCCGGGCGAGTTGGCCCGGATCTGCCAGGCCCTTGCTGAGGCGGACATCAATATTTCCTACGGGTACTGCACGGCTTCGCCTGGGCAAGAGCGCGGATGCCTTGTTTTGAGGACCGATTCGGCCGAGCGAGCCTTGGAAATTCTGACTCGCTAGAGTCGGGCTAGGCGGATTTGAGCAGGTTTTGTTCGCTGAAGATGTCGGCGAGCACTTTTTCGAAAGCCTTCAGGGCGCCCGCGTTGTTGATCAATTTCCAGAACTCCTGATGCTCGAGGAGCGGGCGCACGAGAAAAAAGGACGCGGGCGAGGGAGGCAGCACGAGGACTCCCTCCGGGGCCTTGTAGTCCGGATCGATTGCCGCGATTCGCGGGTTTCTCTGCCGGGTTTTTCCCACCGTTTCTTCCAGCCCTTTGCCGGCTTCGACCGGATGAAAGTTCTTGCCGGCGGTCAACTCCGCGATCTTCTGATAGGCGGTTTCGTCGTCCCGTAAAACGTAGAGCCTGTTGGCGCGGTTTTCGAGCAGGTTCGCCAGATTGGTTTTTGCAAGCTGGGCGCTGCGGACGTCGTTTTCTGAATCGCTTTTTGCCTCGGTCATTTCCGCCAGGACGGTTGCCTTGAGAACGACGGCGATGGAGGCCTGTCCCGTCTGCCACTTGAGAAACTTCTCGGCGAGCTCCCGCTGTTGCTCGTAAGGCAAGGCCGAGAAATCCCCATCGACTTGTTTGGCCTGGACGGCGGCGGTGCGCCGGGTCTCCCGCCTCATGGCCGGGTCGGTGGAGGCTTTCCCCGCGAAGGCTTCCAGCCCGTGCCGGATATCTTTCGGGTAGACCCGGATAATTTCCACGACCCGCGTGTCATTGTTCAGATCTGTCTGACGATTCCGGTCGGGCGACAAGGTCTCTTTCTCGGCGACGGCCCGGGCCGGCTTTTTCTTCCGGATCGAGATCTTCGCGGGACGGTCGTCGAGTTCCGTCCCCGTCTTTTGCGCGACCTGCGCCGGGGCCGCTTCGGCCGGCGCGATCTCCTCGCGAAGCCGCTCGGCATAAAGCTCCTCTTTGGGCAATTCCTTGCCGAGTTCGGGGGTGATCACGAGGTACGAAATGCCAGCCTCTTCGAGCTTGGCCGAGAGCCCTTCGGTGTGAAACCCGCCGGTGACGATGACGAGGTCGCCGGCCAGGCGTTCGTCCCCGGTGATCTGGCGGTAAAAGATGTCGTCCCTTTGACGGGCGATCCGGTAAAACTCCAGGGCAACGGCCAGGGCCTCCTCGAGGCCGGCGGCCGAAATCTTTGCGGCGATCTCGCCTTGAAACGTTTCAAAGGCCTTCAGGTCTGCGGGCGTCGCCTTGAGCGTGACGATCTGTTTTGCAGTCTGAAAGCGGTCGTAGTCGGCGTCCGCCTGACTTTCGGCCTCGGACGCGAAGAGCTTTTCCTTGATCCGGCGGATGGCTTCGTCGATTTCAGCAAAAAACTTCCGGTGGGACAACTTGGCCTGAAGCGTCAGGCTCTCGCGCATTTTGAGCGTTTCCGGATAGTGAATGATCTTATCTTCCGGGATTTTTGCGCTCATCACGAGCTCTTCGAAAGTCAGCCCCTCGCGCTTGAATTCCTTCATCAGCCGCTTGGCCTCCGCCTCGAGCTTCGGCTTTTGGACGGCTTTCGACAGGTCCGAAATCTGGCGGAAAAGCGCGATTTGGCCGAGGTCGGCGATATCGGCCGAGCGCTCGTCCGCCCACGTCAGGATGGCCGGAATGATTTTTTCCACGTTCTTGCCTTCCCGGAACTGGGCGACGGTGACGTCGAAATTCCAGAGGTCGGGATTGAAGGCGCTTTTTTTCGCTTCGAGGAGTTTGGACTCCTCGCTCTTGACCTTTTGAGCGACCTCTTCGGCCGCGGCGAAAGACTTCAGATAGATTTGGCGGTTTTGCTCGTAGAGGGCCTCTTGCTCGAGGCCGACGAGCGTCACGGGTGTTTTCGAGAACATGGCGGCGTAGGCGGGGCCGCCGATATAAGACTCTTCCATGAGCGCGTGCGCGAAATTCTGCTTTTCCCGAGAAGAAGGAAGCGCCCACGTCTTCGGCCAGCTCGAGGAGGACCAACCGCCTTCGACGCCGACCTTGTTGATTCCGTAGACGTAGTTGAGATGGTCGATTATGGCGGCGATATTTTCCTGTGCCGTCAGATGGGCGTGGACGTCCTGGATGTAGATGACCCACCTGGAACTCGTTCCCACAAACCGCTCTTCGATTTTTCCGAGGGATTCGGGAACGACGAAAGCGTCCACGGAAGACGTTTCGGGGCTTTGTGCCCTTAAGGCCGGTACGCTTGCCGCGACGGCCAAAGCCAGGAAGAAAACGGGGGTGATTCTTCGCATAAACACATTATAGCCGATGACCCGGAACTTCAACAAGTTCCTTGTGGGACCGGACGGCCGCGTGGCGGCCTGCTTTGATTCGAAGACGGATCCTGAGTCGCCGGAACTTGCGGCCAAACCCGAGTCGGTTCTTCCGCGCGAGGGCAGCGGCTTTGCGCCTGTAAATCCGGCGAGGAGGGCTTCCGGGACTTCGGCCCTTCGCGGAACGTGCGGGGCTCGTAGGTCCATCCCCTTTCCAGACGCCTCGCCTCCAAATGCATGGCGGCGAGCAGAAAAATTCCGTAGACGGGTGCCACCAGCCTCGTCTTCCATCCGAATTCCCCGCAGAGATCGTCAAAGAGCCCGGACATGACCGGGAAGAGATGCGGATTTTTTCGGTACCATTGTTTCATGGACCACATTGCGCCGGCGTAGGCAAAGCGAAGGGGACGGCTGTCGTGGCGGATCCGGGTGCGCACTCGGGAAAGCGGATGGTCCTTATGCTTTTTCCATCCCGAGAGCATGGTGCGGATTAGCCGCGCAAGGCTCGGGCCGTTTTTTTCAAAGTCCTCCCGAAAGGCCCTCAGCAAAAGATCGGCTTCGCTTTTTTCCGGCAGGTGTTCGTGCCGGTGGTTGAAGCGAAACTGTCCGTGGATATCGGCGTAGGGGAGCTCTTCCGGGGAAAGAAGGGTCTTTTTGGCCAGCCGGTTCCGGTGCAGAGGCGTTCCCGGGAGGGCGGTGTAGAGCATGAACTGGTGAAAATCCGTTCGGTGACTCACGGCCCAGTCGATGACGCCGGTGATATTTTCGGGGGTGTGGTCGTCCAGGCCCAGGATGCTCGATCCGAGAACGGAGATGCCGTGGGATTGAAGCTCAGTGACAAGATGCCGGGTGTCGGTTCCGTGAAGTTTGGAGTAGGCGCTATTTTTGCCTTCCAGCCCGATCCAGACCCAGCGCACTCCCAGGCGCACGAGCTCGCCGGACGAATATTCGCGCAGGATATTTGCCGAACTGAAAACAGAGAAGGACCAGGCTTTCTCATGGCGCTCCATAAGCTCCAGGAGGGCTTGGGTCCGTTTGCGGTAAAAAAGAAAATTTTCGTCCAGGACGAAAAACGAACGGGTTTTGAGTTTTCGCTCGAGCTCACACATGACGGTGAAGAGCTCTTCGCCTGTCTTGTAAAATTGGACGGAGCGGCCCTTGCCTCCGAACAGGTGCGAAGTCGAGCAGAAGTCGCAACCCATCGGGCACCCCACGGAAGGGATGAGAATGGCGGGCATGTCTGCGGGGCTTTCCGGGGGGTGGACGCCGAGAATGCGTGTCCCGAACGCTGAAGGGACGGCCGGGTGCCGGACGGGAGCAAGGACGTTTTCACCGAGATAACTTCGGAACCAGCGAATGCCGTCCCCGAGGACGATGAAGTCGGCATCGATGCGGTGTTCGAGATCCGGAATATTGGCGACGTGGCCGCCGACCACGATGCGGGAGGCGCTCGAATGAACGCGGATGAGTTCGCACATCTTTGCGACCTTGTCGACATTGCTGACGATGCCGCTGATGCCGACAATATCGTAGGCGCCGCTTTTGAGCTCGCGGACAAACCGTTTCAAATCCGGGTAATCCAGGACGGTACAGGGAGCGTCGATATTTTCCCGGATCATGAGAAGGGCAAAGGAGCGGTGAAACATCCTCAGCGAGAAGGGGCCCTGGACGCGGGTGATCTGATTCTCGTAAAGCTCCATGGGATTGATCCGCCGGCTTCCATAGGCGTCGTCGCGGGCGTAGGGCCCGAAGATACTGGTCAAAAGGACCTTGGCCCGGCTTCCGAGGGGATGGGGCTCGGGTGGCGTATATCCGGATTCAACCGGAGAGATCTCTGAGCTGAGCATGATGAGCCTTTTCCAAAAAAAGCGGGGGTTAAAACCAAAGGCCGCATTATAATATAAAAAGGCCGACATGCCTAGAAGCCAAAACTTTGGGTTCGGGGCGTCAAAACCAAGGAGGACTGCGTTATGGTGTCACTTCAGATGAGAATGGGGATCTTGCTGGCTGTCTTATTTGCGATCGTCTACGCCGTTATTTCGATGGTCGGTGCCGCAATGGGCATCGGCAATTTTTATTTTTATCTGATCTTGTCGCTTGGGATCATGTGGATTCAGTACATGGTCGGTCCGAGCATCGTCGAGTGGACGATGGGGGTCCGGTACGTTACGGAGCAGGAGGAGCCCGAGCTTCACACGATGGTTCGGGACTTGGCCGGCCAGGCCGGGATCCCAGTCCCAAGGATCGGGATCTCTCAAACCAACCTTCCGAACGCGTTTGCCTTCGGCCGCGGAGCCAGTGACGGCCGGGTGTGCGTGACCCAGGGAATCCTCAAGCTCCTCGACCGCGAGGAGCTCAGAGCGGTCCTCGGCCACGAACTGTCGCACCTGAAAAACCGGGATGTCCTGACCATCACGGTTCTTTCCGTCATCCCGATGATTCTCTACCGCTTGGCATGGCACCTCCTGTGGTTCGGAGGAGGTTCTCGCAGACGCGATAGCGAGGGGGGACCGAGCCTGGCCTTGATCGGCCTTGCGGCTTTTATTTTTTACTTCATTACGAACCTGCTCGTGCTTTACGCTTCGAGGATCCGAGAATATTTTGCCGACCGCGGGTCGATCGCTCTCGGGAACTCGCCCTCGGCTCTGGCCTCGGCCCTCTATAAACTTGTGTACGGGGCCGCGCGCATGGACAAGGAGGAGCTCAAAGATGTGGAAGGGATCAAGGCCTTCTTCGTCAATGATCCTTCGCAGGCGATGAACGAATTCCGGGACCTCAAGGCGCTCGACCTGGACCGCAATGGGAACATCGATGCCTCGGAGCTCGAGGCCCTGCGCCATAAGGCCGTTCGATTGAGCGTCGGGGACCACTTGCTCGAGATCTTGAGCACGCACCCCAACATGCTCAAGCGCATCAGCGAGCTGTCAAAAAAGGCCTGAATGGTTTTGATCGCTAGATTTTTGACGGTTTAAAGGCTAAAATGCGCAATGGCACGCACACCAGACCCTAAGGGATCCCCTCAAGAGTTTCATATTGTCCTCATCAAACCGTCGAAGTACGACGACGACGGCTACGTCATCCGCTGGGCCTTCGGGATCGTCATAAGTAACTCGCTTGCCTGCCTTTACGGACTCACCCGGGACGTCGTTGACAAAGGTGTCCTGGGAGCTGGCGTTCGCGTGGTGGTCCATGCTATCGACGAGGGCGAAAAAAAGGTCGACGTCCAAAAAATAATCCTCAAAATCCGACGCGCAGGGGCCCGGGCGGTTGTTTGTCTCGTGGGGGTTCAGAGCAACCAGTACCCGCGGGCTCTGGACCTTGCCATGGCCTTTCGCAAGGAGGGCCTGCCTTGCATGATCGGCGGGTTTCACGTGTCGGGGTGTCTTTCCGTTCTGCCCCAGATTCCCAAAGAGATCCAGCAGGCGATCGATGCCGGGATTACGGTGGTCGCCGGCGAAGTCGAGAACGAGTGGGGGAACTTACTGAAAGCTGCTTATGAGGGCAGGCTGGAGCCGGTCTACAACTTTTTGGAAGCGAAGCCCGATCTGGCCGGCGCCCCGGGGCCGATCATTCCCGTGGAGGGGATGAGCCACGTGATCAACCGGCAGGGCAGTTTTGACGCGGGGCGTGGATGCCCGTTCAAGTGCTCGTTTTGCACGATCATCAACGTCCAGGGAAACCGGATGCGCAGCCGCACGGCCGACGATATCGAAAAGCTGGTGCGGATGCAGTACCCCCGGGGCGTCAATCATTTCTTCGTCACCGACGACAATTTTTCCCGCCACAAAGACTGGGAAGCGATTGCCGACCGGCTGATCGAGCTGAAAGAAAAACACGGCATGCGCCTGAGCCTGAAAATCCAGGTGGATACGGCCGCGTACAAGATCCCGCGCTTTGTCGAGAAAATGGCCCGGGCCGGGGTCCGGCGCGTTTTTATCGGGATGGAGTCGGTGAATCCGCGCAACCTCAAGGCGGTCGGGAAACATCACAATCAAATCGCGGAGTACCGCAAAATGCTCCAGACCTGGATGAATCACGGCGTGCTTACGTTTGCGGGGTACATGATCGGCCTGCCCGACGACACCTACGAGTCGGTGATGGCGGACGTCGAGTACCTGAAGCGCGAGCTGCCGCTCGAATTTGCTCAGTTTTTTATCGCCACCCCGCTGCCGGGATCCATGGATCACCTCCAGCTTCTCCAAAAGGGAGTTCCGATGGAAGAGGACCTCAACCTTTATGAGACGACCCACGTGTGCGTGGACCATCCCAAGATGACCCGGGAGGAGCTGATGCGCGCTTATCACGACGCCTGGGAGTCTTTTTACTCGGACGCTCACTTGCGGACTCTGTTACTGCGGCGGAAAGGTCCGAGACGGAGGATTCTGTGCAGCTCGCTGCTCTGGATCTGCGCCAACGCGCGCGTCGCCAAGATTCATCCTTTCCTGGGGGGAATTTTCAGGATGAAGGACCGTCAGCAGCGCCGGCCCGGAAGGCCTGTGGAGCCTTTTTTATCCTACTATGCGAACAGGATCAAAGACCTGTTGATTTACACCGTCAATCTGCTCGGGATGATCCTTCTGCTTGAGCGTTTCCGGCGCGAAGCCAACCGGCCGGAAAATGCCGGCTACGTCGATGCCGCCATCCGGCCCGATGATGGCCCCAGCGCTGCAACGCTCCAAACCGCAACCCTGTCCGGTCACTCACGAACGTAACGGCCCCTGTTACGGGAAAAAAACGACGGCCGGATTTTGTCCGGCCACTTCTGAAAAGTCAGCTTCCCCGAGGGTGTGAATCACCACAAGGGCCTCCGGGGCCGGGCGCAGCTTTTTCAGCAAAGAACGGACATAGGCCTGGGGCCGTTCGGGCAGTTGGGCGGCCGTTTCCACAAATGTTTTGAATTCGATTTTTCCCCAGTCTTCGGGGATCCGCTGGGTCAAAAGTCCCCAAACCGATCCGTACTGAATGAGCCGCTTTTGGCCGGGCGACATTTTTGCGCCGTGATTGGCGAGGAGCTTCGAAAAGTCCTGCGGGTTAAAATGCTCCAGCCCGGCGCTCAAGCGGGCGGCGATCAGTTCGTAACCGTAGAAACCCTTCATCTGCTGAGCGGCGAGCTTCAGGGCGTGCTCGATCATTTCCCGGCAGCATTTCCACACAGGGCCTTCTTCGCGCGTCATGACGGAGGCCAGATAAACCGGAACTTCCCGATCCTCTTGGAGACATTGGAACCGAAGCACCTTGGGAATCGCTTCGCCTTCATAGACGGCGGACTGGAAGGGAGGCAGTTTCGAAAAAAAAGGCAGGGACAACCACTCGATCGGCGTCGATGCCGCCGCTTCGGGGGGTGCGTCAGCCATCATAGGCTCCGTCGATCCTTCCGCGCAGCTGTTTCTTTTCGCCGTGGGCGCGCTTGGCCTCGAGCATCTTGTCTTTTGCCCGTTTGGAGCGCTTCCTTTTCTGGCGTTTGATTTTCGCAATGCGTTGGGCCTCGGCGCTTTGGCGCCCCCGGATCCGCTCGTCCAGCCGGTCGACCAGAATCCGGCGAGCCCAATAGCGATTCATGGATTGCGTCCGCTCCTGCTGGCATTTGACCACGATGCCGGAGGCCAGATGCTTCAAAACCACGCACGTTGAGACTTTGTTGACGTTTTGCCCGCCCGGCCCGCCCGAGCGGATAAATAATTCCTGGAGATCCGTTTCTCGGATCCCAAGACTCTCCATCGCGCGCGCGAGGCTTTCGTTTTTGCGTTCCGAGACGGGAAACAGGCGGGAGGTCATTTTCTTCCTTCCAGATATTCCCAACGGGCATAGAGTTCCTGGATGCTCCGGGCAAGGGTGTCGGAGCGCTCCTGAGTTTGCGCGATCTCGCCGCGCTCTTTCTGGTAAAAAGCGGGGTCGCCGAGAACCGCATAAAGCTGTTCCTGCTCGCTTTCGAGTTTTTGGATTTTTTCGGGCAGTTTCTCGAGCTCACGCTTCTCCTGAACCGAAAGCCCTCCGGCGGCCTTGGAGGGAGCGGCCCCGGCGGGGGCCAGAACTTTCCGGCCGGCTTCGCGCTGAGCGCGGCTGAGCATGACCCAGTCGTCATAGCCGCCCGGGTATTCCCGGACAACGCCGTCGCCTTCCAGTGCGATGGTCGAGGTGACGACATGGTTCAGGAAGGCGCGGTCGTGACTGACCAGGAGGACGGTGCCGGCATAATCGACGAGCAGCTCTTCGAGGAGCTCGAGCGTTTCGACGTCTAAATCGTTGGTTGGCTCATCCATCACGAGCAAATTGGCGGGCCGGGTAAAAAGCCGGGCCAAAAAGAGCCGGTTGCGCTCCCCCCCCGACAAAACCCGCACGGGCGAGCGGGCGCGCTCCGGCGAAAAGAGAAACTCCTGCAAATACCCCATGATGTGGCGCGGCCGGCCGTTCAAGGTGACTGTATCTCCGAAGCCGCAGACGTTTTCCATGACGGTTTTGCTTTCATCCAGCTGCTCGCGCAGCTGGTCATAATAAGCCACTTGGAGATTGGTGCCCGCGCGCACTGTTCCCCGCTGCGGCGCAAGCTCCCCCAGGAGGATCCTCAGGAGCGTTGTTTTGCCCGAGCCGTTACGCCCGATGACCCCGATTTTGTCGCCGCGCATGATTTCCGTCGAAAAGTTGCATAGCAGGGGCTTGGCGCCGTAGGCGTGCGTCAAATTTTCTGCTTTGATCACGAGCTGGCCCGAACGCTCGGCGTCCTGGGCGCTCATGCGGACCATGCCGACGTCCTGGCGCTGGGCCTTTTTCTGCTCCCGCATGCGTTCGAGCGCCGCCACGCGGCCTTCGTTGCGGGTACGGCGCGCCCGGATCCCCTGGCGGATCCAGATTTCTTCCTGGGCCAGCTTCTTTTCAAATTGCGCGCGCTCACTGGCTTCGGCGTCGAGCGCCATTTGTTTGCGCTCGAGAAACGTCGGGTAATCGCAGGCCCAGCTGTAGAGGCGGCCGCGGTCGAGCTCGATAATTTTCGTGGCCAGGCGCTGCATGAACATGCGGTCGTGGGTCACAAAAATGACCGTTCCCGGGTAGCCCTTCAAAAAGGCCTCGAGCCAGTCGATCGATTCGATGTCTAAATGGTTGGTGGGCTCGTCGAGCATCAAGAGGTCGGGCTTGAACACGAGCGCTTTGGCGAGGAGGGCCCTTTTTTTCTGTCCGCCCGACAAATTCTCAAACCGGCTCTCGGGGTCGAGTTTCATCCGCTCGATCACGTCTTCCACCTGGCGGTTGGTTTCCCAGGCGTCGGAGCCGTCCATTTCGCCCTGCAAGCGCCCGAGCTCCTTCATGAGCTGAGCCGAGTATTCCGTCTGGAGGCGATGGTTCACGTGATGGTAATCGCTCAGGAGTTTAGCCCGGCCGCCGAGTCCGGAAAGCACAAGATCGAATATATTGCCGGTAATCTCCGAGGGGACTTCCTGGGGCAGGTGGGCGATGCGGATGCCTTTTTGAGTCACGACAAGGCCGCTATCGGGTTTCAATTGGCCGCTCATCACCTTCATCAGCGTTGTTTTGCCCGAGCCGTTGCGGCCCAGGAGCGCGACGCGCTCGAGCGCTTCAAGCTGCAGGTTCAGGCCGGTGAAAAGCGGCGGGCCTCCGAAAGCGAGCGAAATATCTTGTAAGCCGAGTAGGGCCATGGTGTTTTTTTCCGATTTTTTTGTAGTATAGGCGATCAAGAGGCTAAGGGAAGAACAAAATCGGCCCCGCGGAGCTCCGCAGGGGGTAAAAAGTGTGGTAGAATAAAAAAAACTCCGGAGGTTGCCGCCATGCAAAAAATAATGCTCCTGTCCCTGCTTACCCTCGGAATGCTCTTCGTGAATCCTTCCTGGGTGCGGGCTGAAGACCGTACCCCGCAGCTTCAGATCATTGTGCATGATTCGCAGGGGAACACCCTGCCTATGGCCGACCGGGTCCGGATGCGGGACGTGTCGCCTGAGGCCTCCGATACCGGCGCTCGTATTCCCCGCACCGATGAGGAAGGCCATACCGTGTTCGCACCGCAGGATTTCGAAGACTTCCAGATCAGCGGCAACAACCGGGACGGAGAAACCGAGACCTCCGCTTTTGACGGCACCGTCCGTTTGAAAGAGGCTCATTTTACCGTCGAACTGTCGCTGGATCCCGACGGATATCCTCCGCAAAAATACACGATCACGGTCTCCGCCGACGAACCGGCTTCCTACATCTTCGTTCTTTCGGATTATTGATTTTCGATCGGATGACACCCGTTTTGGGTCTCTCACAATCCGGCGCTTCACCTCGAAAGGTGGCCAGATGGAAAAATCTTTAAAAAAAGAAATCGCAGCGGCGGTTTTCGCGCTCATTTTCCTGATTCAATCCGGCTCGCTTTTTGCTTATAGCGACGCAGCTTTCAATCAGGATGTGCGGGAATTGGCCACGACAGCTTCCGAGCAGTCTAAGAACATCGTAAGCGCCTCGCTTTCCCTTTATACGGGCTCCGTGTTTAGTTCTGATTTTATCAGTTACGCAAAAAGCGTGGGAGTCGATCCGGGCAATGCGGACCGCTGGCTGACCGAATCAAGGCTGATCTCAACCTTTTTCAATGCTCTCAGCCTCTACACAAGCTATGAAAAAGGCGATTCGATCGGGATGACCGCTAATTCGATCAAGGTGCTTTTGAACTTGAATTCTTTTGATGCGCTCAAGGTCGTTAAAATTCCCCCTCCGTACGGTCCTATCATCAGCCTGTTGTTAACCGGTGTTAAAGTCACGGCGGAATCTTACCAGGCGGTGGCGCAGACCGGGAGAGAAGTTGATATTGAAAGATTGTATTTTATGCTGGGGCAAGACAAGGCGCTGCGCCCTGAAAAAGGCGGTCTGATCGCAATGAATCGAGAGAATGTGGACCGCGTCTTTAATCTGTTCTTAATGGGAGGCAATGCTGAATTTCGCACGATGATCAATAGCTATCTGGTTGAGAAGCTAGGCAAATCTATTCCCACCGAAGACATGGCCAATCGCCTCAACTTCAATACCGGCATGGTGCGTGAGGCGCCTGAGACGGTGGTGACGGTGGAAGAGTTTTATGCGCAGAATAAGCAGGAAATCGAGACGTATATTGCGGCCTTATTGAAAGATCTGAACCTTCTTCTGAAAGCTCAATTTGAAGAAACGCGATTGCGCCAAGAAATCATCGGTAAAAAGGCGGAATTAGAAAAACTAAATCAGTATAACCAGACCTATGGCGGGTTCGTTCAGAGTTGGGCCGAGATGGTCAAGGCAAACTCAGAGCTGATACAAAAGTATGAGCCGATCGCCCGGAGTTTTAATGCGCGGCTGGAGGACGCAAAAAGAAAGAATGCCGGAACCGCGGCAAGAGAAGTCAGGGATGAGGCTCAGTATGCCATCATGGCGATCGAAGCAAAGGGGTTTTTTGCGGAAGATAATCGGGTGGATTTTTTAAATGGGCCTTTGCTGGGCAATAAGCTGGTTGAAATCCTTGCCCTATTGCGTCCCGGCTTTAAGCAGGCAGCAGCCTTGGCCAAGGCGCTTGGGGAGAAAGAAGACGCCGAAGAGAAAAAGGCGTACGAAGAATATGTGAAAAACTCCCAGGCGGTCATCCAGGGGTTTGTCAGTTTTAAGCTGGAGAAATATCCGCTTGATGCCAAATTGGCAGAATGGAAAGAGGCGATCGACAAATATTTCCGCGCGGGCGGCACAAGCAAGGCAGAGATCCTTGAGGCCCTTGGGGTCGATAAGACCGCTGTGGAGGTCGATGCTTTTTACAAGAAGCAGTGGGAAGAGCAGCTGAAGGCCCTTACGGAGAAGCAAGAAGAGGTGAATAGACTGTGGGGGACCGTGACGAGCCGATGGGATAAGAGCGAAGAATATTTGAGCCTTGTTGGCACTCAACCAAGCGACGAGGTTTTTAAAAAAGCTCAAGAAGCTTTCGTTAAAAGAAGAGACGAGAAGTATGCGGAAATAAACAAGATTAATGAAAAGCTGAGCGCTGCCTGGAATCTGTTCTGCGCAGAGCTTGCTCAAAGCTCAGGATACCAGCCCGCATCCAACGGAACCGGTTACAACAATGTGCTTGGCGGGGAGGGCTTTTATAAGTTTAAATCGCTTATCACGGGAAGAATAGACGAATGGGAAAAAATAAGGCTTTTGATCGCCGCGGAGGAGGCGCAGATATGGGGCAATGCCCAGCCCCCGCAATTAATCGTCGATGCGCAAGCATGGATCACGGGGAATGATAAGATTATCGCCAGTGCTCAGAACTGGAAAATCCAGGAGTCGTCCTTTGGGAAGGTCCCGGGCATGGAGGGAGTCGATCTGAGGGAGGCTTTGCAAAAACTGCAGGATTCCTTGAGTGAGACAGGCGGCGGGGGCGAGGACCTTGAAAATTATTTTGATCATCGCTTTTCCGTAGAAGCCGGGACAAGCTACGGCTTTCTTAAGGACCGTGTGCAGAAGGTTGATGAGAGGATCAAAGAGGTTGACCAGTTTATTGAAGCCTGGACTAAAGCCTGCTCGCAGTCTGACGCGGCCTACAGCAAATGGAAAATGGAATTGAAGTCCGGGCCGGATCAAACGGTCGAGACGGCCAAGATGCTCAGGGACAGTTTTAAGAAGTTTAAGCAAGTTGCGCCTGAAGCGTTGCAGAATCTGGAGAGGGCTTATGCCGATCTTCAGACTGAAGCCGCGGATCGAAAAGCGTTTATTCAGTCGCGTATTGTTTTGGTCAAGGCCTTGCTTTCTCAGCCTCTTTTTATGAATTTTGAGCAGATCAAGAATGAAGTGAAGCCGGGCGTGCCGCTTAAGGCCTCCTATCTGTATGCCGGAGAAAAAGGATACTTAGGCGGTGCGCAAGTCAAGGCACTGCAAGGTGCCATGATCGCGGCATTCACCGCAGAAAGAATGAAAGCCCTCGAAGCAATGGCTCCAAAGCTTCACAAGCAGGCCGAAGAGGCGCGTGATTTTGCCGCTAAGATCAAGTTCGTGGGGGACAAGGATGTCGTGGGCCTTGACGGCAGCGCGGTGACTGTTTCAGAGCAGCAGGCGCAATTAAATAAGGCGCAAACAATCGCCGAACTTAATGCTTTGGGCTGGGAGAGGATCCTTGCGGAGAATGGCCTCGAGGAGAGCGCCGACAATTCCTTTGCAGCCAACTACCGCAAGAGGCTTGAGGAATTAAAAGAAAAAGAAGACGAGGCGAACAAAATGGTCCAAAAGGCCTCGATGCCGGTCACGATCAAATCAATCAAGGTGAACGGCAAGGCATTTACCGGCGAAGTGATCGAGGTCGATTTTGCGAAGGACAAGACCCTTAAAATAACCGGTGAGATCGAAAGCGGAGTTAAGCCCAGAGAGGTCACTGTTTCTACGGAGAAGACGGATTTTGTTAAGGGCAGCCTTGGGAGCTCCTCTGAGCGAGATGGGAAAGTGCTGACTTCTTTTAACTACGATCTGCCGATAGGGACTGTGGCAGGAACAAGCGGGAAGGTGATGATCGGTTCTTCGGCCGGCGGATCCAACGGTTATCAGGAATTCATGGTGAAGGTGAGTGGGGCCTCTCAGGAGAATGCCTTGGCGGGACTCGAGGCTTTCTTGGACGAAGCAAGGCAAATTCGTCCCGAGGGGGATTATCGCGTAAAGTTCAGCCAGATCCGGGAAAAGATGTTGACCTACCTGAAGGATTCCGGGCTCTCTCCGGGCTCGCCCGAAGTCGTCAGCCGGATGAACGAGGTTTCAAGTATCGAGTCTGCGCTTTCCAGCACGGCTTCTCCTTTGCAGGGCCCCGCCGGGTCTCCGCCGCCGTTTGAAGCACCCGCGATCTATCGCTTGCTCGACGCGCGCCTGAACACTTTTTCGCTGAACAATGCCAGGGGCGAAGTGGTGGTGACCAATACTGACCTCCGGCAAGGCGCCATTGAAATTACGGCGCGCCTGTCCCAGTTGGACAGAGTGGAGAAACTGCTCTTTTCCGAGGATGACGGCAGGACATGGTCCGAATTGCCGTTGAATCAGAGCCTCTCCTGTCGGTTCTTTCCGATCCCGGATCAACGCTATCAGCCTGTCTTGAGGATCAGAACCGTGGACGGGCAGGAGGAAATCCTCCGGTTTTTCCCCAACCTTGATGCCCTCGTTCACCGGAATATTTCTTCTTCCGATCTCGTCGTTGCAGTGGTCGCGAAAATCGCAAACGCTTACGAAAGCCAAAACTTGTCCGCCTTTGCCTCTTTGATCTCCAGGGACTATCTTGGGAACAGGGTTTATCTCGAGGAAGGCGTTCGTTTCGATTTCGATATGTTTGCCGATATCCGGCTGAAGATCTTCATCGACCGTGTTCAGCAGAGCAAAGACTTGTATGTCGCGGACACGCACTGGGAAAAGAGCCAAAACCCCCGCACGACCGGCCAACAGCAAATGACGACCGGACGGACGACTATGATGTTCTCGATGGAGGACGGCGAGCTCAAGATCAAGAACCTGCGCGGGGACCTGATCTATGCGACGCTTTCCCCCCAAATTGCCGAGTCCAGCGGTCTTTCCCAGACCGTCGTCGAAGAGATTCGTGTCGCGGAAGAAGAGCGCAACCCGATCCAGCCGGGAGCGGGTGATACTGTGCAGTCGGGCGGCACGAGCCAAAATCTGCCCATCCAAACGGGGAGCGTTCACTCTCTTGCCGGCCCCGTGAACAAAGGTTTCGCTTTCGCGACGAACACGGAATTGGAGGACCCTCACGCGGGTGACATCCATTTTGAGTCGGACGGAGTTGCCACTTTTGTCTTTGAGGCCAATGCCCCCGCAGCGATCCAAGAGGTTACGGGGGCCTATGCTTTTGACAGCCTGAGCAATGCTCCGACGATTGCCGATGAGGGGCACGTTTTTCTTTCGGCGGGCGACGTGATTTTGCTTGTGACGGCACAAGGGTATTATTGCAAAATCAAAATCACTTCCGTGACGGTGGACGGGGGTGGAAATACGACCGCCCAATTCCAATTTGCGGTTCAGACGGACGGCTCTCGAAATCTGGCAACGCAATAACCCCGAGGCGCCTTTTCCGGACAAAAAAATAGCGGGGCTCGCACCGCTAAGCGCAAAACCCCGCT
>JBAYGD010000011.1:0-74424 GCA_041666865.1 Candidatus Omnitrophota bacterium | reverse complement strand
GAGGGGTGGTTGTGGCTCTCCATCTTGAACACGACGACGAGCCCGTCGCCGATGTCGACGATCCCCGCATTCTCTTCGCCCGCACGCACAAGAAGCATCGGGCCTTTCGTCGGGAAGGTCTTGAGGACGGGCTTTGAATTTTTGTACGAGCAATGTTCGCTCCACATGACGCTGAACATCCCGAGTTCGGTGAAATTCGGTTCGCGTCCGAGGATTCCGACGATCTTGCGGTACTCGGCCGGCGTAATGCCGTGGCGGGCGATCATTTCGGGCGTAATGGCCGCAGAGGCGTGGGACACAGTCATGACAGAAGGCTCTCCCAAATTTGTCGGCCGTCTTCGGAGGCCAGGATCGACTCGCTGGCGCGCTCCGGGTGAGGCATCATCCCGAGCACATTGCGTTTTTCATTCAAAATACCCGCAATGTGATCCCTTGAGCCGTTTGGGTTGAAGGCTTCCGAAACTTCCCCGTCTTCCGAGCAGTACCGGAAAGCGATTCGGGATTCGTCCCGGAGTTTTTTTAGGGTCTCATCATCGCAATAGTAGTTGCCTTCGCCGTGAGCAATCGGGATGCAAAGCTTTTGGCCCTGACGCATCTTCCGGCAAAAGGGATTGGCGGCGTCTTCGACACGAAGCCACACGTGGCGGCAAACAAACGTCAGGGTTTTATTCCGGAGCATCGCTCCCGGGAGGAGCCCCGCCTCGAGAAGGATCTGAAAGCCGTTGCAAATGCCGATCACCGGGCGTCCTTCGGCGGCATGCTTGGCCACCGCCTCCATCGCGGGGGAAAACCGGGCCACCGCGCCGGTCCTCAGATAATCGCCGTAGCTGAATCCGCCGGGAAGCACGACCAGATCGGTGCGCGGCAAATTCCGCTCCTTGTGCCAGACGTACTCGACGGACATGCGGGCCACGTCCCGGAGGGCGTGGAAGCAATCCGTATCGCAGTTGGAGCCGGGAAAAACGATGACCGCCGCCTTCACGGAACCGCCTGCAGGTCGAAAACGTACTCTTCGATCACCGGGTTGATGAGAACGCGGTCGCACATGGACCGCAGAGCCTCTTCCGCCTTTTTTCGATCCGAATAATCGAGAGAGACTTCGAAGTACTTTCCGACCCGCACGTCCCGGGTCTCTTTGAAGCCCAGGGAATCGAGCGCGTGCATGACGGTCTTGCCTTGCGGGTCGAGGACCGATTTCTTCAGCGTGACATTGACTTTGGCTTTAAACATGAGAAAGACTCCGGTTCGTTTATTGGTAATCCGATTCGGCGCTCGGGGGGATACGGACCTCCCGCAAATCCTTCCCGACGAGCCGCTTGTAAGCGTCCAGGTAGGCCTGGCTCGTTTTGTCGACCACTTCCACCGGAAGTTCAGGCGCCGGCGGCTTCTGGTTCCACTTGAGATCGAGCAGGTAGTTGCGCACGATCTGTTTGTCGAAACTGGGCTGATCGTGCCCCGTTTCGTAACGGTCTTTGGGCCAAAACCGCGAGCTGTCGGGGGTCAGAACTTCGTCGATAAGGATCAATTGGTCGTCGAGCACGCCGAACTCAAATTTCGTGTCGGCGATCAGGATCCCCCGTTGCTCGGCGTAGATGGCCCCCTTGCGATAAAGTTCGAGAGCAAGCTCCTCGGCCCGCTTAGCCCATTTGTCCCCGGTAATTCCGGCGGCCGTCTTGCGATCGATGTTCTCGTCATGGCCGACCGTCGCTTTGGTCGCCGGCGTAAAGATCGGCTCGGGAAGTTTTTCGCATTGTTGGAGGCCGGCCGCGAGCTGATGGCCGCAAATCGCTCCGGTCTTCTGGTAATCCTTCCATCCGGAGCCCGTCACGTATCCGCGGACGACGCATTCGATCGCAAGGGGCTTCGTCCTTTTGACCAACATGCTGCGCCCCTCGAGCAAGGGGCCGAACTGAGCGACGAGTTCCCCGGATAGCCCCATCTCGTCGACTTCGGAGGTGATCCAGTGGTGCTCGGTCAGCGACGAAAAAAGCTTCATCCAGAAAATGGAGATCTGGTTGAGGACCCTTCCCTTGTAAGGAATCGGATTGGGCAGGATGACGTCAAACGCGCTCAAGCGGTCCGTCGTCACGATCAGCAATTTGTCTTTTCCGACTTCGTAGATGTCGCGCACTTTCCCGCGGCCGACAAGCGGAAGCGGAAGTTCGGTCTGCCAGACGGTTTCAATGTGATTGAGCTTCATAGGGGGATTCTCCGGGTCAAACGGACGCCTTCCGCCGTGGTTTTGTTTTTTTTCCCGGGGCCACCCGATAAATATCGGCACGCCTTAGAATCGCGGGAACATTTTTCAGATGATAATCGTAATCAAACGTTTTTTCGACTTCGCTGGGGGTCAAGTGACGCATCAGCCCCGGATCGCTCAGAACCGCTTCGCGCAGGCCGGCCGCCTCGTCCGACCAAACCTTCCTGGCCGCATTCTGAACGAGCGCGTACCCCTCTTCCCGCGTGAGCCCCTTCTGGACAAGTTTCAGGAGGAGCGCTTGAGAAAAAACCATTCCCCGGCTCTTCTCGAGGTTTTGCCTCATGTGGTCCTTGTAGACCACAAGGTCGCGAATGACTCCGGTCATCAAATGGAGCATGTAATCAAGGAGGATGGTGCTGTCCGGGAAGATGATCCTCTCGACTGAAGAATGCGTGATGTCCCGTTCGTGCCACAGAGCGATGTTCTCCATCGCCGCGAGGGCGTTGCCGCGCAAAACGCGCGCCAAGCCTGAGACCCGTTCGCAAATGATCGGATTTTGTTTGTGGGGCATGGCCGAGGAGCCCTTCTGCCCCGCCCGGAACGGCTCCTGCACTTCGCGAGTTTCGGTTTTCTGAAGCGCTCGGATTTCGGTGGCCAATTTTTCAAGCGAACTGCCGATGAGGGCGATCACCGTCAGGAATTCCGCGTGCCGGTCGCGCTGAAGCACCTGCGTGGAGACAGGCGCGCTCTTGAGGCCGAGCCGCTCGCAGACGTAGTCCTCGACCACCGGGTCAACGTTGGCGAACGTTCCGACCGCCCCTGAGATTTTCCCGTAGGCAACGCTCTCGGCGGCCGTTTCAAGGCGCTTCAGCTGCCGCTGGAATTCCTGAAAAAAAAGAGCCATTTTCAGTCCGAACGTGATCGGCTCGGCATGGACGCCGTGACTGCGGCCGGCCATGAGCGTCATTTCATGCGCGATGGCTTGTTTTCTGAGGACCTCGATCAACTCGCGGACCCCGGCGATCAGAAGAGAAGACGCTTCTTTGAGCTGAAGAGCGAGCCCTGTATCCAGAATGTCCGAAGAGGTCAGTCCGTAATGGACGAAGCGCCCGGCGGGCCCGACATACTCGGCAAGGTTGGTCAGAAACGCGATCACGTCGTGATGAACTTGATTTTCGATCTCCTGGATTCTTGCCAGATCGAAGCGGGCCTTCTTGCGAACCTGGCCGGGAATGTTTTTTGGAATGTGTCCGTAGTGCGCAAGGGCTTCGAGGGCGGCGAGTTCGACCTCGAGCCATTTTTGGATCTTGTTTTCCTCCGCCCAAATCTTCCCCATCTCGGGGCGCGTATAGCGGGAAATCATAGGTCATTCCTTAATTTAGCGCTAACGGGATTTAAACCCGTGTTTCTGCCTTGAGAGGGCAGCGTCCTAGATCAGGCTAGACGATAGCGCCGTGATCAAGCCGTTCATGATGTCGAAATGAACACACTGCCCTTTTCATGACCAATTCGATACTTCTTCGGGGAAAAGGCAGATCCTACGGTCAGCTCGCCTCAAACGCGTGCAGTATACAGGCGCCTAAAAAAGCTGTCAACGAATGCTCCTCTTCAGGTCGTCGAGCTCGCGGTCCAAATTGCGAACCTCGTCCTCGAGAAAACGGTTCCCCCGCTCCATCGCGTAAACCCTTCGTTCCAGGTCATCCAGTCGTCCCATCGAGCGGTTGAGATCAAGGTCCACCAGCTGTTCCTGCGAGCCCTTGCCCGGGCCCTGCTTGGTCGCCTGAGCCGCGGATTTCTTCGCTGCGACCGCGGGAGCGTTCACCGCTTCCGCTACGGCATCCGTTTGGCGCGGGGCAAATTGCTTCGTGGGTTTCGCTTCATCGCTTTGGGCACAAACGGCCGTCATATTTAAACCGAACAGAACCACCACCATCCCGATTATTCGATTCATCACAGTCCCTCATAAGTTGTTGGCCGAGTATAGCATAAGCCTCTTGGGACTTTAAAGCGAATAGTAGAGGAGGGCGCATCCCACTTCACACACTTGATATTCCGTCGCAAAGAAAGGTTTCTCCAAAACGCGCCAGCTTCGCTCGGAGCTCTTGGACCTCACGGGTCTTTTGCCGATCTCCTCGTCTCCGCAAGCGGCGCTGATTGTTTTTCCGAAACCTTTCTTCGCCTCGGGTGGCAAGTCACTGTATGAAGTGGGATGCCCCCGTAGAGGGCGGGCTTCAAACCCGCACGGGGTCTGCTTTATCCCCGGGGATGGTATTTGGAGTGGACGTGCTTGAGGTGGTCGCGCGAGACGTGAGTGTAAATCTGGGTCGTCGCAATATCGGCGTGGCCGAGAAGCTCTTGGACGATTCTTAAATCGGCCCCCCGCTCCAGCAAGTGGGTCGCAAAAGTGTGCCGGAAGGTATGAGGAGTCAGCGCCTTCTGAATCCCCGCACGCTTGGCGTATGCTTTGATCATTTGCCACAGGAACTGCCGGGTCAATCCCCTGCCCGACTTCCCGATAAAGAAGTGCTCGGACCGGGCTTTCTGCTTGGCGCGCACCTTGGCAAGGTACACCCGGCACGCCTCGATCGCCTGACGTCCGACCGGAACGATCCTTTCTTTCCCGCCCTTTCCAAAACAGCGGATGAAGCCGCTATCCAGATTGACGTCGCCGAGCTTGAGCCCTGCAATTTCGGAGACCCGCATGCCGGTGGCATAAAGACACTCAAGAAGCGCGCGGTCCCGGATCCCCCCCCCTTTTTTCGTATCCGGCGCCCGGAGAATCGCTTCGATTTCCGGGGGGGTCATGAATTGGGGGAGGCGTTTCCAAAGCTTCGGGCTCTCGAGAACCACGGTCACATCTTCGGGAATGATTTTTTCACTGACAAGAAAGCGGTGAAAAAGTTTAACGGCCACAAGGCGGCGGGCAATCGAGGAGGCCTCCATTCCCCGCTTTTTTTCCTCGATCATGAAATCCAGAATGTTGTTGCGCTTGATCTTGGACCAGTCGGTAAGTTTGTGGCGTTCCAAGCAGTTACGGTAGGCCTCGAGATCCATCGCGTAGGCCTCAAGGGTATTCTTGGCTAGCCCTTTTTCCACGGAAACATAATTTAAAAATTGGCGGATCAGCGGATCGGGCTTAGATTCTTCCTCGGCAACAAGAGTATTCACCTTATGACTATCGGCGGGAAGAAGGAACGGCTTTACGCAGCCATGCGAGTTTGACGGGAAGCGACCATGACGGCCGCTAGATGGGCCAAGGCGGTATGGATGGAGTCGGGACGGACGTTGATGGCACCGCTCTGTATGTCGATCACGTGCCGGACCCCGACGATGGCGCCTAGTTCTTTGAGGAGGCCGTCCGCAGCCATCAACTTCTCGTAAGCATTGAGGAGCGTTTGCCCAGCGGCCTTGTCTGCGGCAGTCAGGCCCGCAACGGCAGGAATTCCGAATAATTTCAGTTTTTGGGCCATCGCGTCGGCAAGAGAACTCGTCGTGCCGGTCGCCACGGTCCCAAGCCCCCAAACTCTCTGAACCGTTCCAGACGCCCGTCCGTTTGTCAGAAGAGCAATGCGTGCCTGCTGATGCTGCCGCAGAGCGCGTGCCGCCACTTCGCCGACCGCCAGCGACCGGATATTGCATCCGGCCTGAGTCACAAGATTTTTTAAATCGGCGTCCACACGCACAGGCTGCTTTGCCACCGCATAGACTTCGCTGCCCCTCCCTGCCAGCTTCAAAATGTCGGCAACACCGCCGAACATGGCCGCAAGCCACCCTCTCATATCAGTTTCTTCAGCTTCGTCGGGAATCTCGACCGCCGCCGCCATCGATCCTTCGAACCGGGCGGTTTCGGATTGGGTCGCCTCGTCCAAAGCCGCAAGCGTTTGCTCCACCATGGGCTGAACCCACGGAACAACCGTCTCCGGCTCTTGTATGAAATCCGCATACGCCAGCACATAAGCTTCTAAAAATGAAACCGTAATTTCCCCGCGCACGAGCGCTTCGGCCAAGGCTATCTTGACCTTCTCAGGGACTGAAATTCCTGCCAGAATCCTTTGTACATATTGAAGCTGGATGGTGAAAATATCCGCGTCCGACTCTCGCAGTTCCGGGCGTACGCCGTCGCCTGCCGGCGGCAGCGGCAAATGGACCGTAATCACGGCCTCGGCGCCGTCCTGAACGGCAGTGACCGTCCCGTCAACAGCCTCGACAAGGTCCATGAAAATAGGCGCCGATTGGAAAAGAGGATCCTTACGGTCCGGCCGCTCACGATCCAGATAGCCCGCCTCCATCGGCCCCGGATAACGCGTCTCGATGTGAGTTCTTCCGCCCTCTTCGAAGATACGGACCCTCATGTTGCCCTCGTACTGTCGATGGCCGTTTTCGAACGAGATGCGATAAAGATTCAGCAGGATGTTATCTAAAAAGAAATGCGGGAGCCAAAGGCGGGTTCCCGGGGCAACTTCGATTTTGATTTTTTCAATCTTTTGAATTTTGGAGTCAAGCCCCGGGTAATGCGCGATATCGATTAGGGATTCAGCTTGGACCTTCTGTCCGTGAGCCATCGCAATCAGAGCATCGCCCTCTTCCACCAACTCACGAATCCGCTTCGTCCACTCAAGGGCTTTCCCGTCCGCTTCCTGATTCAGCGCCCGGATCATTTCCGTCCCGCGCGCCGAGAGCATTCGAAAAGCCTTGGCCAATGCCTCGATCGTCCCCAGCCACCCCGGCGCCCGTTCAAACAAAAGAGGATCTTCTTCGAAACCCGTATAGGCGCTCAAAGACGTCGTGTGCGAGTCCACGACTTCCACCTGTTTTTGCAGGCTGTGGATCTTTAAAACATTTGTTAACTCAGCCATATCCGCAGCGGTGATCCCGGGGATTTTATCGAAGCCCCACAAGACGATTCCCTGGGCCCCCTTGAGCTTGTGCGCGCCATAAGCGATTTGGCGGACTAAACGCCGGTACTGCTCCCGGAGCTGAACGTTGGCCTCTGCATCCCGCAACACATTCTCCCGGGAGCGGATGAGGATTTTGTCCAGATTCCGTTCTGTGACCTTTGCGACCGTCCCCGGGGGGAACGCCTTGGCCAATGCGTCCGGCACTTCCTCCGGCTTCTTGGGCTCTTCGATCCTGAGCAAAGATAACAAGACCCTCTCGATCTCCCCTCCCGTGATCCCTTTTTCGAAAATCACGGGAGAAATGGAGGATCTCACGAAGCGGATGCTTTGCGAAAACTCCTGAAAATCCCTGGATGCGATATCGACGTCTGTTTCGACCTCCATGTCCGCCGTCCACTTCGCGATTTGACTGCTGAATTCCCGGATCTCCTCCGCAATTTTGGGCGCCGCAGATTCCGCTTCGTTCACTCCGCGGGCCCCCAGGATGTCCGAAACTTCCGCCTGAAGTTCGGCAAATGCCCTTTGATCCCGTGGGATCCTTTCGCGCCAATCAAGCGGGATGGTGATGGTGAATTGCGCGCCGGCGCCGATGTTGTCGGCAGAGATCGCGCCGCCAAAACCCTCGACGACCTGGAGCGCCCAAAATAAGCCGTATCCGGAGCCGCCTGGTTTGCCTTTGGTATAACCCCGCCGAAAAATAAACGGCAATATTTCAGGGTCGATGCCGCCTGCTTCATCGCGAATATGAATCACGATCCGCGGCGGCTCGGCACGGTCCTTGACCATTTGGAATGAAATTTTACCCCGCAAGCCCTCCCGGCTTTTGACTCCGTATTGTTGCAAAGCGTTTTCCAAAATGGCGGACACCACAAAGGAAAGGCCATAGGGCAATTCGAGGTCCTTCAAAGCATCCTCCTCAAAATGACTCTCGAGCTCGACCGCTTGGCCGTAATCGGCAAGGAAGGCCTCCAGGGAGGAGTGCTTGAAGGCCTGGAAAGTGACCGGCCGGTTCATGTTGCCGTAGACCGCCGAAAGCCGGAGAAGCCTCAACATGTAATTGGAGGCAACCGCCAGAACAAGGCGCAACTGTGTGATCTTTTCTTCGGCAGATCCGGCTTCGACTCCGGCAACCTTGCAGGCATCGCGGACGAGGCGTTTCAAGGGCGGGACCACATACGAGCCCGCATGGGCCAATCGCCCCTTATAATTGTGCACCCGCTGGTTAAAGGAAAGCTCCCGTTCCACATTCGCGTAAGAGGACAATTTCGTAAGGTCGCCCATCAGCCTTTCGATTTCCGAAAATTGCGGAGTCTGCGCCAAAGAGGAAAGCGACTCCCGCAGGGAGTGTAAACCTCCGCTCAGGCGATTTTCATAATCATTGACCCCGCCGTTCAGATAGCTGATATCCGCCGGCTTGGACATGGGGCGCCTCGGCAGAGGCTCCGTAATCGGCTGGGTCAGGTCATAGGGGTTTCGAAGTCTCCTGTAGAGAAGCTTTAGAAGATCGGCCGAAAAGGTTTCGGAAAAACTTTTTTCGAGATAATCGACTCCATATTTTGTTTTGACCTCGTCTAAAATATCTTTGCGATCGATGTCGTAGCCGGTGATTTCGTCTTTTGAAATGATGCTTCCCGAGATCCAGAAAAGGAATCCCTTGAACCCAAGCTCCACCCGGAGCATGTTCAGCAAATCCCGCCCGTCCTTGCGGTTTTCATCCCCACCCTGCTCCGTCCCAAATTCGTAATCGGAGAGAACCACAATGTCATCATCCTTCACCCCGGCTGCCTTCAGGGCTTGGACTTTCCCCACGACCGCTTCGACGGTCCCGAAGGTCTCGATCGAATCAAAGTAATCCCCGAGGGTGTTCCGGAATGTCTCCCGTACAAAGGACTTATCGTCGGCAATGAGGACATGCTTGCGCCTAAAGGGAGCAATCGATGCCGGGGTCTCTGCGATTTCCGACGGATCGACTTTGACCATGGCCGGCGGAATGTCGAATGCTTCCGATAAAACCGGCGAAATCTGCTCCCCGCGGATAAAAGCATCGATCACCGTCGCAAGATCGCCGCTTTCGTCATCCAGTCTCGCCTGTTTGTTATAAAGCATGATCTGCCCGTCCAGATACATCTGCCACAAATCCGGAACTTGCCCTTTGTGCATGGACAAGGCCTGAATCACGGCAGTGTCATCTGCCGACATAATGAGGACCTTTCCACGATAACCCTTTTCTAGAATAGCCCGCCGAAGAAGGATAACCCCGTTGTCCTCGTGATCATGGTCGTAATTGGCAAGCCGGAAATCCAGGGCCAGCAAATTGACCTCCGGATGGCTCCCCAGGTATTCCAGAGCCTCCTCCATTCCGCTCGCCGCAGAGACCGACCGGACGCCCTCCGCCGACCGCAGAGCGCCGGCTTGCGCCTCCCGGAACATTGGCTCGTCATCGACAACCACCACGTGTGCCTCCGGCCCCGTCGTCTCCTCCCGCATCTCGGCACGCCCAAGCATTTCATTCAGAACCTCGAGTAAATCCGCTTTGGCGGATGCCAACTCAGCCTTCAACTGTTCAAGCCAATCGCGATGATCCCGAAGAAGGGTTTCCAATTCAGCTTTCAGCACATCGCGCTCTTGGCCGACCGCGCTTTGGCCCGCCAAATCGGGCCGATTGCTTAAAAGTTGCTTAGACGACGCGGACTGATATCCGGCAGAGCGGCTCAGTTCACTCGCGATCCCCGAACTCATCCCGCCGGTGTCGAGCTGCTCGATGCGGACAAGCAGTGCAGGCGAGAACGTAAAATCTCCGGCTCGGTGTCCCAGGAGTTCGTCGATCACCTGCATCGCGGTATCAAACCCGAAAGTGATGTGCGCCGGAGCCCCTTGCACTTCATCGATCATCTCTTCGTCGGCAAACTCATCAAAAATCATTTGCGCTGTCTGCACAAGCGATCCCAATTCGTTGGCGACTCCCGCGTAAATTCTTCCGCCGAAGCGAGTCTCGGCGAATCCCGTACCCGGGAACATATTTTTCGGATAGAGGCGGTCGACAATGGCGCCCAGCCTCGCCAAATTTTTGCGGGTAATATTGAGTTGATTGTCCCGCATTTCCGACCGCGCAGCCGCCGGTATGGGTTCCACACTCGAACGTTGTTCAGGACGCATCTTCGCCATCAGCCAATCGGGAACGGCAAGGACATCCTGGCGGACAAGATCGACATATGCCGAAGAGATCCCGAGATCCTCCGGGCGGCGGCCCTCAGCAGACAACCAGTCGTTGAGCGCCTGCTTGCGACCGGCGGCCTCTTCCCCGTTCAAGGTCACGATCCCGTCGCGGATAGTGCCGGACGCCCACCGGACCTCGTCGAGAAAACGCTGCCGGATCTCAGGTGCTTGGTATTTGGGGTGACTTCCTCTTAAGATTTTGGCCATCACGTTGGCACTAAGCGAGAAGGGCTCCACCCCGTCAACCGGACTTAGCAGTATGCTCAGAACAGCCATGGACATACCCATCTCGGTCCTCAGGCGCTCGATCTCCTGACCGATCTGGTAGGCCTCATCACTTAATTCCGGGTGCCTTCCGCGAATAACGCTCATTTCGTCACCGAAGTCATCCTGCCGTGAGCGAACCTCCGACACCACACGATCAAAATATTTCTGGTAGCCTTGAACCGTCATGCGGGGGTAAGGTTCCGGCCGGCTTTCATATTTTTTTTGGCGGTTCAGATCCTGAAGATCGATGGTGATAACAGGTCCGTTCCGGTCTCGCCGGTCCCCGATGTGGATATTACGTATCACCACTTTCGCGAACGCCGGATGATCCCTCAAGAGCTCGAAGAAGCGGACGAGCGTATCGACTCCCTCCGGTTGTCCCATCGAGTAGCCACTCCTTCGGCTTTCGACCCAGGACACCCAGACCCGGTATTTTTCGCCCAACTGTGTATCGCCGCCTTCCGGCAAAATTTTCATCAGCTCGATCAAAAGTCGCCTGGTCATGCCGGGCCATTTTTCGAAAAAATCAGTCAACCGGGCTTTCTCCAATTCCCGCCGGCTATGCAAAAGCGCCTGCTCAAGGCGGGTTGAGATCGTCCCGGCATCGAACAAGCGCAGCAATTCCCGGACACGATCGTCTTGACCTTCCAGTCGTCCGCGGAGCGCCTCGGAAGCATGTGCCAGATAACCCTGAATGATCCTTTCGAGACTGGCCAGCGCGTGGTCATACCGCCGGCCTTGGCGCTCTACCATCTCGGGCGACAGCCAGCCGTGAAAGGTTGTAATTTCAGGCGCACGACCAAACCCGAAGCGGCGTCGGGCATGATAAATCCTTGAAGCCGCAGACAGTGCGAAACGCACCTCCTGGTGGATCGAGTTGGCGTCAAAATCCCAAACCCGAAAAATAAAATTCTCGAAGGCAGCGGCATCGACGTAAGACGTATTAATCGACCGAGCGTCCGAGACCCGGGCCAACGGATCTCTGTCGCTCAAGCCCCAATGAATCAAAATACGCTCCGACATGTTCAAACCCGCCAACACATCCTCGAGCCGGTCAGGCATTTGTTCTAGCATCTGCTCGCGGAGGAGAGAGAAACGCATGCGCCTGACGGCTTCACGGACAGCCCTTGCGATCGATCCCTCATGCCCGGCCGAAAGGCTTTGGTGTTGACGAAAGGTTTGAATATAGAGCCGCGCCATGCGATCGAAGCCGTCCTGATCGAGCATGGCTCTCAGATACGGCAACGTCATGATCTGTTCGAGCTGCTGCCGGTAGGGAGCGTTTTCGA
Source organism: Candidatus Omnitrophota bacterium (assembly GCA_041666865.1). Lineage (GTDB taxonomy): Bacteria > Omnitrophota > Omnitrophia > Omnitrophales > Aquincolibacteriaceae > JBAYGD01. The sequence goes on along the minus strand of JBAYGD010000011.1, from coordinate 62,554 downwards.
TCACGGTTAAGCGTTCCCAGACATTCCTCATCTCCGGGCGGGAGGGCGCAAGCATGGATGCGGTACGCGGAATTTGGTGCCCAATCTTGTCGACGCCGGGCAGTTCACGGAAATCGCCTCGCACTCGAACGGCCACTTCGGGAGAGAGGACGCCCCCCGTGTGGGCTGAAAGCATGGTCGCCGGCGAAAGAACATGCAAAATGTTGTCCCGGGTGAAGGGGCCGCCTGCTTCAAGTTTTTTCAAAGCTTGGAGGACACCTCGCAGACGAGCGAGGTTTTGTTCAAGGACATTCCTGGCAGGGTCTTCACCTTTCAGCTCATCGAGAAAAACCGTATAGTCCCCCGCATTTTCCGCTTTGCGCTCGAGCGCCAACTCGCGGACGATTTCGTCGCGCCAAGGTTTCAGCGGGTAGGGCGCCGACGGGGCATCCGGTCGATCGCTTAACAGAGCGTCTCTGACGCTGCGGGCAAAAGCTTGATACGGACTGACGCGCCCGTTTTTTGCGTGATAATAATTCTTCCACGACACGTTGCCGCGCATCTGCTCCCGGTAACGGTCATCTTGAGGAATCGAACCGATGACCGGCACGAGGACAACGTAAGAAATTCCTGCCTCCTCGAATTGCCGCACGAGCCCGTCCGTATGAAAACCTCCGGTCACGATCGCGGCCGTCCTTCGCCCCGACCGGTCCATTTGTTTGACCAGATTCCGGTAAAAGACTCCGTCCCGCTCTTCGGCATTCCGGTAAAAGGCAAGATGGGGGGCAAAAAGATCAGAGGTCTGCGAATCCTCGTTGATGGCTCCGGACTGTTCCCTCAACTGCTCCCAATCCTCAAAACTCAATTCGAGGTCCACTAGCCTTTTGAGCAAATCGAGGTGCCTGCTTTTGTCATTGAGGCGGCGATCCTCCTCACTGAGGAAGAGCTTTTCTTTGATCGCATCCGCGTAGGATTCAAACTCCCGGAAGAAAGCGGTTCCCTTGAGATTCTCCAGAGTTTCGTGATTGTTGGCCAACCGGTCCAGCCGGGCGGAAACCTTGACCGGGGCCCGCACCCTGGCGGCAAGGCCGCGCAGATAGGCGGCAAAAGGTCCCGCCTCCAAGTTCGAGGTGCTCAGGGCTTGAAGTTTCTGCTCCAATTCGCTCAGCAACTGTTCCCGCCCGCTTCCGGAATTCGCCAGCTGTCTTTCGAGGGCCTCGCGCATACGTCGGGCAATCCGGAGCAGTTCCCGCTCAAGGAGGACATTGTCGAGCAGAGACTTTTCGATAGTTTCCAGAAAGATCTCGAGCTTCGATCCCCGCGCCGGCCTTTGATAGGCCGCCAGCGCGATTAAAATTTCCCCGAAATCAGCGCCTTCGTTTTCCCGGGAAGCGATCAAACGGTCGGCTTCAAGAAGTTCGGGGGAGTAACTTTCTTGCTTCCGTCTTTGGAGACGGTCTTCAAGCGATCGGATCCTGGCCGAGAGCGCGTTTCGCCGTTCAAGGGCCTCGAGGGAGAACCCGTACCCCTTCTCGTACAGCGGCCAGTCTTCCACTCCGATCGTCCGTCCCGGAATTTCATTGAGAATGGCCGCCGCCGTCGGCCCGGTGAGTTCCCCCCGTTCGAAATACCCCGCCAAAACATTTTCCAGAACTTTTTTATCGGGAAAGTTTCGCAGAAAGTGCGGATCCATTTCTCCGGCCGATCCCTCGACGGCCGTAAGCGTAACCCCGCAGCGGCGCTGGAGGTAATCGAGGATCCGTCGGATGTTGCGCTGTGCATCCGGCACGGCATGTGCGTCCTGAATGAGGATCACTGTCCGATCCTTTTCGCCGCGCCAGACACGATCGATCCTTGCCATCTCCGGCGGAACGGAAATGAGAGAAAGCTCTTCAGGAAATAACGCAGGATGGAAAGGGGCATTGGATTCAGACGCCATGGAGGGCAACGGGCAGAAAAGGGACGCTAGAAAAGCCCCTAAAACACAGACAACGACTATTTTTCTAAAGATGACGATCTTCATAGGCCTGTCGGTTCGATTATCCTTTGTGGCAGGGATTTAAAAATATGAGTCAAGTGTGCCCGAAGATGAAGGCATCTACAAATCCCATGAACGAAAACGCTAGGGAATGATCGAACGCAGCGGGTCGTGCGGTATTTTATTGAGGGCCCGGAAGAGGCCCTGCCGGATTTTTCCCGGCAGGGCTCCTTTTGCAGTTTAGCACCGTGTCAATTTTGATTCTATGGGATCACGGTACAAGTGCTGGATTGAAATGCTCATTTCAATCCTGACAGCGCACTAGACTGTTTTAGGCGCTTCTTCGGCTTTCACCGGAGTCGCTGGCTTTTGCTCTTCTTTCATTGCTTCAAACTGCGTTTTCATCGCCTCTTTTTTCTTCTCGAAAGCTTCCTTCGTCTCCACCCGCTTCTGCTCGAGAGCTTCGCGGTCAGTTCTGAGCTCGTCCTTCGCAAGCGCCTTCTGCTCCGGCGTCATCGTCTTCATTTCTTGACGGACTTCCTTCGCGTGCTCCTGATAGACCTTCTTCTCGTCCTTCAATTCCTGCTTAGCCTGCTTTTTTTCCTGCTTCAGCTCCGTCTTTTGCTCTTTCCGGAAATCCCACCAGGCCTTCTTCTTTTTTCCGCCTTCTTGGGCGGCAAAAACCGAGACCTGGGAGCAAAGAAACAACACCATCAATACTCCGGCAATTTTACGTTTCATTCCGATCCTCCTTGGTTTTGTGAGTGGACACTGTAGTTTAAGACGTTTTAAGGATGCCTTCCATTCAAATCGTCAGATCAGAAGAGTTCCTTTTGTTTCTTCTGGAGAGCGGAGGGGGAAGGCTTGGTCGCCTTTCGAGGGCCGCCCCCGCTTGCTTTCAGCATTTTCTCGAACGCTTTCTCATCCAAAATTTCGACGCCGAGTTCCCGGGCCTTCTCGAGCTTGGAGCCCGGGTTTTCTCCGGCAATCAGAAAGTCCGTCTTCCGGCTCACAGTGCCGCTCGGATGACCCCCGAGGCCGCGAATGAGGACTTCGGCCTGGGAGCGCTCAAAACCCTCAAGCGTCCCCGTGATGACAAACGTTTTTCCGCTGAAGGCCGTCGCTGCCTTGACTTCTTCGACCCGGTCAAAGCAAACTCCGGCTTGACGCATTCTCTCCAGGGTCTTTCGGGTCCCCGATTGATTGAAAAACCGGGCGATGGAATGCGCCGTGACCGGGCCGATCTCCCGGATCGACTGCAAATCCTCTTCGGCCGTTTCGGCCAGCCGGCCGAGGTCCCGGTAGCGCTGGGCCAAAAGATGCGCGGAGCGCTCTCCAACATCCAGGATCCCAAGCCCGTAAATCAGTCGCTCGAGCGGCCTTTGTTTACTCGCTTCGACGGCGAGAAACAGGTTTTTGGCAGATTTTTGCCCCATCCGGTCCAGGTGGAGCACCCGGTCGAAATCCAGCGCGTAGATGTCGGCAAGGTCCTTGATCAAGCCCTGATCCACGAACACTTCCGCCCATGCCGCGCCGAGCCCTTCAATGTCCATCGCGTCACGGCTCGCGAAATGCCGGACCCTCCCCTTGATCTGAGCCGGACAAGACGCGTTGAGACAGCGAACCGCCACTTCTTCCCCGAGGCGTTCGACCTTGCTCTCGCAAACCGGACATTTTTCCGGAAAATCGAAGGGAGGGAGCTCGCGATCCCGCTTACCCGCCAGGACCTCGACCACTTTTGGGATAATCTCACCGCTTTTCTCGACCCTCACAGAGTCCCCGATCCGCACATCCAAACGTTTGATCTCATCCTGATTGTGCAGGCTCGCCCGGGAGACTGTCGTCCCGGAAATGCGCACGGGCTTCAACACGGCCACGGGAGTCAGGACCCCCGTACGGCCGACCTGGATCTCGATTTTTTCCAGAACAGTCTCGGCGCGCTCCGCCGGATACTTGTAGGCAATCATCCCGCGCGGCGACTTGGCCGTCATTCCCAGCGCTTTTTGGCGCAAAAAATCGTTGACCTTGACGACCATTCCGTCGGTATCGTAGTCCAAGCGCTCCCGTTTCGCCCGAAACGCCTCAATGAAATCGACCGCTTTGGCGATGGTGGGGCACACCGCCGTGTGACGGATCGGAGCAAATCCGAGCGAGGCGAAAAAATCGAAAACTCCGCTCTGGCTTTCCGGGACAGCGCCGCCCTCCACGGCGCCCAAGCCATGGATGAAGGCCTTGAGTTTTCGGGAAGCCACTTGCTTGGAATCCAGGAGCTTGAGCGTTCCGGCACAGGCATTGCGCGGGTTGGCGAAGAGCTCCTCGCCTGCAGCGAGCCGCTGCTCGTTGATTTTTTCGAAAACCTTCCGGGGCAAATAGGCTTCCCCGCGGACCTCCAAATGCTTCGGCAGTTTTCCTTTAAAGGCAGCTCCGGGCGCCGGAATCCTCAAGGGAACATTGGCAATGGTGCGGATGTTCTCCGTAATGTCGTCCCCCTGCCGGCCGTCTCCCCGCGTGGTCCCCAGGACTAAAAGGCCGTTCTCGTAGGTCAGTGAAATGGACACCCCGTCGATCTTCTCCTCCACGAAGTAGTCGATGTGATCAACGCCGAGAAACTTCTTCACGCGCTGGTCGAATGCCTCGAGTTCTCCGGAGGAATAGGTGTTATCGAGAGAAAGCATCGGTAGGCGATGAGGGACGGTCCTGAATTCCTTCAGAGGAGCTCCTCCCACCCGCTGGCTGGGAGAGTCAGAAGTGACAAGTTCGGGAAACTGCCGCTCGAGAGCGATCAGTTCGGCAAGCAGCTTGTCATATTCGAAATCGCTAATCTCCGGGCGGGCTTCGACATAGTAAAGGCGGTTGTGATGTTCGATGACTTCCCGGAGAGGCCCGATTTTTTTCTGCGCTTCCTTCCTGGTCATTTCATCCGCCGTCTTTGTCGCTCGGCTTTGAGTTTCCGGCTGCCGGCTTTTTTCAAAACGTAATTTCGAAGTGCTGAAACTGTCCGGTCGCGTCCGCCCATTCGATGTGGCTTTCACGGATGTAAGAAGACAGCGGCGAGGCCTGAATCGCCCCGAGAAACTCCCGCAAATCGTCCTCATCCCCTTCCGCAAGGACTTCCACCCCGCCGTCAGAGCGATTGCGGACAAACCCAGTCACCGGATATTGCCGAGCGAGCCGTTGCGTCGTGAAACGAAACCCCACTCCCTGCACCATCCCCAGGAATATCGCCCGCAACCTTTTTCTCATCGCGCACACGCCCCGGCCGTTCCCTCGGGCCCTTTCCCGGAAAACTCCCGGGAAAGAAGCTGCCGGCGAAGGTGGTAGGCCACAATACCAAATGCGACTGTGACATTCAAAGAGTTTTTGAGCCCCGACATCTCAATCTCGACGCAGACGTCGCATTCCCGCAAAAGCCCCTCCTCGACCCCCTCGACCTCATTGCCCACGACTAGGCAAACGGGACCGTCGGGCAGGTACTCCGGATAGGGAATGCTCGAGCGGACCTGCTCCAAAAGGACAATCCGGTAACCGAGCTGCTTCAAACCTCGCAGGCACGGGACCGGGTCCCGCACGTACTCCCAGGCAACTGCGCGTTCGGCGCCCAAGGCCGTCTTGGAAATTTTCGGATCGGGCGGCAGCCCGGTAATCCCCGCAAGGTAAAGTTTTTCGAGCCCGGCCCCGTCCGCCGTCCGGAATATCGAGCCGACGTTGTAAAGGCTTCGAACGTTATTGAGGAGGGCGCAAAAAGGCAGGCGGGGCGCGCGCAATGAAACTTCCTGACGATGAAGCAGTTCGGCATGAGATAATTTTTGCATGTCAGGAAAGGATTTTACACGATCCGGGGCAAATGCGCCTCCACATATTTGCGGAGGAAGGCTTGCTGGGACTCCTGGATATCGAGGAAGGCAAAACCCGAGACATACCCTGGTCGGTTTTGATCATGCGGCAGGGTCCACGCCAGGTGCGCCGCGACCGTAATGTTGAGATCGAGCCGCGCAAAATTGATGACGAATTGGACAATATCGTGCCGGCCGAAAAGCCTGGGCGAGCGGATCCTCAAGCCTCCCTCGGAAAGATCCGAGAGATTGCCGACCCAATCTTGCGGATGTTCGTTAATATAACGGCAGCGTACAAGGTTGTGACATCTCACGCGGAGAAAGCGGCGGCGGTCAAAACCTCGCCGGCGCAGGTCGCGACCACCGGTACTCGCGGCCGCGCACAGAATCTCTTCGGCCCCCCGCTTCAACGGTTCGCAAAAATGGAACATCTTTCCCGCCTTTGGATCCTTTCAGCCTTACGGATCCGGACACAAAAAAAGCCGGTCACGCCAGAACTTCAAAAATTCTCGCGCACAGCCGGCAATGCCTGACCCAATTGTAAGCGTTCATCGCAAGGATCCTTTCCCCGCATTTGTCGGACGGCCCAACAAACCCGCCGGGACCTCGAACCCCGCGCGGCTAACGCCCCCATGCCTCTCGTGAAAGTGCCCGTTCAGGAGACCCGCATGACTTCTTAAACTCCCTTCACAAGTAACTATGCCCGATAAAGAGAGGAATTACAAGGGGAAGGCAGAAGAAATCAGATGAAATTACTTTCGGAAAGGGATCCTCGGCGGTCAGACGGAAAAATGGAGGTTGGAATCGACAAAGCGTCCGATGACGTCCTGATCACCGGGTTGAATCTCGTCAAACGCAAGGCCGACTTCATAGCCGGCTGCACGGTTTTCATTCGGAGAAATCCACATCACGGAGGCCCTTGCACGAACGTTTTGATCGCGCGCGGGAAAGTTGACCATCAAATCGATCTTGTCCCTTTGGCGTAACGGCTCCGGCGAGAGCAATTTGACGCCTCCCCGGGAGATGTTCTTCAGGTTTGTGACCCAGTCACGGCTTTGACCGTTGACTTCAAGGCATTTGACCAAGTGATGGCATTTGATGCGGGGCCACCGGCGGCGATTGGCTCCGCTGCGCCGGAAAAAATTCTCGCTTCCGGGACGCCCCCGAAAGAGGGCCTCAAACTTTCCCGTCAGCCGACACAAAAAAGATTTATGGAAGGAAAAACTCATAGCCAACTTTCCCGATCAAGTATTTGCCGGTGCCCCCGGCTCGTGCCCGTTTCATTCAACCTACAAGGTGGTAAAACATCTACTTTAACGGACCTGCGCAAATATACACGGCAGATGGAATTCTTTCAAGACTATGAGGAAAGGCATTGGGGTTTTACTGAAAGGGCTATCCCCGATTCGAGGGCGGCTTCAAGGGATCGAGGATGATCAAGCATGATTGGCGGTGCCGACAAAATCCGACTTTGGATAGAGGGTTCCTCTGGCAAGCCCATCCTGCTTCATGAGGCAACGTGCCGCGGCCGGCGGGAAAAGGGGAAAAAGGTGAAAAAGGGGTCACACCTAATTATTCTTAAATAGGTATGACCCATTACCACCGAAAATAAAAACCCAGTCGGCGTTGTTTTGCAGACTGGGTTTTTGAAATGAACCCGTACTTTTCCGGTCGGGAAAAGTACGATACCACCACTCGCCTGCGGGCTCGTGTGTGGTATCGGGATGGCAGGATTCGAACCTGCGACCTCTCGGTCCCGAACCGAGCGCACTACCTGGCTGTGCTACATCCCGATGAAACACACGAGGTGAACGACCGAGTGGTTTCATCGCACCGAAACTAAACCGTTTCGGTGCAGTGTCGAGAAAACCCTTCAGCCGAATGCCCACCCATCAGGTCGCGGATTATATCACCGCACCTCCAAGGATTCAATCAGCTGCTGAGAATTTTTCCCCATCCATCCATCCCAGGATTCCAGCACAGCTTCGGCCGGAGACTTTCCCGTTCGAAGGATCTGCCGCTCCACCGGTTCGAGAAACACGCCCTCACCCGGCGATCCGGTTTCCCGGCTTTGCCGTTCGAGTCCCCTTTTCGAGATTCCGACAAGCTCCCCGGCCATCGGCCGAATGGGCAAATCTCCGAGGCTGGCCTCAAGGCCCTTTCGCGGAACCTCGGCATGAAGCCTCAAACGGTCCTCTTCGCGAGCAGAAGCCACAACCTCCCAAGCTTCGCAGCAAGCCCGCTCGTCATACAGGATCCCTTTCCAAAAAGCCGCCAGCGCAAGGATGAGCTGAGGGCTTTGAGCGTCCGCGCCCCTAAGCTCGATATACTGCTTGAGACGGACCTCGGGGAAAGCCGTGCTCAGGTGGAGCTCGAAATCGCCGAGAGTCGCTCGGGTTCCGGAGTAACCGTCGCGCAGATACTGACGGAAGGTCCGGTCTTTGACGGCGATCCATGAGCCTTCGCGAATCAAAAAAATCACCGGCATATCCAAAATGTAGTCGAGGTAGTCTTGAAAGGTGCGGTCGGGACGCAAGAGTCCCGGAAGGAGCCCGGAGCGCGCGGGGTCCGTATGATTCCAAATATTCAGGCGTTCGGACCGGTAGCCGCTTGCGCGGCCTTCGGATACCGGGGAATGCGCAAAGAGGGCCGAAACGATGGACGTGATGCCGAGCGCCGTGCGAAGATTCCGCATCGCATTCTGTTCGTCCGAATAATCGAGGTTGATCTGATTGGTCGCTGTCTTTTTCATCATCCAGTGAGAAAGAGTTCCCCGCCCTTCGAAGTAATGAGACATGATGGCATAACGCTTTTTGGGAACCCAGGGAATCTCGTCGAGACGGCTGACCGGCTGGATGCCGTACGCAAGCCAGGATACCTCCTGAAAATTTTTCCGCACTTCGCGCCATTGCTCTAAAAAAGTCCCGATTTGCTTTTCCACATCAAACACGCTGACGACGGGCGGCGCGCTCAGCTCGATCTGAGCGCCGGGTTCGAGGGCAATCCGGAGATCTCCCTTGCGAAGGCCGATGACCCGCCCCGTCTCCAGAAGACGCTCATAACCAAAGCGTTCCGCCCAGGCCTCCAGAATCTGCTCGACCCCGCCCGTCCCCTCGAAAGAAAGGGCCCGCCCGTCCCTTCGGGAAACGCCGAGGAACTCGGCTTCGAGGCCCACCCGTCTTTGATCACGAGTTTTTGCGAATTCATGAAAATACCCCGCGAGGTCTTCGGCGCGTTCCAGCGCGATCGGGTGTTCTTCTCCGGTCAAGGTACTCAAAAAAGTCCTCCTCCTGCTTGCATTTTGGCATAGAATACGCCCTTTAGTGGCCGAACACAATCCTGAAGGCTCTGGTCGCTTTGAGAAACCTTTTTTGCCGACCTCGTCGTCATGAATCCCAATCAAAGAGGTTACTTGTTTGATGCGGATTTTATTCATCATCGATCCTCTGGAAAATCTGAGCCAGAAGTGGGACAACTCGCTGGCGCTTGCCCGCTGGATGCTCCGTCGCGGACACGAGTGCTGGACTGCCGACGTCCCCGACATCTGGTCCACCGAGAAAAGCGTCCACGCCGACGCCCGGCCTCTTGCACTTTCCTCCAACGCACGCCCGGCTTATCTCGACCTCCTTCAAGGCCCTCAGGCCGTTCTGAATCTCATGGCTCTGGATCTCGTCATCGTCCGCAAGGAACCGCCTTTTGATCTCAATTATTATTATCTGACTCTCTTCCTCGATCGCATCAAACACACCGTGGCCGTCTCGAATGATCCCGCGGGAATCCGGAAGACAAATGAAAAGCTCGGAGTCTTCTGCGTCCCGAAGCGAGCCCCCCGTTCCCTCGTCACTTGTTCCCCCGGCCGCATCCTTCAGTTTCAAAGAGAAACCGGCAAACCTGTGGTCCTTAAACCTCTCAACGAGAAAGGCGGAAAAGGCGTGCGCCTTTTGAAACCGCACCCGAAGCTGGCAGTCCGCCTCAGCCGGTGGACGGGCGGCGGGACCAAGATGATGATTGTTCAGGAGCGTATTCGCGAGCGCGGACACCGGGGCGACAAGCGGATCCTTCTCCTGGAAGGCAGGCTTCTGACCGCCTATCGCAAGCATCCGCCGCGGGGGGATTTCCGAAGCAACTTAAGCATCGGAGGCACTTCCTCCGAGACGTCGATCACCGGCTCGGAGCGATCTCTCATCCGGGAGCTTCGTCCCTACCTTTTGAGGGAAGGCCTTCACCTCGCGGGGTTGGACGTCATGGGCGGAAAACTTCTCGATCTGAATGTCACCTGTCCTGCGGGAATGACCGAAGCTGAGACTTTGTGTCCGGGTTTTATCGCGGCCGAGGCCTGGGGATTTTTTCTGGAACGCCGGGTCAAACGCCGGCGGCGGACGCTTCCGAATTCACGGCCGTAGGCAGACCTTGCGGATTCTTCCCGTCCGCAGCACCGGCGGTTGCATCCGAGAGATTCAAAACCTTGGCGTTCTCCGGAACATGCTTGAGGTACAGCAGACTCCCTTCCAGAATTTCTTTGACGGCCGGCGCCGCAACGGTCCCTCCGTAATAACTGCCGCGGGGATCGTCCAAGACCACCGCGACGACCAGTTGAGGGTCTTCGGCCGGTGCAAACCCGATGAATGAGGACATAAAGTTGGTGTGAGAATAGCCCTTCCCGCCCGGCAAAACTTTTTGCGCCGTGCCCGTTTTGCCTCCGACCGAAACCCCCTGGATTTTTGCCTTCGTCCCGGTCCCGCGATCGACCACGGCCGTCATGATTTCCCTCATCGCCTTTGCCGTTTCCGGCTTAAGGACGCGGATTTTTTCGGCGGGCTTGTTTTCGCGCAAGGTCACGCCTGCAGGATCCTCGATTTTTGAAATCACGTAGGGGCGAACCCACTCGCCGCCGTTGGCGATCACCGAAAGCGCCGCTGCAACCTGAATCGAGGTCACCATGACCTCTTGACCGATAGGAATATTGTACGCGGAGGTCTTGGACCATTGAGACGGCGGACGGACAAAACCGGGCGCCTCTCCGGGGAGATCAATGCCCGTGCGGGCTGAAAATCCGAACGCCCGCAGATACCGGTAATACACCTCGGGATCGAGTGTGGCCGCAATTTTCACGGCCCCGATGTTGCTGGATTTGACAATGACATCCTCGAAGGTCAGCGTCCCATAGGCGTGAACGTCATGGAGCACCTTGGGTCCGTAGTGATATTTGCCGTTTTCGCAGAAAAATTCGGTGTCGATCGCGGCGGTCCCTTCGTTAAGAGCGGCGCTCGCGGCCACAATTTTGAAAATGGAGCCGGGCTCGTACATGTCCGTAATCGCGCGGTTTCGGCGCGCCTCGGGCGGCACGCTGTCGACGCGGTTCAAATCGAAGGTCGGGCGGTTGACCATCGCAAGGATCTCTCCGGTCTTCGGATCCATCACCACGGCCCACGCGGCCTTGGCCTTCCATTGCTTGAAAGCGCTGTCCATCGCCCGCTCGGCCAGATACTGGATATACTGATCGACGGTCAGGTGGACTTTGGCGCCGTCAACGGCCGGGACATCGCTGACTTCAAACGCCCTAATTTCCCGCCCCAGGGCATCGCGCTTGGTCACCCTCCACCCCCCGCGTCCCTGCAGCTCCTTATTGTGCGCCATTTCGATCCCCTCGAGCCCCGCATTGTCAATATTGACAAAGCCCAAGACCTGGGAGAGTAAATCTCCCTGAGGATAAAACCGCTTGGGTTCATCCATCGAGCCGAGGGCGGGCGATCGGAGAGCCAGGATTTTTTCGGCTTGGGCGAATTCGACCCGGCGCTTCAGCCATACAAAAGCCTTGTCCCGCTCGAGCCGCTCGAGCACATGGGCTTCGCTCAACCCCAGAATCCCGGCAATTTTCTTGGCCAGTGGACGCTTCTCGGCGCGCGGGATTAGCCGCGGAACCGCATAAATTGACGGGACCTTCAGGTTCGTGGCAAATTCACGCCCGTTCCGGTCCAGGATATCTCCCCGGAAAGGCGGGGTCTCGATCCGAAGATTATGCTGTTTGTCGGCGAGTTCCTGAAGCGCGGCGTGATGAAAAACAGTGAGCTGTAAAAGCTGGTAGATAATAACGAGGAAAAGACTGACGACGCAAAACTGAGTAAACCAGAGGCGGCGAGCTGAAAGAGACGCCCTCATCAATGTTCGGTCTTGGCCTGTGCCACGGAAATCCACCGGCCAAGGAATCCGTTCAGACGATCAGCCAGCGTCGGCATCGCAATGGCTTGTGCTTCGGCTTCTGAAATCTGTCGCCCGGCCCGCATGCAGACCACCTTGATCTCCGTGGGTGGAATCAAATCGAGCGAAAGCTCTTTCATCTTGGTTTCCAGCAGACGGGGGGCCTTGAGCTGGTCAACCTGGAACTTGAGACGGCGGAAGGTTTCTGTCTTCTCGTTGAGCGCCAGCGTTTCGCGGTTCATGACATAAGAAAGATTCAGGAGCATGACGTGCTCATGGACATAGACCAGGACCAAGGCCGCAAGTATCGCAATCCGGATGAGCACCTTCATCGAACCTTTCATACGATTTTCTCCACCACTCTCAGTTTTGCACTTCGTGACCTTGGATTCTCGATCTGCTCCGGCCGCCCCGGCGCCACGGGTTTTCGAGTCACCCACCGGACGACCGCCTCATCGCGCCATTGCCGGAAAATCCTTTTGACGATCCGGTCTTCCAAGGAATGGAAGCTGATGACCCCGAAACGCCCCCCGACGCGAAGCCTCGGGAAAATAGCCTTCAGCCCCTGCTCCAGGTTTTCGATTTCCCGGTTGACCGCAATCCGGAGCGCCTGAAAAACCCTCGTCGCAGGATGCCGCCTGGCCCATCCCGGCCTTTCGGCCGTCGCATAACGCGGCGCTCCCGGCAAAGCCGCGTTGAGGATCCCGGCCAGCTGCAACGTGGTCCGGATCGCTTCCCGTTTCCTGGCTTCGCAAATGGCCCGGGCAAAACGGCGAGAGAATCTTTCGCCGCCGTACTCCAGGAAAATCCGCTCCAGTTCTTCTTGTGAAAGATCGTTGATCAAATCGCCCGCCGTTTGAGTCTCCCGGGGGTCCATCCTCATATCCAGCGGGCCCTCCCGGTCGAAACTGAATCCCCGCCCGGCCTCCTCCACCTGATCCGACGAGAATCCCACGTCTAGTATTACGGCATCCACGCACGGAACATTGAGGTCATCGAGCACCTTTCCCGCGCAAACGAAATTTTCAAAGTGCAGGGAGACGCGGCGGTCCTCGCCAAAAATCTTTTGGCATCGCTCGAGGCTGCGGGGGTCCCGGTCCAGCCCGATCAGCCGCCCCGACTCTCCGATGAGGTTCAGGATCTCCCGGGCATGCCCCCCGCTTCCGAGAGTCCCGTCCAGCACCACCTCGCCCGGCCGGGGCGCCAGGAGCGCAAGCACCTCGTCTAGCAGGACGGGCTTATGCGGCAAAACTGCGAATCGCCTCTTCCTCCGAAGAAAACGACTCCATCAAACCGTTGACGCCGATCATCTGGAAAGTCCTCTGCACTTCGGGACAAAGATTGCACAGCTTGATGTCCCCTTTGAGCGAGCGCACTTTCATCAGACGGTCGATCAGAATCCCGAGCCCTGCAAGCTCCACGTTGCGCGCCGAGGCCATGTCGAGAAGCATTTTCTTCTGGTTCTTCCTCAAAAGCCTCGCGAGCGCGTTTTTGACTTTGATCATTTCAGACGTGTTCAGGTCGCCAGAGAAACGCAGGATCTCAACGCCCATCCTTCCGCGGGTTCGATACGCCATGTGATGCCCCTCCCTTTAAGATTCCGTGGTCAGCCTCTCGGCCAATTCTTCGAATTGATTTTTATGATCCTCGTAAAAAGCCTGCCACTTCTCCTTCGCCCAAATCTCGATCCGGTCGGAGACGCCGATGATGACGACATCCTGCTGAATTTCGGCGTAGGTTTTCAGATAAGCCGGAAGGAGGACTCTGCCCTGCTTGTCGCACACCACTTCACAAGCCCCCGCAAAAAAGAGCCGGTTGAATTTGCGGGCATCGGCGCGCGTCGACGGAAGTTCGCGGAATTTTTTCTCTTCGGTTTTCCAGGAGCCTTCGGTGAACAGCACCAGACATTTTTCGAAGCCGCGCGTGACGAAAAATTTCTCGGCAAAGTGCTCCTTGAAGATTTCCCGGAATTTCGCGGGAATGATCACGCGGTCCTTGTTGTCCAGCGTGTGCTCATATTCTCCGTAGAACATCTTTGCGCCACTCCTTTCCTAAACCACTTCCCACCACTTTCTACCACTTTATTATCGGCAGAAGTATAACTCTCTCCTAGAGTGGGCGTCAATCTTTTTTTCTGAATATCCTACCAATACAGAGGATACGATCTATTGGGGTTTAAATCTGAGGGCACCACAAGATAGAGGGTCTATGGCCTCCATCCCCCACATCCGGGACATCGGGGAGCCACGCCTCGCAGCGGCAAAGAAGAGCTCAAGAACTCAGGTGACTGTCACCAAAATATCAAAGCTGATTTTAAAAATAAAAATGGAAACTGCTAGGCGGGTTGTTCGTCTTCGTAATACAAAATGCGGGAACAATTTTCGCAGATGACGATAGTCTCATAGCCCCGCAGTTCGTTGATCACCTGGGGGCGCAGCTGCAGGCGGCAGGCCGCGCAATTCTCCCCCGTCACTTTCACGAGGGCCCATCCCTGTTTTTTTTCGACGATGAGTTCGTAGCGCTCGCGGACCTCGCGGTCGACTTGGCTTTTCGCTTCCGCGAGCTTCGCTTTCTGCTCGTCGATGTGCGCTGCGACGGATTTTTCAGACTGAGCCAGCTCGCTTTCTTTCGCGGCATACTCTTTTTCGATTTGCTTCAACCGCTCCCTCTCCTTTTTGACTTCTTCCTCCGCAGCCTCGACCTCGTCGAAAACTTTGATGATCTCCTCTTCTAAAAGCGAGTTGTCCGCTTTCAAGGAAGCGATCTCCTGCTGGAGCGCGCTGTACTCCTTGTTGGTCTTGACGGCACCGAGCTGCCCGTCGAATTTCCGGACGTTTGCCTCTTTGGAGGCCAGAAGACCTTCCTTGTCTTTTTGAGTCAGCTGGAGTTTGCGCAGGGCGCCTTCGAGTTCGTTCAGGCGGTCTTTTTCCGCATCCAGTTCGCGCTTGATTTTCGCGCGCTCCTCGGGAATGGCCGCGAGGCGCTGACCGGCCTGATAGATGTCCCGGTCAAATTCCTGGGCCTTCTTGAGAAGCTCAATGCTTTCACGAACGGAAGCTGGCATATGGTGAGCGATTATAAGGAAGTTTAATCACACCTTCAAGCAGTAAAATCTCTTCTCCTCGGGCGTCAGGACGCGCGGGCCATCTGGGCAAGCTCAAGGCTGATGTCGAGGATCTCGGCGAGTTCGTCACGGCTCAGCTCGCCGGCCGTGCCGCCGCCGGCTTCGGCCGCTCCGCACTTCGGGGCCCCGGAAGGGCCTTTGAGCGTCCGGTGGTGCAAAGCCGCCAGGAACAACTCCACCCTTTCCCCGGTGTCACCCCGGCGGACGTGATATTCGAAAACCAGCGTATGGAGCGGCATCCGGTCGAGGAGGGCGATCCTGTCCCCGTGATTCAGGGAGGAAACAAACAAGACAGGCTGAACCGGGAGGCGGAAGAGATTTTTGAGTTCTTCGTATTCGGCGACTACCGCGTCCAGAGGTTGCTCCAAAAAAGGAAGCTCCAACAGCCTCCCCCAGTGAATGGACTCCGCGCCCCGTATAAAAAACCCGTTGAATCCTCCGTCGACGGGAAAACTGCCCGCCAAAATCCCCTGGCCGAGATGTTCTTCTCCGTAGGCTTTCCGGAGCTTGTCCACGAGCCCTCCGCAACCGAGAGCGCTCATCGGGCAACCTCCGCGTTCGAATCGGACATCACTTGGAGATGGCGGGCCAAAGCTATTTTCCCCGGCGCCGAAACCGCGTCAAAAGACGGCACCAATAGGGATTCGGTCGCCCAATCCATGCCGCCTGTGCACGCGGGCGCTTCCAGAGGGAAATGGCCAAGCCAAGTCATCGACAAGCCGAGACGGCGCGACGCCATTTCAGAAAAACGTTCAAACAAAGCAGGCCCTCGGGGATCTTGCGGCTCGCCGTCGAACAGAACGTGATAGTCCAAATGAGGATTCAGCGTGGAGACGAGCTTCAGCATCCGGTATCCCTCGTTCAAGCTTTCTGCTTGCGCCCTCAGATGGAGCACCCATTTGTCCAGCAAGGGAATAACACGCTTCACGTAGGTCTTATAGCGGTAGTCGAAGTCGACCACTAAAACCTGAGGAAGCAAAACGGGATCCCCCGGCTCAACACTTCCGGGACCTGTCAGAGCCTCGAGCTGTTCCCAGCTTACCCCGTGGGAGGCCGCATCTGCGCCCTCCGGACGGTCCTCCCCATGCATGCGCTGAGGAGGCTTCTTGAGGGCCTCTACGGTACGCAGCAACACCAGAGCCGAAGGATATCCGTCCTGCTCGACTTTCTTGCAGAGGCAGCGGCTCAAGGAGTGCGAGTCGGCTGGAAAATCCGGGTGGAACAAGCTCAAGGCCAAAATTTCGGTTTCCGGTCCCAGCCGCTTTGACGGAATCCAGCCGACCGGATTTTCGGCAAACAAGGGCGAGACGTCTTTGAGGCCGCGTTTTAGCTTTTTAGGCGACGTCGCGTCCATCAGGCAATCTCCAGATAAGAATCATAACCCCCAAAGGCGTTTGATAACTGCACGGGCTGGTAGGGATCCACCTGCCACTCGCCGTCGACGATGAATTTATAGCGAAATCCGCCGTGGGTCACCGGAATAACTTTCTGCCACAAGCCCTCCTGTTCCCGGCAAACCAGGGACTCCGGAATCCATTGGTTGAAATCCCCCGCGATTTCCACCGACCGGGCGCTGCGGCTCATCAGCTGAAAGAGGACTCCCCCGCTCAAGGAGCGCGGACCGAAGCGCAGCGACATCACATGGTCCCAGCCCAAGGCCTTCTCGGGAAGCAAACGCTGCCATTCCCTTTCGAGGTATTCGGTCGCAAGGTTGAGATAGTCCCGGAACGCCTGCGACTTTGGCTGGTAGTCGACGATGCTTTGCCCGGCGCTCGAGGCCTCCCGGAGCAGAATGTCTTCGTGGATCGAGGTTTTGAACAGTCGGTCGCGGAAATGTTTTTTGACTTCTCCGTAGATTTCCTGAAAAAACGAGTTCTCGGAACGAAAGAGGGTTAAAAGCGCGTGGACTTCGAGCGGCACTTCCCGCGTTTCGCGGGTGCGCTGAATGGTTTCACTGATTTTGGCCAGTCCGTGGAGGGAAAAAAACGACGGCTCGACCGGAATAATCACGTCCTGAGCCGCCGCAAGCGCGTTGTAAGTCAAGACGCCGAGGTTGGGTGGGCAATCCAGCACCACATAATCCCAGTCGTACCCGCGTGAGCGGAAACCGGCAAGGGCCTCGCGCAAACGCGTTTCACGATCTTTGCGGTGGGCCAGGATCTCATCGAGAAAGCTCAGGTTCTCATACGAAGGAATAAGGCTCAAATGGGAATTGACGGGACAAAGGAGCTCTTCGGGCGCCGGCATGCAGCCGTCCGGAAAATACAGCAGGTTATAGACCGTCTTGCGGTGAGGGCCGGCCGAGACCCCAAGACCGCAGGTGGAATGCCCCTGGGGATCCAAGTCGACGAGAAGGACCCTCTTCCCCAAATAGGCCAGGCATGCGGCAAGATTGATGCTCGTGGTCGTTTTGCCGCAACCACCCTTCTGATTCGCCACTGCGACTACCCGCATCGGCTCTCCTACGTCGGCCACAGCCCGTCGCCGTCTGAAGGGCCTGTGACTCGAAATGGCCATCCTGCAAAAAAACTTCGCGGGAATCCGGTTGGAATGCTTACCGATAACTCGTTATACCGAAATAATTAACGGCGGACATCCGGGAAAGCTTGAGCGGAGGAGCCGACTTCCTGAACTTTTTTAGAAAGAGGAAGGAGCCACGTAGCCTGAGGCGGTTGAGTCGGCGCGACCGGACGGTCGCCCTCAATCATGATTCGGAAGAGAGGTCTTCAAGAGGCGGTCTGGGATTGGCAGCCCGGTTTTGACTGAGCTGGCGCATGAAGGCTTTGAAAAAATCCAGCTCCTGGATGTAATCCTCGGTTTGCGGCTTGACGCTCTTCCACATGGAGTTGGAAGGGCCGTTGAGCTGCTGTTCGCCGAAGGAGCCGTTGATCTGAATCACCGTCGTGTAGGTTTTTTCCATCAGCCTCACGCGGAACTGGGTCCTTCGCCGGTAAGTTTGTTTGATCCATTTTTCAAACCTTCCGTGGCCCCGCCGGACCACGTCTTCTTTCCATGCCGTCAGCATCTCACCTTTCGCCCGGTCCTCCCGCTCGATCCCCCCTGGTCCGAGCATGTCGTGGAGAGCTTTCCAAATCTCATCGCTCATGACGCCGACCTCTTCCTGATAGGCCCAGGCCCCTGAAACCGGGAGAACGCACGCCACCCCAAGCACCAGGAGGGCCGCCATCAACTTTTTCATGGCCGCCCCCCCGGAGATTCGGGGCGGTCTGGGGCCGAGGAGTGATAGGTCAAAAGCCGCTCGATCGCAACGGCGCCGATCACGTCGCCCTCGACGTCCATCACAACGGCATAGGACTGGCGTTTGGCCTGAAGAGTCAGGAAGGCGTGTTCGATCGAAGTCGTTCCCGGCAGAAAAATCGGGGGCCTCAAAAAACGCGCGAGCTCAAGGCGATCGTCGGGTTCAAACAAAAGATCGTAGACGTAAATCATCCCGACCACGATGGCCGGCTCCTCCTCATAGACGAGGACCATGCGCGACTGAGTGCGCCGCGCCGCTTCCTTGATCGTTCCCACGGTCCCGTTGATCTCCGCTTTGGGCACCTTGTCGTAGGGAACCATGACGGAGGACACGCTGACGCGCTCGAAATCAAGAATCGTATCGATAATCTTCTTCTGGTGACGGGTCACGACCCCGGATCGCACGCTCTCCTCGATCAGCGAACGGAATTCCTCCTCGTTGACGAAGATGCCCCGTTTCCCGCCCGAAGATCCGCGGGCAAGAAAGGAATTGACGATCCCAAGACACGCCGTCGAAGGGAAATAAAAAAAGGCAAAGACGGCCCTCAGCCAGAACGCTCCGCGAGTCAAAAGGGCGTTGGCATGTATGCGGCCCAAGTCCTTCGGGATCATTTCTGCAAAAATGATCATCATCGGAGCCGCGACCGCTGTCACCACCCATTGGTTCTCGATACCGAAAAGGCGCGCAAAAAGCACTGTCACGATGGCGGTGGAGGCAATATTGACGATGTTATTGCCGATCAGAAGGCCGATCAAAAAGCGCTGGGGTTTTTCATAGAGTTTCATCGCCGCCCGGGCGGACCGGGCCCCTGAATCGGCCGCTTTGCGCAACCGAACCCTGTCGGCAGATACAAAAGCCATTTCAGCGCACGAAAAAAAAGCTGAAAGCAGGAAGGCCGCTAGGAGACCGAGGAAGAGAACCGTCATGGCGTCCGCCTCACCGAGACCAGATGGATCCTGTGGCGGATCACGTGGTCGATCGTCATTTCGAAGCCTCCGGAGGAGAGGACTTTGCCTTTCGAGGGAAGTTCCCCGAGGTGTTCCAGGATATAGCCGCTGAGCGTGCTGGCCTCTTCAGATTTGAGATCGCTTGAGAAAAACGCGTTGAAGTCCGAAAGGCTGATCTTCGCCTCCGCCAGAAAAACATCGTGCGCAAGGCGGCGGATCGGGTTGACGGGCGTTTCGTACTCATCGTAATATTCCCCGAAGATCTCCTCGAGGATGTCCTCCTGCGTGACGATCCCGTCGGTGCCGCCGTGCTCATCGATGCAGACCGCAAAACTGACGTCGCGCCGCTTGAACTCCTCCAGAACTTCGTCGATCCGTTTGGTTTCCGGAATATAAAGGGGCTCCTTCAAGAGGGCCTCGAGTTTCTTCTCCCCGAGGTTGAGCAGGTACTCCTGGACCGAAACCACCCCCAGGATCTCGTCCATCGAGCCCCGGTAGACCGGAATGTAATGGAAATGACGCTTTCGGAGGATCTCGGCGTGTTTTTCGGGAGCATCGTCCGCGTCGAGCGCGAGAACGTCGATCCTCGGAATCATGATGTCTTTGACCGGGCGCTCGCCCAGCTCAAAGAGCTTCTGGATCATCTGGCGCTCGCGGGCATCGAGGATGCCGTCTTCCTCGCCGATCTTGACGAGGGTCTTGAGCTCCTCCTCTGTAAGGGCCTCGGACGGTGCCTTCTTTCCGCGGCCCAAAAACAGAAGGCTTCGGTCCGTCACGACGGTAAAGAGGAATCTCACGGGGGCGAGCAGCCACGCCATCGCAACCATCGGGAAAGCCGTCAGCCGTGCGAGTCGCTCATGATTGCGCACCGCCAGAATCTTGGGCGTAATTTCACCGGTCAGAATCAGAAGTGCCGTAAACAAAACCATCACGAGGCTCACGCCTTCCGGCGAGAGGCGATGCATGGCGGTCAAAGTCACAATGGCCGCAGCAAGGGTATTGACCGTCATATTCCCGATCAAAATGGTCAGGAGAGTCCGGCGCGGGCTATCGAGGAGCGCCGACACCCAGCGTGCCGATTTCGAGTGGGCCTCCGCAAGACGTTTTCGATCGATCCTTGAAAGGGAAAAAAGCGCCGTCTCCGTGCAGGAGAAAAAAGCGGAGAACCCCAGAAGCGACAAGACGATGAGTGCGTTCATCAGTAGCGTCATAGGCTCATGCCCGGTAAAGCTTTTGCCGGCGGATATAATCTTCGACCGCCGTCGGCAATTCATGAGGCCCCGGAGATCCGCCACCACGCAGCGTCTCGCGGATCTTCGAAGCCGAAACGGGGCACGCTTCCATCCGGATCCATTGCACCCCGGGCCCTTCGTCCGCAGTCCCCCCTGCGGCCGCTCCGGCCTGCGAAGACGGGGACCTCAAGTCCCCGCGAGCGTGCCGAAACCACTGGGTTTCGGCCCCCGGCCGCTTCGCCGCCAAGACAGTCGCTGCCGCGCGGATTCTGTCCGGATCCTTCCAACGGTCCATGTTTCGGAGGTTGTCCTCGCCCAAAATCAGAAACCATTCGCTCCCGGGAAACCGGCGCTTCAAAAGCTCCAGGGTCTCGACCGTATAGGACGGGCCCTCGCGGGTGAACTCGACGTCACAGACCTCGAAATCCGGCTCTCCCCCGATCGCGAGTTCGACCATGCGATACCGGTGGGCCGGTGCCGTGATCTCGCAAATTCCGATTTTGTGCGGCGGCATGAAGGCGGGAACAAAAAGGAGCCTGTCCAAGCGGTATTGGCCGCGGGCCGAGCGCGCCAGCGCAAGATGTCCGCAATGGACCGGATCGAACGTCCCTCCGAGGATTCCGATTCTCTGGGTCATGGTGCCGTCCATTTACTTCCGGATCTGGCCGTTGCCTTCGACGAGGTACTTGTAAGAAGTCAGGCCCTCGAGCCCCATGGGACCGCGCGCGTGGATCTTGTCGGTCGAGATCCCGATCTCCGCCCCGAATCCATATTGGAATCCGTCCGAAAAACGCGTCGAGGCATTGACCATCACCGAGGACGAATCGACCTGGGCCTTAAAAATCCCGGCGGCCCGGGGGTCCTCGGTCACGATGGCGTCGGTGTGCGCAGAGCCGTAGCGGCGGATATGCTCCACGGCCTCGCCGACGCCGGCGACAGTCCTGACGGCCAGGATCTTGTCCAAAAACTCCCGTCCGAAATCCGACGGCCTCGCCGCTTTGGCCCACGGCAGATAGCGGCGGCTTGCTGGGTCGGCGCGCAACTCACAGCCGAGGTCTCGGAGCTCTTGGCCTACGAGCGGAAGAAAACGGCCTGCAATGTCCCGGTGAACGAGAAGAGTTTCCGCGGCGTTGCAGACTCCCGTCCGCTGCATCTTGGCATTCACCACGATGGAAATAGCCTTTAAAATATCCGCATGCTCGTCGACGTACACGTGACAAATCCCCTGGTAGTGCTTGATCACCGGAATTCTTGACGAGCGCACCACTTTGCGGATGAGGGACTCGCCCCCCCGGGGGATCACCAGGTGGATCTTGTCGTTGCGCTTCAGCAGAGCATCAACAGCCGCGCGGTCCGTGGTCTCCACCAGACTCACCGCCGCCTCGGGAAGAGCGTGGCGGCGCAGCACGCGTTTAAAAACCGAGACGAGCGCCCGGTTGGAATAAATCGACTCGCGACCGCCGCGCAAAATGACCGCGTTTCCGCTTTTCAAGCAAAGGGAGGCACATTCGACCGTCACGTTGGGCCGCGACTCGTAAATGATCAAGATCACCCCGATCGGAACAGTGACACGGGTGATCTTGAGCCCGTTGGGACGTTTCCAGGTCCGCACAGTCTGACCGATCGGATCCTCGAGCGCGGCAACGGCGGTCACTGCGCGCGCCATTTCCCGAAGACGCACGCGGGTCAGGGTCAGCCGGTCAATCATGGCGGCGCTGAAGCCTTCGCGGCGCGCGCTTCTCAGATCACGGCCGTTCGAGCGAAGGAGGGCCTTTTCGCTGCGGAGCAATTCCCGTGCAGCGTCGCGCAGCACCGCTTTTTTGAGCGGCGACGAAACCTGGGCCGCCCGTATCGAGGCATCCTCGACGGCCCCGAGCATGTTCTCCAAAGACGTCTTCCAACCTTTTCTTGCGATGGCCATCCCGGCTCCTTCGAGAAAAATTTTCTAGGCGCCCGTCACCACAAAATCATGTCGTTGCGGTGAATGACTTCGTCTTGAGATTTATAACCCAAAATCGACTCGATTTCCCCCGTCTTTTTACCGGCAATCCGGACAACCTCGCGGCTCGCGTAGCGCACCACGCCGCGCCCGAAAACCTCCCCCGAAACCGTCTGGAGCTCGACCACTTCTCCGGCATCGAACTCCCCGTGGACCGTCACGATGCCTCCGGGCAAAAGGCTGCGGTGCTTGCCCCGGAGGGCCTCGCACGCGCCGTCATCGATCCCGAGGGCGCCTTTGCGGGCGGCCGAATAGGCAATCCACTTCTTCCGGGCGCTCTCGCGCTCCGGGAGGGCCCCGAAAAGCGTGCCCGTATCTTCCCCCGAAACCGCCCTCTCGACGATCCCCTTCTCGTGACCGTTGACGATCATCATGGAAACCCCGAGGCGCATCGCAAGTTTCGCGGCCTCGAGTTTCGCGCGCATGCCCCCGACATTTTTTTCCTTGCGGGTGTCTTTCAAGTGTTTCACGAGCTCACCTTCGATCTGATCGCGGCTCGTCACCTGGCGAAGCCGGGAGCCGTCGCGCAGGTAAAACCCGTCGACGTCCGAGAGGAGGATCAAGAGATCGGCCCCAATCAGATGAGCGACCTGCACCGACAGGACGTCGTTGTCTCCGAAGGCGATTTCCTCGGTGGCGACGGTATCGTTTTCGTTGACGATCGCGAGGGCCTTCATGGCGAAGAGTTCCGCAAAAGTATGGCGGGCAGCCAGAAAGCGCTTGCGCGTCTCGAGCGCGTCGCGCGTCAAAAGAACCTGCGCCGTCGTGACCCCGCGCCGGGAAAACACCTGCTCATAGGCGTGCATGAGTTTGCCCTGGCCGATGGCCGCGCACGCCTGGAGCCTTCCCATGTTCTTGGGCCTTTTCGCCAGACGGTTGACTTCCATCCCGTAGGCAATGGCCCCAGAGCTGACGAGCACAAGCTGGCGCCCGGCCGCCATGACTGCCGCCAAGTCTTCGGCCAGCCGCTCCAGATGAGCCCCGGAAATCTTCCCGTCCCGGGCCGTCAGAATGCTTGTTCCCGCCTTGACGACGATCTTCCGGCATTGCTTCAAACGTTCTCTCATGGCGTCCCCTCTTGTCGCAGGTCTAGAGACCGGCCGAGGAATTCTTTTAAGGCGTCTAAGCCCGTACCTTCCGTACATGAAATATAGAACACGGGGACCCCGGGTTTCCATCTTTTCTTTTTCAGCTTCTCCTGAGCCTCCGGCAGGTCTGCTTTCGTAACCACAACCGCATGCGGAATCTTCAAAAACTCTTTCCCGACGAACGCCACTTCCTTTTTCAGGATCGTGAAGCCTTCGGCGCAAGTGGAGGCGAATTGAGAAACGGGATCGACGACATAAAGGACGCACTTCGCCCTTTCGAGGTGCTTCAGGAAATCGACCCCGAGCCCGTGGCCCTCGTGCGAGAGGGCGTATACGGAAGGCAGCTCGCAAAGCGTGGCGTTTTGGTCCTCGGTCAGGGAGCAGACTCCGAGTTGGGGGGATTGTGTCGCAAACGGATAAGTTTCTTCCTTGGCGTGAGTGTGCGTCAGCCGGTTGAGCAGGGCCGATTTTCCCGAGTTGGGAAGGCCCACAAAAAAAACGTCGGCGCGCAGCCGGATGGTGACTTCGACATCGACGATCTCTCCGAGTTGGCCGAGCTGGGCTTCCTTGCGGCCGACGTTGCCCACGCCCCCCGCGCCCCCGCGCGCGACCACGACCGATTCACCGGCCTCGTTGAGTTCCCGGATCAGCAGATTGTTCTGGCGGTCAAAAACCCTGGTCCCTATCGGGACGAGCACGATGCGGTCGCCGCCGTTTTTTCCCCGTTTTTTGCTGCTGCCGCCGTGCGCTCCGGATTCGGCAAGGATATGCTGCTTGAAGCGAAGGTCTTCGATGGGCGGGGCGTTCTCTTCGGCCCGGAAAACAACGCTGCCGCCGTTGCCTCCGTCGCCGCCGTTATAGACGACCTTATGGTCCGTGCGGCGGAAAAGGCTGTCGCAGCCTTTGCCGCCGTTTCCGGCTTGCACCACCAGATGAACCTGATCGATCAGCATAGAGGAGAAAAAAAAGGGGTCCTGCCTGTTACCGGGCAAGACCCCGCGTTGGATCAAAACCGAACATCAATTCGACGGGAGGATGTGAACGGTCCGATTGGGTTTAAACTCGACGATCCCGTCTTTTTTCGCGTACAGCGTGAAATCATTGCCCCGGCCGACAAAATGCCCGGGGCGGAACTGGGCTCCGCGCTGGCGGACGATGATGCTTCCGGCCGTCACCCACTGGCCCCCGGACGCCTTCACTCCGAGTCTCTTCGAATTCGAGTCCCGTCCGTTTGTCGAACTTCCCTGCGCTTTTGTATGTGCCATGATGGATTCCCTGTCCTTGCCCTGATGATTTCGTTTTAGCCGTTGACTTCTTTGACGCGGAGCCTTAACAAATCCTGCCGGTGTCCGACCTTGCGGCTGGATTTTTTCCGGCGGCGGTACTTGAAATTAATGACTTTCGGTGCACGGAATTCCCCGAGCACCTCGCAAACCACTTTGGCCCCTGGGACCGAAGGGGTTCCGATCGAGAGTTTGTCACCGTCCTTGACCAAAAGAACCTGGTCCAGGGTCACTTCTTTTTGCCCCTCGGCGGCCTCGAGTAATTCGACTTCGAGGAGGGTTCCGCTTTCGACCCGGTACTGCTTGGCTCCCGTTTCAATAATGGCGAACTTTGACATACGAAATACACCCTTTCCTTGAAACTACCGATTGACGGCACAAAACAAGGAGGCCGAAAAAAACCGGTATTGATGGATACGATTGGAGTTGCGTATTGTATTGAAATTAAGTCGTACTGTCAACGTCTTTCACAAAATGCCGTGACTGCACTAATCATAACTAATTCAAATTAAAAGAGTTACGATTAAAAAGTTCGGAGCTTGATATGATTCAGGACAGGAAAGGAACGGCGAAGCTTTTCCTGCGCCCTGAGGTCCAGGTCCGCCATCAGAATCTCTTCCCGGTCCCCCGAGGCCCGGGCCAATGTTCGCCCCCACGGATCAATCACCAGGCTTGTGCCGAACGAACGGATCCCGGTCACAGGATGCTCTCCCACCTGACCGGCAGCGACGACAAAGATCTGATTTTCGATCGCGCGAGCCCGAAGGAGGACTTCCCAGTGCGCCTTCCCGGTCTCGCGGGTAAAGTTGGCCGGAACAAAAACGATTCTCGCCCCGCGCAGCGCAAGGTGCCGGAAAAGTTCGGGGAATCTCAAGTCGTAGCAAATCGCGACGCCCGTCGGGATTCCGAAGAGCTTGCCCGCTGTAGGCCGGTCCCCAGGCGCGATATGGCGGGACTCCGAAACCCTTACGGTTTTGAGCGCAACGTCGAAAAGATGGATTTTTCGGTACCGGGCCGCCACCCTGCCTTTCTCATCAATCGTGTAAGCCGTCTGAAAAACCTTGTCTGGCCTGCCGGATTTTTCCGGAATGCCGCCCAAGATAACGGCGGTCCGGGTTTCGCGGGCAAGGCAACGGATTTTTTCGACGACAACCGGCGTGACCGCCGCGGCAATCCGGAGAAGTCCGGAAGCCGGACCCCGGAACAAACAATTTTCAGGAAGGACGACGACCGAGGCGTGGCGTCGCGAGGCGCGTTCCACTCCCGAGAGGATCGATCCAAGATTGGCTTCCCAGTCCGGGCGCGCGTTTAGTTGGACGCAGGCGACCCGGAGCCGTCGGCCGCTTCGCGGTGCCATTCGCTTAGACTCCAGTCAAAGGGAAGGTACTTGACCTTCACTTTTTGATCTTCGAGGAACCGTGCCTTTTCAGGGTCGGTCAGATAGTGGTTTACAAAAGACACGATGGCGTAATCGGATTCCGACATGCCGAGATCGTTGTCACCGGTGCCGAAGTCCATGACGAAATCTGCGCTGTACCACTCGAAAATCTTGGAAAGGCGGATGACCTTTTTTTTGCCCGGTTCGATCTTCACCTCCGACGGGTCGTTAACGAAAGCCGTGACCGCTATAAACATCTGGCCTTCCACCCGGGGCCCGGTAAAAGCCTCTTGGGGCATCTTAGGACCGCCCTTGACGCCCGCAGAGAGAGCAAAATGGATCTTCTCGTCCCGGAAAGAGCCGAGGAGTTGCTGTCTGCGGATGTCTCTCAAGCTGTAGTATTTCGGTCCAACCTGAATGAGATCCATCTCCCAAACATTTGGGATGTCATTGATGAAGCGGACCGGATAGTGATCGCGCAACGCCTTGAGGATCGCCGCGTGATAGGCGTTCATCCAAAGGGCCAGGATCTCCTCACGGGGCCAGGTCTTGGTCCAAAGCGGATCGTTGAGGGAAGCCAACTGTGTCAGGTACCTGTCAAGGAGTTCCGGCTTCTCTTTCAACCCGCGGAAATCGATTTCGCCTTGGCTATTGACGAATTTTTTCAGGCATTCGTCCAGAAAGGAGTGGTCATAAGGCTTGTCCAAAACGGCCGCTGCCGGACGAATCCCGGGCCCGCATAAAACCAAACCCGCCAGAACCAAGCTAAAAACCGTTCCTCTCGCCATTAGAGCGCCCTCTTTCTCGCTTTAAAATCGAATGCCATGCCGGCGCAGAAAATCCTTGTCTGCCGAATTCAGCTCCCCGTCGAGTTCCAGAACTTCCTCTTCGGCGCCAAGCGGCCCGTCCATCATTTCTTCGATCTCTTCAAGCTCTTCGGGCGTCAACTGCATCATCGGCATGAAATTGAACAGAAACACGTTCAGATTCGGTTCCTTCCCCTTGGGAGGCTCGACCGGTCCGGGCTTTGCGTCCTGTCCGGGAAGATTCTTCATCATCTTCTGAAGCAGCCGGACAAGCTGATTCAGGTATTGCTCGAAATGAGGCTCCTTGTCGTATCGCATAATCAATCCCTCTTTGAAATTTGGACTATGTGCTCAATGTGTCTATGAGACCAGCAGCTCGTTCAACTTTTCCATGACTTTAAAGGCATCGGCGACATAAAGCACGTCGGCCTTCCCCTGCGCCCATCCGCAGTTCGGATCCAAATTCACGGCTCTTCTCTCATTAATGAAACGCCAGCCGACCACGTGAGGTTCCTCGCCGTGGCAACAAGTCGCAAGCCCCTTGGGGTGCCTCGGGGTCGAGCCGGTCTGGCCGACCTGGTTCAAATGGCTCATGAAATTCAACACCTCGCCGCCCTCCGTACTCAAGTCCACCAGCGACTTGCTGCTCCCGAGCGAGGCTTGGGATTTGGCAAGAAAACCAAGGATGTGTTTCCCCGCATCGTCGAGATGGGTCTGGCCGTCGGATTGTTTTTTTGTCCAGCCCGCCCCGGCCACGAACAGTAATTTGGCATCCGGACGAATCGTCTGGGTGCCTGCGGAGGGAGACTCGATTCCCACCACCTGAGTTCGCCGGCAGGACTCCGGCAGAGCCGCTTCGACTTTTTCGACCGCCGCGCTTCCCACCCCTTCCGTTGCCGCCTCAAAAACTCCAGGATCCACCAGGAGGAACCACGGCCTGGAAGAGCGGCTCATGATCCCGAGCATCCTCTGCCGGTAAAACCAGCGGCTGATCTGGACTTTTCCGCCGTCTGCCTGGATTGCGCTCACGTGCGTATCGATTGAGCCGCCCGCGCGTTTGGCCGCGCCGGGAATCGCGCGCGCAAAACGTGAGGTCGCCGGCGCAAGCACGAGAGTGGCCCCCGCAGCCTTGACGATCTTCTCTGCGGCAAATGCGTCGCTTGCGTACCGGGAGGCCCCGAAGTCCGGGCCTTCCACGGTCAAAAATTTGACCGCGCCGCACCCGGCAATCGCGTCGGCCGCTGCCTTCGTCTTCTCGCCGATGAGCCCCGCAATCAGTTTCGAGCCCGCAAGTTTTGCTGCGAGATCTTTAGCGGCCGTCAGGGTTTCGAGCGCCACCTTCGGAAGGCTTCCATCCGAATTCGTATGAACGAGATAAAGAATCGTTTCCATAGTGTCTAGATCCTCGAAGTTTAACCGTTTTTCATCCATTCGACGATTTCTTTCGCAATCTCGTCGACGGAAGCATCCTTGACGATCCGCGTATCGCGGCGCTGCTTGGGGACCTCCACGCCGTCATAAGTAATCGTTCCGAGCCCGACTTTGGCGGCCTGCGCCTTTTGGAGCGCGGGCATAATCCCCCGCATATTGGCCATCCCCACCTGGGGATTGTTCGGAGGCTCCGGCAGGTTGCCGGTCGCCCAGGCCAGCGCGGCAGGAGCGCCCGCGCAACGGGAAACCTGGTACTTTCCTCCCTCGACCCGCTCCAGGATCTTGAACGATCCGTCCGGCTGGACCGTGAGCTCGTCGACGGCGAGGAACTGATCGGTGATGCCCAGCTGTTCGCCGACCATCTGGACCGTGACTCCGGCATCCCGGGAAGCGGACGAACATCCCCCAAATAAGAGGAGTTTAGAACGGTCGAGCCCCTGAATTTTCGCGATGGTTTCGGCCAGCGCCGAAGCGGTTTCGGTAGCGTCCGTAAAACCACTCGCCGAGCCGTCCGCAACCACCAGCTCAAAAGGGGCCTTTTGAGCAATGGTCATCATGAGCTGCTGCAGTTTGGCTTTGGGCCCGAGGCTGACAAGCCACACCTTGGAACCCGGCGTTTTCTTCGCGAGGTTCGCAGCTTCGTAGAGCGCGTGCGCGGCCCAGGGATCCAGAACCGAAGGAAGCATCATTTCGTTTTTCAGGGCGGGGCCCGTAGGACCCTGCACCGGTTCAAGCGTCTGCAAAGGATCGGGGACCAAACTCCCGCACACCACAATATGAAATTCTCCGCTCATCATAATCTCCTTGTCGTTAGCCTTTAATTCTCGGCAGAATGAAGACCGCCGGCTCCGGCGCCGAACTCGATGTTTCCGCGCTCCGGGTCGCCTTCGCGCTCCTTCGCGCAGTTCCAAAGACAGGCTCCGCAATGCACGCACTTTTCCCGGTCAAACGCCGGGACCCCGCCGTCTTCGCCCATGGTAATGGCCTGCGCGGAACAAAGCTCGATGCAGACCTTCGTTCCGCACTGCTCGCACAAGTTCGGGTAGACAAAAGCCACGTGATCGGCATACCCCGCCGGCGCCTGCACTTTCCCTCCCGCAAGCAGGGCGTCCTGATGCGACATCAGAAGCTTGCCGTCATATTGGATCTTGGGCCATCCCGCCTTGTCCATCAGCGCTTCAAAAAGCGGCGTCCTCTTGCGAACCGCCTCTTCGCGAATTTGCCGAATTTCCTCCGGAGAAATTTTTCCTTTGAAATAATCTTCGAGGGAAGGAATATGATCGCTCGGACGGCAGGGTTCCTTCCCTAGATGGAGGAAACCGTTGGTCATGCCCGCAAGCCCCATCCCCATGAGGCCGGGCACAAAACCCCACTGAAAACCGTCACGCGACTTTTCAGCGACCCGCGATTCCTGATCGACCCAGCTTGCGCGACGGCGACGCACGTAGGCCTCCTCAAGATTTTCCTTCGTACACGGCTTATCTTTTCCCCAAAGATCGATCACGGCCTCGGCAAGCTGGGACCCCGTCGCCCAGGCCTCATCGACGCCTGACCCGGTGAGAACGTTCGTGCTTCCCGAACCCTCTCCGATGCGGGCGTAGCCGTTGCCGGCCAGATGAGGCTCCCCGCGTCTTCCGGACTCCTGCAGGGACTTCGCTCCCCAGGAGCGCATCACGGCCCCCTTGAGATATTTCCACAGCCGGGGATGCTGCATCCAGTGTTGAAGATACCGGTAACTGGTCCGCACGGGGCTCTCGAACCAGGACGGGACAAAGATTCCGGCGGAGGCAATCCGGTTGGGATAAACGTACAGAAAGCCGAAGATTTCCGGTTCAGGAAAACCGAAAGTGTGGAAAACGGTGCCCGCTTCAAGCGGCGTGTCTTCGGGCAGCTCCACCACCATTTTCATTCCGACTGCCCAATCCCGCTGATGGCCGCCCTCGGGCAGGCCGAAAATTTCATCGAGTCGCCTCCCCACAGGGCCCACGGGACCGTCTCCGACCACGGTCAGAGGCGAGCGGATATCCATGCCCGGCATGAAGCCGGCATCGGGGCGGCCGGCGCGGTCGGTTCCTTGATCGACGAGCCGGATCCCGAGAACTTTTCCGTCCTCGACGATCGGTTCACGAACGGGCATTCCCGGCCAGATCTGGACCGTTCCGGACGCCATGAGTTGGGAGCCGACCCACTGGTTGAACTGACCGATGGAAAGGATGAAGCCGTCGTGCTTGGCCATAAACGGGGGGATGTAAGGAAGTTCGAACGCGTCGTCGCGGAACCAGGGAAGGATTCTCCCGGCCGTGCGAAGCACGGCATCGGCCGACTTCAAGATCCAGGAGCGGCGGCTCGCTCCGAGGGGATCCAAAAGGTAAAAAACCTTTTCGTGCTTGACCGGATGCGCCATCGGGATCTGCGAAAGGTCGAGGTCGGGAAAGGTTTTTTTGATACTTCGTCCGCGTGTGACGACCCCGGAGACTCCGAAACCGATGTCATCGGCCCGTTCGTAGCAGACGACCTGGAGCGGCATGCCGGGCATGACCCGGCTTGTGAGCTTGCCCTGGCGGGCAGGATCGCTCAAGGCGCTCGAAAGCGTCGCAAGAAAACCACCCATCGCGGGGCCGAAGCCCACGCAGGCGATATCCACATCCAGACTTTGACGTTCCACGGCAGCCTTGTCCCGGGTCATTGAGCAGCGTTACAGAGGATAATCGAGCGCTTCGGGAATCATGATCTGGGTCAGCGCGTCGGCCGAGCGGTCTTTGGCCACTCGCGCGCCCGTCAGACATCCGTCGAGCTTATTGCGAAGCTTTTGAAAAACTTCCCGCCCGTCAAAGCAAACGCAGGGGCCTGCCTTGGCGGCATGGGCGCCATTCTCCGACAGGACATCGCCGAACCCTTCGGCCATGCCGCAAACCCCCGGCATGATCCCTTCCATTTTCTCGGCCTGGTCCTTGGAAAAACAAACGCGCGCGCCGTCCTCCTGCCACGAGGGATGGCGGTTGTAGCCGAACACGAGCTCGGCGCAAATCCGTCCCGCCTCGCCTGCGGCGCGGGCCGCCTGGACATGACTCAGATCCGTGAAGAAATTGACGTACCCCTGAAGGCTTTCGGCGAGAACCGGATTTTCCGGACCCTTAGCCTCGAGTTCGAGGACGTCCAGGATCTGATAGCGCGAAGCCAGCAGCCAGGAGAGCGCGTCGGCAAGCGGAAAGGTCACGCCGTGCCGCTGTCCGTGATAGAGCGCCTTGCCTTCAGCGTCCTTGGCCTCCCGCAAATATTCGAAAGTCCACAACCAAAGCGTCATGGCCGTCGCCAGCGTACAGGCGCCCGTTCCGGGATGCGTGTCCGCGATCCGTCGCATTTCCTTGATCCACATCTTGAACTGCATGATAAAAAGCGCATTGGTCATCGTCACCGACAGCTGCCGGCGCTGAACCGCTTCGGGCCCCTCGTACGTGGCCTCGAGCTGGATATCCATCCACTTGTGCCCCAAGAACCCGGGGCAATCTTCGGTGATGCCGTAGCCGCCCATGAGCGAAACCGCTTCGCGCATGACCGTCGCCCCGTATCCGGTGTTCCACAGCTTGCACGCAGGGCAAATCACATCGGCTAACGATTCCTTGATCAGGTATTGAGCCAGTTCGTCCTGTTCGAGTTCCGTGAGACGCTTGCTGTTGCGTTTCGCCTCCGGCTGGTCCATGATCGTCAGATATTCCCTGGCCCTTTCCCCCGGCTCCTTGAGGGCCTTCATCTGGGCGCGAGGCCCCTTGATCCCCTCTTTGGCAAACCGCTCGTTTTTGGTACGCTCGATCACATCGAATTCGTCAAAAAGCCTCGCGGTCGCAAATCCGAGCGACGCGCTGGCCTCTCCGGTCGCCCACACATCGATCAGTCGGTGCGAAGAATCCTCTTTTTGCTGAAGTCCGAGATCGAAGCGCGGCGTTCCGGGCGTCGCGGTCGCCCCTCCGCGAAAGCGGGTGCGCTGATACCGGATGACCGGCTCGATGGCCGACAAAAGTTTGGCCGTACTCATCAGTCCGACGGTCACGCGCGTGCGCCTGAAGACGGATTCGATCACTTCGCCGTGGCTGAAATTGGGCACGATCACCCCGTCCTTCACCGTGTAGCCGCCGATAATGCGGCTCGCGGGAACCTTCAGGCTGAAGATCGGATCGCACGTTGAAGACAGCTGATGGACGAGCTTGTGGGTCGGCGCTCCGTGGTCATAGACGCCCGGATCGGTATTTTCGAGAATGATCATGCAGCTTGATTTGATTTTTGGATCGTCGGTGTCGACGGCGGCGGTCACGTAATTGGCGTACCCCATGTTCGTGATGAAACGCCCGCGCTTCTCGACCTGCAAAATCGGTTCCTTGCCTTCTTTCCATTCGGCGATGCGCATTTTGCCGCTCAAAACGCCGGTATCGACCCCCACGTAAGGAAGCGGCTCGGTCAGCACAAAAGATCCGCGCCAGGTCTTCCGGTTTTCCCCGGGTTTCGCAGGGCACGACAGCCCCATGTAGTAAGCGTTTTGTTCGTGGGTGCCGCGTTCATGAATGGGAGCAAGGGCCAGGTTGTTGGCAAGATTACAGGTCGCCGCGCCGGCATCGACCCAGGCCAGCTCAAAAGCCACCATCGCCAGCACGAAATTCTTGGGCCCAGCAATATAGCCCCCAAATTCGGGCTCCATAAAAACAGACGTCAGACCGGCCTCATCGAAGGCCTGGAGCATTTGGTTTTTCTGCTCGGTCCAGTCGTGCGAGTGCCGGGCCCCGTCAGCGACCAGATGAGCGACAAGCCCGCGGGCCACGGAGCGCGCGGACTGGACCACCATTTGCAGATCATAGCGGTCCTGATAGCGCCACATGACCTGTCGGATGGCATCCCCGGGAAGCGTCGTAATCGTCGCTGGGGCCTTATTTTCGGATGTAGGAGTTTTCATATAAGTGAAGCCCTTTCCCCTTTGCCAGGGTTGTCGAGATGCGGGGGGTATTTTAGTCACGAAGGTAGCGGGATGCAAGGGATTTTGCCCCCCTCAAGAAAAGAGGACCACCCGCTGCGTCAAGATATCCGCCATCAAACGGACCTTCTGCGTTTCAAGCTCTGCCACGGTCACAACTTTTGAATACTTGGCGTACTCCGGAGCGAGCTTCTTGAGGGCATTCGGGCAATCCAGAATCTTCCCGGGGTGGAAGAGGACGTCCTTGCTCTCGGTAAAAATGGCGACATAAAAAATGCTCGATTCCATCAGGTCCTGGAAAAAATGTGTCCCGAAAGACAGCTCGGGAACGCACTGAGCGCCCGCGAAGGAAAGCTCGCCCAAGGCCGTAATATTGTTGATTTCCGAAAAAGACACGGGGACGCCGAGCGACGGCATCTTGGTGCCCCACCGCCCCGGCCCTAGGAGAAACGTTGGCAAGAGATTTCTGTCCTCCACCTGCTTGTTCAAGGCGCCTACCAAACGCGCGATATCGTATTTTGAGGAAAGCGACAGTTCGCTATAACCTTTGGGATCCACATAAATCAGCCTGCGAATCGGCTGCAGAATGCTCCCCCCCAAAAATCCGCCTTTCGACGAAAAAAACACTTTCTTGGGGTCCAGTCTCTTCGGAATATCGACTTTCTTGCCGAGGCCTTTGGCCTGCAGCGGACGGCACTGCAGGAGGTTGATCTGGTAGTTGCCGTCGCGCATGAAATTGACGGTAAATTCGATCTCGACCGGATAGGCATACGCCCGCTCGAGGGTCTTCATCATCCGGCTCATGGCGCCGGTAAATGTTTTGTCCGACAGCAGACTGTCGAAGGTCAGGACCCAATGTTTCGTCTCGCCTCGGGCGCGTCCCCCTGCCGAGCTTTCATCCGAATCTCCGAAGTCGACCACGGCAAGGCGGTCGAAGCCCGTCATGGCCGGATTGTCGTTGGCCACTTTATCCAGGGGCTGAGTCTCGAACTTTCTTTCCCGGACATTGATGAGGTCCACGTAGTGCTGTGAAAACCGTTTAGTCTCCTCCATCCCCGAATGCGGCTTGAGGAGGGGTTCGTCCAAGGCCACGATACGGGGGTAATCGCGCTCGACGCGGTTGACCGCGCGGGTCCCTAGGCCGAAGACCACCCGGAGCATTCCGGCCTTCGGGTCCATGTCCTCTTTCCACACAAAGGTGTTGAAGGAAATCCCCACGCCGCCGACATCGGGAAAAAAGCAATGCTTGTGATAAGCTCCGGAAACGCGCTGGACCAGGAGCGCCATTTGCTCGTCGTGCTGGTCCAATCCCCGTTGCAAGCGGTACGCGAGCGCGTCGACATTCATCGTGCTGGCGTAAATACGGCGCACGGCCTGCGCAAACTGCTCGTAGCGCTCCTCGGGGCTTCCTTGGTTCGCGCAAAAAACGCTTTCGTACTTTCCGGCAAAGGCGTTTCCGAATCCGTCCTCGAGGAGGCTACTCGAACGCACGATGACCGGTGATTGCCCGAAAGACTCCATCATTTTTTCGAACTGTTCTCGGATTTCTCTCGGAAACTCCCCCTTGAGAAGAAGGCTTTTCATTTCGGAGGCCACTTTGAAGTAGCCTTCTTTGGTCTTCTGCTTCATCCTGAGTTTCCACCAGCCGTTTTGCACGATATAAGTATAGAAGACGTCGGAACCGATATAGAAGGAATCGTGCGGCTCGAGGAGCTGCGACCAGTCCACCTTCGGAGACTTTTCGAGAATTTTTCGCGCCAGCAGCATGCCGACCGCCTTGCCGCCGAGGAACCCCGTGCCGATCAAGCGTGACTTGATCCGGACCAGGTCTTCCAAATCGAAGTATTGTTCCACCAGGCCGAGAAAACGCTCATCGCGGGTCATCAGGATCTTCGAAAGCCGCTCGACCAGGGCTTTTTGTTTTTCCCCGGCCCCGCGCTTGCGCATGAGCTCCTCGGCCTTCAAGAACAGCTGGTCCCAATAATCCAGGTTCTGCTTCGTGCTCGAGGCGCTCCGCTGCCCCATGTCGGAAAAGAGACGCGCCACATCGGCGCTTCCGGTCAGAGGAATAAACTTGTCGCCCTCCTCGAGATGAGGCAAAAACATCGTCGGCGTGTAGCGGCTCCAAACCTTGAGCGGGTGGATGAAGCGCTTGCCCTTGTCGCGATAGATGTCGATGAGCAGCTGGGTCGTTTCTCGGATGCGTGCAATTGTCAGGAAAGAATGGCGGTTGCGGATGATCGAAAAATAAGCGATCGTATTCAGAACGAAAAGGTACGGGCAGGTAATCTTGAAAAAATTACCGATCATGAGGTCGGTGGCCCAGGCCTTCAAGAGGTCGGTCAGGCAGTCGAAGACGTAGTAGACCCCCTCGCCCTTTTCTTCGATCACCTTGTGGAGCTTGGTCGAAAAGGCTTCGAACCCTTCCCGCGCGTCGAGTTCGTAGATCGTGATGTTGTTGCCGGGCTTGACGAGCGGCGCGTGATCGCCGAAACGGATGTAGACGATTTGCCGGCCCTCGGCAATCGACTTGCGGACGAAGGGCTCGACAAAATGGCGGTAGTCTTCGATGTCGTCGATCTGCCAGACGACATTATCGCCGATTTGAAGCCCGCAGATCAGCTCGTCCAATCCACCCAGTCCGGTGCTCAGAGTGCTCAACGGCCGTTCCTCCCGATAAAGCCGGCAGGGGCGAATCCCTAGGATCCGCCCCTGCCGTGGTATTTCAGATTGTGTTAGACAAGCCCCTGATCGATCATGGCATCCGCGACCTTGACGAAACCGGCCACGTTGGCCCCGTTCACGTAATTGACGTAATTCTTTTCTTCCTGGCCGTACTTGACGCAATTGTCGTGGATCGAGATCATGATGTTATGGAGCTTCTGGTCCACTTCCTCGCGCGACCAGTTGAGGCGCATGCTGTTCTGGCTCATCTCGAGGCCTGAAGTCGCCACGCCGCCGGCGTTTGCCGCTTTGCCCGGGGCATAGAGAATCTTGGCCTTCTGAAAAACGCGGACGCCTTCGGGCGTCGTGGGCATGTTCGCGCCCTCGCCGATGGCGATACAGCCGTTTTTCACCAACGTCTCCGCGTCCGCCTCATTAATTTCGTTCTGAGTGGCACTCGGGAAAGCAATATCGCACTCGACTCCCCACGGCCGCTCGCCTTTCACGTACTCGCAGCCGAATTCTTTGGCGTAATCTTTGATGCGGCCGCGCCGGACGTTTTTGAGCTCCATGACATACTGAAGCTTTTTTGCGCCGATGCCCCTTTTGTCGTAGATGTAGCCGTCAGAATCCGACAAGGTCACCGCTTTGGCGCCAAGCTGCGTCAGACGCTCGACCGTATATTGGGCGACGTTCCCGGAACCCGAAACGGCGCAGACCTTGCCTTCGAAGGATTCCTTGCGCGTCTTGAGCATTTCCTGGACGAAGTACACGCAGCCGTAGCCGGTGGCCTCGGGCCGAATGAGACTGCCGCCCCAATTGAGAGCCTTGCCGGTCAGAACGCCCGTAAACTCGTTGCGCAGACGCTTGTACTGGCCGAACAGGTATCCGATCTCGCGTCCGCCCACGCCGATGTCTCCGGCAGGAACGTCGGTGTCGGGACCGATGTGACGCTCGAGCTCCGTCATGAAACTCTGGCAGAACCGCATGACTTCGTTGTCCGACTTGCCCTTCGGATCAAAATCCGATCCGCCCTTGCCGCCGCCCATCGGCAGCGTCGTCAAGCTGTTCTTAAAAACCTGCTCGAAGGCCAAAAACTTCAGAATTCCCAAATTGACGCTGGGATGAAGACGCAGCCCTCCTTTATACGGACCAATCGCGCTGTTCATTTCGATGCGAAACCCGCGGTTGACCTGAATCTCGCCCTTATCGTCAAACCAAGGAACGCGGAACATGATGACCCGCTCGGGCTCGACGATCCGATCCATGATCCGGGCTTTTTTGTATTTTGGATTCTTTTCGATGTGCGGCGTCACGGACTCGACCACCTCACGGACAGCCTGGTGAAACTCGGTCTCTCCGACGTTCTTCGCAATCACTCTCGACATGAACTCTTCGATTTCTTTTTTCATGGACTCTCCTGTGCTCCTCGACTTTATCCTCGTCAACCTTGGTTCCAGATCTGTGATTTTCTTTGGGACTAACAACCGGTCAAGCGGGCCCTCAAGGAAGCTCAAAAACTGCGGACAAGAACCCTCTCGGAACTCAAAATGCTACACGGGTTAGTGATGGAAATCAAATGAAATAAAAAAGGGACGGGCAGTGGATTCTGCCTGTCCCCTTTTTAAATTCGGCGGTTCGATGCACGTTTCGGCACCAACCCGGTCGGGGTTGGTGCGTAAGCACCACCACTCCACACGAGACCGTCAAGGTCTCGGTGGATGGCACTCAACCAACAAGGTTGAGTGCTCGCCTGCGGGCTCGTGTGTTGGCACCAACCCGGTCGGGGTTGGTACGTAACCACCACTCGCCTGCGGGCTCGTGTGTGCTTACGCTGCCGAAGCCAATTTCTGCAGGGCCTGCATGGCGATCTTGATCTTGGCCGATAAGGACGCCGCGTTGATGCCCATTTTCTGCAGCCAAAGGTCGAGTCGCGCCAAAGCCTCCGGACTTGCCTCGGCATTGCGAAGATAATCCGCGGCGATCAAGGCCTGCGCAGTAATATCCTTCAGTTCGTCAGGCGAAAGCATTCGGTAAGCTCTTCGGATCATGTCGAGAGAATCCAAAAGCTCGCCGTCCTGACTGACCGTGCCGCGTTCCCCCGACAACCGATTATTGCCGATAATTCTCGCTGCAGCAGCCGCCAACTCTCTGTAGCTGCCGCCACCCGGAAGAACATGAATGTTATCGGTCAGCACACTCAGCCTTCCACTCATGCGGGCATGCAAAGCTTCTTCAAGCGCTTTGGCGGCATCCGCAGTCGCACCCGGTCCTTGTGTCAAAAAGATAAGTTCATCGTCCGGATGCTGAATGGCAAGCACCGCAGGCAGCAAGTTATTACGATCCACGTCCACACTCGCCGGAACAGGAATCACTAGGTGAATCGGCTGGGAAGCCGTTCCTGTTCCAGGACGGGGCTGATCAGTCCCAACGACCCCTTCGAGAATGACCCGCAGATCGTTAAGAACCTGCTCACGGCTTCGCCCTGCGTCAAGCAACCCGAGCGAAATTTTGACGAGGTTAGCAAACAGGGCGATTCGAAGCGTCTTCTCAGCCACATAGTAAACAGCCCCAACCGCCTCGAATGAAACGCCGTAATCTTGCCTCATGCGGCGGTCAACAGCCGTTCGCAGTTCGTTACGCTGCGGCTCCGCCAAAGAAACCATATCCGCTGACAACCATTTTTCGAGATCATCAAAGGGACTCGCAGCCGAAGGCTTCAGCCCAACTTCGGGGAGAAGGGCCAGAGCGTCCGCGGCCGGAACCGAGGGAAGCTCCGTCTCCATACCTCGCACGGCTTCATCCACGGCCTTCGCCACCGCGGGCGGAATCGCCTTCGCATCTGCTCGTGCCATCAACGCCGCATCCGCGGGGTCAACGATAATCGGCTCGAATGCAAACGCCGCAACGACGGGGGCAGCCGCAATCGCCTCCCCTTCCCCGGCCACAGCCGCCGGCAACGGAATAGTTCTCGTCGTGTTGGCCGCTTTGTACGTAATTTGAACCTCGGCCGTCCCGAAACTAGCGGCAATCAGCGCAGGATCACTGTCGACATTCGACGCCTGGTAAGTGTAGTTATCGGAAGTCTCCAGCGCCGGATGGCTGATCCTTCGAACCCGGATGTAATCCGTGTGCATCGGATAGCGGTATTGGAGCGCCGTAAAGATCCAGTCTCTGCGTGTCGCAAAAGCAACGTATTGCCCGTCGTTGGACACGAAGACGCTTCCTTCCAGATTGTAACGGTTGCCCGCGCCATCCACGAGCGCTTCGGAGGGCGTGACAATTTCGTATTTGGCTCCCGTCGTCCGGTGATAAAGCGTCAGGACTTGCGCCTGCGCATCGAGCACCTTAAACCAATCCGGATGGTTGGTTGCGACCGCATTGACGGGAATTTTCGACGAATACGGGCCGCGGGCATTGATTCTAGTGATAGGCCCCAGCACGTCCGCGGGAGTCGCTTTGCCGTCCCGGTTGGTGTCGACCCACAGGCGTACGCCGTTGGCATCCGCGACATACGAGACTCCGCCAGGCAACACCCTGGCTCCGTTCGCGTTTTGATCGTTGATCCCACCCAAAACGTCGATGGCGGAGACGAACCCGTCGTTATTCACGTCATTGGGATCCACAGGGCCTTCCGGCTGAACGATAAACATGCTGACTGCCATGTCGTTCGCCCCCGCCTCCTGCTCAAACACGACATACGCCGTTTTAATTTGCGTCAAGTCGAGAGGAACTCCCTGCGCAACCGCCGCTTGCGCAACGTCGTCCGTCGAAATAACGATTGTATTGGCAGGAGCGGTATGTCCCATGATGGTTTCTAAAACATCCGTATAGAGCTGACGGACCTTATTCCCGTTCCGGTCCCCAACCTCGATCACCACTGTCTCCGTGGGGCTCGTCATCTTCACGCGCAAATCAAGAGCCACGGTGTCCACCTGACTCCAGTCCGAAGGGTTGGGATAAACGGTTCCCATGAACCACCACCCGGAATCATTGACCGCCAAAGTTGCCGTCCCGCCATCCTGCGTTTGCGTCAAAGTTCCCGCAGCCGGAGTCGTCACGCCGTCTTTTTGCCAGCTGAGGATATTGACCTTTGGCGCATTCCCCATCGCATCCGCCGGAAGACCGGTGATGTACGGATTATAGGGAGTGGCTGGCGAATGAATTTCAAAGCCCGAGGGACGGAGTCCTATCGTAGTCACGGCCGTGGCATTATAGAGGTAGGCGCCTCCTTCGATAAACGCAAGATCGGAAAGCGCATAGCCGGAAACATCCAGCGCCACCATTTGCGGCCCCGCGGCGCCGTCAATGCCCTTGACCAAATACCGAAGCTTGGGTGCCGCCGCGTCGGAGGAGGAAAGCTGAATGACGCGATCCGCGTTGTCTCCCGAATCCACGTAGAAAATCATCTGTCCCAGGGCCCGAACCTCCTCGGCCGTACGCGGCGTCTTGAGGCCGATACCGCCGTAGCCGGTCACTTTCACCGCATCACCGGTGACGCCTGTCGCAAGACGCGCGCCGCCGACTCGGGTAATGTCCGTCAAAAGAGACGTCGACGGAGAAATCGCGTTGATCCGGAAAAAGCCCACCTCATCCGGGCTCATGGCCGTGACAACCTGTTCGATGTCGTACATAAATATTCCGTTCAGTTCCATCTGCGCCTTGGAAATCTGATAATTGTTGGCGTTGATGCTCAAGCGCGTGTTCAGCGTCACGGCCACCGAAGCCAGACGAGTTAAATCCAGAGGCGCTTTGTTCCCGTGTTTGGCGGCCTGCGCGACGGAAGCTTTGACCATGTCGGCAAGATTGATCGCCACGACTTGCTCCTGATTGACCGGGATGTCCACGACCTCCCAGGCTTTGGTCCCGTCCATGTCGACCAGTTCGGTGAAGACTGTTACTTTAGTGCCGGCAGGGCGCACGACGCCGTCTTTGGTTTTGAGATGGACGCCGACGGGCAACTCTGTTTGTCCCGAGAGGTCCGCTCCTCCCATCCATTGATACCCCGCGCCAAACCATTCCCCGTGCACAGCCGAATCGTAGGACACAAGGATTCCGCGATCGGTATTTTGTGAAACCACCGCTTGGTGGGAAGGGGTGTCCCCTTTGCCTGTGCCAAATCCAACCGGCGCTGCGCCGTTCACCCCCGCAGGTAATCCCGGCAGGTCTTTGACCGATTGGTGGCCCGCGCTAACGTACTCAAAACCGTCCGGACGCAGTCCCACCTCGAACTTGGGTATGCCGGTCATTTTGCCAAACGGCATGACCATGATCGATCGATAGCCGAACGTCACGTTGGGAATATCGACGATGTTTTGCCCCGGAACAAGGTTGGTCAGACTGTAAAGCAAACGTCCGGGCCCGGTGGTCCCACTCGTCTGGCGGTTCACGCCGACATACACGGTCGTCACGGGCGCTCCGCTCACCTGGGTGAGCGAGAAAACCAAATGTCCGTTCGCAGGCGCAGCTTGCTCGGTAGCGAAATTAATACCGCCGCCCAGTTGGACCAGAGCGACATCCCCGGTCTCATTTTGCCCGGCTTCAATGCGGTTTCCGCCAAAAACAGAATAAACGTCGAGCGCGGAGAAAGTGGCGGGCAAGATATTCGTAGCCGCGCTTGTAAGAGTCGTGGAAGGAGAGATCGCGCCGTCGACCGCCTGGATCTGGTTCCCGTAAACGGTCTGCGATACGGTCACGTTGAAACGCGGGTCGGTGACAAGGACTGTGAACTGGTGATACCCTCCCGCGGGATTCGTCAAATCCACTGAGAAGGTTCCGTCTGAACTAACCGGAACATTCTCCGCAACGGTCGCAGTGCCGGTCGGCCCGGCATCTTTTACGGTCAGGCGGAAAGAGCCTACCTCGGCCGGATTCACTCCGGTCAGGTCGAGCTCACCGCTCAGGCGGTAATTGGGTCCCGCAGCCACGGGACTCAATGTCACACTTTTGATCTTGGGATAAGCATAATCGCCGACCTCGACATTGACGCGAAGTCTTTCATTTTCCACGGTGCCGAGCATGGCAATACCCATCGTCTGCGCGAGTTCAGTCTGGAGATTGGCAAAATCTTCGGCCCGGATCGTCACATAGGCCGGCTGACCGGGCGTCAATTCGACGATGCCCGAGTCTTCGGATTGCGCGACCGAAGGATAGGTGACGTTGGGCACTTGATATTCCGAAACCGCCACGGCCGAAACCCGGAGGCGGATGGGAGCTGTCCCCCCGTCTTGGCGGGTCGCCGTCACCTTGATCGTCACGGGATGCGCTGCTAAATCAAGACGCCCTGGGGACTGAGTCATACTTCCCGGAAGAATCATCGCCCCCTGATCGACAGTGCCAATCGTAAAATCAAAACTGTCGGCAGTGGCGCTGACCACCTGCGTGTCGTTTCCGTTCGCGCCCGCAATCCGGTACGTCTGCAAATCGCCCATGAACTCCACGGGAACCCATTTGAACGGGATATGGACGTACGGCAGTTCCGTCAGCGTACCGGTCGTCGAAGTGGCAATCGTCGGAAAAGCTTGGAACTGCGTACTCACAGCGCTTCCGCCGAGAATATGGTAAAGATTCGATCCCAGGACCCCGTTGATCTTGGCTGTCGTGCGCACAAAAAGCTCCCCTTCAGGCGTCGAGCCAACTTCGGTCACATGAAAACCCTGGAAATCCTGTTGCAACAAATTGTTTGGATCCGTGAAATCCCAAACCAGAACGTGGTTGTCTGCCGTGTCGAGAATGACATAAGAATGTCCTCCCGTCGCAAGGGCACGTGGAGAACCGTCCAACGGATTCGTAGGAAGATCAAGTTCCGCGACAGGATGGCTGTTCCCCTGGTCAATCACGATTCTGTGGGTAAAACTATTGGCATAAGCCCTGAAATTCTCGATGGGTGCCCCGGCCTCGCCTTCGGGCACCACCGGTTCCACCACACTTGCGAGCAGAGCCTGGACCTCAGCCAATACCGGCGCAACGACTTCGCCTTCTGCTTCGGCCACGGGCGCAAGGATAGCAGCCGCTTGCGTTAAAGCAGCATTAGCAGCCGCCTCGCCCTCGCCCGTCGCGACTGCATTTTGGAGGTTATATTGAGTAATCATAAAAAGCACATTCCACGGCGTCACGATGCCGCGGCCTCCGAAATCCATCCAGGGATATTTTGCGGCAATTTCTTGCGGAGACATCCCGGAATTCAACGCATTAATGACCTCCAGGATATCCCGCACCGTAAAATGACCGTTGGCATCAAGGTCCATCGCTGCGTAGACCGTCCCTGTGCTCGTGTCATATTTTCTTTCAACGCGGTCGTTGCCGGTAGCAAAAATCATCGGTCGGTCGCCTTGATAAACAAAACGGATAGGGCCTAGGCTGCTTACAGTCATCCCTTTGGAATTCATATCCGAAATGACATCCGCCATCGAACCAACGGTCACAGCCTCGCCGTCAACCGTCACGGGGAAAATCTCGATCAAGAGATTGCCTCTTTGCTGCCCGCTGGCATAAATCCCCGTGTTCGTCACCATGATCGCAGACAGATAGGCCTGAGGAGCGCTCACCACTTCCAAGTGATCCAGGTTACCGTTACGATCAAAAACAAACAACTGCCCTCCAGAGAGCGCCGCAGAGTAGCTGCCGTCCGGAGCCGTTTGGCGGCTTTCGACCGAAGGCAGAGTCAACGGCGTTACGGCGTCCGTTTGGACGTTCAAAACCGCATAGGAACCGTCCTGCAGTTTTGCCAAGACCAGAATATCGTCCATAAACTCAAGCGAAACCGGAAAGCCAGGCAAAACAACCGACCTCGAAGGAGTCGTCCGGTCGGCAACGGGAACCACATAAACCATTCGAGAATTCGAGGCGGCCACCACGACCGTGCCGGAAGGATTAATGTCCAGGGTTTCTCCCGTGTAATTGGAGTCCGCGAAACCGTAATTGCCCA
Source organism: Candidatus Omnitrophota bacterium (assembly GCA_041666865.1). Classification (GTDB taxonomy): domain Bacteria; phylum Omnitrophota; class Omnitrophia; order Omnitrophales; family Aquincolibacteriaceae; genus JBAYGD01. The sequence goes on along the minus strand of JBAYGD010000011.1, from coordinate 18,468 downwards.
CCCCTTTGCCCACGGACGTCCCGGTATTCAAATCGATGACGGAGATCGATCTTTCGGAACCCATGTAGGTATACAACTCAATGAACTTGTTGGCCTCGACATCAAGCTCCCCTTCGGAAACCCGGCGGGTCGCCATATTCACCAGGCGGGTTTCACCATCCTCGGTACGAACGACGACGAAATTCTGACCGATTCTCTCAAAGGAGGTCACCAGGCTGTCCTTGCCATACTTGACGCCGTCACGGCTGAATTGAACGATCATGTCCGCTTCCTCCGCGCTGGCATTGATCACGGCAATTCCGATGACCTTGGTCAGGTCTATATTCAGTCCGCTGAGCGGAAGATCGACCGCATAGACACCTCCGGCCGAAGGGGCAAGGTTCACCAAAATGGAATCTTTTTGTTCTCGGGTGATCCCGTTTTCAGTGATCCGGCTGATGAACTCAACCCTCACAGAGGCTTGAGTGCTGCCAAGACGCAAAACAGCCGATGAAAGACCGCTCAAGTCACTGGGGACCACCCGCTGGAAATCATCCCCCAGCACGAGAATGGCTCCCTTGTCAGTCCCTGTGGCATGAGTCAAAACCGTATTGTTCATCACAAGCGCGTAAAGCGTCTGGTCGCCAATCGGAGCCGCCGTCCAAATCAGCGGCGAAACGGATTGGTTAAGACTCGCCACAGGCAGATTGGTCAAAGGCAGACTTTGATCCGCCGCCGCAGTCACCACCGAAAACGCCCGGAAGCTCTCCGACATCACCTGATCGCCCACGACCCCATAGGTCCATTCGCCTGTCTGATCCTGGCTCGTACCCGAAATCGCCAGCTGGCCGTTGACCACTTGCGGCGGCCTGGAGAGAGCGGCGAGATCAAGCGTCAAGCTCGGCTTCGTCAGATCAAACCCGTCCTTGGCATTGACAAACTCCGCGACTTTCGCTCCGACCGAACTATTCACGCTCATGTCGAGCACCCACGTAACGTTTCCGTCTGCCGTCGCAAAAGCGGTGATGCCGTCTACCTTGCGCCACTTGTCGTCCTGGGTCATGGTCACAGACCCGACCGTGACGCCTTCCGCGTTGGCCGCATTCAGCGTGACATTGGCGCCTGAGTAACTTTCCGCAACCCTTAGCGGACTTTCAATGGCTGCCGGTGTGACAAGAGGCGCCACGATCTGCATCGTCTGGCCGTCTTGGGTTGCAATATAGGCAATGCCGATGATCTGAATGTTCTCTCCAAACGCAAAATCAGCCGTGTTCAGCGCGTAAGAATGCGGCGCGGTATCGCCCGCGGGGACATCCAAGATCACCGAATGCTTCTCCTGCTGATAGACTGCGGCCGTACTGTCATAGCCGATCAATTCGGCCCGTACGGGTCCGTCGGAACTGACGACAACCCTCCAGCTTTGACCGGCCGTGTAAGGATGATCCTGACGCCGCCCGGTCGTATTTCCGTCCCCAAGGGGCGTAATGACACCCGCGTCCTGATCTGCCATCACGTTGATGATGCCGCCTTCGACTGACGCCGTCGGATCGCCGGCCCGCCAGATCTCGACGTGATCGCGCGTCACGGTCAGCGGAGCAAAGGACACCGCCCGCTGAAGCTCGTCATCGGGATCCATCACCACAAAGGGGCGCGGGGTTGAAACCATCCCGGTTTGAGAAATGACAAACTCCGTTTCGCTCAGCTGATCCGCATTCGTCCCACGGAAGGAGAGGGCTCCTTCGGGGGTCACACTAAGAGGGCCAGACAATGCGGCAACCCCGGGGATCAAATAAGCCGGCTGCTGCCCGGTCAAATCAACGTTCACATCCGGCTGTCCGGCCGGATCCACCAAAAACAGGGCAACTTCAGTGCTCGCAGCATAGTCCACCACGGCCGAAAACGTGCCGTCCGCCATCGCCGCCGTGCGAATCGCAGCCGCGCTGCCTTCATCCAAAGTAAAGGACGCAACCGTCTGTTCCTGTGCGTCCTGGATCCGGTAATAGGCCGTTCCCACCACGCCGCCGGCCGGATACGAACGCGACACGGTATTCACGCTCACCGCTGCCGGCAGAACAGGTATCTCCTGTCCGGTCGTCACCTCATAAACCTTGGTGTCCCCGGACTGATAAGTCACTTTAAGCAAGTTGGCCGCCACAAAACTCACCGAAGTGAGGGTGTCGACTTTGGCCGTCGGGTTGTAGCGGTCATACTCTGCCGGACGCACGTAGAAAGTTTTCACATGCTCACCCGTAACGCCATTATGGACAACGATGGTTTGACGGTCGACGAAATCGCCCGTGTAATAGCGTTCGACCTCATAGGCTCCGACAAAATAAATTCCGGTCGCATAGGTCACCAGAGGGTGGATGGACTCCGTGCGTCCTCCGTTGTAGGTAGACATATTCAGGTATTGGGTCATCTGGGCTATTTGCTCGCCGTTCGCGTACACAAGGTACACAAAGGGCTCAGCCGTCGAATACATCTTGTGATTGACGGCCACCTGCAAACCGCCGCCGCCCTCCATATCCTCCGGAGCCGATGTGATTTCTGAAATCTGTACGGCAGCTTCGGGAGGAGTCCCGTATTCGCCGATAATGTTGTAGGTGTACACTTGCCCCGAAAGCATTCCCACGTCGTAGGTGCGGTCGGGAGTCCCTCCCCGAAACTCGATCGACGTGACTTCTTCGGCGGCCCTCGTCGCAACCGGGGTATTGCTGCCGGTTTGGATGCTGATGAAAGGCACTTCCTCCCCGTTTACCACGTCCGTATAGGCCGTCACTGTGTAACGTCCATCCGCGGAAACATCCTGGACAGTGACTCCTTCTGCAGCCGGCAGATCCAAATGCGTAACCCCCTGGCTTGTTGTCAGGTCGAGGTCGCCGTTCACATCGAAGGTATGGGACACATACTCTCCCGTGATCGTTTCCGAGACGGCCCCGAACACTTTGACCTGGGGCACCGCACCGGACCCTGACGGATCTGATGCGCTCACTTGTGCAAAAGCAACGCCATGGCTAGCGTCAACGCTCAAAACCTTGAGTCTCGTTCTTGTCGGTGAAGGCAAGCCGGGAGACACCCAGACTTCCCCGGTATCCAGGTTCTTAACGCGCGCACTCCACCCCTGCATATAGCCCCCTTCACTCATGCCCAAAGTGACCTGCGCGACAAACTTAGGGTCGTTGGTGGGACGATAGGAATCAGCCTCCGGCGTTCCCACCACTGGCTGTTCACCGGCCTCGAGGCCAAGCCAATTCGTCACCGTGGTTACGAACTGCGACTCGGCTTCCGCTTGAGACATTTGAGTCAAATCGAGATTGGCAATGACCTGGAGCTGGCCGCCCGGCAAATCCTTGTCGATCACAACCGAGGAGGGTTTGGACAAGTCGGCGGAATCATACTCGACATTGATATTGCCCACATAAGTTCCTAAGCTCGTTGCATCTTCCCGCAAGTAGACGCCGTCCGCGTTATAGGAGCCGGTGGTTTTGTTCACGTAAATGGACGCAACATAAACACTGGCCGCCGGCTGATCGGCAAGCGGAACGCTCATGCTGCCCCGGTTGGTTGTAACATGATCGAATACGGGCGTCTGAGTATCCGGAGAATAGTTGATTTGACCGACGGGCGTGCCCGTCACTTCCGAAAACTGCACGGCAATGGCATTGTCGGTGCCGCCCGCGAGAAAATTTCCTGCCTTGGCAGACGGCATTTCTGTCGGCTGCTCCACTGCGGGTGCCTGCTCAGCTTCCGGCAAAGTCAAAATGACCGGAGAAGAATTCGTAAAGGAAATCGTCGCCTGGTTGCCGGCGATCTGCACATCCATGCCGCTGATAGACGCGGGCATTCTGTCTCTCACTTTTGCTTCAGGTTCGGCAATTTGCCCGAGAAACGCATTCCCGTACCAAAGTTCAGTGGTCTTCACGATCCCACTCGAGACCACCTGCTCGCCTGACACCGAGTGGACGGGCGTGTCCTTACTGACCGCAGCACCCGCGACCACCACGGCAAGGGTTCCATCTTCAGAGACATACGGCTGAAGGAATGACGAATACTGCACTCCGTCTTCGGCAGTCAGCCAAGGAGTGGGCGTGGCCGTTGAATCCTCCACCTCGTAGAAGGTGACCGCCGCCAATCCTGTCGTGGGATCTTTCTCCGACGTATAAAAAAAGTGATCATTGCCATTGACAGGCTGAGCATCGTCCGGCAGTCCGATAATGGCCCCCGCCTCGAGCTCGGCCATTTGGCCGGCTTGCATCGCGGTCACCAAAGCATCCGCGGCATCCGCACCCAGCGCGACCGTGGAAGCCGCCGCAGGAGCCACTTGCGCACTCGAGGCATCTCCCATTCTGCTGCCAATATAGATATCGTAGTGACTATGATAAGCGGCCATGGAGTAGTTCGCCGTGGCCCCTGTCACTGACGATAACAATCGGCGATCCTCCAAGAGCTCAAACAGAAGCCGTTTTTTGCCGCGCTCTTGTTTTTTCTCTTTCTTCTTCGCCCGGATTTCGCCACGGGCGTAGGTTTGCAAAACTTGTCTTTGTCTATCGCTCAACACCGTGCCTCCGTCGTATTTTCCGACGAGATCGGTCACGAGAGCAACAAAGCTCCCCTGGCCGACGGACCCGCTTAGCAATTTCACCCGAGCAGCCTCCACCAATTGCTGAACGGCGGTAGCCGAGTCCGGACGAATTGTTCCAGCACTCGCGTCATAAAGGCGGACAATGTTCTGAGCATCTTCTGCTGCCCTCTCCCCGAATCTCCTCATTTCGACAAGCCGGTCAAGACGACCCAGGAGTTGCTGCGGCAGCCGTTCGAATCTGTCCGCCGCTTGGCTGATCTGTGTAATTTTCTCCCTCAGTGCAGCCATCGGCAACTCGGTCGCCCGCATTTCCACGCGGCCGGCGGGAGAAGGAGCGGCAGTTGTCGGAGCAACCTTGACGGGTGTGGGGACCACGTAATCGGCGGGGATTTTACCGCCGGTCACGGTGACTCCTCCGCCCAGCTGCAGCAACGGAATTTCGGCAGCTGCCGACGCCAAGGCCACGGTCACAACATTCTCCGAAACAGCAACCGTCAGGCCGCTGTCTTCGGGCACGGACAAATCGATCGCCTGCGGGTTCAGGCTGCTCAGGGCAGCTCCGGCCGCAGTCAAAAAGTATTGCTGGTCATCCTGAGGCAGTGCAGCCACGTTCACAAAGGACTCATGGTTGACATACGACTTCTTCAGGGAAGGATTGCCCTTGAGGGTGACCACGTTCATGTAATTGGTAGACTCTTTGAGGTCGGTAATGCGCGGCGTGATCTCGACGTAGGCAATGTTGTTTTTCTTCAGCATCTCGGTCATCCCCTGCGAATGGAAGCCGCCGGTCACGAGCACCGAAGCTTCTTTCTTCTCAGACGTCATCACTTCCGTGAGCCGTTTAAACATCACGTCTTCACGGAGAATCGCGGCCTTATAAAAGAGAAGGGCTTTTGCAAAGAGCGAGTCCTCTTTTTTGAGCGAGCCCGCCGGTTTCGAGCGGTTCTTATCGTTCGCGACCGAAAACAGCCTCTCGGTCAAAACGGAGGGTTTCATCGGGTCGCGCCGTGCCTGGACGGCCTCGTATTCTTCCCGGATCATTTCGAGCGCGAAAAGCTTTTTCATCTGCAGATAGTCCGCATAGACCAACAGGAGCTCCTTTTCGGAGTCTTTCATGACGAGGCCTTCAAACACTTTTTGGGTCAGGCGATTCATTTCGTCGAAAAGGTCGGTCGCCTGGATTTCGCTCGAGAGAACGATGCGCCCGAGCGCTTTCGAAAGCTCCGGATAGGTTTCGAACGAAAACCCCTTGGCCGAAGCGGCGTCAAAAAACTTTTCAGCCGCAAGGCGCGGATCGGCGGATTTCATTTCGGGCTTTTCGACTGATTCCAGCAGTTTTGAAAATTCTCCCGTCTCGATCCCGTTTTCGAGGATCCACTGTTCGAGGGCTTTTTTTTCTGCCACGGCTTTCTCGGCATTGATCTTGCCGTCAAGGTCCTTCAGGCGGATCGTGCGCACGAGCTGGGGCCAAGCGATCTGAGCGCCCGGCTGGCGCAGGTCCAGTTTGAGGATCTCCTTGGCCTGCTGATCGAGCGTGTCGAGGTGGCGCATCATTTCGTCTTGCGACTCCTGGTAGAACACCCATTCGCGGAAGAAATCCTTGAGGGCCTTGTTGAAGACCAGGGATCCTTTCGTGAGAATATTGGCCTTGAGTTCGCTCAAGAAACGGTCGGAAATATTGCGGTGGTTTTGTACGAAGCGAAACTGGCGGAGATTTTTCACATAAAGCCCGGGCTCTTCGGCGCCGTAGCCCGAGGACGGCTTGCCCGCCTGCAGCCGGTCCAGAAGATAAAGTTCGGTGCCGCCGATCAAGCTCTCTTTCATGAAAAGGTCGGCGGCTTTCATGTTGAGTTTCTCGTCCTTGAAAAATTTCAGAAGCTCGGGGCGCAGCTGATCGAACGCGCCTTCCAGGAAGACGGCGCACACACCGTAGTTGGCGTCGAGGTGACCGAGAATTTTCCTGATGTTCTGCTGAGCTTGGGCGCTCACGTGCGCGTCTTGAATATGGATCACGGTCGCGGCCGACGGCACGTCGGGAACGAATCGCTCGCGGACTGAGCCGAGGATCTCCGGAATTTCGAGTCGGTTCGCAAGCGGAGCAAATTGCGCTTCGAGCGCCGACTTAGGATCGAGGCCTGTCAAACCGGGCACACCCTGGGCCGGAGCAGACCAAACAGCGGAGGAAAAAGTAAACGATAAGAGCGTTACGATGGCAATGGATTTTCGGATCGGATTCTTGTGCCCAGTGTTTTGCATTTATGTGCCCTCCCGGCGATTTAATAATTAGATTTAATGTTCTTTTTAAAACATTAAACTAAATGAATTATAGCATCTCTTTTATGCCTGTCAATCCACGCAAGCTCTTTTTAATTAAACCAAAGGAATCCCCCGTGCTGGGATGTAGACTTCCGGCGTGACAATGCCAATCAGGATAAACACGAATAAACGTTGCGCTTCCCTTTGTACCCATAGTTAGCCCTCATTATTAAGAATACCCACTGATTATAAGTTTGTCTAATTTTAAAGTATTATTTTACTCTAAAAATATCAATCAATATCAATAGCTATCATTAAATAGCTTTATTCAAGTGATTTTTTGGAGAGGCAGGCAGAACTTTGGGAGGGCTCGTACTAGACCTGGACCACTTCTTTGACTTCGGGGATCATTCTTTTCAGGTAGGCTTCTATTCCGGACTTTAGCGTCTGGGTCGCGCTCGGGCAGGAGCGGCAGGCCCCCTGCAGACGGAGCCGGACCACCCCGTCTTCATAGCCGCGAAACTCCACATCGCCCCCGTCCCCGGCAAGCACCGGCCGTATCTCGCGTTCGATCAAAGCGCGGACTCTCTCTTCCGGTCTCCCCTCTGCCGCTCCCTGTGGGAGATCCTTCTCGCTGCCGGAATTTTTTTCCGGATCGACCGCCTCGGCTCCGCTTGCCAAGAAATCGCGAAGCGCCTCAAACACAGGCTGCATCACGACGCGCCAATCCGCGTCCGTCGACTTGGTGACGGCAACGAAATCGGGGCCGATCAGCACCCCCGCCACCGAAGGATTTTCGAAAAGCTTAGCGGCTAATGCGGAACCCTCGCACTGCGTACGGTCCGGAAAGTTGCAGGAGCCCGAAGGAAGCAAAACGCGGTTCACGGCGAATTTGACCGTCGCCGGGTTGGGCGTCACTTCGGGAGAAATGCGGAGCGTCCCGCGGACCTCGTCTGAATTCATGGCCGGGCATCTCCTTCCTTAAGGGCATCGCCGAGCGCGTGCCAGCTCAAGGTCGCGCACTTGACCCTCACCGGGAACTCCCTGACGCCTTCGAACAGGGCGAGCCGCCCGACGGCTTCTTTCTGAGGGGCGCTCAAGCCATCGCTGGTCATAAACTCCACGAAGCGGTTTTTCAGCTCAAGAGCTTCGCGGACCGTCTTGCCTTTCACAAGGCCCGTGAGCATGGAGGCACTTGACTTGGAAATGGCGCAACCCGCCCCCTGAAAACCCACGTCCCTGATCACGCCGCCCGCGTCGACGATGAAATACAAATGATAGTCGTCGCCGCACAGGGCGTTGTGGCCGTGCGAATAATGCGTGGGGTTCGGAATCTCCTTGAAATTGCGCGGGCTGCGGTTGTGTTCCAAGATGACTTCCTGATACAAGTGGCTGAGTTTGGGTTCCGGATGGCTCATGCGAAGATCTTCCCCACTTTCCCGAGCGCGTCCGCAAGCGCGTCGATTTCTTCGACGGTATTGTACAATCCGAAAGAGGCGCGCACCGTGGCCGGGACCTTGAAGCGGTTCATGACGGGTTGAGCACAGTGGTGACCGGACCGCACGGCGACCCCCTCCTGGTCCAAGACCGTCCCGACGTCGTGGGGATGGATATCCCCGAGAAGAAACGAGACCAGTCCGGCCCGCTCGGCGGCCGTTCCGATAAAGCGAACCCCGGGAATTTGCGAAAGTTTCCGGATCGCCGTCTCGAGAAGTTGTTGTTCGTACGCTTCGATCCGTTCGATCCCGAGGGCCCCGACGTAATCAAGGGCAGCGCCCAAGCCCAGGATTTCGGCGATGGCCGGAGTCCCCGCTTCGAATTTCCTCGGAGTCTTCGCAAATGTCGTCTTTTCGAAAGTGACCGATTCGATCATGTCCCCGCCGGTCTGGTAGGGATCCATCGATTCCAAATGAGCAAGTTTTCCGTAAAGGACTCCGATGCCGGTCGGACCATAGATTTTGTGTGACGAGAAAGCGTAAAAATCACAGCCCAGGTCCCGGACGTCGACCTTTTGGTGGGCAATCCCCTGAGCCCCGTCGGCTAAAAACAAGGCGCCCGCGCCGTGGGCAAGGCGGGCCATCTGGCGGATGGGATTGACCGTGCCAAGAGCGTTGGACATGTGCGTCACCGCCACCATCTTGACCTTGTCCGACAGCATTTGCCGGTATGCGTCGAGGAGAAGCTCTCCGCGGTCGTTGACGGGAATCACCCGAAGCACGGCTTCTTTCTCGGCGCACACCCTCTGCCAGGGCACGATATTGGCATGATGTTCGATGGCAGAGATGATCACCTCGTCGCCTTTCCCGACAAACTTTCGCCCCCATGCCGCCGCGACAAGATTGATCGCCTCTGTCGCACCGCGGACGAAAAGGACCTCCTCAGTGCGCTCGGCAGTGAGAAACCGCCGGCAGATCTCACGGACGGCATCGACGCGCTCGGTCGCCTCCTGGCTCATCGAATAAACGCCCCGGTGGATAGTGGCATACTCCTCCCGGTAAAACTTTTGGATCGTATCGATCACGCACGCTGGTTTTTGGGCCGTGGCGGCGTTATCCAGGTACACGAGCGGGCGGCCGTTCATCTTTCTCGAGAGGACGGGAAAATCCTTACGGATTTTTCCGACGTCATAAACTCCGCCGCGCGTCATCGGGAGGCCCCTTTCACCATCGTTTCCAATTTCGCGTCCGTCCAGCTTTCCAGTTCGCCGCGCAAACCGTCATCGGCGATTTTGTCCAGGACTTCGCGGGCGAAGCCGCGAACCAGAAGGAGCCGCGCCTCTTGCGGGCTCAAACCTCGGCTGCAGAGATAAAATAATTCTCTTTCCCGCATCTGCCCGGTAGCCGAACCGTGCGTGGCCTTGACCTCGTCGGCGTCGATTCGCAGCTGGGGACGCGAATAAGCCCGGGCGTCGGACGAGAGGACGAGATTACGGTTGAGCTGGTCGCTGTCGTTGGCCGAGGTGCCGGCCGCCACATGCACAAGGCTGTTGAACTCCGACTGGGCGCGGTCCGTGAGAATGTTTTTAAAACACTGACGCCCCGTCCCTCTCGACGCTTCGTGAGAAGCTCTGAGGATCTGGGAAACCTGCGACCGGCCCGTCAAGACCGCCAGGCCGTCCGCGGTGTAGGACGCGTCTTCGCCGCCTAGACGAACGTCGAGCTCCGTGCGGGCCAGGACCTCGCCGCCCCAAAAAGAAAGGAACGCGAACCGGCTCCGCGCGGCCATCTGCGCCCCAAAGCCCAGGAGGCAGCGCGTATCCTTCGTGTCACGCTGGGCGTGGTAACATTCGATAAGGGAACCCTCTGCACAAAACAGATCGACCCGGCCGTTGACAAGCGCGGGTCCCGTCTGAAGGCTCCGGTGAAAAATCCGAAGGCGAAGGGCCGCTCCTTTCCCTGCGGCGACAACAAGCCTCGGGTGGCAGGCCACCGGGGCCGCCGACGCACCGGGCGCGCTGACCAAAACGATGTCGATGCCCGAAGCAAAATTCGCTCCCTCGCCGGCTTCGAGAAAAAGACCGTCCCGGAACCTCGCCGTGTTCAGCGAGGCAAAAAAAGTATCCTTGGGGGCCGCCTCAAGATAGGGGCGAACACGCTGAGGCACCTTGCGGGAGGCCTCCGCCAAACTCAGGACAGTCACTTCGCGCGGCAGAGCGGCCAAACGGGAATGCGTTTGAGAAAAGACCCCGTTGACGAGAACAACACGGGCCCGGTCCGCGGAAGCTGCGGGGTCCGGAGCAAACCCGGGGACGGCATCTTCGCAGCCCTCCCGGAAAGCAACTTCGGAAAGAAAAGACAAATCCGTGCTCCGCCAATCCTCGTGCCTGCGCTCGGGCAAGCCCAGCGTCCGGGATTGTTCGTATGCGTTCCTGCGCAGCGAGGCAAGCCAGTCCGGCTCCGCCTCGAAAAGGACGGCGTCCGGATCGCTCAGAAGATCTTGATAAGTCGGAGTGCTGTCGCTCACCGGTTCATCTCCAAGAAGAGCCCGACGGGGCAAGCCAGTCGTATCCCTTCTGTTCCACTTCCAGTGCGAGGCTTTTGTCGCCCGATTTGACGATCGTGCCGCCCGAGAGAATGTGCACGACGTCAGGAACCACGTAATCGAGGAGGCGCTGATAATGGGTGACAAGAACCAGGGCATTATCGGGCCGACGGAATTGATTGATGCCCTCGGAGACGATCCTCAAGGCATCGACGTCGAGGCCCGAGTCGGTCTCGTCGAGAACGGCCAATTTCGGCTCGAGAACCGCCATCTGCAGAATTTCGTTGCGCTTCTTTTCCCCGCCCGAGAAACCGTAGTTGACGCAGCGCTCGAGAAAGGCCGCGGGAGCGCGGACCTGCTTCATCTTTTCCTGCAGCAGGTCGTCGAATTCGAACGGGTCGACGGAATCCTTGCCTTCTGCCTTGCGCCGGGCATTGTAGGCCATCCGCAAAAACGCGGCGTTATTGACTCCCGGGATTTCGACCGGATACTGGAACGCAAGGAAAACGCCGGCCAACGCGCGAGCCTCCGCGTCCATCGCAAGAAGGTCCCTGTCCTGGTAAAGAACCTGCCCCCCCGTCACCTCGACCGAAGGGTCGCCCGCAATGACCTTGGCCAGTGTACTTTTCCCCGATCCGTTCGGCCCCATAATCGCATGAACCTCTCCGGCCTTCACCTCGAGGTTCAGTCCCCGCAAGATATCCTTCTCGGCGACCCGCGCCTTCAAATCCCGTATCTTCAGCATCGTCAACGTCCTTTCCTTAAGAGTCCTCGACTGTCTTTTTACCCGGTTGCGCCTTCAAGCTTCAGCCCCAGAAGCTGGGTCGCTTCGACGGCAAATTCGCCCGGGAGTTCGCGGAACACGTCCTTACAAAACCCGCTGATAATGGAGGCCATCGCGTCTTCGGTCGAAATCCCCCGCTGGCGGAAATAAAAAAGCTGGTCGTCGTTGATCTTCGAGGTCGAGGCCTCGTGTTCGAGTTCGGCCGTCGCGTTCTGGACCTCCACGTAGGGAAACGTGTTCGCCTTGCAACTTGGGCCCACGAGGAGAGAATCGCACTTTGTATAATTGCGGGCATTCTCCGCCCCCGGAGCAATCTTGACGAGGCCGCGGTAATTATTCACGGAGTGCCCCGCCGAGATGCCTTTCGACACAATGTTGCTTCTCGTATTTTTTCCGAGATGGACCATCTTGGTCCCGGTGTCGGCCTGCTGGTAGCCGTTCGTCAACGCCACCGAATAAAATTCCCCGACCGAGTGGTCCCCCACCAAAAGACAGCTCGGATATTTCCAGGTGATGGCCGAACCGGTCTCGACCTGCGTCCAGGAAATCTTCGAGTGGCTGCCCTGGCATTTGCCCCTCTTCGTCACAAAATTATAGATGCCTCCCTTGCCCGTTTTTGGATCGCCGGCATACCAGTTCTGGACGGTCGAATATTTGATTTCGGCGTTGTCAAAAGCGATCAGCTCGACCACCGCCGCATGAAGCTGATTGGTATCGAACTTGGGCGCCGTGCACCCTTCCAGATAGCTGACGTGCGAATTCTCTTCGCAAATAATCAGAGTGCGTTCGAACTGCCCCGAGCCCTCGGTGTTGATCCGAAAATAGCTCGATAATTCCATAGGGCATCGCGTGTTTTTCGGAATATAGACGAAAGAGCCGTCCGTAAATACCGCAGAATTCAGAGCGGCAAAAAAATTATCGGTCATCGGCACGACGGAACCGACATATTTTCGGACCAATTCAGGGAACTCTCTCAAGGCCTCGGAAAACGGGCAAAACACAACGCCGGCTTCGCGCAGCCTTTCCTTGAAGGTCGTGGCCACAGAGACGCTGTCGAAAATGGCGTCCACGGCCACATTGGCGAGGCGCTTCTGCTCGACGAGCGGAATGCCCAGTTTCTCATAAGTTCTCCGAATCTCGGGATCGATCTCATCAAGGCTCTGCGGACGATGAACGGCGACCTTCGGCTCGGAGTAATAAATGACGTCCTGGTAATCCAGGGCAGGGTACTCGACGGCCGCCCAGTGGGGCTCCTTCATCGTCTGCCAGTGGCGAAAAGCTTTCAGGCGCCACTCGAGCATGAACTCAGGTTCCTTCTTGTGATGCGAAATGAGACGGATCGTGTCCTCGGTCAATCCTTTGACCTGGAGCCCCGGCTCGATATCGCTCTTGAAGCCATACCGGTATTCCTGATTGATCAGTTCCTGGATGGTCTTGGTGGTCATGCCCTCTTTCCGGCCTCTTTCTTACTTAAACGCTGCGGAAGATAAAAAAGTTCCGCAGGATCTTCTTAACTGCTTATACCGCAACAGCTTTGAAAGCTGCCAGCAACTTCTCGTGTAAAATGCCGTTGGAAATCAGGATCCCCGAGCGTAAAGGGACTCGCACTTGCGAATAATCGGGGACATTCCCCTCGAGGTCTGTAACCTTCCCCCCCGCTTCCTCGACAATCAAGGCTCCTGGCGCGACGTCCCAAACCTTCATCCCGAATCCGCCCGCATGGGCGGCCGAAGGAAGATAAGTCAAGAAATCCGAGGTCCCTCCCGCCACCACGGCATATTTGGCCATGCTGTCGAGCTCGAGGGGCGCCGGCATTCCCGGATGTCCTGAAAGCACCTTTTCCACCCATGCCCGGTTGCTATGGTCGCGATCCACGGAACACAAACTTCGGGCTTCGCGGATATCGGAGCATGAGGAAACCCGCAGTCTCCGGAAAGAGTCCTCGAACTCCGGTGAAATATGCCAGCTCCCGTGGCCCTTCACGGCCGCCACGATGGACCCCGCTCCCCCCGGGTCAGGGACACATCCGTCCCGCAAATGAGGACAGCCCAAAACGCTCAGCTGAACCTCCCCCTTGACGATCAGCGCAAGGGCGACCGCATACTGCTCTCCGCGGAGGAAACCGGCCGTGCCGTCGATCGGGTCCAAGGTCCAGTACCTCTCGGCACAAGACGCGGTCCCGAAGTCGATCCATTCCGGGACGAGCTCGGGCGAAGCTGCCGGAATCGTTTCCTGCAAGATTGCGCAAATTTTTTCGAGCATCCCCCGGCCCTCCGGCGAGCGCAGAAAATCGGCGGATTCCTCGCCGACAAGCGCGTCCTCCGGATAGGCCTTCGCCAGCAGGAATCCCACCAGCGCCTGAATGGCGTAATCGGCCATGGTCACCGGCGACCGGTCGCTTTTCATCCGGCTCCGTCCGGGCGCTCCGATGCTGCTTTGAATCCGCCGCGCAAGCCCTACGGCCTCGCGGACCGCCGCCAGGGCAAACTCCAACTCGGCTTTTCGTCGGCTTTCCATCCGGTCCATGCAAGCTCCTTCAGGCCTTTTTCACCAGTTGAGGATTTTCCGGATCTTCCGTGCATACCGGCGCGAAAGCGGAATTTTCATCTTGTCCGGGCCCTGGAGAGTCATTTCGAAATTGCCGCTGAACGCGGGAGAAACTTTCTCCACCTGCTCCAGGTTGACGACAAACGCGCGGTGGGTTTGCTCGAACTGGGCGGGCTCGAGGGTCTGCTGAATCACCTTGAGCGTCGCGCCGACCACCAGCTCTGTCCCGTCCTTCAAATGCGCCGTCACCTCGGTCAGCTTCGCGTGAAAGTAGCGCACGTCCTGGGGATGAATGAAAACCCGGTCCTTGTTTCCGCGCTTCCATCCGACCAGGTTCGGAAACTTGTGCCGCGATAGGTAGTGATTCAGCTCGACCAGTTTCTTTTTCACGTCCTTGGGTTCGTTCAGCGTCTGACGGACCTTGGCGCACGATTTCTTGAACCGCTCGCGGTCGAAAGGTTTGAGGACATAATCGATCGCATTGACTTCAAAGGCCTCGAGGGCGTGCTCATCATAGGCCGTGACAAAAACCACGAGAGGCGGAGCTTCCGACCCCGCAAGCCCTGAAGCAACCTCGAGGCCGTTCATCTTCGGCATGTGGATGTCCATGAACACCACCTGCGGCCTCAGGCGCTTGATGTCCCTCAAGGCCATCTCCCCGTCAGAGGCTTCGCCGATCACGGCAAAGTCCGGCTCGATTTTCAAAAAACGTTTCAGCTCGTTACGAGCCGGCATCTCGTCGTCTACGACAAAGGTCCGTATCATCGCTCCCCCGGCAAAGTGATGGTGACCGTCGTGCCGGCTCCGGGCCGGCTTGTGACGGTCAGATTGGTTTTCGGTCCGTATAATTTCATAAGACGCAGGCGGATGTTTTCAAGGCCGATTCCCGCATGATCCCCGGAAGGCCCCACGCTTTTTTCCGAAAAAAGAGCGGCGGCCCGCTCTTCGGCCATTCCCGCGCCGGTATCGGCGACTTCGAAAACAACGCGCCCCGCCTCTTCCCGTGCGCGGATCGTGAGGACCCCTCCTTCGGCCTTTTTGGAAATACCGTGTTTGACGGCGTTTTCCACCACCGGCTGAAGGACGAGGATGGGAATGGGCATATTCATCCTCGCCTCCGAGAGCAGGATTTCTTTGGCGACGGTCAACTTCTCGCCGAATCGCGCCTTTTCGATTTCCAGATAATGATCGATATAGTCGAGCTCCTCGCGAAGAGAGACAAAGTCGCCCTGTTTCCGGGACAGCCTCCGGAGGAGCGAGGACAGCTGTATGATCAGGTTTCTCGCCCGCTCGGCGTTCTCGTCGCCGCAAACCGAAGCGATCGTATTCAGGGCATTGAAAAGAAAATGCGGATTGATCTGGGCTCTGAGGAAAGCAAGCTGGGTGCTAAACAATTCCCGCTCCGTCTCTTTCGCCTGCTGCTCCCGGAGGATCTGGTGGACAAACACAAAGAACAAAACAAAAATCGCGGTCTCGGTCGCACTCAGGAGAAAGACCGCAATTCCCAAGGATTCCGGGGGAAGATAGGGCCACATCGGCCGGTAGGCCAGCAAGCCGTGCACGAGCGAGACGGCGGCACCGGCCGCCGCCGCCGTTCGAAGACTCACCGGCCGCGAACGCACACACCGGCGGAAAAGCCCCGCAGCAAGGCCCGCCGCCCCGAGGTACAAAACCGGCGCGATCCACTCCGGGACCATCGCCAGCCGCAAGAGCACGTTCAGGCATCCGGCCACCAACCCCGACAGAGGTCCTCCGAAAAGGCCCGCGGCCGTCACAAAGACAAGCTCAAGGTCGATAAAAACCCAGGACGACTGTTCAAAGCGCGTAAAGCTGGCGGTTCCCGCAAAAGCGGCCGCCGCGCCGAAGATCAAGCCGACGTTCAAACCGTCTTTAAAGGGAAGGCGCAGGGAGGCCAGATTTCTCCTGACGAAACCCGGCTTGAGCAAAAGGAAAGAGAGGACGATAAAGATCGAGAACTGGCGGATGAAATCCCCGTAGATCTCCATCCACACCCGCTCGCGTTCGCGGCGGAAATGCTCCGAACCCTTGGTTTCGATCCTGCGAAGATCGCGGTCGATATCGTCAAGCACGCGGACGGCCTCGGCTTCGTCTCCCGCCAAAAGAGAATCGGTCATCTTTTTGAGTTTTAAAGTGACAAACTTGAGGTCATAGCCATAAAGGTTCAGTTCGCCGGCTCTGGAGATGACGGCTTCATAGCGCTTGAGGGTATCCGCGCTTGCCGTTTCCGAAGCTTGAGCAACCCCAGGAGCAAGGGCGACGAGCGCCCAAAGAACTGCGGCACACGTCAAGATTCGCACGGGTAAACGAAATGAAAATGAAAGACAAGGGGCGGTCATGATGGGCCTCTCGCTGGGGGGACCGCAGCCGCTTGCTTCGGCCGCGCGGACGTTTCCGCAGAGGTCGCAGGCAATACGATCAAGGCATACTCCCCGTCCGCCCAGTCGGGAGTCACGTAGGGCGGGATATTCCTGAAGATTTTCCCCTGATACCGGATCCCCAAGCTCCCAGGATTTTTAAGCGCCTTGCGGTAAATCTGGTCCCGCTTCTTGAGGGCAGCGTAGTATTCGCTCACGTCTTCTTTGTTGAGACGGCTCGAATACAAAAGCCATTTGAGCCAAGGGTGGAGATTTCTAGGAGGATTGAGGAACTGATGGGTCTGCCGGGTATTCTCCGTGAAGCGGATGCTTTCGAGCACCTGCGCCGATTCTTCCGGGTCTCCCGCCTTCGCAGGAGCATCCCCGGCAAACGCCCGGGGCAGAGACAACGATGCAAGCAACACCCAGACGAGCAGCAACGACGTCACTCCCCTGAGCACCCGCTCCTCCCCCCTGGTCATGAAGCATCTCCCGAAGGACCTGTCCTTGCTTGCATCTGCTTCAGGAAATAGAGCCCCGCATAAATCTTCGGGTCGATCAGGATCCCCTCGCCCTCACGGGCGTGCAGCCACGCATCGATTCCCGCCAGCGCGATTTCATGCGTCACAATTGATTCCTGCTCGTCGCCGCCTCCGGATCCGGTCTTGCTCAGGCCGGTGGCGCGAAAAAAAGAGGCAATGTCGACGCTCGAAGCCGGAGACAGAGGTCCGTGGAAAAGAAGGGTCATCTGCTCCGCGTGGTATCCCGTCTCTTCGTGCAATTCCCGAAGGGCCGCCTGTTCGAGCGTTTCATTCTCGTGTCCGGCCTTGTCATTGGCAAGGCCCGCCGGCAGTTCGATGACCCTCTTGCCTACCGGGACCCGCTCCTGCTCGACCAGGAGGACCTTGCCGTCTTCGGTCATGGCCAGGATCACGACGACTCCGCCGCACTTGACGCGCTCGACGAATTCCCAGCCGCGATGGCTCACAAACCGTTTATACTTCCCCTCATAGAGCGTTTTTTTGGTCACAGATGCTTTCTCAAATTAGTAGAGCTTGCCGCTTTCAGGAACTTCGGCTTCAAAGTTCGGCTTCGTCTCGTCACCGTTCGGCCCGGCCCACCGTGCCGTGCCTCACTCGAGGCTTCCGGCCTCGCCGTGGCACCGTGGGGCTCGGCCTTCAGATCGTGCCTCGACGAATCGAACTTCTCAGCTTACGCCATCGCTGGAAGTGGACTCTCTTGTAAATCTAATGATAGTGCTGTCATTCCTAGCCTGATATTCTATAATAATTCGCGATCTCCTGACACGTTTTTATCACGATCCTGAGGCATGACCATAGCAAGATTAGGGGTAACCGTTCAGATACTCCCGGTGAAGAAGGTTGAGGAGGCAAAGAAAGGTTTCGGAAAAACAATTAGCGCCGCTTGCGGAGACGAGGAGATCGGCGCACAACCCATGAGGTCCATGAGCTCCGAGCGGAGCAGGCGCGTTTTGGAGAAACCTTTCTTTGCCGACCCAATGCCACCGGTGGGAGGCTGAATGGTTACGATTAGGGAAGGTGATCCTAGTTGTCTGAAGGCAGTTCTAGAGTGGGGTTTTTTTACGGGTGGCGGAAAGGTCCGCAAAGGGCTCCCGGAACCTCTCCGACAGGACCCGTAAAAAAGGCGGAGGAAACAACTTTTATGACATTGATTCTTGATCCGTTTCAACAAGAGGCCATTGACGCCATCCGGAGCGGCTCGTCCGTCCTCGTCTCCGCACCCACCGGAGCCGGCAAAACCTTGATCGCCGAAACCGTCATCGAGGAGGTCCTCGCGCAGAACTCCTCCGTCATCTACACCGCCCCGATCAAGGCCCTCAGCAACCAGAAGTACCGCGATTTCCGGGCGCGCTTCGGCGAAGAACGGGTCGGCATCCTCACCGGGGACGTCTCCATCCGCCCCGACGCCCCGATCCTGATCAT
>JBAYGD010000010.1:0-76534 GCA_041666865.1 Candidatus Omnitrophota bacterium | reverse complement strand
GGAAAAGCCGTCGCCATTGACATCCCCCGCCGTCGACAGCGACCCGCCAAACTGATCCGATGCGTTTTGCCCTGCCGCTGTCCACGAGGTCGCAGGTGAGAGACCGCCGCCCTCGGCGCCGTTACTGCCGAGGTAGACATAGGCACGGCCGGTTAGGGTCGAATAACCGTAGGCGCCGATGATCACATCATCACAGCCGTCTCCGTTGACATCCCCCGCGCTTGCGACAGAATAGCCAAACATATCCGACGCATTTTCTCCCGTTGAGCTCCAGGCCGGCGACGCCGGTTCTCCGGTAATTCCTCCGGCGGATCCGTGAAAAACATACACCTTCCCCCGACTGTCCGAGTAGCCATACGCTCCCACGATCACATCCGCATAGCCGTCGTTATTGACATCGCCGGCCGTCGAGACCGAGAAACCCAACAGATCACCACTCACGCCTCCCACCGTACTCCAAGCCGGCGTCGACGAATTTCCTGTCATCCCCCCGGAGGACCCGTGAAAAACATAAGCCTTGCCCGCACTCGTCGAATAGCCTTTAGCGCCCACGATCACATCCGAGTAACCGTCTTGGTTCACATCGCCGGCCGCTGAAACGGAATAGCCAAAATAATCGCTCCCGTTCTGTCCGGTCGCGCTCCAGGCCGGAGACGCCGCAGTCCCGGTAATGCCCGTTCCAGAGCCGTGAAAAACATAGGCCTTGCCCGTATTCGACGAATAGCCATAAGCGCCCACGAGGATGTCCGAATAAGCATCGCCATTGACATTACCGGCCGTCGCAACCGAGTGCCCAAACATGTCCCCGGCACTTTCGCCGGCGGCGCTCCAGGCAGGGGATGCCGCATTCCCGGTAATACCCGCTGCGGAGCCGTGAAAAACATAGACCTTCCCCTTCGCTGATGAATAACCATCCGCCCCCACGATCACGTCCGAATAACCGTCGTTATTCACATCCCCTGCCGTTGAAACAGAAGCGCCGAAATCGTTGCCGTCAGCTTCCCCTATCGAGCTCCAATCCGCAGCGGCCGCGCTCGCCGCGGTGATCCCCGAGGCGGAACCGTGGAAAACGTACGCTTTGCCGGCACCGTTTGGAGGATTAATGCTGTCGCCGCTAGTGCCCACGATGATATCCGAATAACCGTCGTTATTCACGTCCCCCGCCGTTGCCACGGAATATCCGAACCAGTCATCTTCACCTTCGCCGGCGACGCTCCAAGCCGGCGAGGACGCACTCCCCGTCACCCCTTGGGCGGATCCGTGGAAAACATAAACTCTCCCGGCTGAGACGGTACCTACCGGAGCCCCCACAATCACATCCGAATAACCGTCGTTATTCACATCTCCTGCCGTTGCAACGGAATAGCCAAAATAGCCGTTCGTCACTCCGGTGCCTTGCCACGACGGATCGTCGCCCACGCCACCGCCCTGGCGCCACTCGTTTCCGTAATAAACGTAGATCCGGCCTTGACCGCTTGCATACTGATAGGCGCCGACAATGACATCGCTATACCCGTCTCCGTTGATGTCTCCTGCGCCCGCCAGGGTATAACTGAAATAATCGCCCGTTTTTCCCCCGGTAGCGCTCCAGGCCGCAGATGCTGCCGTCCCCGTAATTCCCCCCGACGAGCCGTGAAACACATAGGCTTTCCCGAGGCTCATATAACTTCGGGCACCGACAAGAATATCCGAGTAGCCGTCTCCGTTCACATCGCCCGCCGCCGCAACCACCGAACCGAAATAATGTCCCGTGCCTTCACCTTCCGCAGACCAAGAGGCTTCATTCAGAGTCGGGGCAGTAATCCCTCCCGAGGCTCCGTTAA
This sequence comes from Candidatus Omnitrophota bacterium, assembly GCA_041666865.1. GTDB lineage: Bacteria > Omnitrophota > Omnitrophia > Omnitrophales > Aquincolibacteriaceae > JBAYGD01. Next base: position 74,711 of record JBAYGD010000010.1, on the reverse strand, counting down.
ATACGTAGACTTTCCCCGTGGCCATCAGAACATTCCACGCGCCGATCACCACGTCCGAATAGCCGTCGCCGTTCACATCGCCCGCACCCGCGACGGACGCACCGAACCAGTCGCCGCTACTTGAACCCACCATGCTCCAGGCCGGCGCAGCCGTCGTCCCGGTAATGCCCGCCGCGGAACCCTGAAAGACATAAACTTTTCCTTGATATCCTCCGTACACCGGCGCCCCGATGATCACGTCTGAATAGCCGTCGCCATTCACATCTCCGGCCGTCGAAACAGCGGTGCCAAAGTAGTCATTTCCAGATTCTGCGGTGCCGATCCAGTCAGCATCAACGGCACTTGCCGCAGTCATTCCGGCCGCAGAGCCGTGAAAAACATAAGCCTTCCCTGTCGCCGCGGGGTCACTGACAAAATAAAATGCGCCAATCATCACGTCTGAGTAACCATCTGCATTGACGTCTCCAGCCGTCGAAACAGATGTCCCGAAGTGATTGGTCGTGCCTTCCTCTCCCAGCACCGACCAACCGGGAGAAGCCGCGGTGCCGCTGATGCCGGCAGCCGAGCCGTAGAAAACATAAGCTTTTCCCCTCGTCATGGAGTTGGCATAAGCGCCGACCAAGACATCGGAATAGCCGTCACCGTTGACATCCCCGGCTCCGGCAACCGCACTGCCGAAATAATCCGATCCGCTTTCTCCCTGCGAACTCCATGACGGCGAAGACGCGCTACCCGTCATTCCCGAAGGAGAACCGTGGAAAACATAGGCTTTTCCTATATTTCCCGAATAGCCGTAAGCCCCCACCACCACATCCGAATAGCCATCGCCATTCACATCGCCCGCACTCGCAACAGAGCTGCCGAATTGAGTGCTTCCGCTTTCGCCGGTACGAACTTGAGGGACGGAAGCAAGCGAGTTGGCGGTGCCGTAGTAGACGTAGACTTTGCCGTTGTCGCCAATGCCATAACGGTAGGCGCCGATGAGAACGTCCCAAAGGCCGTCACCATTCACGTCGCCCGCGGCGGCAACCGAAGCGCCCAATCGATCCGAGTTAGTTTCTCCGGTGGCGCTCCAAGCAGGCGAGGCAGCGTTTCCTGACATCCCTGAAGCGGAGCCGTAAAATGCGTAGGCCTTGCCTTTCGCACTGGAATAACCATGTGCGCCTATGAGGACATCCGAATAGCCGTCGTTATTGAGATCTCCGCCCGCGGCGACCGATGCGCCAAAGTTGTCACCGGCCGTTTCGCCTGCCGAAGCCCAGGCGGAAGAGGAAGCGCTCCCGGTAATCCCCGTCGCGGAGCCGCAAAAAACGTAGGCCTTTCCGGTCCCCGAAGAGTAACCCGAGGCGCCGATGAGAATATCCGCGTAGCCGTCGGCATTCACATCACCCGCCGTTGAAACAGAAAATCCAAAAAGGTCTGCACCCGTCTCTCCCAGCGAGCTCCAGGCCGGCGAGGATGAGTCCCCCGTAATCCCCGCAGCCGAACCATGGAACACATACGCCTTCCCCTCATATCCCATGTAGTCGGTCCCCGAGCCGACAATCACGTCCGAATACCCGTCTGCGTTCACGTCCCCGGCGCCGGCGACTGAAGTCCCGAAGCTAAGATAAACCCACGGCCCCACAGCGCTCCAGGCGGCAGTGTTCGAAACTCCGGAGGCGGATCCGTGAAAGACATACGCTTTCCCTGAATAGACATCATAGGACACAGCGCTCACGATCACATCCGAATACCCGTCGCCGTTGACGTCACCGGCCGCCGAAACCGCGTAGCCATAATAATCGCCGGCGGTTTCTCCCGTCGAGCTCCATGAGGGCGAACCGATTTGTATCCCGGAAGCAGAGCCGTGAAAAACATAAGCTTTACCGGTGGAGCTCAAATAGCCGTAGGCGCCGATGAGAATATCAGAATAGCCGTCACCATTGATATCCCCGGCCGTTGAAACCGAACACCCGAAGTATTCACCGGTATCTCCCGAGGCGCTCCAGGCCGGCGCACCGGGGGTCCCCGTCATGCCTGAAACTGAACCGTGAAACACGTAAACTTTCCCGCGATTCGACGAGTAACCGGGAGCGCCGACGATAATGTCGGAGTAGCCGTCGCCGTTGACATCTCCGGCCGTCGAAACCGACTGACCGAAATAGTTGTTCGAATTTTCTCCCTGCTCCGTCCAGGACGGGCTTGTAGAAATCGGATCAATCGTCAGGGGATAGATCGCCGCAACATCGTCGATCAGAAATTGGAGGTGCGTCGTGCCGCCCAATGCCTGCACCCGAATCACGGCATCGAGACGAGTTCCCTGCGCGTCATAAACCACAAGGTCGCAGTAAGTGAAGCTAAAGCCCGAGCCCGTGCCGAAGGTCACTTGATCCTCGTCGGCCGAAATCACGGTCAAACCGCTGAGAATCGCACCTGAAAGAATGAGGTCGCCGTCACCCTCCGGCCTCTCGGTAACCGTAAAGCCCTGCTCGATTCCGTTTGAGGTGTACCGGTACCATTCTTTGACGTTTCCCCGGTCGAAGACGATCGTCGTCTGGTTGTCCGTAAGCGAAATGCCACCGGCCCCTCCTCCGGTGAGATGGCCATCCCCTCTGCCGATCCCTTCATAGGAATACCGCCATTGCCACGCGGGAGAAGTCTGACCGCTCTCATAATCCTCGAGAAGCCAGCCCTCTGCGTTAAACGTGGCTTGCAGGCCCTTTTCCTGATTCACGATGCTGTAGCTTCCGGTCTCCTCGTCATACACCGGCAGGGTCGCCATCCAGCGCAACTGAGCCTGAATAAAAGCCCACCATTCGCTGAAATCCGAGACCGCGATTTGTCCGTCGTGATTCTCGAAAAAAGTGTCAAAATGGGGGGTGACGGAACCCCCAAAAGTCAGGCTTTCTGCCGGGCAGTAAAAGGCCCCACCGGTTTGTTCAAAATCACCGCCGATATGAACCGGAAAACTGCCCCCCTGGAATGTCCCCGAGGTCTGGGTGTAATTCCCGGCGATGGTCAGGCGGGCCGATTGAGTCAGTACCCCCCCCCAACCATCAATGGTTAAATTTGACACAGTGGAGTCCAGGTCAATAATCGAAGGATGCGCTCCGGAATCGTGCGCGGAATTGAAGACGACGTCTTGGCCCGAGGGCATGCCTCCGTCCCAGTTCGAAGGGTTCGACCAGTTGGAATCTGTCCCCCCTCCAACCCAATAGACCGTGTTCAAAACCCACCCGGAATTGCCGCCAAAGTTGGAGGAGGGGGAGGCATAGATCGAGGCCAAGGAGAGACCGTCCCCTTCGTTGATTTGGTGGCTGGGGACTGTCCCTGAAACGTTCACGGAATCACAAACCCCGACCCTTTTAAAAAGATAGTTTTCTGTCTCAAGGTTGATGAACCACGGTGTGCCGGTTTGACTCGAACGGAGGGTCACGATGTTGTAGCCTCCGGTGAGACCCTCGACCGTCACGGAGTCACGAAATGTGTAGGTTCTCCCCGCCTCGAACACGATTTCCTTACCGGGAAGATTTTGGACGAAGAAATTGTAGAACGTGATGTTTCCGAAGAAGCTTATAGGGGAATTTCCGGAGAGGGACACACGGCGCGCCTTCAAAATCAGTTCCGAATCATGATTATATTGAATGGCTCCCCAAGTATTAGGCGGACCGTGGATCATAATACTGGTACCGATACCCAAACTTCCTAGAATATCGATGTCTTCGCCCAATCTTTCGATTTTTGTGACCTTCGCATCAATCACCACGGGGTTCGAGTTCGAGCCGAACCGCCTGGCGACCACCGTAATCTGGTTCCCGGGGATGATCACCCCCGCCCGGGTCCCGAACATCCCGTCGGTCTTGAATGTGACATTGCTATCCACTTTGAGGGTGACGGTCCCCAAATCATCGGCTTCGATCGTGATCCAGTCACCGACTTTTTTAAGATCATTAATGACGAAATCCCCGTTCGATTTGTAGAGCTCCGTGTTGGGTGCCGCCGAGATCAAATCGAACCGGTTGGCCTCGAGTTTGAGAGTCTCGGCCGGGATCAAACTTTGGCTCAAATCCCGGACCATCCCGTTCGGAGCGGCCAGAGTCACCTCTCCGTTTTTGGCATATTTCAGGACATCGCCCCGGTCCGTTTCGAGGGTCACTTTCTCACCCGTATCCGTCATCCGGGTGATGGTCAAGTCGCCTTCGGCGTGCACATACCGGGGATGACCGGCAATCACATCCGGATCCCGGCGGGTTCCGACCTTAATTGCCCCGAAATCGGTCATAAGTGTTTCTAGTGTCATCGTTTGCGATCCGTCTATATATAAATCGCCCGTCCCTTTGACATAAATCGTGGTTTCCGGGGCTTGGGTGAACTGTCCGACCCCGTCCCCATCGCTATCCGCCATGATCTTGAGGGTCCCATCTTCCTGGGTCATATTGGACTTGATCATCACATCCTTATCCGCCTGGATGTCGGTATCCCCCCTGAGGACCCATGGCTCTTCGACCGCCACCGACTGGGTGGTTTTGACCTCGGTTTTGCCCCCCTCCGCCTGGGTGGTTCCGGAGGCCTGAATATTGCCGTTCGCCACGAGCTTGATAACCCCGTTGACCTTGACAAGCTTCGTGGCCTTCACAATCCCCTTCTGGTTCACCGCACGCTCGAAGATGTTGTTGGCCGTCCGCGCGTTCATGACCACCTGGTGAGCCTCAATCGACCCCGAATTCGAAACCGCGTCCTTGACCGTCTTGCCGGTCACAAGGTCGACCACCTGGCCCGAGGTCTCCTCGTCGACCTGAACCTGGATCAAGCCCCGGTCGTCGAAACTGACAACAGTCTTGTCGCCGGAGACGAGGTGAACTGTTCCCGTCTGGGCAACGACGACGCCGTTGTTTGTGACGGCGCTCGCGATCAACGCCAGATTTCCGGCCGTAATTTTTCCTTCGTTCAGAATTTGCGCGTAAGCTTCGTCTTTGAGGTGCTCAAAAATATAATTTTGCTGAATGAAATTGTTCGTCGTAATATCCAAAGTCGAGGCGACGAGTCCGGCAACGTTCACGCTCGCGCTCGGCGTAAAATGAATTCCGTTCCGGTTGACCAGGTACACCATCCCGTTTGAAAAAAGTCCGCCCGAGATTCTGCTCGCCTCGTTTCCGGTGACGCGATTTAAGACCGATGAGGCCGCGGATGGCTGGATAAAGTTTACGATTTCGTTCTGGGCGATGTTGAAGCTTTTGAAGTTGATGACGGACTTGTCGTCGGCGATGATGTTCATCGTGTTGGCATCGGGCTGCTCGAAGCGAACGTTTCCGCTCTCGACATTGTCGGTCTCGGGAAGAGCAAAGGCAGGCACCGCGGCGCGCAGAAAGAGGACACCCGCGCACAGCGCGATCTGTAAAATTTTCCTTTGCTTTTTCACCCGAAAAAGATTCATTGTGATCTTACTTCCCTCCACGACAACGTGAACAATCATCCATGATCATCTTCTATCTAGAAGATACACGAGCGATCATCAAAAATCAAAGTTTGGGCATGGTTTTTGAATGCCGTATCTTTCTTATCTATATAGAGTTAGAGAATAGGATAAAAATTCGTCGCGCGGAAAATCACGGGAGATTAAACTTCGACTTGGCTGGCAAGGTAAAACGTGGAGGCGCCGTTTCCGGGCTGAGGATGATCGCCGACGGCTGTCGCCCATTCGAGGCGGACCGACGCGTATTCATCGAAACGGTATCGAAGTCCCCCGCCGAGGCCCATCAGGAATTTCTCCCCGCGCTCTCCCGGCTGGGCTTTCTTGACTTTGCCGTAGCCCAAATCCGTGAAGATCACCGGCTCGAGTTGATTTCTCAAAGGGACTTTGGCGAAGGGAAGTTTCCAAGACCTCGGAAGGCCGTAGGCCTGCAGAATCCAGTCGAACCCGAATGAAAAGCCCCAGTCCGACATGAAGTCCCCTTCCGGATATCCGCGCACCGTATAAAAACCACCGAGCTGAAATTGTTCCGAGGAAGGAAGCGTGTGAGTGGGAAACTGAAACTGGGAGCGGATCATGGCGTAACTGCCAAAGGGCATCCGCTGGATCCTGGTCAGGGCTTGTTCATACTTGAAGAAAAAGCCGCCGGTGCCGTCGCGGCTCGCGCTCGGATGGCCCCGGTGAGACGCGCCTAGAAATCCCGCCGTCGAAAAACTGACGGTCGGCTTAAAGACGGTCCTCCCGAACCGGTCATTGAGGACAAATTCCGTCGACCCGTAGAGAATCCGAAGCTCGTCGTGGCTGGTCATCTCATCGTCGGCCGTCCGGAGGCTCCGGCGGATGTCCATGCCGGTCGCCGCTTCGATTTCGAGCTTTTCGGAAAGGTAAAGTTCCTGGCTGAAATAGTAGTGGAAAAACTGGGTCGTCCCCTCGATTTTACCGGAGCGGTATTCCTTGCCCAGGATGTTCCGGCTCAAGGTGTAATCGAAACCCGCCGCGAGGCCCCGGCTCGTGAGCGGTATTTCGTAATGGGCGTACTCGCTCACAGAATAATCGGTCATCACGGAGTTTGAAAAGAAGCTGTCACCCCGCCCCGTCACGTTCGAGCTCCGGGCCGTCACGCCGTAGCGGGTCTTGCCGGTCAAGCGGCTTCCCTGATTGTCGATGCTCGCGCCCACATGCCAGGGAAACTTGTCCGTGACCTTTAGGACCACGTCCGTCGCGCCGGTCTCTTTGCCGGGGGCAAGGACCGTGCGAGCCTCAAGATCCCCTTGATTGTTGAGTCGTAGAAGGTCCTTTTGAAGAAGCCGTAGGTTCAGCGTTTCGTTTTTTTTTATGTGGACGTAGCGCTCCAGGGAACGCCGCGAGCGCCACCGGTTCCCCTCGGTCCGCAGGTCCCCCATCCGGCCTTCGAGGACCCGGATTTCGATGTCTCCGGCGACGATGTCCTGCTCAGGCAAGTAGACGTTCGCCGTCATGTAGCCGTCCTTCCCGTAGCGCTCCTTGATTTTCTGCATCACGCGATCGAGGTCGGCCAGGGTCACGTCCTTGCCGAGAAGCGGCGCAGAGGCCTGCTCAAAAGTCCCGGGGGGATAGAGGGTCGTTCCGGTCACGCGGACTTGCTTGAGGACAAACGTGACTTCTTCTTCGGCAGGTGCCTCGGCTTTCTCTTCCGGCATCTCGATTGCAGGCCGGGAAGGCTCCCCCTTGAGGGTCTTTTCGGCTTCCTCCGATTCCCTGCGGAAACGCTGAGCCTGTGAACCGGAGTTGTCGCCGGGGGGAGGAGGGTTTTGGGCCAGGACAGCCGGCTCAAAAAAAAGAAGCAGGGACAGAAGCGTCAACGGGATGCCGGCCAGCAAAATCCTGTGCTTTGTTCGCGCCATGTTTGCGGGACTCCACTCACCGATTAAATCATCCACAGCATTAGCGGCGTATTTTGCGCGGGCAAAAGCAAAATGTCAAAAATAGTTTGAGAACCAGCTCCGGACAGAGGCCAGCGATCGTTCGAAAAAGCCGCTCGGGGCGAGAAACCTGCCGACCTCTCGCTCGTAGGCGGCCAGGCACCGGAACGTCCCCAGAGCCGCCGTTGCCGAAGGATCGCTCATCAGCTCCGTAGGGGCCTCCAGGCCGTGAGCAAGCCCCATGCGCCCGTCCCGGGAAAACCGGGACTGAAGAAATTCGAGGAAGCCGTCAATGCGGGTCCCCCCGCCCGTGAAAATATGATGGGGATGGGGAACCTTGTACTCGCCGACAAATTCATCGCAGGACGCAAGAAGGGCCCCCAGCCACTCCGCCGCAAGCTCCGCCATTTTCTGTTGAAAATCCTGGCGTTTCACCGGATGCGATTCCCGGCCGTTTCTCTCAATGAGAGGGATGAGCTCGTCACCGAACTGCACTTGAATCTTGAGCGCGGCATAGGCTTCCTTGACCCGGACCGCGTCGTGATAGCCGATCCCCCAGGCCGCCGCAATTTTCTCGGTCAGAGCCCTGGCCCCGGTCGGAATCACCCGGCTGGCCGCCAGTTCGCCTTCCCGCCAAAGGATAAGCTCCGTCGCGTCATCGGCAATGTCGATAATGACCGCGCCCTCTTTCTTTTCGACCGGGTGCAGGACCGCTTCGGAAACCGTCCAGGTCTTCGAAAAACAGGTGGTCACAGTAAGCTCGGCGGCATCAAAGGCCTTGGCCAGATTCTTATAGTCCTGGTAATTCATGCTGAAGATTTTGAGCGTCACGCCCAGGCGCGTTGCCTCCAGGCCGAGGGGATTTCGGATCTGAGGCATGTCATTGACGAGAAAAGATTCCGGCACCGCCTGCAGGACGTGCTCGGTCAAAGGCAGGGTCGCGACGCTTTGAGTCTGCTCGATCACCGAACGGATCTCCGCGCCCGTCACCGTTTTTGCGCCGCCGCGGTAGTATTCGGAGCTCGAAAAGCTGTGGGACCGCAATTTGGCATTTCCGAAAACCACGATCACCGAGCGGTCTCCGGAGCCCGCAAGGGTCGCGGACTTCCCGCACAAAATCTCAAGGGAGCGGGCCGCTTTCTCGAGGTGCGTGACGAGGCCCCCCTCGAATCCCTCGGGGTTCTCGAGACGCTCGCACCGCAGCACCTTCGGCTCGGCCGTCCCCGCATGCCCCTCGAGCAGCATCAGTTTTCTGGCTCCGACATAGAGGATCGAGAGCATTTCCTGATCCGGAGCGGCGCTCATCGCTTGGTTCCTTTGGGCTTGATGACGACATCGTCAAATTGAAGGTCGACGTACTCGATGGCCTCGCGGTTTTCATCGGCCAGGAGCGGCACGAGCTTCTCCATGGCTTCGATTCGCCCCGAAGGCTTTCGGCCGAGTCGAACGACAAGGCCTTTCGCCAGAACCGCCGAAACATTGCCGAGGGGGTCGAGGCTCAGGACCGAGATGGGCTCGACCTCGGAGAGAGATTTTTTCCAATAAGCCTTGATGAACCGGGCCGTCTCGCGAAACGCGGTGCTTTTCACCCGGATCCCGATCGCGGGCTTAGGGATCCCCAGCGAAAAGGCCTCGATCACGAGGTCCTTGGCATTCGGCTGCGCGAGCACTTCGAGAATCATGCCGTCTTCGGAGACGAGGCCGTATTCACCCCGGGGCGAAAAACGGATAAGGGCCATCGGGACGCGCCGGCGGATATGGATCGAAAGCGTGGAGGGAAAATCGCGCCGAACATGGGCCCACTCGATTTCTGGATCCTGCTCGAGGTCCTCGGCTGCTTTCGCAAGGTCGATCCGCAGGATGTTTTTCCCCAGATACCGGGTCTCGAGAGCCTGGCGCTTGGCCGTCGAAATATCCTGGGGCGGCGTGACGGTGACCTGCTGGATCCCGAAGCTCGTGTCAGCCATGAGAGCCGAGCGGACGGCGAGAAACAGCGCGGCCACGGCGAAGGCCGCAAGCAGCCAGGGGAAAACCCGGGCCGTCATGCGCAGGAACCCCGTCAATAATCCGCCGAGGCCGGCGAGCCCCTTGCCCCGGACCGATCTCCTTATTTTTTTCTTTTTGGCCATGCTTCATTCTCCGTTCTGCGCGTATAGGCCCACTCGACCAGCAGGCCGCAAAGGTCTTCAAATGAAATTCCTGCAACCTTGGCCGCCTTCGGCAGCAAGCTGAACTGGGTAAATCCAGGAATCGAATTCGACTCCAGCACGTAAGGCCTGCCACGCCGGTCGACCATGATGTCGGTGCGCGAGAGATCCCTCAGGCCCAGGCAGCGGTGGACCCGGAGGGCCATCGCCTGAAGGTGCTTCCACAGGGCCTTGGAAATCCGCGCCGGCACGCAATAGTCGGTCATCCCCTTCGTGTACTTCGCCCGGAAATCGTAAAAAGAACGCTTCGGCAAAAGTTCGATCGGCGGCAGCGCGGTCCCCTCGAGGACCCCGACCGTAAACTCCCGGCCGTCGATCTTTTGCTCGATCAAAAGCTTCCCGTATTGAAGAAGGGCTTCTCTAATCTTTTCTGTGCTGCGGTCAAAATCTTCGACCTCGAAGACTCCGATGCTGGATCCCTCCAAGGGAGGCTTGACGAAATACGGCGGCTTGAAGCGCGAGAGCTTCCGGCGCCAGTCGGCGATCCGGACGACGACAAAGGGGGCCGTCGGAATCCCCGATTTCATAAAGAGCCGCTTCGAGCGCAGCTTGTCAAAGGCGTTGAGACTGCCGCGGGCATCAGAACCGACATACGGCACCCGGCGTTCCTCGAGGAACCGCTGAATCACCCCGTCCTCCCCGCCATGGCCGTGAAGGGCAAGAAAGGCCACTTCGATGCGGCGAAGGCGCCTGGCCATCTCGGCCGGATCGGCGGGATCAATCATCAGAACCGGAAATCCTTTGGTTCGAAGCGCGCGCCGCACGGCGCGTCCCGACATCAAAGAGATTTTTCTCTCCGACGAGCGGCCGCCGCAGAACACCCCCACCCTAAGAGGCTTCGAGCACGCGCACTTCCGGTTCGAGCAGTATTCCTTTTTGACGGTAGACGGCATCCTGAACCTTGCGAATCAGTTGAACGACCTCGGAGGCAGTGGCCCCTCCGGTGTTGACGATATAGTTGGCGTGCTTGTCGGAAACCATGGCCCCGCCGAGCCTGGTTCCTTTGAGCCCGAGTTCATCGATGAGCCGCGCTGCCGGCTCAAACGGCGGCCGCGGATTCTTGAAAACGGACCCGCAACTCGGATAGCGCAAATCCTGCTTGCGATTGCGCAGCTCCACGCCGGCTTCCATTTCTGCGCGTATCGCCTCGGGAGATCCCTCCCGCAGTCCGAACTCAGCGGATAAAATAATCTTTCCGTCCAGGTTCGACTTTCGGTAGGTGAAAGCCAGCTCTTGAGCGGCCAAAACCTTGATCGCGCCTCCCGGAGCTTCGAGAACCGTCACGGAGCGGACCAAATCTCCGATCTGGAACATTTGGCCTGAAACCCGGCTGAATCCCGCATTCATCACAAGCGCCCCGCCCACCGTCCCCGGAATGTTTGCCAGGAATTCGGCTCCGGCAAACCCGCGGTCTCGGCAAGCGCATGCAAACCGGTACAAATGAATCCCCGCAGAGGCCGTGACCCGTCGCGACGCAGAATCGAACTCGAGGCGGTCGGCCTCGTAGTGGATCATCGTAATCACCACGCCGCGGAACCCTTCGTCGGGAAAAATCAGATTCGACCCCTTCCCCATCACAAGGGTCGGAAGCCCCGCGCCCCGCGCGAACATCAAAACCTCTTCAAGTTCGGCCGAAGTCTTCGGGTCGGCAAGATAGTCCGCGTTCCCGCCCACTTGCATGGTCGAATAGCGAGAGAGAGGGACGTTACGCCGCAGCGTACTGCTTGCATCTGAGCGTAAACTCATCGGCCGTCTCTCCTATGTCGCCTGCACCCAGAAAGGCCACGATCCCGTCCTGCCTTGGCCGCTGCGCCAGATAATCGACGATCTCCCGTTTGGCCAGGATCCTCGAGGGAGGGCCGCCGGCGCGGACCACTTCATCATAGATCAAGCCGACGTGCATATTCTCGGGGTTCGCTTCGCCCGCCGAATAAATATCGGTCAGGATCAGTTCATCGGCATGCCCGAAGGCCTGCGCAAAATCCCGCAAAAAATATTTCGTCCTCGAAAAGCGGTGGGGCTGGAAAATAACGGTCAGGTGCCGGCCCAGTCCCGCAAGCGCGCGCAGCGAGGCGCGCACTTCGGTCGGGTGGTGCGCGTAATCGTCAACGATCATCAGGTCCTCGGACTTCCATTTGACTTCGAGACGGCGCCTGGCCCCCCGGAACCGCTCGAGGGCCTCGAGGATCTCGTCGAGGTCGAGGCCGAGTTGGATCAAGACGGCGATCGCCGCAAGTGAATTGGTGACATTGTGCAGGCCCGGCACGGACAGGCGGACTTGCCCGGAGTAAAATCCCATTTCATAAAGTTCGTATTCCATTCCAAAGCCGCGGACCTCGGGGTGAATCGCCGCGTAATCGGAGCGCTCGGCCAGCCCGAACCCGAGGCTCGGCCCCCGCCGCCCGGCCACGATCCGGCTGGTCTCAGGATCATCCGTCGAATAGATGACAAGCCCCGGATTGCGCATATTCCCCAGGAACGTCTCGAAGGACGTGCGCAAATGCTGGCGGTCACGGTAATGGTCCATGTGGTCTTCTTCGAGGTTCGTGATAATCGCGTAATTGGGCGCATAGAGCTCGTGGGTCTGGTCGCTCTCGTCGACTTCCGAAACCCAGAGGTCTGAGGACCCGAGGACCGTATTCGTCCCAAAATTCAGCACGTCGCCCCCGACCAGGCACGTCGGACGCCGGCCGGTTTCCGAAAGGATGAAAGAAATCATAGAAGAGGTCGTTGTCTTACCGTGCGTCCCGGTCACCGCCACGGAAGTGCGGGCCTGGTTGAGGAGCGAAGCCAGAATCTCGGCCCGGTGGCAGACCTTTTTCCCGGAGGCGGCGGCGAGCCGGAACTCGCAATTATCCGGAGAAATCGCGGAAGAATAGATAAAAAGATCCGTGTCCGAAAAAGCTGCCTTTTCGTGCCCGATCACCACCGGGATGCCTTCGGTCGCAAGGGCCCGGGTATTCGCGTTGGCCTTCGCGTCGGAGCCCGTGACTTTGAGCCCGCGGTGCTTGAGGACTCGCGCAAGGGCGCTCATGCCGACGCCGCCGATCCCGATCAGGTACGCGCTCCGGCTGTCTCCCACGAGGTCCCGATCGACGACCCGCATAATCATGTTAGAAATTCCTTTTCTCGATTAGATTTTCGGCCACGCCCGCAAGCCGCACGGCAGCATCCGCACAGGCTAGGCGCGACAAACTTTCCGCCATTCGCCTTCGAAGCTCCGGATCGTTTTTCAGGCTCCGGATCTTTTCCGCAAGCCACGCGGGATCCGCAGCCGATTCTTCCGCCGTCAAGACAGCCCCGCACGACTCGAAATAGCCGGCGTTCGCCTTCTGGTGGCTCGCCGCATGCGGATACGGAATCACGACGGCCGGAAGGCCGAACAGCGCGAGTTCCCCGAGCGTGCTTGCCCCGGCGCGCGTCACGGCCATATCGGATTCGGCGTAGAGATCCTGCATCGTCTCAAAAAACGGCCAGGCACGGTACGCAATGCCCAGTTCTTCATAGCGTTTCGAGACCCTTTCGTGGTCCCGCTCGCCCGTAATATGATTAACGGCAATTCCCCTTTTTTCTTCATCGTTGAGGCCCGCCAGTGCATCCAAAACAAGGTCGTTCAGGCGCTGCGCCCCCTGCGATCCGCCCGACACAAGAATCCGGAACGGACGAGCCGCGCCGAAGCCCACCGAAGCTTCCAGGCGAAGCCTCTCGGACGCTTTTTCGCGCAAGCAAGAACGAAGCGGAAGCCCGGTCACCACGCGGTCCTTGAGGCCATCGTTCTCGAAGGTGGGCGCGAAAGAAACTGCGACGGCATCCGCGTGCTTCAAAAGTGAACGCGTCGCCCTCCCCGGCACGAGATTCTGCTCATGAATCAAACAGGGAATTTTCCACAAAGATCCAAGGACAATCCCCGGATAGGAGACATAACTGCCGAAGCCGACACACAGGTCCGGTCGTTCGGTCCGGAGAATTTTCAGGGTCTCGAGAAAGGCCTGGGGCAATTCTAGCAAAAAGCGCACGAGGTTCAAGGAAATTCCCGACGGAAACGGGAATTCCCGCACCAGATGAACGGCGTCAAAAATGCCCGAACTCATCCGCGCCACAAAAGGGCCGGCTTTGCGGCTCGACACGAGGACGATCTTCGCGCCAGGGCGGCGTTTTCGGAAACTCTCGGCGAAAGCAACCGCCGGATAGAGGTGGCCGCCCGAGTGGCCGGAGAAAACGAGGACCGTCCATTGACTCACCAGATCACCTCTCTCTCGATCGCATAGAGATTCCTGGAGGCCAAAAAAGGTTTCGGAAAAACAATCAGCGCCGCTTCCGAGACGAGGAGATCAGCAAACACACCGTGAGGTCCAAGAGCTCCGAGCGAGGCGGCGCGTTTTGAAGAAACATTTTTTGGCCTCCAGGAACTCTCGTTTTTCATTTATGCTTTCGGCCATGAGGGGTCTGCCTGTCGATCCCGAGCACGAGACCGATCACGGTGAGATTGAACACAAGAGACGTCCCCCCGTAGCTGACGAAGGGAAGCGGCAGGCCCTTCGTGGGAACAAGCCCCGTGGCCACGAGCATGTGAATGAGGGCCTGCAGGACGATAGCAAGCGTCAGCGAGACGGTCAGAATTTTTTCGTAATCCTGCTGGATGCGCGAGGCGATCTTTAGGCCCGCGATGAAAACGGCGGCAAACAGGCCGATGACCACGAGCGTTCCCACCAGGCCCAGCTCCTCGGCGATGATCGAAAAAATGAAATCGTTATGGCCCGAGGGCAGATAGAAAAGCTTTTGCACGCTCCTCCCGAGTCCTACGCCGCGGATGCCTCCCGCCCCATAAGCAAGAAAGGACTGGATCATCTGGAACCCGTTTCCCTGGGGGTCGTCCCAGGGATTCAGATAGGCCGTCACGCGGCTCAAGCGGTAAGGCACGCGGATCACAAGCAGGTAGAGCACCGGAACAAAGACCAGGGCCGCCAAAAACACGTAGCGCATGCGGATGCCGGCCCAGAAAAAAAGGATGCAGACGATCACGAAAATGAAGGCGCACGATCCCAGGTCCGGCTGAAGAAGAATGAGGCCGCAGACAAGGCCGACCAGAATCATAGGCGGCAGGAAAACCCCGATGCTGCCGAGGTTGATCTGCTTGCGCTTCCGGCTCAAGTAATCGGCCAGATACAAGCAGACCGCCAGTTTGGCGAACTCCGCGGGCTGGAAATTGATCCCCCCGAGATGGATCCACCGGCGGGCGCCCCCTGCCGTCTTGCCGATTCCGGGGACAAAAACGACCATCAGCAGGGCGATCCCGAGCAGCATAATCGCGCGCGAGTGGTCGCGCCAAAACCGTATCGGACGCGCGGCGGCCCAGAAAAGCGCGAACGTTCCGAGGGTGATGTAAAAAAGCTGGCGCACGAGATAATAGGAGGAACTTCCGTAGTTCTGGCCGGCATACACGGCCGTCGCGCTGTAGATCATGACGATCCCGATTGCGACCAGCACATAAACGCAGGCAAAGAGTATTCTGCCGTCGCGCGAGATCATGGAGCGCCCACGGCCGCCGCTTCCCGCTTCAGGTCACGCACGATTTCCTTGAAGATCCGGCCGCGGTCCCCGTAATTTTTGAACATGTCGAAGCTGGCGCATCCGGGAGAAAGGAGCACGGTGTCCCCGGGTGCAGCCGCCTGAAAAGCCGCGTGAACAGCCGCGCGGAAATCGACGGCCTTGAGGGCCGGGCAGGCCCCCTCCCAGGCCGAGGCGATGGCGTCCCTGGATTCTCCGATCAGGACGGCTTTCTTGACTCGCTCCCCCAAAACCTTTTTGAGCGTCCCGAAATCCGACGACTTGGCCCTTCCTCCGGCGATGAGGACCACCGTCCCCGGCGGATATTTCGCAAGCCCCCAGGCGAGCGACAGCGGCGTAGTGCACTTGGAGTCGTTGACGAACGTGACGCCTCCGACCGTCTCCACAGTCTCGAGCCGGTGCTCGATCCCCCGAAAATCCCTGAAGACTTCCTTCAGGATTCCGTCCTCGATTCCCAGGGAGTCCGCCGCGAGAGAGATCACGTATTCGTTCGGATTGAGTTCCCCGCCGGCCGGGTTGGAGCGGATCTCGCGCCGGTCGGAATAAATTTTCCGGGCGCCGAAAATTTCCCCGGGGAAATACTTTTCCTCGTCCTCCGAGCGCAAAATGGCCAGGTCGGATTCCCGCTGATTGCGGAAAAGATTCAGTTTCGCGTGAACATACTCGGGCATGTCCTTGTGCCAGTCCAGATGGTTTGGGCTGATGTTGAGAAGCACCCCGATTTCGGGGCAAAAGGTCTCGCAGTGAAAAAGCTGAAAGGAGCTGAGTTCCATGACCACCACGTCCGAGGGACGGATCGCGTCGACTTCGCGGATCCAGGGGTTACCGATATTCCCGCAGGTCACCGTCCGGCGTCCGGACTTCGCGAGGACCTGAGCCAGAAGCGTCGTCACGGTCGTCTTCCCGGCCGAGCCGGTCACGGCGTAGATATGGGGCGACGGGCAGAACCAGCTTGCCGCCTCGATTTCACTCCAAACGGACATCCCGCGCCGGCGTGCCTCCACGTAAAGGGGCAAGGTCGGCCGGATGCCGGGGGAAATCAGGATCCATTCGCATTCCCACAGGCGGGAAGGCTCCG
Organism: Candidatus Omnitrophota bacterium; assembly: GCA_041666865.1. Lineage (GTDB taxonomy): Bacteria > Omnitrophota > Omnitrophia > Omnitrophales > Aquincolibacteriaceae > JBAYGD01. The sequence goes on along the minus strand of JBAYGD010000010.1, from coordinate 58,505 downwards.
CCGTGCCCGTCTCGACCGAAATCCCCTCGCGCTTGAGCGTCTCGGAGCGCTCCGAAAGTTCGGGGGACGTCATCTGATCGAACGCAAAGACGTCAAAGCCCCTTTGCGAAAGAAACCGCGCGCTCTCAACGCCGGTGATCCCCAGACCCCAAACGGCCGCTTTTTTCCCTGGAATTTTCATCTCACATGACCTTAAGCGTTCCGAGCCCGACCAGGGCAAGGATCAGCGCGATGATCCACAGCCGGACCGTGACTTTCGATTCCGGCCAGCCCTTGAGCTGCAGATGATGATGAAAGGGAGACATCAAAAAAATCCTTTTATGAAAGGTCTTGAAACTGGCGACTTGAAGGATCACGGAGAGCGCCTCCCAGACGAAAACTCCTCCGACGATGACCAGCACCATCTCCTTTTTGATCAGCAGCGCAATCGTCCCGAGCGCTCCGCCGAGCGCGAGCGAGCCGGTGTCCCCCATCATGACCTCGGCCGGGAAGGAGTTGAACCATAAAAATCCGGCGCTCGCCCCCATCAGGGCCGCCGCAAAGACCGTGACCTCCCCGCCCTCCGGAATATAGGGAAGGTTCAAGTAAAACGAATAATCGGTCCGGCCCACGATGTAGGCAATGACCGCAAGGGCGCCCGAGGCAAAAAGCGTACAGCCAATGGCCAGGCCGTCGAGGCCGTCGGTCAGGTTCAGCGCGTTGGAAGAGCCGACCAGGACAAGAATCACAAAGGGAATGTAGAAAACGCCAAGATAAACAAGGGCCTCTTTGCGGAAAGGCATGTAGAGCCATTTCTCGAAGCCGGGCTCGAAATGCAGATACGCGGCGATCGCAAGCCCAATCAAAAGCTGGCCGGCCAGCTTGGTTTTCGAGCTCAGCCCCCTCGAGCTTTTCGACCGCAGCTTGATCCAGTCATCAAGAAAACCGACCCCCGCAAACCCCAGGGTCGACAGGAGGAGCAGCCAAACATACCGGCTCGTCAGGTTCCCCCACAGCAGGATCGAGACCGTGACGCTCGCGACGATCAAGAGGCCTCCCATCGTGGGGACGTTTTTTTTGTGGGAAAAAAAGCCGTGGATGGATTTCGCGTGGTCCCGCTCCTGATTCGCCGTCACCTTGATGTGCGTCAGCCACCGGATGATCACGGGCCCGAGCCATAGGCACAAAAGAAACGCCGTGACGCTTGCCGCCGCGGCGCGGAAGGTAATGTAGCGGAACAGATTAAAAACGATCGAAACGTCCCTCAGCGGGAACAAAAAATAAAACACGGTCCCTTGCGTCCTTGCCGCAAATCTTTCGAAATCGGACTTGAAGTTATGATTTCAAAACGGGCTGAGGCGCTTGTCTCGGTTCCGTTTTGGGATGACTTTTGAGAAACTCCAGCACACTTTCGACTTTCATGCCACGGGAGGCCTTCAGCAAAACACCGTCGCCTTCCTCTAGCCTTGCCTCGAGCGCCAAAGCGGCTTCCTGCGCGCTCTCGAAATATTCGGCGACAAGCGTGGAATTCGAACGGCCGATGGCGTCGATCGTGTGACGGGCCATCGGGCCATAGGCCGCGACGTAATGGAGCGAACTTGCCGCTAAGTGCCGGCCCAGCGCCTCGTGGTATTTTGGCGCAGCAGCCCCGAGCTCCAGCATATCCGAGAAAACCATCATCCGGCGGCCGGCCAGCGGCATGGCGCAAAACGAATCAACGGCGTGCTCGAAAGAGGCCGGGTTGGCGTTATAGCCGTCAAAAATGATCCGAACGCCGCCCTCGAGCGCGATCTCTTCGAACCGTCCGGACGGCAGGCTCAGGCCGTCCCACACCTCGGGAAGATCTTCCATCGACACGCCGCACTGCTCGGCCATGGCGACGGCATAAGCCGCGTTCCGGGCCAGAAAAGACGCCCGGCTCCGGAAAACAAAACGCTTCCGCTCGTTTAAGACAAAAGAAATACAATCGCCCGCGGGCTCGATGACGCTGATCTGATAATCCGCATGCTCCGAAAATCCCACGGTCACGACCTTCAGGGAAAGCCGGTGGGCTTTGGCAAGAAGCGCTGCGTCGTCGTCGGGAATCACGGCCGGAGACCCCTTCCGGAGCGGCTCGAGGAGCTCCGTCTTGGCCTGAACGACGGCCTCGAGGGATCCGAACCCCTCGAGATGGGCCGGACAAATTTTCGTCAGGATCGCGGCGTCCGGTCGGAGGATCGAAGCCAGGTACCGGATCTCCCCCAGGTGATTGGCCCCGAGCTCAGCCACGCAAAAACGATGAGCGCTCCTGAGCCCGAACAAAGTCAGCGGCAGGCCCAGATGATTATTGAGGTTGCCGCGCGTCGCGAGCACGGCATACTTGCGGCCGAGAAGATAGGCCAGGAATTCCTTCGTCGTCGTCTTGCCGACCGAACCCGTGATTCCGATCGCACGCAGGTGAAACCTCGCGCGGTAGGCGGCGGCCAGCGTCCCGAGGGCTTCCGCGGGATCGTCGACGGGAAGCAGATTGCGCAAGCGGGCTAGCTTGTCTTTGGCGAGATGAAAGTATTTTTTCGAGATGACGGCCCCGGCGGCACCGCGGCCGAAAACATCGCCAAGAAAAGCATGGCCGTCAGCTCGGGCTCCCGGAAGGGCGACAAAGAGCTCCCCCTGCCCCAAGCTCCGGCTGTCGATCGAGACCCCCGCAATACGCAGAGAGCCTTCCGCCAGCTCGAGGCGGATCCCGAGCGCACGGGCAGCCTCAGGGAAGGAAAACACGATGCTTCCTCTGCAGGCATTTCTGGATCACCAGCCGGTCGTCGAACGGAATTTTTCTTTCGCCGAGAATTTGATAGTCCTCATGACCTTTGCCCAACACAAAAAGCGCGTCGCCGGGCTCGGCGAGCGACAGCAGTTTGTCGATCGCCTCCTCGCGGTCCGAGATCTCGTAGACGGCCGGGCCCGAGCCGTCCGAGGGAAGGCCCCGCCGGATGTCTTCCAAGATGAGCTCCGGATCTTCGGAGCGCGGGTTGTCGGAGGTAACGACGAGAATGTCCGACCAGCGGGCGGCCGAACGCGCCATGAGCGGGCGCTTCGACTGGTCGCGGTCGCCGCCGCAGCCGAAAAGGGTCAGGATGCGCGAGGGCGAAAGTTTTCGAGCCTGGCTCAAGACGTTTTCGATCGCGTCCGGGGTATGGGCATAATCGACGAAGATCTGAAAATCCTGCTGCTGGCCCACGCGCTCCATGCGCCCGGGAATGCCCGGGATCTCTTGAAGAGCGCCGCGAAAGTCCGCGATGTCATAGCCCAAAAGGTCCAGGGCCCCCAGCACCGCAACGGTATTGATGACGTTGTGAAGCATCGGCAGCCGGATCTGAAACGGGATCTCCCTCGAACCAGTCCGCAATTTAAAATGGCTCCCCTGAAAAGACGGGTGGATATCGACGGCCCGGTAATCGGCGTCTTCGAGCACGCTGTAAGTTTTGGCCCCCCGGACTTCCGAGATCAAGCGGCGCCCGAACGGGCAGTCCCGGTTGATGAGAGCCGACACGGGAGTGGGAGCTTCGATAAAAAATTTCCGCTTCGCCTGGAAATACCGCTCCATGTCCTTGTGATAATCCAAGTGGTCCTGAGTCAGCTGGGTAAAGATGGCCAGCTCGTATTGGAGTCCGAAAACTCGACGCTGGTCGAGTGCGTGGGAGGAAACCTCCATGACGCAATGCTCGGTCCGGTGCCGGCTGATTTCGTCGAGCAGAGGGATCAGGATCTCCGAAGGGGGCGTCGTGTTGTGAGCCGGCTCGCGCCGCCCGAGAAATTCATACCACAGCGTCCCCAGGTAGGCCGACGGCGTCTTCTCGCCGAGCAGGCGGTGCAGCAGGTAAGCGATCGTGGTCTTGCCGTTGGTACCCGTCACGCCGCTCAACTTCATGCGCCGGTCCGGATAACCGTAATAGCGTCCGAGGATCTGCGTCAGACACGCCCGGGAGTCACGGACCTGGATGGCCGTGACGCGCGGCGGGATCACAAGCTCGGGCTCGTTCTCGTAAACGATAACCGAGGCCTTGGCGAGGATCGCCTGCCCCAGAAAATCGTGCCCGTCCATGCGCACGCCCTGGCAGGCAATGAAAACGTCTCCGGCCTCGATCGCGCGGGAATCACAGGTGATTTTTTTGATGACACGGTTGGAGTCCCAGTGGATCTTGCGGACGACCGGAATGCCCTGAAATAGCGCGCCAAGTTTCATGTTCCAAGTCCTCTCATTGATGATTATCGGATTTTTGGACGTGGAACTGAAATGAGGGCGACCGGACTTCCAACGCGTAAATTTCCCGGATACCTTTAGGCCCCAATCCCAGCTCCGCTTCAAACACATCGACCATCGCCTGCTCAACGCCTTGCATGCGCGCCCATTCTCCGCCAAGCCGGATTGACGCCCCGCGGCTCGAAAGACAGATCCGCAGCAGTGGCCCCGCGAAGACCGACCACGGAGCGTAGCGCACCTCCAAAGTCCCGGACAAAAGCTCCACGCGGTCTTGCCACCGGAAACGTGCGTTCCTGACGAGGAACCCCGGATAAAAAAAGACCGGGACAAAATCGCCCGTCATTCGCAAGTCGAGGCGCCGCTCGACCTCCCGGAATACCCAATACCCCGCCGCCGGAGGAAGCGCAGCCGCGATCACCGCGGCCGAAAGAACCGCAACGATCAGCCGCTTCATGCGCCGGCGAAAAAAAATGCCCGTAAGAGCAGGGCCCACGTCCCGGTCAGACACACGGCCGAAAGCGCTAGCAGCAGCACAAACCTTCCGCCGATTTCGCCTTCGCCGGCCGCGTCCTCAAACGGTTCTCCGGGCCCCTCAATCACGACTCTTCCCATTTTTGACTCCTTTATGCCTTTGCGCTCGGCGTCGTCGCGCTCGGACCGATTTCCCGAAAAAGGGCCCTCAATTTTTCCAAAATATTTTTCCCCCGGGCCACTTCCAGGAAGGCATCCAGCACGTGGGGATCGAACTGAGTCCCCCGGTTGGCCTGGAGCTCCTTCAAGGCCTCGTCGATCGTCTTTTGCTGGCGGTAATCCCGCTTCGAGATCATGGCCATAAACGAATCGGCGACCGCGACGATCCTCGCGCCGATGGGGATCTCCTCTTTCTGAAGGCCCTTGGGATACCCCTTGCCGTCGTAACGTTCACGGTAATGCAGCACGATCGGGATCACGGGCTTCAGAGAGGATATGGACTTCAGGATGTGGGCCCCCTGCATCGGAATCTTTTTGACCTGCTCGAACTCTTTTTTGGTCAATTTGCCCTTCTTCTTCCAAATCTTCTGCGGAAACGCGAGCGTGCCCGTATCCAAGAGGAGCACGGCCCGTTCCAGATTCGTCAATTCCTGGTGCGAAAGCTGGAGCCCCTTCCCGGTTTCGAGGATCATTTCTCCGAACACGGGGAGCTGGTTGCGGTCTCCCCCGAAATTCAGTTCCAGAAGCTCATTGATCGTCTGGATACTTCCCAACGTCAGCTGTTCCGTTTCTTCGTAGAGCCGCGCGTTCTTGATCGCCACCACCGCCTGCTCGGACAGGGACTTGAGGATCTCCAGGTCGGTGCGGGTAAACGGCTGGTGGTCGACCTTGTCCCAAAGCACGATCACCCCCACCACGTCATCTTCGATGAAGGGCACGCCGATCGAGGCGCGGCCGAGATGAAAGTCGCCGGTCTTTGCGATCCTGCCTTCGAGCCCTTTGCCGATTTTGAGGCGGTGATGATGGACAAATTTGGAGCTCGTTCCGAACGTAAAACGCGGCAGGAGGTACTCGTGCTCCAGGTCGCAAAGCATGATGGAGCAGCCGCGGGCCTTGAGGACCTGCGCGCTCAGGCGCCCGATCCGGGGCAAGAGCTCGCCGAGCCTCAGCGAAGAGCTGATGACCCGGTGAACGGAATGGATGGTCGAAAGGGCGAGCGCCCTCGGATGGACGGTTTCGTAAAAATTGTTTAGCTCAAACGTCTTATAGGCCAGCTCGACGTGAGTTGCTAAAAAAGCGTCGAAGGCGCTCAGGAAGGGTGCCAGCTCCTTTTCCGGGTTGGTCAGGGCATCGAGGATGACAAAGCCCTTGATCTTCCCAAGGTGCCGGATTTCGAAAATCGCTCCCCGCTTGCCGAACGCGCATTTATAGAAGCTCGGAAGCTTCTCGTAAGTGTCGGTGTCCCGGGCCAAAAGGCCCGCGTACTTTTTGAGGAAGGCAATGCAGCTTTCGGAGTTCCGGACAGACCCGCAGAAAAAAGAGCAATGATGCTTCCGGTCGAGCCTAAGGATGCGCGGCTCCCCTTCTTCTTCGTCGAGGATGAGGAGCCAGCCGAGGGGACGGCCCATCAGCCGGCCGAAGGACTGATACCCTTCCTGCCACTGAGGATTCGGGAGCAGGAAACGCTCCAGCACTGAAGGACTTTTTTTCTTTGTCATAGGGATAAACTCGATCGCCAGTCCTCACCGCTTTGAGCGAGGCAACGGCTCATTATACCCGCTCATCCGGTTCAAAAAAACGTTTATATTCGTCAATCGCAAAACGGTCGGTCATTCCCGCCAAATAATCGCACACAACGCGGCGAATTCCGTCACGGCGTCCGCGCAAGCGGCTCTCCGGCGGAAGCAGTGAGGGTCTGTCCAGGTACGCCTGAAAAAGCGCTTTCAGAAAACGCTGTCCCTTGTCGGTCATCCGGACGATGCGGTTGTGCTGATAGAGCTCGCCGCGCAGAAAGAGCTTCAGCTGGGCCGCTTGCTTCTCAATGCCGGCCGGCAGCGCGATCCATCGATGAGCGTTCTCGCGCAGCTGGCCCAGCGACGAGATCCGCGAACCGCGCAGGTTCGCCGCGCTTTGGCGGATCAAACCCTTCACGAGCTTATCGATGATCACGCGAATCGCGAGACGGCGCTTCGGGGCCGGCCCGGGAGTCCCGTAGCGGGCGGCGGCTTCCCGGCAGGCGTCCCGCCACAGACGGACCGCCTGCGCCTGGCCGTCCTCGAGCAGTTCAGAGCGCAAACCGTCGTCGAGATCGTGGCAGATGTAGCTGATTTCATCGGCGGCATCGACCACTTCCGCCTCCAGCGAACGGCACTTCGGCGAAGGCTCTGCCTGTTTGCCGGGACCATGGTGTTTGCGCAGGCCGTCGAGGGTCTCCTGGGTCAGGTTCAGTCCCGGGATCCCGGGGCACCGCTCTTCGAGTTTTTCGACGATCCGGACCGACTGTTCATTGTGCTCAAAGCCGCCGTGGCCGGCCATCATCTCCTGGAGCGCCCATTCGCCCGCGTGGCCGAAAGGGCCGTGCCCGAGATCGTGAGCGAGCGCCACGGCCTCAATCAGATCCTCGTTCAAGCCCAGGGCACGGCCGATCGAGCGGGCAATCTGGGAAGTCTCGAGCGTATGCGTGAGGCGGGTGCGGTAGTGGTCGCCTTCATCGTAAACGAACACCTGGGTCTTGTACTGCAAACGGCGGAAAGCCGTCGAGTGGACGATCCGGTCCCTGTCGCGCTGAAACGCGGTCCGGGTGTCGTCCTCTTCTTCCCGGATTTTCCGCCCGCGGCTTTCGGAGCTCTTGACCGCGTAAGGCGCAAGAAAGGCGCGTTCGCGTTCCTGAATCATTTCGCGCGTGACCTTCACGGCCGCCTCCGCCCGGCCCGAACCGGCTTTTGGGAAACCCGGAGGACCTTGGCCAGAGCGCGATAAACCGACTCCATGGATTCCGAAATGACCTTTGTGTCCGAGAGAACCGGCATGAAATTGGTGTCCCCGTCCCATCGGGGCACCACGTGTAAATGCAAGTGCCCCGGAACGCCGGCCCCGCCGGCCCGGCCCAAATTCAGTCCGGCATTGAACCCGTGGGGCTTGAGCGCCTTGCGCAGGGCATCGAGGATTTCCTCAGTCAAGGCCAGCCAGTCGAGCTTCTCCGCGGCCGTCATCTGCTTGATCGAATCAACGTGCCGGTTAGGAACGATCATGACATGACCGTTGTTGTACGGGTAAAGGTTCAGGAGGGCGAAACTAAAGGGAGTTCTTTTGAGGACAAATTGGGCCGCGTCTTTCCGGGACTTCAGGATGCGGCAAAACAGGCATCCGGATCGTTTTCTGTCAGGTCGAATGTAGGCTTTCCGCCACGGCGCCCAAAGGCGATTCATTTTTCTCCCCTTCGTCGAGCAGGATCATCTTCGGCAAATCATAAAGTTCCAAAAGAGAATTGAAGCCGCGCAGGTCCCACAGCTGGATTCCGGCCTGCTGGGCCATCAGCTTGGCGTTCTGGTCGATTCCGCCCAAGGTCACCAGGATCTTGCGCTGGAGGTTCTTACGGAAATGCTTCAGCTCCTCGGCAAACAAGAGGACGTCCTCTTCGCGAACGGCCCGCTCGGCAATTTGACACAGCCACCGGACCTTCTGGTTGCGCGCAAGGAGCGGGAAAACGCGCCCGTTCGTGGGACGGAAAACGACTTCCGAAAATTGCGGCAGGCAAAACTTCCTCGAATCCATCTCGACCCGGTCATTGCGGAATTCTTTGAAAAGGGCCTGGACGCGGCCCGTCAGGTCCATCGACTCCTCTTCGACCAGCCGGTCGTACTCTTTTTGGAGAGCCGCGAGGATCCCTTCGCGCAGCCACGCGTCATCAGGCAGGTACATCTGGTTGGCCCGCTGAAACACCTCGCGCATCCAGAACCGGAACAAAGGATCGTCGAGCACGTAAAATGCGCCTTTCCTGACGAGCATGTCTTCTTGGACGAGCCTCTGGAGGATTTTTTTGGTTTCGCGCGTTTTCTTGCCGATGAAGGTGGCGATCGCAAGGCACTTGCGCCGCCCGCAGCTGACCGCCAAGAGCGCCTTCAAATGCGACGAGCCGTCCTTTGCCAGGCCCCGGCAGCGCTGGAGCTTCTTGCGGAAAAGAAGGTCGATCCGGGCCCTGCCCCCGGAAAGCTCTTCACAAAATGCCTCAACGATCTTGACGTGATCGACCGCGCACGTCTCCGGAGCCCCGTCGGAGCCCAGACCCCTTCGGTCTTCGTTCAGGCAGACCTGCAGGCGGTCCATGAACAGATCCAGGTAGACCGGATTGCCGTCGGTCATGCGGATCAGAAATTTTTTCTGCACCGCATCGAAAGACCGCCGGGGAAAACAGCGCTGAAGGTACTCGACCGTTTCGGAAAATCCGAGCGGCTTCAAATCGACCACTTCGAAGTTACTGAAAAGGAGCGAGAGTTTTTCGCGGAAGATTTCCTGCGCGCGCACAGGCGCCGAACTGGTCACGAGAAAGAGCGTATCCTTTTCGACCATGATTTCCTTGCCGAGCAGCGCAAACGGGTCGGGGACAGGCAGTGTCTCCATGTGGTCGAACTCGTCGATCATCAGGACGATCTTCTTGCCCGTCTCCTCGCTCACGAGAGCGGGCAGCGAAAAAAGGTCGCGGGCCGATGCGGCGATCCTGCCCTTGCGCATCGCCGCTTTGAGAGAACGCACGCGCTCGATGGTTTTGGGCAGAAGCGGCTCGGCATTGGCCACCAGGGACTGAAACGTCGAGGGGGGCTTCACCGACTGCGTCAGAAAGAACCCGGTCAGAAGGGCGCCGATCCAGCGCTCCACAAAATGGTCGTAATCCATCACGGAGGCATCGACATAGACCGGCAGCAGACTGGGTTTGGCGCAAAGCAAAAGAAAAATTGACCGCAAAGCCGAGGTTTTTCCGCGGCCCTTGGGTCCGATGAGACCCACATTTTGACGGTAACCCTTTTCGAAGGCTTCGATCCGCTTGAGAACACAGGAACGGATCTGCTCCCGCACGAAAAAAGGCAATTCGACGCTGTCCATGAACGCCCGTTTCAGCTTGTGTCAGATTGGTTTGGCGGGGCCGGGAGGAGGAAAACGAGGTAAACTCAAAAATAGATTAAAACAGGTGCTGCCGCTCCCAAAATCCGCGCCCAAAAACCTCTTGTCCTGGATTATCGTACAATTATTTTTTGAAAGCAAGCGCAAATTTGAAGATTCTTTTACGCAAATTATCAGACAAAAAAAGCCCCGGGATTTCCATTGCAAGACCCCCCGATCTCGCGTATGAAAATGTCCCGGGGCTCGGGATGATGCCGGATTATTGTGCGACTCTGAGAGCCGGCAGTCTGTCGGAGGACTCCCGGAGGATCATGTCGTAAACTTCCTGTCCGCTCTCGGCGCCGCCGAGGCGGCTCTGAAAAAGAACGTCTTTCAAAATGGATTCGGCCGGCGCAAGAACGCGGCGTTTGAGTTCGGAGAGCCCGTCTACGTCCGGAAAAATACAAAGAAAAATCACGTGCACGCGGGCGCCGTCGATCGATTGCCAATCGATCCCCTCCGGGCTGATGCCGAGCACGCCGACCGGAAACGAGACTCCGGAGAACGCGCAATGGGGCATCGCCACGCCGTCTCCGATGGCCGTCGTCCCGAAATTCTCGCGCTGAAGCAGGAGCTCGAACAAAAACTTCCGGTCCTGGTCCACCAGCGCCTCCCCAGGAATTTTTTCGATCAGTTGCTTTAAAGCCTCTTCACGGCTGGAAGCCGTCAAGCCCAAGACGATCGAACCTTCACGCAGCAAGTGTTGCAGCATGGTTTTTTTTCTCCCTCATCTTACGAATTCTCGACTCGTTCGAAAGGACGCGCAGCCACTTGCGCTGGGCGCAGCGAAGATCGAGTTTGAGACGGCGGAAAAGGTCCTGGAATTCTTCGTTTTTTTCGGGAGCTCCGAACGCCTCTCCTTCGTTGATCGAAGCGCTCAAATGCTCAATTTGGTGGATTTTGCTTTGAGTTAAATCTGCCAGTGGCAATATCTCCACGGCGTCGCCCCGCAGGCTCAACTCCCGGTCGAGCGCTTCGAACTCCGATCGCAGTCGCGAAAGGTACGGATTTAAGAGTTGCCGGCTGATTTCCATGTTCTTAATCTCCTTAAGATAATTACGTATTCTTAGTTGAGGCCTGATCTCTAAATGCGTATGAATGATAGCAATTTCTATATTAAAATAAGATTAAATTCGTATTAAATGTTTTTAATAATGCTTACATAACACCTTCCACGTAGGGGCCATTTCCTACAAGTACAGGCCTTGGTAAGTACTATCGTGCGTAGGGAAAAGGCCTGTAATGGCCCCTGTGGTCCGGCTAGGCAGGAATGATAGCTTCGGAGAGAGCAAAGATGACGCGGACAGTCGTTCCCTGACCCTGCTTGCTTGTAATCTCGATGTGGGCGTCATGGGCATCGGCAATCGCCTTGGCAATATTCAACCCAAGGCCTACCCCCTCGTGCGAACGCGCCTGGTCCGCACGGTAGAAGCGGGAAAAAACCTTGTCCAAAACCGCGGGGTCGATGCCCATGCCGTTATCGACCACCTCCACCGCGGCGGACCGGTGATCCGAGGGTTTTAATTCCACAGTCACCCGGCCGAATTCCGGCGTAAATTTCAGGGCATTATCGAGAAGATTGCTGAAGAGGCGCTTCAGGTATCCCGGATCAGCGCGGATGACGACCTCCTGGCCGGCCTTCAGGGTGAGCGTAATGTTTTTCTGCTGGGCCCTTTCGTGAAACCGCTGGACGGTCTGGGCAAGGATCTCTCCGAGGAAAACATCGCCCATTTCGTACCGGATCTGCCGCGCATCGCTTTTGACCAGGAGCATCAGGTCCTCGACCAATAAAATCAGCTCCTCCACCTCCCCACCGATCACCCGGAGTGTCTCCACAAGAGCTTCCGGAGAGCGCGACCGCCGAAGAGCCAGTTCGACCTCCCCTTTGATGATCGCAAGCGGCGTTTTCAGCTCATGCGAAACATCGGAGCTGAAATCCCGAACCGCCCGGGTGGACGCTTCGATCCGGTCCATCATCTCGTTGAGCGTCTCGGCCAGCCGGTCGAGCTCATCCCCGGCCTGCGTCCGCGGAAGGCGCGTCTTCAGATAAGCCGCGGTAATCTGCCGGGCCTCGCGGATCATCAGGTCGACCGGTTGAAACGAGCGCTTGGCCATGAACCATCCGGCAAAGCAGGCCGCGGCGACCGCCACGGGAATCGAGACCCAAATAATGAGCGCGAGCCGGTTGAGCGTCCGGGCCACCTCCTGAATCGGCAGCATCGCCTGGATAATGAAAAGCGGCCGGCTTTTGTACCGGACCAGGTCATAGTAAAGCCGGATCGGCTGTTTGCGAAAATGGATCGTCTGGTAGGACTCCCCCACCTCCATGAAAAGGGAATCTCGCTCGTAATGAGGGAACAGAATCTCGGATTCCCATCCCTGGAGGTTGCTCACAAGCGGCGACTCGTCCAGATTGATGAAACGCATGCTCACTGTGCTCTGGCTGAACCGATGGGTGCTCTTCTCCCACAGGGCGATCACTTCGCTCAGCTTCAGGCGGATTTCAGGGGAAATCGTGAACGGGTTTTTATGGGAACGGGACTCTTCGGCAAGACGGGCCCCCAAATCGATTCCGTCCAGATAGCTCTGAACGGAATCGGACAAGGCAAGGACCTCCTGCTTGAGTTTCTGATCGGCGTCCCGGTAAAGGGCCCGGGATAGCTCCGAATACATGAAGAGCGCAAAAATCGAAAGCAGGACGGCCAGGATCAGGGCGTACCAGATCGTCAGGCGGAATTTGACGGAGCGGAATGGAATTTTCATGCGTCAAGCAGACGGTAGCCGGCGCCCCGGATGGTTTCGATGCGGCTTTTCTTGTGTCCCCGGTCGAGCTTGTTGCGCAGAAAATTGATATAGACGTCGATCGTATTGCTCATGGGGTCGAAGTGAAGGTCCCAGACATGCTCGGCGATCTGGGTTCTCGAGACGACCTCTCCCCTATGCTTCATGAGAAACTCGATCAGCGAAAATTCCTTTTGGGAAAGCGTCACCTCTTCGCCGGCGATCCGGCACTGCCGGTTCAGCAAATCGAGCTGCAAATCTCCGCACGCAAGCTGTGTCTCGCCCGCAAGAAGGGCGGGTCGGCGCAAAAGAGCTCGCAGCCGCGCCAGGAGCTCGTCAAAAGCAAACGGCTTGGTCAGATAATCGTCCGCTCCCTGGTCGAGGCCCCGGATCTTGTCCTCGACGGAATCCCGGGCCGTGAGCATTAGCACGGGAACCTTGTTGCCCTGGGCGCGGATCCGAGCGCACAAATCAATCCCGTTCATCTCCGGAATCATGAGGTCGAGAATCACGGCGTCGTAGTCGTTCGCCGAGACGAGGTCCCAAGCTTGAAGGCCGTCATAGGCGGGGTCGACTGCATAGCCTTCCTCGCGCAGGCCCCGCTGAATGAAGCTCGACATCTTCTTCTCATCCTCGACCAGCAAAATGCGCATGCTTGATCCTTTCGTCTTCACCCTCCGGGTCGTAATGGACGGTCACGTCCGCATCCGGATAGCGCTTCTGGATTTTGGCCACAAGCGACTCCGTCATGAAATGGGCGTGCTTGAAATCGTCCTCGCCCTGAATATCGATATGAAAATCGAGGAAGATCCTCCGTCCGACACGACGGTTCCTGAAATTATGGATTCCTGTCACCGACTTGTGGTGGGAAAGGATCATCCTCTTGATGAGGCGCTGTTCGGAGGGCGGAAGGCTGCGGTCGAGAAGCTCGTCGATCGAATGCTGAAAAATAGAGTACGCGGACCGAAGAATGGTGGCGGCAATCACGATCGAGACAAGGAGGTCCCAAAACACATAGCCCGTCAAACGAATCAGCCCGAACGCGCAGATGACGCCGGCGTTCGCCGCAAGGTCCGTCGTGAAGTGCAGGCTCTCGGTTTGAAGGATGATCGACCCGCTTTTTTTTGCGGAAGCTTTCAGACGCCAGACCAGAAGCGAGGTCACAGCGATGGATAAAACCATGACGCCGGCGCCGGCGCCGAGGTTCGAGATATAGCTGCCCCGGACCATCCGTGAGAAGGATTCCCAGACCAGATAAAGCCCGCTCGCGCTGATCAAAAGGCTCTGAAAAAGCCCCGCAAGGCTCTCGATCTTCCCGTGTCCGTAGGTGTGCTCGGCATCCGGCGGCTCGGAGGACTTGCGCGCAGCCAGGTAATTGACCGAAGACACCGCAACATCCATTCCGGAGTCGAGCGCGGAGGCCATGACGGCCATCGAATGAGTCAAGACGCCGGTCGCGATCTTGACCAGCATCAAAAAAAATCCGGTCGCAATCGAAAGGCGAAGCGCAGAGGTCGTGGAAAGAGCGGCATGGTTTTCACTCGGCTTGGAACCCATTGGCATAGCGCCTCCTCAAAAAGGGGTGTGAACCCGGCGTCCGAAAGGCGCCATTTTACTCCATAACTGCGGAGTGTTACATTCTATTTTTCCGGAGACCACCCGCGCGACTTCAGACAAGCAGCCCGGGGCACGCAACGGTTCGAGTCCCGTCGCAAAGGTCCTGCCAGCCGGTGAAATCGCGGATCCAGCTCTCTTTGGGGAATGATCTGACCCGCGGCACGGTCGGAAATGGAACGGCACCGGAGCCCTGAAAATTCATTCGGAGCGGTCAGGATGTCCAGCACGTCGCTCGGAGAGAAGAGGTTCTTGTATTGCAGCGCCCGCCCGGAACGATCCATAAACCGGGTTGACGATTGTTGCAGGAGTTTCTGATTCATGGATAACCTCGCGTAGGAAGGTTTCATGACTCGAAGCATGATCTAAACGATGAAAATCTTAATACATTTAAGTTGCTTTGTAAATACTTTATTATTGTCTTAAAATAGGACTTCTATGAGTGGGAAAGATCTTCGCCAAGCACCGTTCGATAAACCGCCAAATCACTTTCAGAAAAGCAAATAAAGCGTATTTCTTCGAAATCATCCTCAAAGCACACGCCGACAGCGAGCGCGATTCGGGCCGCTTCCCGTTTAGGGAAGCCGTAAACCCCCGTGCTGATGGCGGGAAAAGCAATCGTTCTGAAACCCTGGCTCCTGGCCAGACGGAAGCTGGATTCGTAAGCCTTCCTTAATAGGTCCGGTTCGCCCGACTTGCCCCCATGCCAAACCGGCCCGACCGTGTGAATAATTTTTCTGGCTTTCAGCCGCCCGGCACCGGTGAGAACCGCATCGCCTGTAGGGCACCGGCCGATTTTCCGGCATTCTTCCATCACAAAAGGCCCGGCCGCCCGGTGGATGGCGCCATCGACTCCCCCGCCGCCTCGAAGCCCTGTATTTGCCGCATTGACGATCACGTCAACGTCCTCGAGCGTGATATCCCCGCATTTAAGCGTCATCATAGAGAATAGGAAATCCGGTCCGGCAGCTCGTTGACATCGCCTGTCTCGGCCGGAAAATGCCGTCGCAACTGCTCCCCGAGCGCCTCCACGGCCGCAACGACCCCGTCCGAAAAACGGTTCTGTCGGAAATGTTCCCGCATCCGTCCGGCAACGTCTTCCAGAAAAGCCGGATCGAGCCTTTCATGAATCCCTCGGTCCGCAAGGACCGCAAAGCTCCTGTCGCGGGTCGCGATAAAAACGAGGACACCGTTGCGCCGCTGGGTGTGGGTCATTCCGAGTTTTTCAAAAACTTTCCGGGCATGCGCCTGGATATCGGAGGGGGCGCGCCTGCACAGATGGACGCGTATTTCACCCGACGTCTTCTTCTCTGCCCGGCGTATCGCCGACACGATGCTTTCCTTCTCTCGTTTGGATAAGAAGAAAAGCGGAAATCCGCTCCTTTTTCCTTCCAACCCCTTCAGCATCGATTTAAACATTATTTTCTCCCCATGGATCCCTCACCCGTTCGTCGGCAGCTTACCAACTCCCGCTTGCACCGCCGCCGCCGAATCCGCCGCCGCCGCCGGAAAAGCCGCCGCCCGAGCCTCTTCCTCCGGAATAGCCGCCGCCCGAGCGCAGCATGACCGAAAGAAGGACGCGGAATAAAAGATTCAAAATAGCCAGCAACAGCGCAAACCGCCACCACCATTCCCAAAAGTCATACCTCGCGGCGTAAGCGAGGTGGCTCCGGCGGTAATCAAAATACCGGAAAAAATCGAGAAACGAAACCAGCGCGGCCGCCCCCAAAATCACGATCAAAGTAACAGCCTGGGCCCGGCGCTCGGCCTCCATCTCGCCGGGCGTCGAACCGCTGGAGCCCGGTGCGTCCCGTTGCGCCTGAGATTCCCCCCGGATGACCCGGATGACCGCTTCGACGCCGGCCATAATCCCTCTTTCATAATCTCCCGATTTGAAGGGCGGTGTGACGATTTCTCGAAGGATCTGTCCGGTCAAAGCATCCGTCAAAACACCTTCGAGGCCGTAGCCGACCTCAAGGCGCATTTTCCGGTCCTTTTTGAAAATCAGGAAAATGATGCCGTTGTCTTTGTCCTTGCGGCCCGGCCGCCAGGCCTCGGCAAGCCGCATCGAGAAGGCTTCCAGAGAATCGCCTTCGAGGCCCGGCAGAGTCACCACGATGAGCTGGTGGGTGGTTTCCCGATCAAAGTCGGCAAGGACCTCCTCGAGCTTCGAGCGCCCGGCGCTCGAAAGCATGAGGGCTTCATCGGTCACGTAACCTTTGGGGCGATCGAGGACCTTCAGAGCCAGGACTGTTCCCGGCACAAGGACAAGAAGAAAAGCGGCAAGCAGCAGCCCGTGTGTGCTTCTCACAACAACACTTCGCCCTTTAGAACTTGACGACCGGCGCCTTGGCGGCACCTTCTTCGGCCTGGAAATAGGCCTTCTTCGAAAAACCCGCGAAGCGAGCAATAAAGTTGTCGGGGAAGGTCCGAATCAGAGTATTGAATTTCTGCGCGGCCTCGTTGAAACGCATCCGTTCGACCACAATCCTGTTTTCGGTGCCTTCCAGCTGGTTCTGGAGGGCAAGAAAATTCTCATTGGCTTTCAAGTCCGGATATTTTTCCATCACCACCATGAGGCGGCTGAGAGCCGAAGAAAGGCTTCCCTGGGCTTTCTGAAACTGCTCCAACTGTTCCGGATGATTGACGATGTCCGCCGAGAGGTTGACCTGTCCGACCCGTGCCCGGGCATCCGTAACCCCCTGAAGCGTTTCGCGCTCATGGGCCGCATAGCCTTTGACCGTCTCGACAAGGTTCGGAATTAAATCCATCCTCCGCTGATAGACATTCTGGACCTGCGCCCAGGCGCTGCTGACTCCTTCGTCGGCTGCGACCAAGCGGTTATAAATGCCTCCGAATGCCGATGCGGCTACCAGCGCGATTCCCGCAACAATGAGCAAACTAACCAAAAATTTTTTCATAGAATCTCCTTTATCATTAATGGACCCATCCCTCACCTGTTAGGCTCGGGACCTGCAAGCACATTTCGTGCCCTCAATGTGTCTTGCAGGACGATGCTCACCGGACAATGGTCCGAGCCCGTCACTTCCGGCAAAATCGACGCGTCCTCGAGGCGGGGCCTCAAGCTCCCGGAAACGCAAAAATAGTCGATCCTCCACCCAATGTTCCGCTTGCGCGCATTCGCAAAAGGGCTCCACCAGGAATAATGTCCGCCCTCGGCGCAAAATTCGCGAAACGTATCGACGAATCCCGCCTTGACGATCGCCTCGAAGCCCGCACGCTCTTCATCCGTGAATCCGTGGGTTTGACGGTTCGTCGCGGGATTGGCCAGGTCGATTTCCCTGTGGGCCACGTTCAAATCCCCGCAAAAAATCACCGGCTTCTTCTTCTCAAGCTTGCGGACATGCTTGAGGAAGTCCACGTCCCACTCCTGGGTGCGGTAAGGAAGGCGCGTCAGCTCGCGCTTGGAGTTAGGGGTGTAGACGTTGACCAGAAAAAAATCTTCGTATTCAGCCGTGAGGACCCGGCCTTCCCCGTCATGCTTTTCGATCCCCAGCCCGGGCACGACCCGGAGGGGCTTGGGCCGGGTGAGGATAGCCACCCCGGAATAACCGGGCTTGCGCGCCTCGTTCCAATAAATCTGGTAGTCGGTCAAGAAAAGATCGAGGCCGGCCTGCTCGCGGGTGGCCTTGACTTCCTGCAAGCAGAGGATGTCAGGCTTTTCGCGGGCGAGAAAATCGAGGAACCCCTTCTTCAACGTCGCGCGGATTCCGTTGACGTTCCAGGACATCAATTTGAGGGGGGGCATCAGAGCTTCCTTTTGAATTGCTTCTCGAGGTCCGAAAACGAGTATTTCAGGAACGAGGGCCGTCCGTGCGGACAGTTGAAGGGATTGTCGCACCCGGCAAGCTGCTCGAGCAGAGCGCGCATGGCGTCTGCCGTCATCGCGTCGTGGGCCTTGACGGACTGGCGCTTGCAGGCCACGAGGGCGGCGATGTCCTCCTGACGGTTTTCAAGGCCGGTCCTCAATCTGCCTTCCTCCTTTTCCTCCAGATAATGCCGGATCACCGCGGCGGCATGCTGATCCCCGAAGGCCGGCGGCACCGCGCGCACAACAAACGAGCGGTTTCCGAATTCCTCGATCTCGAAGCCGAGCCGGCCGAAGAAGTCCAGCGACTCCCCCAGGATCTCGGCCTGTTTGGCCGGAAGCTCCAGGACCTCTTCCATCAAAAGCTTCTGGCGGACGGGTTCCCCCGAGGCCCAGGCCTTCGTCAAGCCTTCGAACCGGACCCTCTCATGGGCCGCGTGCTGGTCCACGATCATCATCCCTTCTTCGGTTTCCGCCAGAATGAACGTGTGATGGATTTGGCCCAGGATTTTTGTAATATGAAATTTGTTTTTGACCGCAATCGGCTTCTCGAGCGGTTCGGCCGCAACGGACCGGACGTGCAGTTCGCCCTGCGCCACCCCGGGCAATCCCTCGCCCAGCGTTGAGGATCCCCAGGACTGCGGGAGCGGCTTTTGGAAATGTCCCGTCCAGGCCCGCTCTTCAGACGACGGCATCGAACGCATGGACGGCGCCAGGTCCGGCTCCGCGGCGAGGCGCTTTTCGACGAGGTCTTTCAAGAAGGATTTGATCTGGGCCTCGTTGGAGATCCTCACTTCTTGCTTCGTCGGGTGCACGTTGACATCCACGCGCTTGAGGTCGCAATCGACGAAGACCGCCGCCACCGCATACCTGTCCTGCATCAAAAGGCCGTGGTAACCTCCTGCGAGGGCATAGCTCAAGCCCATCGATTTGATCCACCGGTTATTGACGAAAAACAGCTGTCCGCTCCGGTTGGCGCGCGCCGAACGGGGTTTTCCGATCACGCCCCAGACTCGGACGTCCTGTGACTGGCCTTCTATCGGAACGAGACACTTGGCCGTTTCCTCGCCCCAGACCGCACCCGCCCGCTCGCTCAAATCCTCGGTCGCCAGAAGATCCCACACCGTCTTGTCCTGCACCTTGTAAATGAAATGGACGTCCCGGCGTGCCATGGCGATATGGGCCACAGCATCCGTCACATGCCCCTCCTCCGTGCCGTCGGATTTGAGAAACTTCCGGCGCGCAGGGGTGTTAAAGAATAGATCCCTAACCTCGATGACGGTCCCTTCAGAGGCCGCGTATTCGCCGGCCATCGTCACATGCCCGCCCTCGACGCTGACGCGGGTTCCGGCCGCAGCGCCCGTCGGCCGGGTCGTCAGGCTCACGCGGGCCACCGCGCCGATGCTGGGCAGGGCCTCTCCGCGGAAGCCGTAGGAAGCGATCGCATCCAGGTCAGCCGCCTCCCGGATTTTGGACGTCGCGTGCCGCTGGAACGCAAGCTCCGCGTCGTCGGGACTCATCCCGCAACCGTCGTCGGCCACGCGCACGAGGCTTTTTCCGCCGTGTCGGACCGAGATTTCAATCCGCTTCGCGCCGGCGTCCAAAGCGTTTTCGACCAATTCCTTGACGATCGAAGCCGGGCGCTCGACGACCTCGCCGGCAGCGATCCGGTTGGCAAGAATCTCGGGCAAAACTTTAATGATCCCCATGTCGGCTCTCCAAAAGATTTTTCCATTCGGCAATTTTATTGAGCGCCTCGAGCGGCGTCATCCCCTCCACCGTAAGAGCGCGGATGTCATCCAGAAGAGGGTGCGTTTTCCCGCTTTCGTCGGTCACCTTGGCCTCAAAGAACGTGGCCTGCTGGGGAAACTCCTGCTCCTTCGACGAGCGCCGGGCTTCCCGCCCCTCGATGATGTCGGTCGCTTCGGTGCTTTCACTTTCCAGAATCTTCAGAATTTCACGCGCCCGCCGCGTGACTGTCTCGGGAATTCCGGCGAGGCGCGCCACATGGATCCCGTAGCTGCGGTCCGTGCTGCCGCGCACAACTTTTCTCAGAAAAACGATGCCGTCCCGGGTTTCGCGAACGGTGATATGGCAGTTTTTGACCTGCGGGAAATGCTTCTCGAGCTGGGTCAGCTCGTGATAATGCGTCGCAAAAAGCGTCCGGGGCTTCACTTTCCCCTGAGCCAGATGCTCGCAAATGGCCCAGGCGATGCTCACGCCGTCAAAGGTCGAGGTCCCCCGTCCGACTTCGTCCAGGATCAGCAGACTGCGCTGCGTCGCCGACTGGAGGATATGCGCCGTCTCGAGCATCTCGACCATGAAAGTGCTTTCGCCTTGCGCAAGATTGTCGCTTGCGCCGATGCGCGTAAAGATCCGGTCGACAAGCCCGAGGCGCGCCGAGGCCGCCGGCACATAGGAGCCCGTCTGGGCGAGCAGGACGATCTGCGCCACCTGGCGGATGTAGGTCGATTTCCCGGCCATGTTCGGGCCGGTCAAGATCACGAGCTGGTTTTCGCCCCAATCCAACAGGGTGTCGTTCTCGACGAATTGCCCCTGCGGAAGCATGCGCTCCACGACCGGATGGCGCCCCCCCCTGATCTCGAGAACACCGTCTTCGAGGATTTCAGGCGCTGTCCATTTGTTCTGGAGGGCCGTAATCGCGAGCGAGCCCAGGGCATCCAGGTTCCCCATGGCGCGGGCCATCGCCTGCAGGGGCCCGAGCTTCTCCAGAACGCTTGCGCGCACCTGATTAAAAAGTTCGTACTCGAGCAGCTTAATGCGGTCCTGCGCGCCTGAAATCTTTTCGTCCCAGCTTTTGAGCTCCGGCACGATAAACCGCTCGCCGCCGGCCAGCGTCTGGCGCCGGATGTAATCGGGAGGCACGAGGGAAAGGTTCGAGTTACTCACCTCGATGGTATACCCGAACACCTGCGAATACTTGACCTTGAGCGACCGGATGCCGGTCCTCTCGCTTTCCCGCTTCTCGAACTCGAGGATCCAGTCCTTGCCCTTTTTGGAAAGACCGCGGAGCTCGTCGAGCTCGCTCGAATAGCCGTCGCGCACGATCCCGCCCTCTTTCAGACCGAGCGGCGGCTCTTCGACGATCGCGCTGGCGATCAACCCCGACAGGTCGGGAAATAGGACCGTTTCCTTGAGAATATTTTCGAGCATCGCGTTTTTCGCCTCGCCGAGGAGCTTGCGGATCTGGGGAACGCGTTCTAGAAATATCCGGAGGTTGACCAGGTCGCGGGCATTGGCGACTCCGTAATTGAGGCGGCTCAAAGTACGCTCGACGTCCTTGACGCCCCGGAGCAAAAGCCGGAGCCCTTGCATCCATCCGGGGTCCCGGACCAAATCTCCGACGGCCGACTGCCGCCGGCGGATCTCGCCGGGGGTCAGCAGAGGATGCGTCACCCAGTGGTAAAGCGTCCGGTGCCCCATCGAGGTGAGCGTCTGATCGATGGACCCGAGAAGCGTCGAAGCCCCTTTTTTGCCGCTCAGGGAAACGGTCAGCTCGAGGCTCTTTTGGGTCTGGCGGTCGAGGACCATGTAATCGCCGGCATCCAGAAAAACGGGCATCTGGATGTGGTCGATCGCCGAATGCAGGTGATCCTTGAGATAATAGAAAACGGCTCCCGAGGCGCTCACCGAAAGCCGGCGGTCATGGAAAGAAATCGCCTGAGCCGAGGCGAGCCCGAACCCCTCCTTGAGAAGGCGCAGGGCCTCTTCATATTCGAAGATCCAGTCCTCATAGACCGTCACGCTCGCGTTGAGAGGGCCTTTGAGAAATTCGAGCAGCTTTGCGTCCGCGGCCACCGACTGCGGCACGATGACTTCCCTCGGGCTCAAAATAGAAAGCTCGCTCGCCAGGCGCTCGGCCTCCACTTCGCGCACGTAGAACTCCCCCGTGCCGAGATCCAGATAGGACAGCGAGCAGTGCTTCGAGTCGCGCGCGATCGAAACCATGTATTCATGGGCGCCCGTCTTGCGGTCGTCTTCCAGGTAGGTCGCGGGAGTGATGATCCTCGAAATCTTGCGCTCGACAAGGCCCTTGGAAAGCTTGGGGTCCCCCACCTGCTCGCAGATCGCAACCTTCAGGTTGTGATCGAGAAGCGTGCGGACGTACTCTTGGGTGGAGTGGTAAGGAATCCCGCACATGGGCACGCGGTCGTTCACTTGGCCGTCGTCGCCCGTGGTCCCTCCTCGCCCCGTGAGCGTGATCTCGAGAATTTCGGAGGCCCGGATCGCGTCTTCAAAAAACATTTCGTAGAAATCGCCGAGGCGAAAGAAAAGGATCGTGTCCTGCGGCAAGGTCTTCTGGATGGAGCGGTACTGCTCCATCATCGGGGTCAGCTTCGGGACAGACGGGCCGGACAACTCCTTAAGCGTATATTGCTCCATGAAAACGGCTAACGTTTCCCTTTCCGTTCATAGGTCCCGACAAGCTGACCCATCCCGAGGATATGGCCCTCCATGGCCTTGAGGAGGTCCTTCTTCTTGAGGCCGGCAGGAGCTTTGAGCATGCAGTCGAGCGCGTAGACTTTGAAGATATAGCGGTGAGTCCCGCTCGGAGGACACGGCCCGCCGTAGCCGAGGCGTCCGAAATCATTCATGCCGTGCTTTTCGGCGTTGGCAAGTTTCCCGAGCTCGGGAACGCCCTCGGGCATCATGTCGACCGTCGGCGGGAGATCGTAAACGATCCAGTGGACCCATTCCCCCACGAGCGCGTCTGGGTCGTCGGTGATGATGGCAAAGCTTTGCGTCCCAGCCGGAGCACCTGACCAGCGCAGTACCGGCGACTTGTCACGGCCGTCGCAAGTGTGGTCGGCCGGAATGGGGCCGCCTTCTTCGAACGCGTCGCTCGTTACTTTCAGAGTTTGACCGGTGGGTTTTTCCATTCTGGCAGCTCCGTAGACAGAAGTCGCGGCCGCAAACAAACACAAAACGAAGAGAAGGCTTCGCTTTCCCGTCCTCATTTTTTCTTGTTGCCCTTATGTTCGCAGGAGCCGCACCCTTTTCCCCCGGCGGCAGGGCATTCCTTGGGCGCGGGGACGTCTTTTTTCGCGGCTTCGTTGTACTTGCTCGAGCGGTAGTCGGTTTGATAAAACCCCTTGCCCTTGAAGAGAATGCCACCGCCGGTCCCGATGAGGCGGCGCGCCTTGTTTTTCCCGCATTTCGGGCATTTCTTAATGGCGTTCGCGATCATGGGCTGAACTTTTTCGAATGCGTGCCCGCAGGCATCACACTCATAATCGTAAGTCGGCATAAAAACCCTCCTGAGAATGCCTGTATTATAGGGTGTCCACGCAAGAATGACAAGGTTGCGGTCAAACAGTACTTGATACAGCGACTGGGGAAGCCTTGGAAATGGGCTTCGCCGACGTTCGCCGTGCCCCACCAGGGCACGGCTTCACTCGCGTGCGTCGGTCTCGCCTTTGCACCATGGGGCTCGACCTCCTTAGCGCGGCTCATCCCACTTCCAAGGCTTCCGATTCTTGCCGTATGGAGTGGAATTCACCCGGACGTTTTTCGAAACCTTTCCTGACCTCCTGACAGCATGCAAACTTCCCTATTCGTCGTGCACGCGAGTTTCGAAGGCCTTGTTGAATTCGTCGAGATGGACCCAATTTTGAAGATCCGCCATCCGGTCCATGTAAAACAAGCCGTTGAGGTGGTCCACTTCGTGCTGGAGGACACGCGCCCAAAAGCCGGAGACAGTCCTGCGGACGCTTTCGCCGCTCGAGTCGACCGCCTCGAAGGTCACGGACGCCGAGCGCGCGACGAGCCCCCGGTAACCCGGGATGCTCAAGCACCCTTCCCATCCGTTGATCTTCTCCTCGGAATAATCGATGATCACCGGATTGAGGTAAAATTCCAGGGGAATCGTATCCTCCTCCGGATAGCGGACGTTGGACTTGCACTCGATCACCGCCACCGCGAGATCCTTGCCGACCTGGTTGGCCGCGAGGCCTACGCCCTCGGCCGCGCGCATCGTATCGGCCATGTCCTTGAGGAGCTTACGGAACTTCCGGTCTGAAAGAATGCCCGGATCGACCTGCTCGAGTTTTTTCCGCAGGACCGGATTCCCGATCTTGGCCAGTTCAAGCTTCGCCATCTTTTTTCACCCGCAGCTTGACGCTCGAAATATAGCGGCAGTCGATCCGCTTTTTGGGATTCAGGCCGCCCAAGTCATTTGCCAGCTGATCAAAAACAAAATTCCAAAGCGAGCGGACGACAGGCACCTCGTCGGCGCGGTAAAAACCCCCGAGAAAGCGCTCCCGGAGCTCCCCGCGAAGGATCCTTCGGTCCGCAACGGATTCAAACGCGGCGTCGAGAAATGCTTTCAGCTCCTCCGTTGAGAGCGGCGATATCCGCGTCCGCTTCTTGAGGACCCAGGAGGCAAAGAGGGTTCCCAAGACCGTAAACAGCGCGGCGTCAAAACGCGCCGATTCGTCTTCGAAATCGATCGCACGGAATACCTTCGGGTATTCTTTGACCAGGTGACGGATCACCGTCTCCAGCTGGTCCAGCGAGATCTGCGTGCGCTCTAGGTCGCGGACGGTTTTGAAATCCCGCAGAGGAAGATCTTCCCCCGCCACTTGATCGTCATGACACTGGGGGACCGTGCGAAGAAGCCCCCGGAGAATCGTTTGATACGGCACGTTCAGAAACATCAGAAAATAGTCGGGCTGGGCGGGCCAGCAATCGCGAAGAAGATTCTCTGCCTGAGTCCTCATCTCCAGCATCCTCGTCACCGCCCAGCGAAAAACCACCTCGAGCCAACGCTCTTTGACGATGCCAGCGGCTTTGGCCACATCCGACCCGCTCAAAAGCTCGAGCCCCAAACTCACGAAGGAGCGGGCCCTCTCGATCCCCATGCGGACCTTTTCCTCCGAAGAGAAATCCAGCCCCTGGACGGTGATGACCTTGTTCGACAGCCACACGAGCTCCTCTTCGATCTGCTCGAGGAGCTCCACCTTTTCGTTTCGGATCGCCGCAAACACGTCATCCAGAAAAACGCGGTCTTTGGACCACAGCACGGGATAGTCGGGAAGTCTCGTCCCCTCCGCCGCGCTCCGGCCGTTCCCGTCCGAGCCCGAAAGCTTCTTCTTCGGAAACTGCTCGAATTCCTCGCGCGTGATGGCCTTGTAAATGAGAAGGGCCCTCTCCTTTTCCGGAAATCCCCTGTCGGCCAGGCGAGTTTCGCGCTTCACGTAGGCCTCCTCCTCCACCGGATCGTCGATCTCGGCCATCACCCCTTCGAGAAACGCGTGGTAGCGGCCGCGGTGATTTTCATAGAGGACCTCCAGGCACCGGCGAACGGTCTCCATTCTTTCCTGGCTCACGGCAACATAATAGAAGTCATCCAGGGTAAAATAGGGTGTGTCCCCCAAAACCTCGTCAACCGTCCATTCCCGGTCGGGTTTGACGACGGTGATAATTTTCTTCAGCCCCGCGATGACGGTCTCGTAGTCGATCGCATAGAACCAGTTCATGAGCGCTTCGTCGCCTGCATGCTGCAGCGTTTCGAGCCAGTCGATGAAATGCTTCTCGTCGAGGCGGTCTCCCTTCCAGCATTCGACATCGGTGAAAAAGAAAAGCTGGGGGACGTTGGCATAGCGGACGATTTCGCTTCGCTCCTCCATGTCCATCTCTTTGGTGAGCAGATAAAATTCCTCTTGGGAAAGCGACTGCGTGAGGGCGCGCGGGTCATGGGCGTGAAGGATCAAGTCCCCCTTCTCTTTGAAGGGCTTCTCCTTGAAGAACCTCGCTTGTTCCTCGGGGCTCAGGGCTTCAAACTTGTCCCAATCGGTGGATTCAGTCATGGCGCTGCTATTTTAACGTGAATCGTTGATTTAAACTAGGCCGAAAGCTCGACGATGCGAGATTTCATGAGTTGAAGGAGAATGGACGCCGCGCCGAAATCAGCGAGGCTGCGCAGGCGCAGGACGCGGTCTTCGGATTGCGCCAGAGCGTCCAGGGTTTTCTGAGTCAACGCCTCGCCGAAGTGCGCCGCCGCAAGCGCCAGAAGTTCGGCCAGGGTCCCCGGCCGCGACGGATCGTTGTGACGAATCGTTTCTTCGTCCGCGGTCTTCACGGAATCCATGGGCGTTTCCGTTTCCGCATCTGCCTCCGCAAGCTCCGGCGTAATCAGAATCGTCGGAATGGCCGGGCCTTCAGCTGCCGGACCGGTACGGCCCTTGTGGCGCACCTTGACCCTCTCGAGAATTTTGGTACGGTTCGGATCTTTACGGTTGATTTCCCTCATCAAGGCCGTTCTGATTTCGCGCATGCCGTCATCGGTCGAACACAAGAATTCGATATAAAAAGCGGGATTCAATATCACCAGGGTGCGTGCCGCATCCACCAGCGCATAAATTTGCTGGTCCCTGACACGGAGGTCCTTGATCTCCTCGAGCGCGCCCAAGTCTTCGCGGATCCTGACCGGCTGGCGGACCGCTTCAACGGCTTGCGCCATGTCTCGCGCCTCCGACGAATTGTCCTCCGTAAAATTCACGGACTCGGAATGAAGAATGGCTGCCGCTTGACTCGCAAAACCTTTGGCCAAAGAAACCGGCAAGGCTGCGCCGTCCGTCCCCGCCGCATTCACGGCAGCGAATACGTCGCTGTCCCCCGCGTCCAGCGGTAACGCCTCCAAGGCATCCAACACCGCCTCGCGGCGCTCGGTCACAGACACGCCCCGCGCTTCAATCCATCGATCCAAAGCTGCCTTGACACTTTTCAATACCTCTTCCGGAGTCTTTCCTGCCGGATGATCCCGCATCAGCCTTCGGGCCATCCTTTCTGCTTCTCTCAGTTCGGCGCGCGGGGGCCTTCCTCTGCGCTTTTCCTTTTTGGGCAAAACCGAGGAAACGATCTGCCTCGCACCCTTGATGGCGTTGCGAGCGTCATTCAGATAGGAGAAACTGGATTCCGGGTAATTCCGAAGCGCGCTTTGAAGCTCCAGAGATGCTCTCTCCATGTTAGGAAGTAACCGGAGAGCACGATCGAGGGCCTCCAAAATGGTTTGTTTATTGTGGTCAACCTCACCGCTGCTCAAAGTCGCGTCCACTTGCTCGATCGCCCGCCGAATAGCCTGGGAGGCTTCTTCAATGGGCAATGCGGCCCTTGCTTCGGCACGCCCTCCCGCGACGGGAACAGGGACAAGTTTTTTCCAGTCCTTGGGCCACCATCCTCCCGCCATGGCTTCCGGAGGGCGACCACCCAGCCCCCCCATCCCGAAGCCGGGCGCGGGACCTCCTCCCAGAAAATCACGGACCCGGCTGATTTCAGAACTCATTTTGTTCAGCAGCGTATAAAGCAAGCCCGCCGCGCCAGCAATAAAAAGAGCGAACCCAAGTTCTGCGGAAAGAACCCCTGTGACTGCAACCGCCGCACCTGCGACGGCCAACACCGCAAAGGAAAGTGCCGGCAAACCAAACCTGGCATCGGTCCGCATTTCCGCGCGAGGCTTTGGGGCCTTAGACATTACCTTGATCCGTTGGAGATAAACCGCAACCTGATCATGGAGGATGCCCTGCATTTGCATTTCGAGGGCCGGCCTGATCTTTGCCGGATCGCCCACGGGTAGTCCGTCGATTTTCTTCTGCAGTCCGGCAAGCCTTTCGAAGGCCATCTTGAGCCAGGTCATATGGATTTTGAGAGACCGGTATTGATCCTCCTGATTGGCCACTCCGCGGTAATGGGTATTCACCACGATTTTCAGCAAGTCCTCGCCGGCCTGGTATTGTTTAAGTTCAAGAAGCTTAACGATCTCTTCCATCGCAAGCCATGTCTCTTGCTTTCGGATGCGGTGCACGAAATAATCAAAGCGATTTTGCACCCCGGCCTTCTTGTGTTCGATGTCCGATAGCCGGCCTTTGAGGTGTCCCATGGCCGAGTCCAGAAACCCGAAGGCCTCCTTGTGATTACCGGCTTCATATTGCAGGATTGCACTCTGCAAGGCGGTTCTGGCCGCACGCTTTTCGGGAACCCTTCCACGCGCCAAACCGCCGGGAATGCCCGTCTGAATCCAAGCCGAAAGCTCGGTCACCTCATCGCCGAGGGGCTTGGGCAATTGCCCCTGATACTGCTCGATGCCCAGCTGATAAATCTGGCGGATATGCTGCATCACACTGATGCGCGCCAACACCTGCTCGTAATCCTGGACTTGGCCCCCCCGTATTTGGCCGTTCTCGTCTTCCTCGCCGAACATAATGTGAAGCTGCTGGCGGGAGGCTTTATCCAAATCTTCGAGATGAAAATCTGTCAGCTCGGGCACATAAGTAAAGGTGCCCCCTCCGAGTTCACTCCGTTTCCAGGAGTGCATTTTAATGACCAGCCGCTGATTGAGCTGCGCGTCCGGATTCGCGAAGACGCGGAAAATCGAATAGTTGTAGATTCTCGCCTCGCGGTCATGAGCGCCGAGCACCCAAAGCTTTTCGGTTCCGGCCCGGGCCAAAGCCTCTTTCCACCGGACGGCATACCGCCCCGCTAAACGCAGGTAGCTTTCGTGAAGGGACGTCAGGACCGCCATCACGGCGCTCTCATTGGGAGAATTCATCCGCAAATGAGCAACGGCTTGGAGCAGCTGGGTTTTAAGGCGCGCCTTGACTCGGCTGTAGATGCGCTGCTGCGCTGCAGGAAGGGCCTCCTCGTCCTTGGCGGCTTTGACGCTCGTGTATTCGCTTTCCGCCTGCTGGGCTTCGCGATGAATGATCCCGGAGCGTTCCTTCAAGGCCTTAGCGGTACGAGTCAAATCCCAATCCGCCCTTACCGCCATTTGTTCACTTGCGGCATACATGGCGCGTTCGAAACCGGGCATCGTGTTTTCCGTCTCGGGGCGCAGACGGCCGGCGTACGTCCTCAAATCATCGATGAGGGCATCGAAAATACCGGCCGCTTCCTGCCGCAAAGAAGCCGCGAGAGTCTCTTGGGGTTCTGCCGCGGCGCGAGCGAGCAAAGTCTGCCGGAACCTGCGGTTGGCCATGAACTCATCGCGGTAGAGCAGCATTTCAGCCGCTCGAGCGCGGGCGTGGGACATGAGGAAGCTGGCCCGGTTGATCTCGGCCTGGATGTCTCTGCCACTTGATCTCATCTCAGAGCGGAAATCTTGAGGATCCTCGTCCGGATTGGCAAAAACCTGATCCGGCAAAGCCAATCGACCCTTCCGAAGCAAAGCCGTTGCTTTAACCTCCAGGGAATAATCCAGCAACTTGCGATAGCGGTAGCCGACGGGATCCACGGATCCGGCATCAATCAAGCCAAGCACTCCCTGGCGATTGACCAAAAAATTCAAACGGTAGGAGTGGGACAGACCAAAGCGCAGCAGACGCTCGATGATGGCTTCTTTTTCCGCTAGGATTCTGGCATCGCGATTCGGATCCGGGCCGTAGGCCTCCCGGGCAAGTTCCGCAAGATCATATTGGTCCGACCAAATGCCCGAAGCAGCCTGGACCGTATAGCCCGTCATGGGACTTTGTAAGTTCCCGGGATCCTGCAGCGTCATGCCGTGAAACCGAAGCAAGCCCGCCGCGTCGAGAATCTGGGCAACATAGAGTTCAAGAGATTGGCGGCGAGTCATCTCTTGGCTCACGGGTTCCTGAAACCATTTGTGGACCACAGGCCATGGCTGTTGCTCGATAAATGACAGATACACGCCTGTGTTATTCTCGCCGCCCATAGAATTGGGGGACCGCAAACGAACCGTCGGCGGCATCTGCAAAACAGCCCGCCGCTGCCTCATATCCCACATGCCCAACAGCGGGCTTTCGTATTCGATACCGCGAAGCCCCTCAAAAACGCCGCTCAGGCCCTCCAGATCTACCGTCGAAACCCAATCTTGGGATCCCTCCGCCTGGACCGTAACGCCCCACTCGAGCAGCTTGCGCCGGTTCCATTCGCGAATCCCATCGTCCTTCGGCTGCGCAACGGAGCGAACCTCCGAGCGCTTTTTCCGCGCGGATTCATGCTTCAGTTGCTCAAGAATAACGCGGCCCGCGCCGGGCCCATACTGGCGATCTCTCGGAATCGCCCGGAGATAAAGGATATTCCGGGGCTGCCCCTCCGTCACTTCATCCAGGGCTTCGCGAGAGACCGTGATTCCCTGACTGCCGTAGGTGACGCGAAAAAGCGGCTCGTCGGGCCGGGAAGAATTGACAACCGTGCGCTCGAAGCCCTCCTCCCAGGAAGACCCGGGATGGGAAAGATCTGCAACCGGCTCCGTCGGAGGGGTCAAGCGCTGCAGCTCTTTCCACTTGGATAGGTCCTCCGAAAATAAGATCTTGATTCCGCGAGCAGGAAGGCGCGGATTCACGAGGGAAATCCTATAAAAGCCGCTCTCCTCGGAAGCCATCAGAATGTCGTACTCTGCCAGGATATTCATGGGGAAAAATCGGCTAAAATCCGCTTCGCGGCTCACGAGCGGATCGAGCCTCAACGCTTTGAGTTCATCGGCTAGAGTCCGGACTTTGGGGGCTACGTCTTTCGGAGCAACCTTGTACAGCACATAGTCTCGATTGGGCACCTGGCGTTCGACTGTTTCGAGCAATCTGGGCGAAGGGCGTCGCTCGGGATGACTTGGGGCCCTGGAATCCTCGATTTTCACGGCCAAATACCAATCCAGGCTGGCTTGCGGAGGAACCTGTCCG
Source organism: Candidatus Omnitrophota bacterium (assembly GCA_041666865.1). Classification (GTDB taxonomy): domain Bacteria; phylum Omnitrophota; class Omnitrophia; order Omnitrophales; family Aquincolibacteriaceae; genus JBAYGD01. The sequence continues at coordinate 27,781 of JBAYGD010000010.1, read as the reverse complement.
CCCCGGATATAGAGCAGCCCGCCGGGACGCAGGGCCCCGAGCGCCGTCCGGTAGAAAGCCCTGCCCAAGCCCTCCTTCGTGGAAGGAATGTATTCCGTGAAAGCGGGGCCGCGCTTCGGTTGCCGGACGACCACAAGGGCGTACTTTTGAAGAAAAAGAAGGTCGGTCTTACGGCTGATGGCAAAATCTGTTTCAAACAGATTCCGGGCCAGGATCACCACCCGAACCTTTTGCCCCCTTCGCGGATGGTCGAAATCAATGACGGCATCAAACACCATCCGTCCTTCGGCATCGGCCTCTCCACGGAGAATTCTCCCGGCCTCGTCGTCGGCCACACGCATCCCTCTTTGTTCGAGATCCGATAGCAGTTTTTTTCTGAAATTAGTTTCGTAGGCGGTGCCCGCAGCATAGTCATACGAGGGGCTGTAGTCGCCGCCAACTACCGTCATCTCCCGGATTTCGTGGGGAAAGTCGGTCACAATTTCCCGGATTGTTTCCCCCGCCTCGTAATCTTCAAAAAGAACCGCCCGATCGTTGGGAAGAAATCTCGAAGGCACCGGATCGATCCCAAGACCTCCCAAACGCCGCTTATGGAGCAAAAAATCAGCCATGGCTTCGCGTAAGCGGATTTTTAAATGGTGGAGCGGCGCGGAAGACTGCAGGGATATTCCGCCGGGGTTGACCCTGGTAATTTCTTCCTTTAACCGCTGATTCGCACCCTCAGGCAGTTTCTGGAGAAAAGCATCGCTCAAAAGGAGTAAATCAACGCCGCCCTGCCGAATTCTACGGGTGACCGCGGCCGTTTCTAGATCTGCCGAAGAGCCCGGCTCCAGATCTTCAGACGTAAATTCGACACGGATCTCGACTTTTCTTTTGTCTTCGATGCCGACTCGCTTGAGGTCGGCTTTGGCCATCGCCATGGCCGTCCGCAGATGAGCCGCGGCAAGGCGAAGATCGTTGTCAGCGCTTTCGGTTTTGCGCAAAGCAAAAGGAATCAAAACGTTGACGACAAGCGCAGGCTCAACGCCCGGAATCGCGGCCGACGGATACTCTTCCCGGCTTTCGGAACGTCTGCTCGCTGCATCGGTCACTTTTTCCCACAAAGCGAGCGCTCGGGGGTCCAGGGCCGCGATGCCTTTGCGCCCGAGATCCTCCATAAAGTCCCGGCGCAACGTGGCGCGGTCCGCAACGTCATCGGACGGCAGTTCGTTGGCACGGAGAACCCGTCGGCCTTCAGCATCGTTATAAAAATAAACGGCCAACCCCAGGTCCAAGTCAAAACCCCGCAGATAAGGCCGGTGGAGAGGGATTGTTTCGTCCGGCGGCCGCAAAAGGATCGAATGGCGGGTGCCTTCCGGCGGCAAAATAGCATCGGCGGGCACCACCGCACCGGCCCCCTGGGCGACAACTCTTCCGGATTTCAATTTCGCCGTCGAGACCCGTACGGCCCATCCGCCTTTCCTCAGTCCGTTTTTTTGAATATGCGCTTTTGCCCAGATCTTTTTTGGGGAGGAAGACTTACCCGACAAATAACTTTCCACGGCTCTTCGAATCCGCCGTATTTGCTTCCAGGGAAGATTGGCAAGAGGACGCCCCAACTGTTCCCGCGCCAGGATACGGTTGCCGCGAGAAACAGGGATCCACAAAACCGGTGCGAGCGGCTCCCCGGTGTCGGGTATGACACCGACAAACTTCACGTCCTGCCGGTCGTTCCTGCCGATCTGCACGCCTTCTTTTAAAACAAGGGGCCACTCCCACCTCCACGGCCTTTCCTTTTCCGGTTCCCGGTTCAAATATCCGAGAACATGGGCTTTCGGTTCGAACCGAGGCAGTCGAAATCCTTTCATTTTTCCGAGATTTGAGCTCCAGGCATACCCTTTCACCGGCGTGTGGATAATATAAGCATAAGGTGGCCTTGTGGGGACATCCCATTTTTTGGGATTGCCGGTCACATACACCTTTGAGCGCGTTTCGGAGGCCATGACCTCCTGAGGCTCGATCACCCCCGCCGCCCAAAGTCCCAGGGTCGGCAAATAGGCATGGGGCGCACCCCCCCATTGCGGATGATTGGACCGAAGAATAATCACAAATTGGAGGGGTGACTGATCGAGCAGCCCGCCGGTGGGAGCTCTCCCCTTGGCAAAAGAGACGAGAAGAAGAGCATGCTCGTGGCCGTAGGGGTCCTTGCGCAAGCTGCGCTCCATCACCATCAAGGGCCATGCTTCGACCGGCTCGGCCTTCGCCATCGCCTTTGGCATTGCGCTCACCCGTTCGATTCCGAATATTTTGAGCGCTGTCAGCAGGTTTTTCTGCCATCCGTGGGTTCGCTCGAATACGACCTGGCCGGAAAACGGTTCCTTCGGTTCCGGGGCCTGAGCCATCGCCATCGACTCCGACAAAAAAATCTCCATGGGTCCCTTTCGGACCTTCAAGGAAATCTCCGGCCGGCGCTCATGGGAACGACGGACTTCGATTTCTCCAAGCAAGCGCCGCTCACGCTCTTCTGGGCCAAGCTGTTCGAAGAACCGGTCGGGATCCTCCGGGAGTTCCTCGCGCGGTTTCTCCTCCGGCAGGGCGTAAATCCTTATGAGCATGCGGCCAAGGCGGTCGCGCAGATAATGCAGCAAAAGGTGCGGCAGCGGACTTTCAAGATTTTCGATCTCCGGAAGCCCTTCAAGCAACCCTGTCACAGTGACGTTATAGCCAAACTGTCTTTTCTGAAATCTCCGAGAACCCGGCAGAACATGCGCGCGGATATTGCTTTCGTGTCCCGATTGGCGAAAGGGCTCCGAATAAGCGAAGACGCCTCGTTCGGGAAAATCTGCCTCTTCCAAAAGTGCGTTGATGAACGACCGCGCATCCTGTCTGCGAATTTTCAGGCGCGTGGTCTGACGGCCCGGGGGAAGTTGGGGAAGCGCAGCAGGCTTCTGTCCTTCCGGCAGAAGAGTTCGATGACGAACGCTCACCATGCCGACTTCTGACAAGGCGATATCCCATCTGCGCTGCATCAGCTGATACAGCCTTGTCGGCGTCAGCTTTCCGTCAGATGCCTGAGCGACAGCCGCATAGGTCCGCGCTTTTTCTTCCGGAACCTTTCTCACAAGCGACCGGATCAACCGAAGGGCCGCGGCACGATCTTGAAGGGCCCGCTTCCACTTCTTATCCCAGGAACGATCCCCCGTCACCTTCACATTCGCCATTCCGGGCTTGGCCCCGCGGAGCTCAAGCTTCATCCCCACTTCCGCCACGGGAATCTTCCACTTGGTGTTCATTAATCCGTAAAGTTTTTTAGGGGTCAGTTTCCCATCCGAAGCAGCCGCCACATTTTTATAGTTTGGATCAGCTCCCTGCGGAACTTTTTTTACGAGCGCCCTCACCAAACTCACCGCCGCGTCCCGGCTTTGCAACGCCCGGCTCCATTTCCTGTCCCAGGCGCGGTCTCCCGTCCGCTTCACGTTCCCTTTCCCGGGCTTCGGGCCGCGGGCCGCCAGCTCCATCCCAACTGCTTCCAGGGGAATCTGCCATTTTTCGTGAACGAGACGGTAAATTTGCTGATAACTCAATTTCCCGTCCGAAGCATCCGCGAGACCCTGATAGGTCACGACAGTTCCCTCCGGAACATTCGCCGCCAGCCGTTCCAGCACTGTGACCGCCGCTGCCCGGTCCGATTGAGCGCGGGCAAATAACTCTTCGATTTTCTCGCCGCCAGAAGCACGTATTTCTCGCCGGGGCCTCGCACTCGGCGACATCGGAGCGGGAGAGAGTCGCCTCGCGCGTGCGCGAATGAGACGCAGTTCGGGGGCCAAATGCGATCCGCCGGCCCAACGCACTTGCTCGACCAATCTTGCGATCGTTGGCGCGGAAAAATCGCCGGATTTCCAGACGGCATTCACACCGCCGGCAAAGACTTCGAATTTTTGAGCGGCATTCTCTCTAAGCTTCTCGAAATAATTCGCGGCGGCTCGGTCATAAGCAGATCCGAGCAGGTCGCGAAGAGAATCGAAGGGGCCAGACAATGAATGATGGCCTGTCCCCTGAAGGGCATCGATGAAACGGGTGTAATCCCCCACTTGAGCGATCTTCTCCTGTCGAATGGCTTCACGAAGAATGCCGTCGCGCCAGGCTTTCAGGAGCTGCCAGTCGTTTGTTTTCCGGACGGCATCGGCCACTCGCGCCGCGTAATCGCGCGCAAGGGAGCTCCAGACATCACCGCCGTCACGGCGGACAAAGGTGGGGTTACGCCCCATCAGATCGAGGTACTTCGTCCGGTCTTCGAGCGTGCGGATTTGCGGAGTAATGACCGCAAAAGGGATACCGGAATCGTGCAAGCGCCTGCTCAAGCCAGCACTGTGAAAACCGCCGCTAAGGACAACCGCGATTTTGGCCCCGTTTTCGCCAAGCCGCCGAATCATGTTGTCGTAGAGCGCTTGGTCGCGTTTCGAGGCCAATTCGTAAAAGCGTCGGTGGGCCGAAAAATCGCAGTGCAGGGGGCTGTCCGCTTTGTTCACTTGATTCCATTCATCATTTGAAAGCTCCAAGCGCGCGAAGCGCCGCAGGCGCTCGAGGTCACGGTAGGCCGTAAGCAATCTCCGCTCATTTTCGTTCCGGGCCAGGGAGCTCCTCAGCTCGCCTTCCAGACTTATGAGCTCGTCAAATACGCGCGTCCCCTCGAGCGATGACAGGGTAGCGGCCCGGGTCCGGTCCTGCTTAAAAGCAACGGGCACGCGCGCCTGGATTTTCTCCATCCGCGCGAGGCGTGCCATCGCTTCCACAAAATCCCCCCAGGACATCGCATAGGTTTGAGCGGCCTGCACCAGCTTCCCGGCCTCGATCTGCGAAACCTTGGAAAAGCGGGGAATGATTTTCCTGTTCAGATACTCCGTCCACCGGAGGCGAAGAAGGTCATTTCCTTGTTGATCCTGCAGCGATTCCGAGCGCAAGAGTTCCGTCATTTTGGCTAATTCCGGATACTTGTCATTTCGACGGCCCTGCCCCAATGGGGCGGAGAAATCCCGGCCTGAGATTTCTCGCCCGCTCGGGAGGAGGCTCGAAATGACATTCAGGTAAGCTACAAGGTCGCCGTTCGGGCTATGGAATTGTTTCCAGGCCGCCAGCCAGCGGCGCGTGGGCCCTGAGAACATTCTGTTCGAGAGCCGGTCCAACCGGGCTTCGATTTTTTCGAGTTCGCCCAGGATGACGCCCTCCCGGGAAAAGGCTTCGAGGAAGGCCCGTTTGTTTTCATCGTAAAGGCTCTGCGTTTCGATACCGAAATAGCGGCTTTCGGAACGTCCGTTTCCGGCGACCGATGCAGCCTCGCCGCCCGAAAGATCTCCCCGCTCGAGATAGCCGTCGAGGATCTTTTGCTTAATGGCCTCATGGGGTAGGGCACGGAAAAACAAACTGTCGAGCTCCCCCTCGCCTCCTTCGAGCATAACGGTGACAGGGCCGCACTGGGCTTCGACACGGCCGATAATGTCCCGGATATTTCTGGCGGCGTCGAGTTGAGCGTGCGCGTCCTGGACCAAGAAGATGAACCGGCCACGGCTGCGCTCCAAGTCTTTCGGAAGGGACCTGTCCTGAATCGCCCCTAATTCCCGTGGAAGCTGAAAGGCTTCCGGAAGAACCGCCGGCAAAGGATTTTCTGCAGGAGTTCCGGCGTAGGAAAGCCGGTTCACGGAAAACGCCGGATAGCTTTCTGAAAGTAGAAAGCTTGCGATAATGACGAGGGCAATGCCCCGGGTCACGAGACGTTTAAATTGGACGTAAGTGATGATCATGTTTGGTTTTGTAAATGAGTGTTTAAAGTTTACACGATGTTTTTTGGAATTACAAATTTCGGGAGAAAAATAAAGCGGGATTACTTGAGATGCAACTGACTGTAATGATTAGGGTTGCGGAGATTTGACGTCCAGATGGCGCGTTTTTCCTCCGCCGTGGCGAATTTCAATGTGGTAAGCGGCGGAAGGGATCAACTCCCCTGCTTTTTCCGCCCATTCAACGCAGATGACAGCCCCGGGATCGTTGACATACTCTTCAAACCCGATGGCGTGTAGTTCGCCCACCTTTTCCAGGCGGTAGAGATCAAAATGGATCAGAGGAATATCGGCGGGATAAAGGTGCATGAGGGCAAAGGTGGGACTTTTGACTTGATCGCAGTCTTTGAGGCCCAGGCCCCGAGCAAGCCCCTTGATGAAAGTGGTTTTCCCGGTCCCAAGGTCTCCCGTGAGGGCGAGCACCGTGCCGGGCTGCAGAGTCCGGGAAAACCTCTCCGCCCACTTCATAGTCTCCCCGGCGGAATGCGTCGTCAGCTGAAGGGGGCAGTCCCCCCGACTCTTTTTTTTCAACATATCAAAAATGGGAAAAACCTTTTTGTTTGATTTTCGGAGCACGCATCGGCCGCCCGCCGCACTGCCAACGCACCACGGCACGCCCCTTGGTCACCCGGCCCATCCAGGAGAGGCGGAGATTGGGAAACGCGCGCGGCCAAAGCCGCTCAAGGGTCTTGCGGTCCCCCGGCCGGACCGTAAACAGCAGTTCGAAATCTTCGCCGTCCGTGAGGGCATGTTCGAGAGCCCGCGGGCTGTCGCCACGGGCCAGAGCCATCGCATCGGAGGACACCGGAATCTCCTCAAGATCGAGACAAGCGCCGCAGCGTGAGGCGCGCAGAACATGTTCCAAATCCTGCAAAAAACCGTCGGAAATGTCGATCATGCCGCCAAGCCGCGCATGACGCCTCAAAAAAAGGGCCTCCTCCACTCTCGGACGGAACGCATAATGATGCCGGAGGATTGAGCCGCCTAAAGTTCCCGTGACGCCGATCCAATCCCCCGGCCTCGCCCCCGACCGAAGCACCGCTCCAGCCTTGGGCGCTTCGCCGAGAATGGTGACGGCCGCAAAAAACTCCCTCGCGCGGCTCAAGTCGCCGCCAAGGCAGGCCACTTGGTACTCCCGGGCAAGCCGCATCATCCCCTCATGAAAACGAAGCATCCATCGCTCGCCGAGCCCTTTAGGAATCCCGGCAGCGGCCACGAAAGCGACCGGCCTTGCAGCCATCGCGGCCATGTCGCTCAAGTTCACGGCAAGGGCCTTGCGTCCGATCAGGGCCGGGTCCGTCCCGGACATACGGAAGTCGACCCCTTCGACGATCGCATCGGTGCTGACCAGCAGGCCGGTCCTTTTCGCGAGAGTGATCATTCCCGCATCGTCGCCAATGGGAATCAACCCCTGCAAGGTTCTTGGAATCCGCTTCTTCAACTTTTCGATCAATGCAAATTCACGATTCATGGTTTTTGTCCCGTCAAAAGATACCCGGCAACTCAGGAATGGTCATCAGGCGGCAAAACAGATTCATGACCGGAACTACCGCGGCCGACAGAGCGCGCGAAAAATACAGCGCCAGGACAATGAGAAAGCCGTAGGGCTCGAGGCGCAAAAGAGCGCGCGCCAAAACCACCGGCAAAAGCCCGGCCAGAACGCGCGAGCCGTCAAGAGGCGGAATCGGAATCATGTTGAAGACGGCAAGACCGAGGTTGAGGTAAATGACCATCAGCAGCAAATCGCTACCGGTCAGCTTATAAAAAAACGTCAGCGCTCCCGCCAAAAGCAGATTCGAGGCCGGTCCGGCCAGCGCCACCCAGACCATGTTACGCTTGGGGTCGCGCAGGCGTGAAAAATCCACGGGGACCGGCTTGGCCATGCCGAAGATAAAACGGCCGCCCGTCGCAAAGAACAGGATGGCCGGAAAGATGAGGGTCCAGAATACGTCGACATGCCGCAAGGGGTTGGCGCTGAGGCGCCCGGCCCTAAGTGCCGTCGTGTCGCCGAAAGCGAGCGCCACCAGCCCATGGCTGACTTCGTGAACCACGATCGCCGCCAGATAAATCGCAATGATGATTCCAATCTCGATCACGGGACCCTCAGAGAATGACTTGCTTAACCAGGAAAAAATACCCGAGAAACAGGCAGTTATGCGTCACGTGGAGCACGACAGGCGCCACCAGGGATTTGCGCTTCTCATAAACATAGACCAGCGCAAGCCCCAGCACGAAAATCGGCCAGAAGGCGAACGAATTCTCGTGAATGAAAGCAAAAAAAGCGGCCGACGCCGCCATCGCTGGAATCATGCCGAAGCGGCGCTTCAAAATCGGGTAGCAGAATCCCCGAAAAAAAACCTCTTCCAGACAAGGCCCGAGGACCGTCGCCAGGAGAATGGAATAGGCCACAAGCCCCGGCGACCTTTTTTCCTCCTCGAGAAAGACCCCAACGAGCGGATGAGCCGGAGGCTGATAATTCAAAAACTGGGCGACCATCAGCGCAAGGACGAGCGTCAGGACAAAAACCGGAATCACCGCCAGGTAGGCCGCGAAGCCTCGGGCGGCCTCCCGGACCCAGCCCCCCTCGGGCGCGCCGAGCCCTAGATCGCTCAGAGTGCCCCCAGCCTTGCGGACAAAATGCAGAACGTAAAAAAAGCATAAAGCGTCGACCGCCGTTGCGTGGAGGAGAAGATATAAATTCTCCGCGTTTTTCAAGCGCAGCGCGTGACCGGTCAGGACCGCCAGGATGCCCACCCCCACGACGCTCGCCCCGAGAAGGATCAGGACTTTGGCCAGCATGGCAACGCTCCACGGCACCCGGCTCTGCAAAGGGGGCCTTGCGAAGCGACGCCTCACGTCGGAACGGAACACCCACATGAGATCCACGGCGAGCCCGCCCCCCAGGAGAAGGCAAAGCCCGAGGGTCAGCAAATAAAAAATGTGGCGTGCTTCGGGATGAACGGCCAGATAGTCCTCCATCGAGCCCGCCTGTTCGACTTTCTGCTGAAAGGCCTCCTCCGCCCGCTGATAAGTCTCGACCGCCTCGCGCGCCCCTTCCCCTCCGGGAGCCGGGGCATGCTTCACGGAGCCGGCCCAGGAAAGGGCAATCACTACAAGAAGAGCGACCAGAAGGGCCGTGTAGAGCTTTTCTTTGCGCAAGAAACGGAGGAGTCCCTTGAAAAGCGCCTTCATAGACTGAACAGCTTCTTCGCGTTCGCGAGGGTTTGCTCGCCGAGGGCTTCCCGGGGCATCCCCAAAAGCCCCGCCGCCACCGAGTAAGTCTCGAGCACATAAACCGGCTCGTTGCGCTTGCCGCGAAACGGCTGAGGGGCCAAAAAGGGCGCGTCGGTCTCCATAAAGATCCGGTCCTTCGGGCAGGCCTTGCAAGCCTCGCGCAAGGCATCGTTCTTTTTATAGGTCAACGCCCCCGAGAAGGAAATGTGAAACCCCATATCGAGGAATTGAGTCATCACTTCGCGCTCGGACGAAAAACAGTGCATGATGCCGCGGTACGGCGGCGCTCCCTCTTCCCGCAGGACCTCCTCGAGGACGGAATAGGCGTCGCGGCAGTGGATCACCAGAGGTTTGGCAAGGCGAGCGGCCATACGAAAGCAAAGGCGGAAAACTTCGATCTGTGTCTCGCGGGGGGCCGGGTCACGGTAAAAATCGAGTCCGACCTCCCCCACCGCGATCATTTTCGGATGGGTAAGGAGTTCCTCGAGTTTGAGCATTCCCTCGGGGGTCACTTCGGCAGCCGAGTGCGGATGCCAGCCTCCGACACCGTAAATGCCTTCGACCGTCCGGGCAAGTTCGAGCGAACGAGCGGAGCGGACTGGGTCGGTCCCGACATTAAAAATCATTCCGACGCCCCCCTCGCGCGCGCGCCGGAGGACCTCGTCACGGTCGGCGTCGTACTCCGGAAAATCGAGATGGGCGTGAGAATCGAGATAGGGCATGGCAGCGGGGGCTAGGTTTCTTCTTCCAAACGGGGGAAAAGGGCTTCGCCTTTCTCGACGACCGCTCCCTCTTTGACAAAGGCCTTCGTAAAATCTTCGGAATCCTTGACCGTCCAATGATCCGGAAGCTGCAAACGGTCCAACATTTTCTTCGAGGAATCCGGGAGAACGGGAATCAACACGACGGCCACGTGAGCCATCACTTCCGAGAGGACGCACAGGACCCGGGCCAACTGCGGCTTCGCCGCCTGGTCCTTCGCCAGCGCCCAGGGCTTCCGCTCCTCGATGTATTGGTTCGCGTGCGTGATGACCGCCCAAACAGCATCCAGGGCCTCGCGGGGGTTCATCCGACCCATCGCCCCTTCGACCGCCTTCCAGAGACCCAGGGCTTCGGCCACGAGGGGCTCGGACAAAAGGCCTTCCCCGGGGGCCGGAAGGGTCGCGGCGAAATACTTCTCGAGCATCGCCGCAAACCGCGACCAAAGGTTCCCGAGGTCGTTGGCAAGGTGACTCGTGTAACGCTCGCGCAGGAGGTCTTCGGAAAAAGCCCCGTCGAGCCCGAGGGTGACCTCCCGCAAAAGAAAGTAACGAAAAGCGTCGACGCCGTATTTTCGGCAAATTTCTATGGGGTCGACGACGTTGCCGACCGATTTTGAAACCTTCGCTCCGGACATCGTCCACCACCCGTGCGCAAAAACGGTCTTGGGCATGTCAAGCCCAATGGCCTTGAGCATGATCGGCCAGTAGACGGCGTGCTGGCGCAAAATATCCTTACCGACCATCTGGATGTCGGCCGGCCATACGCGCTCGAATTTTTTCGGGTCCGCTCCGTAGCCGGTCGCGCTGATGTAGTTGATCAGGGCGTCAAACCAAACGTAAACCACATGGTCCTTGGAATTGGGGTAATCGATCCCCCAGCCGAGGCGCGAGCGCTGGCGAGTGATCGAAAGGTCCTCCAGGGGGGACTTAAGAAAAGAAAGGATTTCGTTACGGCGAATCTCGGGCTGGACGAATTCCGGATAGTGCTGAATATAGTCGATGAGCCATTCCTGGTACTTGGAAAGTTTGAAGAAGTAATTTTCCTCGCTCAGGCTCTGGACTTCGCGGCGGCAGTCGGGGCACTTTCCCTCGGCCAGCTGCAATTTGGTCCAGAAAGATTCGCACGGCGTGCAGTACCAGCCGGTATACGACGCTTTATAGATGTCTCCTTTTTGCTCCAGGCCCTGCAGGATCGTCTGCACCGCGGCCTTGTGAGATTCGTCGGTCGTCCGGACGAAATAATCGTAGCTGATCCCAAGCTGCCGCCACGGCTCCTTGAACAGGGGCACGATCTCGTCGACGTATTCCCGGGGCTCTTTGCCCGCCGCTCGCGCCGTCTTTTCGACCTTGCTTCCGTGCTCGTCGGTCCCGGTCAGGAAAAAGGTCTTCTGCCCGAGGAGCCGGTGAAAGCGCGCATAAGTGTCGCAGAGGATGTTCGTGTAGGCATGCCCGATATGCGGCTTTGCGTTCACGTAATAAATCGGGGTTGTAATCAGAAAAGTTTTTTGTGTCACGATCGTATCTCCTCGAGCGCAAGTAGGTTACCCAGCCTAATCGCAAGCCGGGTCAGGGCAAGCTTCTGATTCGCGTTGTCTTCGACGGCCTCCCGGGTTTCCATCACCCGGTCGACGGCCTCGAGCCAAGCGGGAAGGCGGCGTACGGTCCCCGCGCCGGCGTCTGAGCGCCTGCGCAGCGTGTCCGAAAGGCACCCGGCCAAACCGGCCAGAACGCCCTTGAGTTCTTCCCGGGGCTTCTCCTGATAGGCCTTTAAAAAATCATCCCAATCCGAGGCCATGGCCAAAACTCCCCGAATCCGGTCCGACTCCTCGCTCTCGAGCTCCCGCTCATCCACCGGCTTCAAGCGCACCTCAAAGGAACGCGATTGAATGGTCTCGAGAAGCTCTGAACGCGCTTGAGCCAGGAGGACAAACACCGTGAGCCCGGGCGGTTCCTCGAGCGTCTTGAGGAGGGCGTTGGCCGCTTCGAGGGTCAAACGCCCAGCGCCCTGCAGGATAAAAACCTTCCGTTTGCCTTCATAAGGCCTCAGGCACGCGGCCCGCAAAACATCGCGGACCTCTTCGATCTTGATCGAACGGACCAGGGGGTCACGGCCCGCCCAGTGCACGTCGGGGTGAAGCTCCTTGCGGATCTTGGCGCAGCTTGCGCAGGAGCAGTCTTTGAAACCGTTCTCTTCGACACAGTTCAGGGCGCATGCAAAATCCATGGCAAGCTCGTCCTTGCCCGACGAAGCGGATCCGGTCAAAAGATAGGTGTGCGCGACACGGCCCTCCCGAAGATGATTGCCGAGAACCTTCACGGCAAAATCCTGGGAGCGCGTCTTAGCGGACGGCATGTTCAAGAACCTCCCGGACGGCCCGCGCGACGGTTTCAATGTCCCGCCGGGAATCGATCACCCGATACCGCTTCGGATTTTTTTTCGCCAGCCGGAGAAAACCCCGGCGGACCCGTTCATGAAACGCCATGGCCTCGAGCTCCATCCGGTCGCTCCTGCCGCCGCGCTTCATCCCGTCGGCCGGGGCGATATCCAGAAGAATCGTCAGGTCGGGCACGCGCGCTCCGCGGACCCATTTCCGGCTGATCTCGAGAATGTCCCGGACAGGAAGCCCCCTCCCGTAGCCCTGGTAGGCCAGGGTTGAATCTTCGAAGCGGTCGCAAATCACGACGGTCCCCTCCCGGAGAGCGGGCAGGATCCTTTCATGGATCAGCTGGGCCCGGGCGGCCAGATACAAAAGCAATTCGGTCTTCGGATTCATTTCCCGGAAATGACGGTTCAAAATGACGGTGCGCAGGGACTCCCCGATCCGGGTTCCTCCGGGCTCACGCAGAACAAGCACCTTGAGGCCGCGGCGGCGAAGGTCGTCGGCCGCGCGCTTGATCTGGGTGCTTTTTCCGCTGCCTTCCGCGCCTTCAAAGGTAATAAAAAATCCGCGTTTATGTTTCATGGGTTGTCCCACGTTCTCCGCTTTCGTTTGACGGTCGAACATTCGCCGGGCTTGCCGTCTTTGACGAGCCAGCCGAGGCCATGGATTTGATCCCGAAGCTCGTCAGACTCCTTCCATAAGGACTTGTCGTTTTGCTCCTTGATCCTCTGCCGAACGAGGGCGCGGCGCGAGACAAGCCTCCGAACCTCTTCGGGAATTCCCTCCGGATCGCAGAGGCCGAAGCCGAGCAACCGGTCCATCTGGGCAAAAAAATCGAGGGCGGACTTCAATTCCCCTTCGTTCATTTTAGGCAGGAGGGTATTGATCTGAGTCAGTCCGGCAAGGAGCTCCGAGAGCGCGGCCGCAACATTCAGATCATCACCCAAATGCCGCATCATGTCGCGGTAGGGGACCTCCAGGAACCCCTCGGCGCCCGAGCCATCGCCGAACATCCCGAAGGCCAAGCGGCTTAGGCACTGATAATAGCTGTCATCCATTTTCCGGACGGATTCTGCGGCCTCTTTGAGGCCGTCGAGCGTGAAATTGAGCGGCGAGCGGTAGTGGGTCCCGACCAGCGAAAAGCGGATGGCCGCCGGATCGCAGCCTTTCGCCAAGAGGTCCCGGAGCGTATAAAAATTTCCCTTCGACTTCGACATCTTCTCGCCGTTGACCAGGAGAAATTTGCAGTGGAGCCAGAAGCGCACGAACGTTTTGCCCGTCGCGGCCTCCGATTGGGCGATTTCGTTCTCGTGATGAGGAAAAATCAAATCCTCCCCGCCGGCATGAAGATCGAAAGTCTCCCCCAGATACTTCATGCTCATGGCAGAGCATTCGATGTGCCAGCCCGGGCGGCCCGGGCCCCAGGGGGAGTCCCAGGAAGGCTCCCCTTCCTTCGATTTTTTCCAAAGGACGAAATCCGAAATCTGCTCCCGGTCATACTCGTCGAGATCGACGCGCGTGCTGGCGCCGGCAATATTCCAGTCGAGCTTTTTCTTGGACAAGCGCCCGTAGGCCGGAAAGGCGGCGACGCGGTAATAAACCGATCCTTCGCGCTCATACGCTTTGCCGTCGCCGACAAGCGCGGCGATCAAATCGAGCATGGCGGGGATCTCCTCAGTCGCGCGGGGCTGCTCCGTCGGAGCAAGGCATCCGAGCACGGCAAGGTCCTCGCGGAACGCCTGAATGTATCCGGCCGTGTAGTCTCCGAGACCCTTGCCCTCCCTCATGGCCCCGGCGATGGTTTTGTCGTCGACGTCCGTGAGATTCATGACATGGCGGACCGCGAGCCCCGAGGCTTCGAGAAAGCGCCGCAGGAGATCCTCGAACACGAAGGCCCGGAAATTCCCGATATGGGCATAGTCATACACAGTGGGGCCGCAGGTATAGAGCCCGGCCTTTCCTTTCTCGAAAGGTTCGAACGGCTCGATGCCACCCTTCAGCGTATTGAAAAATTGGATCATATCCCCTGTCCCAACGCTTTCTCGAAACGTTTTCGCAACCGTTCGATGCCGAGCACGGGAAACAGCCGCTTGAGTTCGGGCCCGTGTTCGCAGCCGGTCAGGGCGAGCCGGATCGGCATGAACAGATCCTTGCCTTTGGCGCGCACCTTGGGCTTCAGATGATTCAAAAAAACGTCGTAAAGTCCGGGAGCTTTCGCGTCAAGGAGCGGCAGGACTTCGAGTGCCGCACGGAAAATCTCGCGGGATGTATCGCTCGCAAGAGCCCCGGGATGCTCAGAGGCAAAATCGTCCGAAAGAAACGCCAGATGCCCGGGGAGTTCCTCGAAGCGGGAGATCTTGTCCTTCAGAATAAGAACCGCCTGAGCGAGAAGATCATCGTCCCAGGGCTGTGGATGATACGCCTTCAGGTACGCGAGGGCTTTCGTCTTGAATTCGTCGTCGGAAAGCCGGCGCAGGTGCTCGCCGCTCACCCAATCGAGTTTGTGAGGGTCATAACAGGACGGCGACTTCCCGACCCGGTCGAGGTCAAAGATCCCTTCGAGCTCCCGGAGGCTGAAAAGCTCCCGGTTGTCCCCCGGCGACCAGCCGAGCAAAGCCATATAATTGGCCAGGGCCTCGCTCGGGTATCCTTTTTCGCGGAATCCCCGAATCGAAATGGACTCGAGGCGCTTCGAAAGCGGCTCACCGTTCGGGCCGTGGATCAGCGGGAGATGCCCGTACGCCGGGGCAGGGAAGCCCAAGGCCTCGAGCAACATCAGATGTTTGGGGGTATTCGGCAAATGGTCCTCTCCGCGGATGACATGCGTGATCTTCATGAGGCCGTCATCGACGCAGACCGCCAGGTGAAACGTCGGGGTCCCGTCGGCTTTGAGAAGGATGAAATCGCCGACCATGTCGTCGAGGTTAAACTGGACCGTGCCGCGGATCATGTCGTTCATCACGAGCTTCGGTTCCTTAATCAGGAACCTCACCGTCGGCCGGATGCCTAGCGCTTTGCGCCGAACGATCTCGTCGGCGGAAAAATGGCGGCCCCGGTTGTCGAAGCGCAGCGGGCGGTGTTCGAGCTTCGCGGCCCGCTTCATTTCTTCCGTCTCTTCCGCCGTGACATAGCAATAGTAGGCGTGGCCCTTGCGGACAAGCTCCTCGGCAAACCCCCGGTAGACCTCGAGCTTTTCCGACTGCCGGTAGGGCCCGTAAGCGCCGCCCGTTTCAGGCCCCTCGTCCCACATAAGCCCCATCCAGCGCAAATCGGCCATGAGGGCTTTTTCATATTCGGGCTTTGAGCGCTCGGGGTCCGTATCTTCGATCCGGAGGATGAACCGGCCGCCGTGGCGGCGGGCGTACAGGTAATTGAAGAGGGCTGTGCGGAGATTGCCCAGATGCAGATAGCCGGTCGGGGACGGGGCAAAACGAACGCGGATCATGAAGCGCCTCCCCCGCGAACCGTCACCACCGCCTCGCAGCTGACCGCAAGGCCTTCGCCTTCCGGCCCCAAGCCCTCCATCGTCTTGGCTTTGACGGAGACGTCCTCGACCCCAAGCCCCGTCAGTTTCGCCAGGCGCTTCCTGATTTTTTCCTTGGCCGGCCCAAGTTTGGGACGCTCCAGCGTAATCACCGTGTCGAGATGGACGAGCTCAAAGTGTCTCCGGCGTGCTTCTTTCAAGACCGCCGCCAATATTTTTTCGCTGTTCAGGTTTTTATTTTTTGGATCGCGGTCGGAAAACCAGTCGCCGATGTCTCCGGCTCCGGTCGCCCCGAGAATCGCATCCGAGAGAGCGTGCAAAAGAGCATCGCCGTCGGAATGAGCGAGCGGCCCCTTGTCATACTTGATCCGGACGCCCCCGAGCAGGAATTTTCGCCCGCTCACAAGCCGGTGAATGTCTTTTCCAAAACCCACGCGTGTCATGCCGCCTCCTCCGGCGCTCCCGTAAGCCTCGGCCAGTTCCAAATCGCGGACCGCCGTGATTTTCGGATTCCATCCTTCATGCGCCAAAATCTTGACCGGTCTACCGATCGCTTCGAGCAAAGACGCTTCATCCGTAGCCGAGAGGGCCTCGGGATTGTCGCGATAAGAACGCTCAAACCACCGCCTCCTGACGAGTTGAGGAGTCTGGGCCTCATACAGGGAGGAGCGGTCCACCGTGGCCTGGATTTCTCCCTTTGGGCCCGCCTTCTTGATGGTCGGGACTACCTTCGCAGCAGCAATCCATCCGTCAGAGCCCCCGCGCCTGGCGGCCACGAGCAGCGCCTTGATCAGTTTCCGGGAAACAAGCGGCCGTGCCCCATCGTGGACCATAATCCATTCGCTTTTCGGATCCGCCGCGCGAAGGGCGTTTCGGACCGACTCCGCACGGGTCTTTCCGCCCCTGACGATTTTAGCCCTGATGCCGTAGGCCGAGAGCGTTTTCGCGAGAGCGCTCCTATCGGGGAGGGAAACCGCTGCCAGGACTTCCCGAATCTCGGGGAATCCCCGGAAAGCCTCGATCGAGCGGACGATCACGGGACGGCCTCCGAGGAGGCAGAATAGTTTGGAAGTGCGGGTCCGGGCACCCCGAAGGCCCCGGCGGAACCGGACCCCGGAGCCCCCGGCGGCCACAATCAGACTAACTTGCATACTCCTGATTACCCTCCGTTGACCGGAAACGGATGAGTCTCTTTGGGTCTTTCGTAATGGTGGCGTTCCGGACTGCGGCCGCTCCGGCGGTCAAATCCGCCGCCGTGTCCCCCACCGTTCTTGTGCTCGCCTTCTTCGGCCGGCTTCGCGAAAATCATGCGCCCCGCCTGGGTCTGAAGAACGCTGGTGATCACGACATTGAAAGTCTGCCCAATCCGCCGCCTCGAATTATCGACCACCACCATGGTCCCGTCGTCCAGATACGCAACTCCCTGGTCGTGCTCCTTGCCTTCTTTGAGGATCTTGACCTGCATGAGCTCCCCGGGCATCACGATCGGCTTGAGGGCATTCGCCAGTTCATTGATGTTGAGGACCTTTACCCCCTGCAGTTCGGCCACTTTGTTCAGATTGAAATCGTTTGTAAAGACCCTTGCATTCAGGACCTGCCCCATCTTGACGAGTTTGGCGTCGACTGTGACGAGCTCGGGGAAATCCATCTCGTTGATCCGGACCTGGACATTGGACTTGGCCTTGATCCGGTTCAGGACGTCGAGTCCTCGCCGGCCGCGGTTGCGCTTCAAGGGGTCGGAAGAATCCGAGATGAGCTGCAATTCCTTCAAGACGAAGCGGGGCAGCACGAGTTTACCGGACAGAAAATGCGTCGTGCAAATGTCGGCGATCCGGCCGTCGATGATGACGCTCGTGTCGAGGAGGATCAGCTCTTCGGCGCTCCCTTTCGTATCCAGCGTCACGAACGGGATCATCAGGGTGAATTCGTCCTGGCCGCGCAGGACCGTAATGATTCCCAGGTAGGTGAACACGATGGCCGTCGCCACGCCGAATTGTCTCAGCATGTCGGGGGCAAAGTTGGCATACCCGACGACCAGCATGCAAAGGCGGTGGACGAGAAGGCCGAGCGCGATCCCGATCAGGACTGCGAGAATATTACGGACAGTGAACTGCTTGAAAAAGATATCGATCGAAACGACCAGCATTCCGATAAAAAAACCGACGACGGCCCCGACCCAGGCCGCGTGGGGAATCGAAACTCCGAACACCCAGGTCGGCTGAACCAGATAGCCGAAGACCGCCGCGCAAGCGACAAACAAAATACGAATAAACAAAATCATGATGGAAACTCCTTACGGTTGAACCCGCGAATAAAAATAAAAATCTTGCTAAAAAAAGAGAAACTTCTTTCCCGAATCCTTTTTCATGAGCCGCCACGGGTGCGCCTTGATCTCGGCCACAAAATCCCGCATATCCTGGTACAGCTCGTCCTTGACGATCAGCGAGCCGAGGGTCCCCTGGCCCTGATCGATCCGGGTCAGAATGCCTTCCAGCGATTCGGTGGAGCTCTTGAGATTGACGATCGTGGACTGAAGGTCTTCCTCCCGGCCGCTAAGGACCGTTTCGAGCGAACGCGTCACTTGGGTGAGACTGCCAACCAATTGCTTCAGCGACCCCGCAGTTTTTTCGTCGGCAAAGGCCTCGTGGAACACCCCGACGACTTCGTCCAAATGCTTCACGATGCTGTGCCCGGTCGTAATCAAGTCTTCGATCGCGATCGGGTCCTCGCCGCGAATCGTCGCTTCGGGCTGAATCCTCGGCTTGTCGCCCGGCTGGGGCGATATTTCGATATGGGGCTCGCTTAAAATATGGGTCCCCCGGATATAAAACTTATAGTTTTCCCTTATATCCACCTCCTTGTGCAGGAAAATCCTGACTTTGACCTGGGTTTCGCCGATTTCCTTGTTGAAAACGAGCTCGACCTTGCTGACTTCGCCGATCCTCACCCCCGCCATCCGGATCGGGGCACCCTTGTCGAGAATGCTGACGTATTTATAAATCACGTTGATATGGTACCCCTGCTTGAAAAAATAGACCCCGCTGATGAAGAAAATGATCAGCGACAGGAAGATAAACCCGATCACGACAAACATCCCCACCATGGTTTCGTTTCTAGCCGTTTTGATCATGTTTAAGCCTTTGCGCGTCGGTGATCGGCCCCAGGGCGGAACCGGTAATGAATTGTTGAATCACGGGACTCGTCGTATGGCGGATCTGGTCAGGCGTCCCGAGCCCGATAATCTTTCCATCATAAAGCATGGCAATGCGGTTGGCAACCTTATACGCACTCGTCATGTCGTGCGTCACCACGATCGAGGTCACGTTGAGCCGGTTCTGCATCCTCAGGATGAGGTCGTTGATGACGTCGGCGTTGATCGGATCCAAGCCCGTCGTCGGCTCATCGTAGAGGATGATCTTGGGGTCGTTGCAGATGGCACGGGCCAGGCCGACCCTTTTTTTCATCCCCCCCGAAAGCGAAGCAGGCATCAGGTTCTCGATATCCTCGAGGCCGACCATCCACAGCTTTTCGCGGACCCGTTTGAGGACTTCCGACCGCGAAAGCTGCGTATGTTCGTAAAGCGCAAAACCGACGTTCTGCTCGACCGTCAAGGAATCAAAAAGCGCGGCCCCCTGAAAAAGCATGCCGATCTTGGAGCGCAGCTGATCGAGATCCCGAAGCGTCAGGGCCGAAATATCCACCCCGTCGATCAGGATCCGGCCCTTCTCGGGCTCCAGGATGCCCAGGATGTGCTTGAGGAGCACGCTCTTTCCGCAGCCCGAACGGCCGATGATGACGAGCGTCTCCCCGGTGCGGATGGTCAGATCCAGCCCCTTGAGGACGTCTTGGCCGCCAAACGATTTGTTGAGACCTTGAATTTCAATCATAAAAACCCTTACGGTAACCCCACGTCGTCGGCCCAAAACCGGCCTCCTCCTGGGGTGAGCCCCGGGGAAAAACACCCGTGGCTCAGAAAAAGTAAAAAATGGCCGTAAAAAACGCGTCGGAAGCGATGATCATAATAAGGGCCGTCACGACCGCCATGGTCGTGGCCTTCCCGACGCCTTCGGCGCCCCCCTCGGCATTAAAGCCATAGTAACAACCGACGGTTGCAATGACCCCCCCGAAAAAGAGGGCCTTGATCAGCCCCGTCATAACATCCTTGATCATGAGAATCTGGAGCGTCCTCTTGATATAGAGGTGCGGGCTGATCCCCAGCTTGAAGACGGCGATCATGTAGCCCCCGAGGCATCCCACCACATCGGCGTAAATGGCCAGAATAAAAAGGGCGAGGACGGCCGCCAAGAAACGCGGCACCACCAGGTAGCGGACGGGATTGACGCCCATCGATTTGAGGGCGTCGATCTGCTCGGTCACCTTCATCGTCCCTAGCTCGGCGGCAATCGAGGCGCCGACGCGGCCCGCCACGACCATGGCCGTCAGGACGGGCCCAAGCTCGCGCGTCACCGACAGCGACACCAGGTGCGCAGTGAACTGCTCGGCCGCAAAGAGGCGCAGCTGATAGGCCGCCTGCAGGGCGAGCACCATCCCGGTAAAGATCGACGTGAAAAAGACGAGCATGAACGAGGTCACGCCGATCTTGTAGACCTGGCTGACTGTCTCGCCCCAGCGGATCGAAGTCTTCCGAATGGCGATCAGCGTATCGATGAAAAGATACGAGATCCCGCCGGCCTGATAGCAAAAAGTGATCCAGTAGTGCCCGAGCGTGGCCAGCCAGCGGCGCAGCGACACCCAACTGCGAACCATGCTGTACTGAGCGCCGAGCTTCTCCTGAAAGCCGTTCAAATCACCCATGGCAAACGCTCCTCAAAATTTGACTTTCGGCCCGAGCACCACGTACTGCTCGTCCTGATATTTCTGGTTCTCGCCGCCGGACCCCTCGTCGGTCCCAAGCTTCGTCTTCACCACAAACGCCGGAAGCTTCAAAAAATTCTGCGCGACCTCCAGGTCCCCCTCCGCCAAGCTCGAGTTGAGGTCCCAGCCCTTCCAGATCACGATCTTGTCCGCCGTCTGGACTTCGACCCCCTTGAACATCTTCATCAGGTCCATGCTCGCAAGGTTGAGAGCCCCTGTCAGGTAAAGCGTCGTTCGGCCCCGGAGGATCTTGGAATCCTGGACCGGCAGGTAGGGGGCGAACCCGTGGCAGCTGAAAAGTCCCCGGTCATAGGAAAGCTTTCCGATCCATCCCTCGGTCACGCTGAAATTGCCGAATATTTCCGGCCGCGTCATGTCCCCCTCGAACCTCAGTCTGCCGTCGAGCATCCCTCCGAGCGGCCTGGGAAGAGGCTTGGAAGCAAATTCCTTGACCTTCGACAAATCGAACCCCTTCGCAAAAACGGTCAGGTTCCCGTGGGGAACCTTTTTGCGCAGGGCCAGTTCCCCTTCGGCCCGGAACACATCGCCCCAGAACGCGGAAAGATTCTTCATTCCACCGGGCCCGATCTCAAAATGGCCCTGAAAATCGTCAAACGGAAGCGTATGGAGAATGAAGTATTGCGTTTCAAAATCCCCGTTGAAGCGCCAGGAGAAACGGCGGTCCGTAATCCCGATCGGCGCAAGCCGCACAATCGCGTACGTCACCAGGTCCATCCCGAAAAGATTCACGTGGTCGAGCCCAAGCTTGAGCCGGACATCCAGATCTTTCAGGCTCGTCTCGAGCGTAATTCTTTTCCGCTCGCGCGCGGCCTCGACGTTCAGGCGGCCGGATTCGAGATCGAAAACGAGCCTGCCCCGGTAGGCCTCGTTCAAGATAAGCTCCTCCACCGTCAAGCGAAGGCCTTCCCTGCTGACTTTCCCGCCGGCACGGTAAGGCGGCAGGCCCGGAAGCTCCAGGCGGCTGTTCAGCTCCCCGGTTTCGAAATCGGCGGCAAGGTCGAAAGCACCCTTCATCTTCTGGATGCCGGACCTGATCTCGAGAGCGACCTTCGGGGCCCCCGAAAGGCGCTCAATCGAGCCGCCGAGGCGCGTGTCCCAGCCGTAAAATTTGGCCCCGATTTTATCGAAATAAAAGTTGTCGTTTTCCCAGCGGACCTTTCCCTCGAGCTTCTCGAGCGGAACAGAGACCGCCTCTGCCAGGTGGATGCCCTCAAGATCCACTTCGAGCCGGTGCGTCTTGTCAGCGGGGTTGACCGTTCCGCGCACGCGCAGACGCCCGGAAACAAACCCGCTCGCCGTTCCCTCCAAGTCCACCGCCAGAATCCCCGAGGCCCGCGGCTCCACGGTCCCCAGTAGGTCTTTGAAGTAGATTCCGGATTTAAGGCCCGGCAAAAAACAGCGGACTTCTCCGCCGTCGAAGCGCACCCGGACACCGGACCCGGGGTCCTTATCCGAATGAAAGCTCCCGAAAAAGCGGTAAGGAAACCCCTCTTCGTCGAGCGAAAGCTTCGGCGACTTCAGCGTAATTCCGGACGGAAGCTGCAGCCGGTGCGTCAAAAGCTGCACCATATTGTACCGGAAGACCAATTCCCCCACCTGAATCTGGTAGGGTTGGGGCTCCCCGGAGGCGGAGCGGATCTGGATTCCCGAAAAGGTGACCTGGTTGAAAAAGCCGATCCGGATTTCTCCAATCGAGACCTCGGCCTTGAGGACCTCGCCGACCTTCTGCTCGGCGAGCCTTCGGAAGTCGGGCGTCCGGGCGTAAATTCTCAACAGAAAGAAGCTGGCCAGAAAGGCCGCGCAGCCGAGAAACGCCAGCAGAAGACCTGCGATCTTCAAGAACCGCATCATTTGCTTTTCCCTTACCGTGTCAGACCCCTTTTTCGAACTGAACCGATTCTCCGCGCAAAACGCCCTGGAGCTTGTCCCCTTCCACAAACTTCGACGAGAGAATGTCTTCGGCCAGGACGTTCTCCACATATCGCTGAACCGTCCTCTTGAGAGGCCGGGCGCCGAAAACGGGGTCATACCCCTTGTCGATCAGGAATTTCATGACTTCCTCGGAGAGGAGCAGATCCATCTTCTTTTCCTTGAGCCGGTCCTTGAGCTCCTTGAGCTCGATCTCGATGATCTGGGTCAGATCCTCGCGACTCAGGGGGTGGAAGACGATCGTGTCGTCGATTCGGTTCAAAAACTCCGGGCGGAACGTCTTTTTCGTCTCGTCGAGAAGCTTCTGCTTGAGGTTCGCATAGTCCATTTGGTCCTTGGAGGGAGCAAAGCCGAGATCTCCCTGCCGCTTGACCAGGTCCGCGCCGACGTTCGACGTCATGATGACGATCGTGTTGCGGAAATCCACCTTGCGGCCGAACGAATCCGTCAGCCGTCCCTCTTCCATCAGCTGAAGCATGATGTTGAAGACGTCCGGATGGGCCTTTTCGATCTCGTCGAATAAAACGACGGTATAAGGCCGCCGCCGCACCTTTTCGGTCAGCTGGCCGCCCTCTTCATAACCGACATAGCCCGGAGGCGCGCCGACAAGGCGCGACACGTTGAATTTTTCGCCGTATTCGGAGCAGTCGATCACGACCAGCGCGTCCGGGTCTCCGAACATAAACTCCGCAAGCGCGCGGGCCAGAAGGGTCTTGCCAACGCCCGTGGGTCCCAGAAAGATAAAGCTCCCGATCGGCCGCCGCGGATTGCGAAGCCCCGAGCGGGAACGGCGAACGGCGTGCGAAACCGCGCGGATGGCCTCGTCCTGGCCGATGACCATGGTATGGAGCTCGTCTTCCATGCGGAGCAATCGAGCGGTTTCCTTTTCTTCGAGACGCTGGAGCGGAACGCCGGTCCATTTGGAAACGATCGTGGCGATATCGTCCTCGGTGACCTGCACCTCCACCTCCGACTTGGACTCCTTCCAGCTTTTTTTGATCCGCGCGAGTTCTTCCTTGGCCTTGCGCTCTTCGTCGCGGAGCTTAGCAGCCTTTTCGAAGTCCTGCCCCTTGATCGCCTCCTCCTTCTCGCGGCGGAACGACTCGATTTCGGATTCCAATTTTTTCAAGTCCTTCGGAAGGGTCGTCACAGAAAGGCGCGCGCGCGAAGCCGCCTCGTCGATCAGGTCGATGGCCTTGTCAGGCAAAAACCGGCCCGTGATGTAGCGCTCCGACATCCGCACCGCGGCCTCGATCGCCTCGTCGATGATCTTAACGCGGTGGTGGGCCTCGTACTTGTCGCGCAGACCCTTCAAAATCTGGATCGCCTCGTCCACCGAAGGCGGATCGACCATGATGGTCTGAAAACGCCGGGCCAGCGCCGCGTCTTTTTCGATGTATTTGCGGTATTCATCGAGGGTCGTGGCCCCGATGCACTGGAGCTCCCCGCGGGAAAGCGCGGGCTTCAGGATGTTCGACGCGTCGATCGCGCCTTCGGCGCCGCCCGCCCCCACGAGGGTATGGATCTCGTCGATGAAAATGATCACGCTTTCGGAACGCCGGATTTCGTCCATGACAGCCTTGATGCGCTCTTCGAACTGACCGCGGTATTTCGTGCCCGCCACCATCAGCGCGAGGTCCAAGACCACGAGCCTCTTGTCGGCGAGGATTTCGGGAACGTCCCCGGAGATGATGCGCTGGGCAAGCCCTTCGACGATCGCCGTCTTTCCGACGCCGGCCTCTCCGAGCAGAACGGGATTGTTCTTCGTGCGCCGTGCGAGAATCTGGATGACGCGCTCGATCTCTTCGTTTCGGCCCACGACCGGGTCCAGCTTGCCGTCGCGCGCCATCTGGGACAGGTCACGCCCGAAGGAGTCCAGCGCGGGCGTTTTTGTCTTGGACCTCCCCGCCGCACCGCCGCCCCCCTGCGCTCCCGCCGCTCCGGCTCCGCCCTGGGAGGCCGGCGCCGAAGACCCGAGCAGCTTGATGACCTCCGCGCGGACCTTGTTGAGATCGAGCCCGACGTTCATCAGCACGTGACTCGCGACACCTTCGCCCTCTTTGATGAGGCCGAGCAGGAGATGTTCGGTGCCGATGTAGTTGTGCCCCAGGCGCCGGGCCTCGTCCATGGCCAGCTCGATGACCTTCTTGGCTTTCGGTGTGAACGGAATGTCGCCGGAGACGATGGTGCTCGGCCCGAACTGCACGAGCTTCTCGACCTCGAGGCGGATCGTGTCGAGCGACAGGCCCAAGTTCTGCAGGACGGCCGCGGCGACGCTCTCGCCTTCCTTGATGAGCCCGAGGAGGATGTGCTCGGTGCCGATGTAATCGTGATTGAAACGCTTCGCTTCTTCCTTAGCTAAAATAATGACCTTGCGAGCCCTCTCCGTGAATCGATCAAACATTCCGAGCCTCCGAATGGTTTATCATTGTCTGTTATGCCCCCTAGACGACAAGGGCCTTCAATTTGCCGCGGATGAGTTCGGCCCGGAACGCGTCGCGCTCCGGCGAATCCAGTTCCTTGCCCGCCAGCTTCTGCAAATGCGCCGGCTGGATCAGCAAGAAAAGGAGGTTCAAGTCCTGACTGGTCAGGCTGGTGCTCACCACTTCCATCTGGATCCCCAACTGAAGGAGCGACAAAAACTGGGTCGCCTCCGCCGAAGAGATCAGGCGCGCGGACTTGAGCGTTCCGACCGCCCTCCAGATCTGGTCCTCGATCTTGCTGGTCTTTTTGTCGCGCAGATACTTGCGCGCTTCCTTCTCATGCTCGATCACCTGGCGGATGACTGTCACCAAGTTGTCGATAATTTCGCTCTCGTTTTGGCCGAGCGTCAGCTGATTCGAGAACTGGAAAAAATTGCCCGTCGCCTGTGTCCCCTCCCCGTAAAGCCCGCGGGCGGCCAAGTTGAGCTTGGCCAGCGCCTGAAGGACTTTATGGACCTGCTTTGTGAGGACAAGGCTCGGCAAATGAAGCATGCAAGAGGCCCGCAAGCCCGTCCCGACGTTCGTGGGGCAGGCCGTCAAAAACCCCAGGGCCGGGCTGAAAGCATAGTCGAGCGCCCCTTCGAGCTCATCGTCGAGCTGATTGATCGTCTTCCAGCACGCGGGCAAATTGAAGCCGCCCTGAAAGGCCTGGATACGCAAGTGATCTTCCTCGAGCACCATGACACTCACCGATTCGTCCCCGGTCAGCGCGACCGCCTTGACGCTGCGCTCGCCGGCGTGTTCCCGGCTCACCAGATGCCTTTCCAAAAGAAACTGCAGGTCGAGGTCCGAGAGCGCCGAATACCGCCAGTAGTGAGACGGCTTGAGCATCGGGCTCGCGCCGGCCGCGTCCTCGGCCATGTCGACGATCTCGGCACGCTGAGCCTCTGTCAGCTTCTGGCAAAAGGGGTATCCGGTCAAGTTGCGGGCCAGCCGGATGCGGGAGCTGATGACGATGTCGCTATCGGGTCCGCCTGAACGCAGCCACTCGGCCTGGTGATGAATCAGAAAATCGACGTCACTCATTTTTGCCTTTCTTTCCCTTTTTGCTCTTTTCTTCGAGGATCCGCTTGATCTCGTCCCGGTAATGGGCGGCCTCTTCGAACTCCTCGCTTTGAACGCACTTTCTGAGCTGGTCCCTGAGAATTTTGAGGTCGTAGGGCGGCGGCGCGCTTTGTCCGGGAGCCCTGGACGGTTTTTTGCCCAAGTGTCTCGTCGCGCGCTGGACCCGCTTGATCAGGGGCAGCAGCATTTTCGAAAAAGCGTCGTAGCACTGGGCGCATCCGAGCCGCCCCGTTTTGCCGAACTCTTCGTAGGTGAGGCCGCAGGACGGACATTTGAGGACCAGCCTGCGCGTGCTCGGCTTCGCGGGCTTGCCCGTATCGATCAGCCCGGACAGGAGATCCGCGGCGTTGAAATGCGTTTTGAAATCGGTCCCCTTCTCCGCGGCGCAGGTCTCGCACAGATGGATCTCGATCATCTGATCATTAACGATCTCGGTCAGATGGATCATCGCCTCTTGGCTGTTGCAGATGCTGCAGATCATCGGGACGTCCTTTTCACAGGGTGAAGCGAACGCCGCATGTGCGGGTCATGGCATGAAAGGCCTTGAGGAGAGCCCCCGTCACGGGACCGGGCTTGCCGGTTCCGATGACGCGCCCGTCGATCGAGACCACCGGGATCACTTCCGCGGCCGTGCCGGTCAGAAAAACCTCGTCGGCGTTGTAAAGGTCATGCCGGGTCAGGATCCGCTCCTCGGCCGCAAGCTTCTTTTCGGCCGCAAGCTCGAGGATCGCCTGCCGGGTGATCCCCCGCAGCGCCCCCAGGTAGATCGGCGGAGTCCATAGGGCCGGCTTGCCTTCCGGCGAACCGTTCTTGCGAACCATAAAGACGTTGTCCCCGGTGCACTCGGTCACATACCCCTGGTGATTGAGCATCAGGGCCTCGATGCAGCCGGCGTTTTTTGCCTCGATCTTGGCCAGGATGTTGTTGAGATAGTTCAGGCTCTTGATCGCCGGATTGACCGCCTCGGGCAAATTACGCACCGTCGGCACCGTGACGATCTTGAGACCCTTTTCGTAAAGCGAGGCCGGATAGAGCGTAATCTTGTCGGTGATGATGAAATAGGTCGCGCGCTTGCACTTGGCCGGGTCCAACCCGAGGTCCCCGGTTCCCCGCGTAACAACCACGCGGATGTAGGCGTCCACAAGCTGATTGCGCTTGAGCGTTTCGAGGATCGCCTTTTCCATCTCTTTTTTCGTGACGGGCATTTGGAGCAGGAGGGTGTGCGCGGATTCCCAAAGCCGGTCGAGGTGCTCCCGAAGTTTGAACACCAGGCCGCCGTAGGCGCGGATACCCTCGAAGACCCCGTCGCCGTAAAGCAGTCCGTGATCGAAAACCGAAATCACGGCTTCTTCTTTGGGGAAAAATTGACCGTTGATATGGATCAAAAGACTCATACAAAACTCCCGGGTTTAAAAACCATTCCAGATTAAGAGGACATTTTTTCCGACGGCATTTTTTGCGTATCTTCCTTCAGGAGCACTCCGTCCACCAGCCGAAACACGTTCGGATAGCGCCAGGCGAGGGCCTCGTCGTGCGTCACCATCACGAACGCCTGGGACTCTTTCTCGTTCAGATCGGTCAGGAGGCTGATCACCGACTCCGCCGACTCCGCGTCCAAATTACCGGTCGGCTCGTCGCACAGCACGAGCGAAGGCCGGTTCACGAGCGCTCGCGCAATCGCCGTCCTTTGTTGTTCGCCGCCCGAAAGTTCCGACGGGTAATGGTCCTGGCGGCT
>JBAYGD010000009.1:0-105172 GCA_041666865.1 Candidatus Omnitrophota bacterium | reverse complement strand
GGGACCGCGGTTGGCGACCGTGATTTTGACCAGGATGTCCTCAGGAGACTCTTTGGCATATTCCACAAAAACATCAAAGTAACGGTCATCCTTGAAGATGCCGGTATCGAGCAGTTCGTATTCCGGCTCGGTTTTGGACCGTTGCCGGTTCGTTTGCACAAGATCGTTGTACGGATACGCCTGCTGCGGGTACTTGTAGAGATATTTCATGTAGGAATGCGTCGGTGTGGAGTCGAGGTAGAAATAATACTCTTTGACGTCTTCCCCGTGATTCCCTTCGCTGCCTGTCACACCAAAGAGCCGTTCCTTGATGATCGGGTCTTTGCCATTCCAAAGGGCAAGCGCAAAACAAAGCCGCGACTTGTCATCGGAAATACCGGCAATGCCGTCTTCGCCCCAGCGATACGCCCGCGAGCGGGCATGGTCGTGCGTGAAATAATTCCAGGCATCCCCGTTATCACTATAGTCTTCGCGTACCGTCCCCCACTGCCGTTCGCTTAAGTAAGGGCCCCACTTTTTCCAGGGGATGTTTTTTTCGCGTGCTTCTGCCAGCCGTTTTGATTCAACAGTATTTTGTGTCGTCATGCGCTCCCCTTGCTGGTTTTCAGCTTTTCGTTTTTTTGCATTTCCAATTTCTGGCAGGTCAACCTGATTGGATCCGGTAGTGCTCTAGGACCAGTGGCTTCCGCTTCTTTAGGACGCCGTATGAGCGGGATGCCGGGACTCAGTCGACCGGTATGAGTTCATCCGCCCACCAAGCGGGAGGCGTCGGCTGAACAGGCGTATAGGCCTCACTCGGCACCCCGGGGGTTGGCGGCAGCTGATCCGACACCTTTGCCTGACGCGCAATCACGGCTTCCTTGGTAATATTGAATACCGTCAGGTCCTGCGTCTGCACGAACGGACCGTCATACATCGTTCGAAGCTCGGAATCAATCAAAGGGATCACTTCGGCCGAAAGAAGTGTGTGCCAAAGCCCGGCCATGCGGGGTTTCACAAGGCTGAATACTTTTCCGGCGGCCTTCGGCGACGTGTGAGCCGCATTCAACGCAATCGTCGCTCTTTCGATGGAAAGGCCTGACGCTGCCGCGAGCGCCGCCGCGGGCGGAAAACACTCATGGATGAGGAGGTCCACACCGTCTTTGCTGGCATTCACAAGTGGCCACGCCGCGCGCGCGTCCCCCGAAAAGACGAACGATAGACCGGCAAAGTCAAGGCGATAGCCGACGGCACCGCTGAGCGAATGAACGACGGGAAAGGCCGTCACCTTCACGCCGTCTTTCTCGTAAACCACATGCGTCTTGCTGAAATCGAACTCGGACACCACAATCTTCATGCTTTCCGGGTTAATCGGACCGCTGCTGGCTGCCGTGTCCCACGCAAGCGCTTCTTCAACCGCTTCGGCAAAATGTCGCGTGCCTAAGCGGGGCTCTGTCCCGCTGGGTCCCCACAAATAGACGGGCCCATCCGCCCGGCCCACCTTCGCGTAACTTCCGACGAGCGTGAGCAGGTCGCCCATATGGTCGGCATGCAGATGGGTCAGGAACACTTTGTTGAGCTTGTTGACCGGAAGCTTCAGGCTCGCATAATTGGCGAGGGAGCCGCTCCCCAAATCGAAAACCAAGAGGTCGCGCCCGGCGTTGCCGACTTCGACAAGGATGCCGGCCGAGGCCTGGCCGCGCGTGACCCAAGGATTGCCGCTTCCGAGCACCGTCACACGAATCTCGCCGTCCTCGAGCTTCTCTTCACCGGGAATAAACCGCTCGGCGTACTCCCGTCGCGGCGTCCCGACGACCGGAGTCAAAGTGATCGCTTTCGTCCCGCCCGAAAACACAGGCACCGGAAGGGACATGGCTTCGCTCGCCGACTTTTCGTTCTGCGCGTACCCTGCGGCGCCCATCGCGGCAACGGCGAACGCGAGCAGCAAGGCTAAAAGGACGGCACTCTTCATGGTATCTCCCTCGGACTTCATGGTTGCCAGCTCCGTTCCAGAATTTTCCCGAGACATCGTGACGTGCGCCAGTAGCCGACGATCACCACGGTCATCGACGCAATGATAATCCCCGAGCCAGCAATGATGGCAGAGCACACCACCACCCCGCGCATCCACTCCGAGCTTGGCGCGAAGTGAAAGACAATGAGAGGCGCGCCTAAGCCGATAGCCACACTTTCAGACACGCACCTTTAAAACTCATTGGCCGCGCCCCATTTGTAAACAAAATTGAACGTCCCGTTATGCCCCTGAAATGTGGCTTTACCGCCGTACTCATAGGTATAACGGAGTTCTGCACAAACTTTGCCTTTAACAATCCAGTAATTGATTTCACCTCCGACACCGTGGATCTCACGGTGTTTGTCCTTATTGGCCGCAACCCAGCCGCCGTCATCGGACACCTGCATTTGACTGTATCCCGAAGCGCCGATTTCCAGCCTGTGGGAAAGATACTGGCTGACCCCATATTCAAAGGTCAGATCCGAGCCGGGACGAAAAGCCAGATCATACTTTTTGGTATTGATCTCATAGGTGGAATTGAGAACCAAAGCAGTCGCTTTGTTATTGAGAGGATACAAAATCGTGGTATTCTGAAACGCATTGGTCAGAAAACCCATTCCGATATTGGCAAGATCGTTGTGGTCATAAAAACCCGTGGGAATGAAACAGCCGTAGTTGATGCCCGCGTCATAATGAGGCCCGCTCCACTGAAGCCACAGCGGACGCACATAAAGGTCTCCGATTCCATATTTATCATCAATGATTTTTTTGCTGGTCTGACCCTGGACAGGAACGGACAGATTGTTTCCAATGTGGAGAACGCCGCTCACATTGGCATTCGCATCGATACGGATTCTTTGGTAACCAATATAGGGCGCGATGGCAAACGCATATTGCGCGTTCAAAATCTTTTCCTTGGGTGACCACATTTGAATCCATTGATTCCCGGTAACATCGATTTTCGTTTTCAAATCAACGCTAGTTGCACCGTCAGTGGAAACTCTGATCGGATGGTCCAGGAGGGTAAAATCCATTGTTGATGCGCCTGTCGAAGAAAATCCTTTAAAATCATCTCCGCTCGTATTTTTATAACGGCCGGCATGATAATAAGGATCGACCAAGAGCGTGTAATTCCCCGGAGGCGGCATGCCGTTGTCACGCAAACTGAGCCCCCCAGGAACGTAATGCCCCTGAGACGCCGCAAAGACTTGAGGACTTAGTGACAATAAAAGAAAAACAAAAAAGAAAATGGATGATCTGAAGCATTTTTCCATTCGGGGCTCCTTTTTTTAGAAAACTTCAGTTTGGCTCAAGTCATCTGCACTGAAAATCGCAGAATCGTTCTCAGAATTTTTTTTAAAAAAGAACGGATAACACGAGCAATAATACCAGACACCGATAATAGTACATTATGTAATTTTCACGAAATTATATTTTTTATAAAACAAACCCCTTTCAATCAGCAGAAGTGACCTTCAAGTCCATCCAAAAAAAATCGCCGCCGACGACTTCCTAGTCGCCGCGGCGAAATAATTTTTCATAGGAAAAAGTGTGACGCGCTTACGTCACTATGGTGTCATACGATCTTACGCACCAGTGGCTGCATCATACAGTTACCTATTCTATGCATGTCAAACGTTGGCTCATCTTTTTAATCCAGGATGGGACGTTGCCGGTTAAGATCCCGTTACGGATGATGAGGCCAAGGAAGAACTCTAGATCTTGCCGTCCCAACGTCCGCCTTGGCGGTCGATCAAACCATCCCAGCCCGACCAAAGACGGAAAGGCGGGAAAAGTCCGATGATCGCGTGGGTCCAATTCTTTTTGACCTGATTGTCATTGACGTATTGGCCGATCCCCGGCCAAATAATGAGCGACACAAGTCCGCTCACGACTGTCTTGCCCGTTATTTTCCCGTGAGTGGCCGTATTCACCGCAAAAGCCTGAGACGGCGCGCTGGAAAAAATCAGCGCGATCATCACAAGAACCAACATTATCTTTTTCATTTTTTATTTCTCCTTTGTTTTGCTCGTTTGCTCAGGAACCCCTTCAACCTAACGGCTTCTTTACATTTCATCGCTCATGCTAGTCCCAATGAGCTTCAGACACCATGGGGTGTTCACCCCAAGCCGGATTGCATTCTCAGATCAGTCCGCTTCCAAAAGAAAAGAGCGCTATGATTTCGAAGCGGACTTTTCCGAATCCATGCGGGGTTCCTGGAATGGAATATCAACGACATTCGGATGGTGGTCCGAAACAGGGACTTTTAAGGAAGTGTTGAGCTCTTCCAAGGTTTCACCAAAATGAGGCGCAAGACTGTAAGGCCCGCTTTTATCGTAGGGATTCTTGAGGAGGGATTTTACGAAAAGCCAGTCAAGCCGGTATTTGCCGATAAAGGACATGGGCCGCCGAGCACTCCAAGTCGTTTTAAATCCTTTAAAACCACGTTCGTTGGAATTGGCCAAAGCCCCGTCCTCGCCATGGATGGCGCGGTCCGAATCGCCTCGAAAATCAAAAACACCTCCATCACTAAACCGGTAATTCTGTATCATGGCGAAAAGCTCGTGAAGGGGATTTGGAAATATCACCGAAATATCCGGCGCTAAAGGATCCTGGAGATTTTTTGTGAAGTTTCCGACCAAGCGGGTGCCATTGATGATAAGAGCCTGGGGCAACAAATAGGTCACGGCAACCGAAAGCCAGGTCGTGGGGTTCTTGATCGTCCGGGTCACCACCCGTTTGATGGAGGTCGCGCTAAGGTCCTGAGGGGCTGCGTTATAGTCCCC
Source organism: Candidatus Omnitrophota bacterium (assembly GCA_041666865.1). Taxonomy (GTDB): domain Bacteria; phylum Omnitrophota; class Omnitrophia; order Omnitrophales; family Aquincolibacteriaceae; genus JBAYGD01. The sequence continues at coordinate 100,393 of JBAYGD010000009.1, read as the reverse complement.
GACCATGATCACGGGATGTCGGATCCCTTTCATGTAAGAAAGGATCTCCGCGAGCTCGAGCTCCCGCTGTTTTGGAGTACATTTGATCTCGAGATGAATATTGATGATGGTCAAGGTCCCCTCGGGCAGTTCCGGCACATCCAGATCGACCCGGAAATAGATGCGGGAGCCTGTTTTGATTTGAGTCTTGATCGGTGTTTTAAAAATAGCCTCACTCCCCGCTTTCCTTGTCTCTTCCGTCAAACCGAATTCCTCTTTTTCTCCGGCATACCAGTCGTACGCCTCGTATTTCAGCTGGAACAATTGCACCTTTTGAATCGGATACCGGGACAGAACGGCACTCCCAAACGCTCCTTTATAACGAAGCGGGTCCGCCATGGCTTCATTCGTCTGGACCTGATCGACCGTCTTCCCATCCGCCTGATAAATCTTTTCAAGTCCCAGAGCCAAGGGATCCAGCTCAAGCTGTTCATCCCCAAAAGCATAGTTCATTTTCAAGGCCTTCGCGAGTTCCCCGGCCGCGTTGATGTACCCGGAACGCTTCACGCCGACATCCATTTCTTGAAGCACGATGATATCGGCATGGGCAAGCCGCTCTCTCTGCCGAAGGATTTCTTTGTATTCGGAAGAGCCTTCCGCCGCCGCATCAGGATCAATCAAGGAACGGAACTGATCGGGAGAGGTAAACACCGCGATCGCATCCTTGATGTTAAGGGACTCTTGAATATTCCAACTCGCCAGCGTCAGATACGAACCCAATTGGGGGTCGATACGCTGAGAAGGCCTCATCCCTTCAAAATAGGCCTCATTGCTGATGATTGGCGTTGTCCTCAATTTTGCCAGTTTCCAGCCAAGCAAACCGCTCGGATGGGGATTTTTATAAAGTTTTTGAAGCTCATGGAACGTCAGAAATTCTGGCTCCTGATATCGAATGAACCGGTGAGCAGGGAAAAAGAAAAATATTGGACAGATCAAAAAAACGGCCACGATCGTTAGCGTCCAGAAGCTTTTAGATTTCATTAGGGCTGAAACCATCATTGGAGTTCTTCTTTCGGTTGAAGTCGATTAGCTCTCAGTAGGCTACAGCTTAAGACACCCTCGCCGGCAGGTCTATGGGGCGTTCACCCCACTCGTAAGTCTTATGAGTTTAGGAACACAAGCGGAAGGTTCCGTTAGCAGATGGTGGACTGAATACTACTCTCGATGATCCCTGCGGAAATAGCGTAGCGGGTAAGCCCTGCGGTATCGTGGATGTGAAGCTTTTCCATAAGATGCTGACGGTGTTTTTCAACCGTTTTAATGCTGATCTTAAGTTCTGAGGCGATTTGCTTGTTGGCCTCACCTTCGGCAATCAGCTGAAGGACCTCTGCCTCGCGCGCACTCAAACGGACATTTTGCTTTTTGATCTGTCCTTTTCCATTCAGGGATGTGCGGCTGCGGTCATGAAAACGTTTCGATATGGAAGGGCCAAAAAATATCTTTCCTTTTTGGACTTCCCGAATGGCGTTGGACAAAACCTGTGTCGTAGATTGTTTGGTGATATATCCTGACGCACCCATCGCAATAAATTGGTCCACATACGCATCATCACTGTGGGCAGAGAGAACGAGCACCTTGGTGGCGGGCGCCGCCTTGAGAATTTGGCGGGTCGCCTCTAAACCATTCAAAACCGGCATGGCAATGTCCATGACCACCACGTTGGGATGAAGTTTTTGGGTCATTTGTACCGCTTCGCGGCCGGTTTTCGCTTCACCGATCACCTCGATATCCTTTTCCAAATCGAGCAACATCTGAAGCCCTTCCAGCACAACTTCGTGGTCGTCCGCCAGCAAAACGGTGATCCGCTTCATGAGAAACCTTTCAGAGTGAGATTTGGGTTCACCCCATTAGGGATCTTGAACGGAGCTTGCGCGCAGACAGTGGTGCCTTTGCCCGGCTTCGACTCGAGGGTAAAACTGCCGCCAATCATCTCCATGCGCTCCCTCATGCCAAGCAGCCCTAATCGTTTGCGCCTTCTCATACGCATCATGCGATCGACTGAAAAAGATTTTCCGTTGTCTTTGATTTCCATACGAACAACACCATCGCGTCTATGCAGGCTCATATGTACACGGCTTGCTTTGGCATGTTTGACGACATTGCTAAGTGCTTCCTGGGCAACACGGTAGAAGGCTGTGCGCTGGACACTGTCCAACCCTTTGATCGCGGCGGGATTCAACACCCTGAAGCAAATAGGAATGTGCGCCCGTTTCACGAGATCTTTTGCATAGGACTGGAGAGCCGGAATGAGCCCGACATCGTCCAAAACCGCCGGACGCAATTCGCGGGCAAATTGATGAATGACTTTCATCGACCTTTCCACAAGTTGCTGCGTACTCGCGATCTTTCTTTTAATGTCTCGATTATGAATCGCGCTCTCATTTTTTAACGTCGCCAGTCGAATATTGACTCCGGCCAAGATCTGGCCAATCTCGTCGTGAAGCTCGCGGCTGATCTTTTTTCGTTCTTCTTCGTGCGCGATCAGGATCTGGCGAGACAGATGCCGCAATTGCTCCTGCATACGATAGGACTCTTCCAGCAATTGAGCATAATGACCCTCGATTTTTTTGAGAGCTGTCGCCACCACTTTGCGCTGGGAAACTTCAAGCCTCAGCTTTTGAAGAATCGAAATGTATCTCGCCGACATCTCTTGCAACCGAACTTTCACATGGACCTTTCTTGGGTGTCTGGAATTCATACGCTACCAATGGTGTTTAGTGTAAGCCGGCCGCTTTCGTACCTCTATGGGGTGAACACCTACTCCCCCGAAAAGCCGAGCATCGCATAGGGTTTCACCCCATGGCACGGATACGTCTCAAAGCGCATTATACTCCCATCGAAAAGCAATCACCAAAAAACAAAAAGGATGTGTCCAAACCTATCTCAAGGCAGATGCGGTCAAAGATGATGGAAAAGATCGATGACGCCTCCATCACAGCCCAGGTCAAGATGGCACTCTTGTTCCATCGCGCCACAAGTGCCCTCAAGACTTCAGTCGCAACAAAGGACGGGATCGTCACCGTGAGCGGCAAGGCCAAAAATACCGCGGAGAAGGATCTGGTCACAAAACTCGTGAGCGACATTCATGGGGTGAACAGCGTTGTGAATCACATGACCCAAGAATAGAGAAATTCACTTGCTGCCTGTTTCAAACCTTTCTTGGCCTTGCGAATCAGTCGTCGCTCTTCTTGAAGAGATATCTTGGGATATTTCCGGATAATGCTGCGGTACGTTTTCCACATACCGAGGCATTTTCAACTTTACGCCTGAAAAAATCCAGTTCCGAATGCCGCTTTATATTGGAAAAACGAGATTCGTTTGAGGAGAAAACAAAAAACCCAAAAGGTGCGAATCTTTTGGGTTTTCAAAAACTAAATTTTAAAAAGTTGAGCCCGGATGGACTTGAACCATCGACACCTGCCTTAAAAGGGCAGTGCTCTACCAGACTGAGCTACGGGCCCACGATACCAGACACGAGCCGAAAGGGCGAGTGCTGGTATCGCAACAAACCCAACCGGTTTGGTGCCGCAGCAACACGCCTCATTCAACCACTATGGGTCGTTCACACTGAGACGTAACCTACGAGCTTTAAAGCAGTCCCGCCGTTTTCAAGGCAGGGCGGACCCACGAACTATTATTTTCAAAACTAATTGAGATTTCCCGTCCTTCGGGGCAGGACTCGAAATGACACGGAGAGGGGGCAATCCCCTATTTCTTAAATCGCGTGGATCTCGGTTTCTTTGTGCTTCAGGGCTTCGTCTACCTGCGCGGTGAAGCCGTCCGTAATCTTCTGAATGTCCTTCTGAGCCGTGTGGGACAGGTCCTCGGGAAGGGTTTTGGCCTTTTCGAGTTTTTTCACAAGCTCGATCGCCTCGTGACGGGCATTGCGAACCGACACGCGCCCTTCTTCCGCGACTTTCTTGACGAGCTTGGTGAGCTCTTCCCGGCGCTCCTGCGTCAGCGGAGGGATCTGCATGCGGATGGTCTTGCCGTCGTTAATGGGCGTCAGGCCGAGCCCCGACTTGAGGATCGCCTTCTCGATTTCGTTGACGACCGAAGGGTCCCAGGGATGAATGGAGATCGTCTTCGGGTCCGGCGTGGAAATATTCGCCAGTCCCTTGAGCGGCGTGGGGGTATTGTAGTAATCGGCCTTGATCCCCTCCACGAGGGCAATCGAAGCGCGCCCCGTGCGGATATTCTGGAACTCGTGGCGGGTGACCTCCACCGCTTTCGTCATTTTCTTCTTCGTGTCGTCGATGATTTGCTTCGTGTCTGTGAGCTCCACCATCCCCCACCTCCGGTTTATGACTGATTGCCGCCCCGTCCGGCGCCGCGCTCGCTTAAGAGATCACGGTCCCGATCGGCTCCCCCATCATCACGCGCCGGATGTTTCCGGGCTTGGTGAGGTTGAACACGAGGATGGGCAGTTGATTATCCATGCACAGGGTCACGGCCGTAGCGTCCATGACCTGCAGACCTTTTTTGAGGACGTCTAAATACTTCAGCTTCGTAAATTTCCTGGCGTCCTTGTGCTTGACGGGATCTTTCGTATAGACTCCGTCGACTTTCGTGGCCTTCATGATCGCATCGGCGCCGATTTCGATGGCGCGCAGGGCAGCCGCCGTATCGGTCGTAAAATACGGATTGCCGGTCCCCGCCGCGAAAATGACGACACGTTTTTTCTCGAGGTGCCGCATGGCGCGCCGGCGGATGTAAGGCTCGGCAAGCTCCTTGACTTCGATCGCAGACTGAACGCGGGTATGGACGCCGAGCTTTTCGAGAGCGTCCTGGAGGACCATCGAGTTGATGATCGTGGCGAGCATGCCGATGTAGTCGGCGGTCGAGCGGTCCATGCCGGCCTTCGAGGCCTGAATCCCGCGGAAGATATTGCCGGCGCCGATCACAATGGCGATGTCGATCCCGAGATCGTGGATTTCACGCACCTGGGAAGCGATCGAGATGGCGACTTTGGGGTCGACTCCGTAGCCGAGATCGCCCTGGAGAGCCTCTCCGGAGATCTTCAAAACGATCCGCTTATAGACCGGTGTTTTCATGAGGGGGAAGCGAAGTTCGAAAACCTAATTACTGCCGCCCACTTCGTAACGCGTGAAGCGGCGAATGATGATGTTTTCTCCGAGCTTGGCAATCGTATCCGACAAATAGGCCTGGACGGTCATCGAATCGTCCCGGATGTATTTCTGGTTCAGGAGGCAGACCTCTTCAAAACGCTTGGCCAGCTTCCCCTGCAGAATTTTCTCCTGGATCTCGGCCGGCTTCTTTTTGACGTCTTCGGGCAGGCCCGCTTTTTCTTTTTCGAGTTCATCGGCCGGCATGTCCGCGGAACTCACGTACAGCGGATGGGCCGCGGCAATCTGCATCGACACGTTTTTCGCGAACTCCTGGAAGATCTGGTTGCGCCCGACAAAATCGCTCTCGCAGTTGATCTCGAGGAGCACGCCAAGCCGGGAGCCGGTGTGAATATAGGAGAAAATCTGTCCCTCGCGGGCTACTCTGGAGGACTTCTTCTTGGCGATGTCCAGGCCCTTGATCCGGATGATCTCCTGGGCTTTCTTGAGATCCCCCTGGGCCTCGACGAGAGCATTGCGGCAATCCGTCATGCCGGCGCTCGTCATTTCACGCAACTTCAATAAATTGGCTTTGACATCCTGTTCGGTACTGGGCATTTTGAAAACTCCGTCTTATTTGGTCTTGCTACGAAGATTATCTTTGCGCGGAGGCTTTTTGAGCTTCAGCTTGGCGGCGTTCAGGTCTTCCGCTTCGGGAATGGCCGGGGCCAGCTTTTCCTCGAGGTCCTCTTCGGGAACGTCTTCCTGCAGGGCTTCGGCCAAAGAGGGCTCCACGGCGACCGCGGCAGCAGCGGCGGCAGCCGCATCCGTACGAGCTTGTGCGGCGTCTTCGGCGACCTTTCTGAACTGGGCCCGCCCTTCCCTGACCGCTTCGCTCGCGGTCGCGCAAAACAGCTTGATCGCGCGGATCGCGTCATCGTTGCCGGGAATCGGATACTGGATGTTGTCGGGATTGCAGTTGGTGTCGACGATCGCAACAATCGGGAGGCCGAGCTTGATGGCCTCATGAAGGGCAATTTCTTCCTTGCCGGCATCGATCACGAAGATTGCTCCGGGAAGCTGTCGCATTTTCCGGATGCCCTCGAGATTCTTAAGGAGCTTGATGCGCTCCTTGGCCAGCATGCCCGATTCTCTTTTCTTCAGAAACTGGAGGCTTCCGTCCTTTTCCATCTGCTCGAGCTGGTCCAGCCGGCCGATCGACTTACGGATCGTCTCGAAGTTCGTCAGCATGCCCCCGAGCCAGCGCTGGTAAACGTAGGGCATTTCGCAGGCGATGGCGGCTTCCTTGAGAGATTCCTGGGCCTGTTTTTTCGTCCCCACGAACAAAACGTCCTTGCCTTCGGACGCCAGGCGGGTCAAAAACTGAAGGGCCGTCTCAAGGCAGGAAACCGTGATCTCGAGGTTGATGATGTGAATACCGTTGCGGTCCCCAAAAATGTACTTCTTCATCTTGGGGTTCCACCGCTGGGTTTGATGTCCGAAATGGACACCGGATTCCAAAAGCTGCTTGATCGTAATCTTAGTCAAAGGAAACGGTTCCTCCTCAATTAATGCCTGTTCCGTGGAAAGGCAGCATATTAATGACCGCAAAAAACACGGCCGGAATCTTTGGCCACAAGCCTATTCGCTTCGTGAAAACAACCCTGAATCCCATTGTCTTCAGGAGGGAAGAATGCGAGAGTTACTTAAAAAAACGAATAACCCCTTGTCCTGCCTCGAATTAGCGACGTATTATAACAAAAATAGAATTTCCGACAAGCAATTTTTCATTTTTCTGCGCCCGGGGCAAAAAAATGGCAGGCTGTCGATAACCTAACAACCTGCCATGGATCAACTTAGGATCAATCGTCCGGGTCAAACCTCGATGAAGTTTTTCCTCGGGTTGGAGCAGACCGGACACTGCTTCAGCGCCGTATCCGTAGTCGTAAAGCCGCAGTCGTCGCAAACGATGATTTGCCGCGTGACCTGTTTCCACCCTTCGAGGTTCGCAATCGCCTCGCTGTACAGCTTTGCGTGTTCGACCTCGGCAAGCATCGCCCCGCGGAAAGCCCTCTGGGCGTCCTTATTATCTGCCTTCTCGGCGATCGCAAGGAATCCCGGATACATGACGTCTTTTTCGTAGGTCTCGCCCTTGAGCGCGGCCTGCAAGTTTTCGAGCGTCGTCTTGACTTCCGGGGCCGTCAGCTCCATCTTGGGCTCGGCACCCAAGTTCCGTATCACTTTCGCGTGAACCGTTGCATGGATTTGCTCCGCAACGGCCGCCGCAAGGAAAAGCTTCTCCACCTGCAAATAGCCCTCCGCTTTGGCCTTGTCGGCAAAAGCCAGATAACGGGCATTCGCATTGGATTCGCCGTTATACGCCGTTTGCAGGTTCTGCAAAGTATCGGCGGGAACCGCCGGCGCGGCGGCCTCCTGAGCAAACGCAACTCCTCCGGCAGTCAAAAGCGCGACCGCCAAAACAAGGATCATCAGTCTCTTCATGGGGGTTATCCTTTCTGGTCTGGTTTAACGGCACAAGGCATGAACCTCAAGCCTTTGAGGCCTATCATATCGACCACCGCTGCCCCCCGTCAAGCCAAAAGCAATCGGTTTTCGCTTTACACTGGAGAGGGTTATTCACTATGATAATTGAATCATGGGTTTCTTCGCGCAACTACCCGATTATTGGGAGGCTTTCGTCAGGCTCGCCTATCCGTCCTATTGCGGCGCATGCCGCGCTTTCCTCGCCCTCGACGAGAGAGACATCTGCCATGCCTGCCGCGCAAAGCTTCCCGGCCTCCTCTTTACCCCTGAAGAATCCGCCTCGAGCGAATCCCTGGAATCCCTGGACGAAGCGTGGACTCTTTTTCCTTATGCGTCGCCCGTCAGGGAAATCATCACCGGCATCAAATTCGAAAAAAAGCGGTGGCTGGTGCGTACCTTTGAAGAGGCCGTCACGGAGCGGGCGCGCATGCTGGCCGCCGAGAATCATTATGACGCCCTCGTCCCCGTTCCCGTTTCCAAGCGGACACTCGTCAAGCGCGAGTTCAACCAGGCGGAACTGATCGCCGGGCTCGTCCGCAAAGCTACCGGCATCCCCATCGCCTCGCGCCTGCTTGCCAAGCGGTCCGGGGCCGCCGCCCAAAGCCATCTGACCCGCGAAGAACGCCAGGTCAATCTCCGGGGGATCTTCCGCAAGACCGGAGGCTCCCGCATCCGGGGGCTGTCTTTTTTGCTGATTGATGATATTATGACTACCGGCGCCACCGCCGCCGAGACGGCGCGCATTCTCAAACAACACGGCGCCCGGCGCGTCGATCTTTTCGCGCTCGCACGAACCTTGAGGGCTTCATGAAAGTCATCGACCGTTACATGATCCGTGAATTACTTTTCCCGATCATCGCTTGCTGCGTCATGCTGATCGGTCTGATCCTAATCGCCGACCTCTTCAACAACCTCGACGAAATCCTGAAGTACCACACCCCGGTGGGGATCATCGCCAAATACTATCTTTGCCTCGTCCCCTACGCCTTCACCCAAACCATTGCCTGGGCCACCTGGCTGGGGACCATCTTCGTCCTCGTCACCTTCGGATTTCACAACGAAATCATGGCCATGAAGGCCGCCGGATTGCCCATCACCGGAATCGTCCGCCCCGTCCTGTTCATCGGCTTTCTGATCGGCATCGTGATTTTCCTGGTCGGCGACCGCATCGTGCCGCCGACGTACCGCACGGTCAAGGAAATCGCGGAGACGTACATCGCGAAAAAAAAGTCGGCCGGAAAGGAAAAGGCCTTTTCGAACGTAACGTACTACTCGGGCAAAAACCAGATTTATTTCTTCCGCACCTTCCTGTCAGGCGCGCAGGAAGTCCGCGACGTCATCATGCTGTGGCTCGACGCGGCGGAGGGCGAAGGGCGGAAAAAATTGACGGCGCGAAGCGGCGTTTGGGAGGATGGGAAGTGGACCTTCAAGGACGTGACCGAACATCACATGGATTCGAGGGGGCGCATCCTCGGCGAACCCCGAACCTTCGCTTCGAAAGTCTATCCTGAAATCACTTTCACGCCCAAGGACCTCGTGGCGGCCTCGAGCAGCAGCCCGTTTCTGAGCTACCGGGAACTCAAGCAATCGATCGGAAAGCTGAAGGAAAACGGCGTCAACGTCTATTCGGAAAACGTCGAGCTCCACGCGCGGCTTGCAGCGCCCTGGCAGGCGCTCGTGATGATGCTGATGTCGATCCCCTTCATGGCACGCACGTCCAACCGAAAGCTGATCGCCTTCAACGTCCTTCTCTGTGTCGCGCTCGCTTTCAGCTTTCACGTCACCAATGCCGTGGCCATGGCCCTTGGCAAAGCGGGAAAGATCTGGCCGTTTTTTGCGGCCTGGAGCGGGAACATGATCTTTTCTCTGGCCGCGCTCATGGGCCTTGAAAAAGCAAACCACTAAGGCCGTACACGCCCCCCCTACTTCTCTTCGAGGACGACGACCTTCTTCATCGATACCGCTTCGAGGGGTTTGTCCTGGCTGTCCCGGGAAACCGCGGCGATCTTGGCGGCCACATCATTGCCCTCGATAAGCTTTCCGAACACCGAATGTTTCCCATCGAGCCACGAGACCGGCGCGAGCGTGATGAAAAACTGGCTGCCGTTCGTGTTGGGGCCCGAATTCGCCATGGAAAGAATGCCGGCTTGATCGTGTTTGAGTTTCGGCGAGAACTCGTCCTTGAACGTGTATCCCGGTCCCCCGCGCCCCGTCCCTGTCGGATCGCCGGTCTGGATCATGAAGCCGGGGATGACCCGGTGAAAGATGATGCCCTCGTAAAAGCCGTTGTTAGCAAGCTTGACGAAATTCTCGACCGTCTTGGGGGCCTCCTTGGGATACAGCTCGGCCGTCATATCCCCCAGCGTAGTTTCGATTTTGACCTTAACCATCGTAACATCCTTTCCGAGGGATTCCTCGAGAATGGCTCCTTGGAGCGGTTGAAATGAGGGGACGGAGTCCGTCCCCGTGAGGGGTGCTGCGGTATGGCTCCGGCAGCCGAGGAGCGCCGAAGCTCCCAGGAGCAAGCCGAAGACGAAAGCCCGCTTAAGGTTCGGATGCCGGATTTTCATGGCTTTCGCTTTCATGTTTTTTTCTCCTCGCCTGTGCCCATGCCATTTGTTCTTCGTTCGGATCCAGGATCATCGTCGCGTCCATTTTCGGAAGCGACGGCATCCGGTTTAAAACCCCCGAGAGCCTTTCCATGCGGCTGGCGATCATCTGCAGATCGGCGCCGCCCTTGGCATCGTCGGCGGTCTCCGGGGTCCCCGTGTCGGCCGCCGTCTTGGCCGTATCGGCGGCCGAAAAACCGGAAGCCGCAGGGATCCACGCGGCGACACCCGCCAGAATCATGCACAGCGGCAGCATGGATTTAAACGATGACGGCATCAAATCCGAGTTCCGTCCGGAATCACCACATTTTTGGGAATGATGACGATCCCCTCGCGGATGTGGTAATAAGGCCCGTCTTCTTCCTTGATGTTCCTGGGGTTCGAGATCGAGACCCGGTTGCCGATATGCACGTTCTTGTCGATAATGCAGTTTTCGATCCGGCAGTTCTCCCCGATCTGCAGGGGGTATTCGACATGAGTCCTCCCCACGTCGAAGTAATCGTTGCCCATCAGGACACTGCGCCGCACACGCGTCCCCTTGAGGATCACCGACCTCAGGCCCACGACCGAATTCTCGACATGCGCCCCGTTGATCATCGTGCCCTCGCCGATAATGGCGTTGCGCAGCTGGGCTGAAATGAATTTGGAAGGCGGCAGAAAACGCGGCCTCGTGAAAATACGCCCGGCCGGGTCGAGAAAGCTGAACTGCGGCTTGGGCCGGGTCAATTCGAGATTGGCCGCGTAAAAACTCCGGATCGTCCCGATGTCCCGCCAATAACCGTTAAAGACGTAGCCGAAGCACTTGTACCGTTCGATCGCCCGTGGAATCACCTCTTTGCCGAAGTCCGCCTCGTTGCCGGACAAAAGGTCTTTGAGGACGTAATAACGGAAGGCATAGACCCCCATGGAGGCCAGGTACTGCTCCTTGGGGTTGTCCAGATGAAACGTCTCCCGGATGTTGTTGGGGATTTCCAGGGACTTGATGTTTTCATGCTTCGAGGGCTTCTCCCGGAAGGCGCGGATCCGGCCGTTGCCCCGGATCTGCATGATGCCGAACTGAGGAACCTGCTTGCGCTCGACCGGAACGGTCGAGATCGTGACATCGGCGCGGCTTTCTTCGTGAAAGCGCAGGATCTTGCGGTAGTCCATCCGGTACAGATGGTCCCCGGAGAGGACAAGCACCGTATCGGTATCCGCGGCGTGGAAATGCTGGAAGTTCTTGCGGACCGCGTCCGCGGTCCCCTGAAACCAGTCGGTGTTGCCAAACGTCTGTTCGGCGGCCAGGAGCTCGATGCTCGTCTGGTGGAAGGATTCGTACGGATACGCCCGGTGGATGTGCTTGTGGAGCGACGTCGAATTAAACTGCGTCAGCACGTAAATGAGCTTGATGTCGGAGTTGATGGAGTTGGAAATCGGGATGTCGACAAGCCGGTAGATCCCGCCGATCGGAACCGCCGGCTTGGAACGGTATTTGGTCAGCGGGAAAAGCCGCTTTCCCTGCCCACCTCCCAGGATAATGGCAAACACGTTTCCGCTCACGGCATCTCCTTTACCGCCGTCACGACGGCGTGCTGATAATTTTTCCACAGAACTTTCCGGAAGGTGTCGTTTTCCTCCATCAGGAGCTCGAGCCGGCGGCGTATCTTGTGGATGAATATGGCCCCGGCCGGATAGCGCTCCTTGTTGACCAGGAGGTCCAGCCGTGCAATGACTTCGCCGATCAGCTGCGAATTCTTCCGGATCTGATCCTTCAGGATGCGGTCCTCTTCAGGCGTCAGGGCCGTCGACTCGTGGTCGAGCTCCTTTGAAAACACTTCCGGGATTTCGGTCCGCAGATGAAACATCATCGGCAATACCTGATAAAAAGTTCTCCAAGCACGCGGTTGAATTCCGACTTCAGATAAACGCGGTCACAGCCCGCCTTTTCGGCGACCCGCTTGAGCGACTCCTTCTCTTTCGAAAGGCACCCGACCATCGGAACCTTCTTTAAATCGGCACTCTCGGAAAATTCCTTCAAGACTTTAAAAGCCTCCGCCTCGCACGTGTCCCAGTCGAGAATCACGAAAAGGGGCGACGTTTTCCGGGCGTGGTCCACAAGCGCCTGCGCGCTCGAGGCATTATGAACGACCATGCCGCACTGCGTGGCAGTCTTGGCAATCCGTCCGGCCATCTCGAGGCCGGACACCAGCCCAAGGACCAATCCCCCGCTTTTCAGACCGACATAAATATTTTTGTCCACACCCGACCTCCGTTCGGATCATAACGTGATTTGACCGAAGAATCAAGCCTCAGGGGCCGGCTTGGCCTCCGCGGAGCCCTCAAGGAGCTTTTCGAGAAGACGGACTTTTTCGGCCGCGTCTTCCTTGAGCTCGGGGGGGGTGCGGATTTCACGCAGTTTCTGCAAGGCCGGGGACCACTCCCCGCGGTCCAGCAAATCGAGGGCTTCGTCATAAAGCCCCTTCTGCGCCTCCACGTTGGCCCGCGACATCCCTTCCAAGACTACCCGCTTGGCGCGCAGATCCTCTTCAAGGGGCCCCAAATTCGCAACGGCCGGGGCCTGGGGCGTCAACAGGTCCATCATAGCCCGGAGGACGTCCTGGTCAACTTGTCCGGCGGACGCTGGGTAGGGCGGGACTTGCGCTGACGCCATGTCCGGACGCTGGAGCTTCTCAACCGAATCCTCCGTCCGCTGCAGCAGCTCAAGCGCCTCGCCCCAGGATTTTTGAGCGATCGCGCCGTTCAACGCGCCGTAGGCTTCGGTGACCACAAGCTCTTTTTCCCGGGCCACTCCTTCTGCCAGGCTGGTATTAATCGCGCCGATCTTCGAGAGTGTGTCGTTGATGTAGGCCTTGAGCATCGTCAGGACAATCCCACGGTGCTTGCGCAAATCGTCGGCGTAAATCGGAAAAATGAGCGATTCAGTCCAGAGATTACGGGCCTTCAACAGATCGCCGGATTTGAAGGCCTCCTGAGCGGCAAGGTATTTTTCCTTGAAGCCCTTCTCGAGTTTCTTTTTGTAACTGCCCGACAGGCTGATCTTGTAGAAACGCTCTTGCTCCGAAATCATTTGTTTGAAGTTTTCGAGGGTCCACGGCTGGGAAGGAAGCTTTTCCACGAGCCCGCTTTCGATCTGCACCTGCCGCCCGAGGATTTCTTGCTCGGCAGGGCTGAGCGTACGGTCGCCGGATAGGGAGACGCGGCGTTTCAGAATCGCGAGGTCCTCCTCCGTGGGCTTGGGCGGGGTCAAAACTGCCTGAGCACCCGGAGCAGCCGGTATTTTTTTGGAAGGAGCCGTCTCGTTGTCGAGCCGCAGCGATAAGGGTGCTGCCGAGCCGCCGCGTGACCGGGCCCACTCGATTGCCGGAGGGCCGAGAATCACCAGGACCGCCGCGGTCGTAAGAAAAAGAAGCGCAAGGAACACGATCTTTTTAAAAATGCCGAAATCGAAGGCGGGAAACGAGGCTTTGCGCTTCGGAGCTTCCTCTTTCAATGTTCCGAGGGTACCGGAAGGGGTATCGTCCTCGGAACGCTTCACGCTCGTACTCCAAAAGCAGCCGGGGCATTCCATGATCTCTTTGGGTTCTGCTTCGAATTTTCGGCCGCAATGAGTACAGACGTAGCGCTCCAGAATCATGCCCGACATTATCCCGGTTTTTCGACCAAGGGTCAAGCGGGCCGAGTCTAAGTGGAACGGGAGATGACGAGGTAGGCGCGCCACTTGGCATCAACGACACTTCGGACCGTAGACGGCGCAGCTTTTATCGCGGGTTTTTCCGGCACAATCAAATTGCGGTTATCACGGACTTCCGCTTTGGGGTGAAGCAGGAAAGACGTCTCCCCTCTTTCCAATCCTTTGTAAACATTGGTAGGATTTACTGAAAGGAATTCGGCACCGAGGGAAAGCAACGCGACGAGGCAAATCCAAAGCGCGGGAAGCGCCCCGCCAAGGAATTGGGTCCTGCAAAGATTCTTTTTCATCTGGCTTTTGCCCTGATACGATTATCGGCACAGCCGCAAATATCTTTGCACCTTAACGGTGTCAATTGTCAAATATCGATGAGATATAGTTTACTCCCCCTTTCTCTCCGAATAAAGCTAATTTTATTGCATTAAAATTGATCGTGACATACGCCGGGCATTATTTTACGATACTCGAATGCCGCTATTTTTAAAGCTCTACTTGGCTCATCTCATTGCCGATTTCGTCCTGCAGTTCGACGAGCTCTACCGGCTAAAAGTCCGCAGCCGTTGGGGACATATTTTACACGTCTTCATCCATTTTCTGATCTCCTGCGCCCTCGCCGCTCCGTATCTGGGCTACCGTTCCGTCGAGCTGTTCATCGTTTCCGTCACCCTCATCCACTATATCCAGGACCATATCAAATACCGCGCCCAAAAAGACCGCCACAAAATGTTCGCCGCTTTTGTCATCGACCAGATCCTTCACCTGCTGGTCATCAGCACCGTCTTTGTCCTGCCTGAAAGCCGGCTGACCCTCGGCATCCCCGAGCATGCGTTTCTGGACGCCCTCTACCGCAATCCCTACTGGACGAAACTGTCCATTCTGTTCATCCTGGCCACTTTCGGCGGGAGTTATCTCCTGCACGCGTTCAAGAGGGCTTATTTCGAAAATACCCGGCCCGATTACGGCATCACGCGCCTCGAAATGAGCCACGATCTCGTCGAGCGCTCCGTCGTCGCCTTCGGCATCCTCGCCGCACCCAACGCGCTCTGGCTTTCTGCCCTGCCCCTGGTCGGCGTGCTGCGTCTACCCTTTCTGCAAACCCGGAACTGGACCGACTTCATTCTCAGCCTGACTTACGCCGCGTTCCTCGGCTGGATTTTCAAAATATTTCTGGGGTTTCCGTGCTGAAGCTTTTCGATCTTTCCGGCCGCAAGTGCAGCGTGCACAACCTCAAAAGAATTCTCGACCTCAACGCAAAAATCAATTCCACGCTGAAGATCGACGAGCTGCTGAGCCTGATCATGTCCACCGCGGCCGGAGTCGTCAACTCCGAAGTCGCCTCCCTGCTCCTCCTCGATGACGAGCGCAAGCACCTGGTCTTCCGCGTCGCCCTCGGGGAAAAAGGCGGAGAGCTCGTGGAAAAATTTAGGGTCAAAGTCGGCGAAGGAATTGCCGGCCATGTCGCCCAAAAAGGCGAAGCTGTCATCGTCAACGACACCGCCCATGACCCGCGGTTTGCCAAACGCTTCGACAAGGAAACGGGCTTTGTGTCAAAAGCCATTCTCTGCGTGCCGCTGACCGCCAAAGGCGCCGTCACCGGGGTTCTCGAAGCCATCAACCCCGTCGGCCGGGCAAAATTTTCTCCGGCAGACCTCGAATTGTTTCAGGCCTTTGCCGACCAGGCCGCCATTGCCGTCGAGAACGCGAAGCTCCACGGCGAAATCCTCAAGCAAGAGAAAGCCAAGCAGGAGCTGCTGATCGCCCGCGAGATCCAACAGAATTTTCTGCCCGACCTGGCCGCTCCGCGTTTTCCGGTCGATATCGCCGCGCGCAACATCCCGGCCCTGGAGGTCAGCGGCGATTTTTACGATGTCATGCCTCTTTCGGAATCCAGAACCGGCGTTTTGATTGCCGATGTTTCGGGCAAAGGTGTCCCTGCAGCCCTTTTCATGGTCAATGCCATTTCAAATTTTCGTTTTCTGGCGTCGCGGCTGGCTTCTCCGGCCGCTCTTTTACCGGAGCTCAACAACCGGCTTGCAAAAAGCAGCACCCGCGGAATGTTCGTGACTCTCCTCTACATGGTCTTCGACCTTCGCCAAAAAACCCTCGAATATGCGTCGGCAGGACATCCGGCAGGGATCGTCCGCACCCGCACCGGAAGCATCGAAGAGCTCGCCCCTCCGGGAGGATTGCCCCTCGGCTTGGTGGAGGACGCCGGATATTCGCAGGATGTTCGGACGCTCTCGGCCGGAGAAACCTTCGTTTTCTATACGGACGGCATTTCAGAGGCGCGGAACCGGCAGGGAGAAGAATACACCCTGCCCCGGCTGAAGCATTGTCTGAACGCCCCGCGGACGTCGGCAGAAAATTACGCCGCTGCCATCATCTCCGACCTCGGGGCTTTTACCCAGGGCGCCGCCCAGCACGACGACATCACGGCCTTGGTCGTACAGGTCCCGGACGCGCTCCCCCAGCCATGAACAGAACTTTTCGCCGCGCTCTGGCCGTCCTCGTCCCGCTCCTGCTCCTGGCCGGTCTCGCAGCCGGGAGGATCGCCTATCCGGAGCTCCTGGAGAACCTTCAGTTCAGATGCTTCGACCTTTTCCAGAAAATGCAGCCTCGCGCCTGGCACGAGGCTCCGGTCGTCATTGTCGACATCGACGACAAAACCCTCGAAAAAATGGGCCAGTGGCCCTGGCCGCGCACCCAGGTGGCAAAGCTCATCGCCCGGCTAGCCGAAGACGGCGCGGCGGTCATCGCAACCGATATCGTTTTTTCCGAACCCGACCGAACTTCGCCGGAAAATATCCTGAAGCTCTGGCCGGATAGCGCTGCGCTTGAGACCCTTCGCCGGGCCGCCTCGGGCTGGCCGACCCATGACGAGGCGCTGGCGGGGGCCTTTCGTGAAACAACGGTGGTCACGGGTTTCAGCCTGACCAACCGGGAGAGCGAAAAACAGCCTGCCCTCAAGGCCGCTTTTGCCTATTCGGGAGACGACCCGCTCGTCTACCTCCCCGCATTTCGCGGCGCGGTCACCAATCTTCCGGCGATCGAAGCGGCCGCCTCGGGAAACGGTAGTTTCAATATTTTGTCCGACGACGACGGCATCCTCCGGAGGATCCCCCTGCTCTTTCGCCTCAAGGAGACTCTCTACCCCTCGCTTGTTCTCGAAGCCGTGCGCGCCGCACAGGGCGCTTCCAATCATGTCGTCAAAAGTTCGGGCGCGAGCAGTGAAATGAGTTTCGGAGAGCATACCGGGATCGTGAGCGTCAAGACCGGCCGTTACGTCATTCCGACCGACGCCGAAGGCCGGATGTGGCTTTATGACAGCGGAAGGATCAAGGACCGGACCGTGCCGGCATGGAAAATCCTCGACAAAGACGTCAACCCCAAGCTGATCGAAGGCAAAATCGTCTACATCGGGACAAGCGCCGAAGGCCTGAAAGACTTGCGCCCGACGCCGCTCGACCCCGTCATGCCGGGCGTTGAAGTCCAGGCCCAGCTGACCGAACAGATCCTGCTCGGCGAATTTCTCGAGCGCCCGGACTGGGCGCCGGGCGCGGAGCTCCTCTATGCCGTCCTTCTCGGACTCTTCCTGATCATTCTGATGCGCTGGGCAGGAGCTTTCGGCTGCGCTGTTCTCGGCCTGCTCGCAACGGCGGGAGCCTTCCATCTGTCCTGGTATTTATTCAGGACTTACCACTGGCTCCTCGATCCGGTCCTGCCAAGCCTCGAGGTCCTCGTCATTTACCTGGTTTCCTCGTTCCTCAATTATCTGCGCAGCGAATCGGAAAAGCGCGAGATCCGGAGCGCTTTCTCGAGGTACCTGTCCCCCGTGCTCGTCGAAGAACTTGCCCGGCATCCCGAAAAGCTCAAACTCGGGGGCGAAACGAAAACGATGACGCTCTTATTCGCGGACATCCGCGGCTTCACCGCCCTTTCGGAGCGCTTGAGCGCTCCGGAGGTGAGCCTTTTCCTGAACCGGTTCCTGACCCCTGTGAGCGACATTCTCATGACTCATACCGGGACGATCGACAAGTACATGGGAGACGCCGTCATGGCCTTCTGGAACGCGCCCCTCGACGATCCCGAACATGCCGCACACGCCTGTCAGGCGGCCCTCGGCATCCGGGCATTCCTGGAGACCTTCAACCGCGATATCGCGAAGGAACCGGCCCTCAAAGGAAAAAAACTAGGGGTCATCCGGATCGGGATCGGAGTCAACACCGGCTCCTGCTCGGTCGGCAACATGGGGTCTGACCAGCGGTTTGATTACTCCGTCCTCGGGGACGACGTCAACCTCACCTCGCGACTCGAAGGCCTATGCAAGATCTACGGCGTCGATATCCTGATCGGTGAGAACACTTTCGCAGGATTGAAAGATTTTGCGGTTCTCGAGGTCGACCGGATCCGCGTGAAGGGGAAAAGTCAGCCGTCCCGCATCTACGCCCTGCTCGGGGACCACAAGTTCGCGGGAAGCTCCGAATTCAAGAAACTCTCGGGCTTACACGGAAGGCTTCTCGAAGCGTACCGGAATCGTGAGTGGAAAGAAGCGGCAGGGCTCGCAGCCGAATGCCTGCGCCATGAGATCCGGGAGTTGAGCCTCCAAAACCTCTACCTGCTTTTTGAGTCCCGCATCAAAAATCTCTCGGAGAACCCGCCCGGGGCGGATTGGGATGGAATTACGATTGCTGAAGGAAAATAATTGGGGTGTCCTCCTTTCACAAGTTTCGGCTTCAAAGTTCGGCTGCGTCTCGTCACCGTTCGGCCCGGCCCACCGAGCCGGGCCTCACTCGAGGCTTCCGGCATCGCTTTGGCACCATGGAGCTCAGCCTGCAGATCGTGCCTCGACGCACCGAACTTCTCAGATGACATCACCCGTGAAAGTAGGACACCTCACGTGAAAGAAAACTCAAAAAGGGGTCAGACCCCTTTTTGTCATGTCACATTTCAACTGTTCGGATCCGAAGATGGCTCGCTCGCACCGGTCGTCCCGCCGCCGGACAAGTGGGTGGTAGAACCAGCGGTAATTTTCAAACTATGGGTTGCTGTATTCGCAATAACACCGCTTACATTATTCAGTTGTAGGTTCAGCTGACCACTGTTTAAGCCAAGCGAAGAACTTTGAATGCCATCGTAGGTGAATGAAGCATTCCCCGTCCCCGAATTAAAATCGCGGCTGCCTAAAGATATGGGGTCGCTGGTTGAACCCGACTTCAATGTGATGGTCGAACCGGGCCCACCGACGTAACCACCGCCATAACTGATGTAGTAGCGAAGATCGTAGGAATACCCGGAATCAGAACCTCCGTTGTAAAGTTTAACGTCATTCTGGGACCAACAAGCCCAGCCGCTATTTTGCGAAGAAAGCGTCCGAAGCTGGTCATAGGTGGCTATGCCATCAAGAACGCCGCTCACGGCATTGTCTCCAATATACTGCGACGTCCTGTTAGATTCATCGCCCAGCTCCCCCGTGAAGCCGCTTACTTGGCCAAGATTGTTCGCAAAATCGCCGCCTCCGGCCGTTCCCTGTCCAGAATCATCCGTCGCGGATCCTCCGCCGCCTCCCGAACCTCCGTTACCACCACCCGCACCGCCACCGCCGCCGCCCCCCGGATTGGAATTCAAGGCGTTGAGCCATTGATTCAAAAGATCGTCTCCGAAGAAAAACGCTCCGCTCGGCCCCTGGCCGTCCCCGGGAATTTGAGCCCCAAACCCGGGCTGATTCACGTCCGTCTGATGCCACTGGCCGTCGGGACCAAAATTCCCCATGTAAAAGCCGCCGCCCGCGTATCCGGCGTTGTTGTTCGCACCGGGCCCCATGAGGGCGGCCTGCGTGTTCGAGCCTTGAGTGTGTCCGATCACCATGGTCCCGCGAATTCCGATCGTTCCGGCCGGAAGATCAACGGTCATCTGCGACGGCTTCTTGCGCGCGATTTTCCCGGTCACGAAGCGGAAGGTTCCTTTCACGATGCTGGCCTTAAGCTCGCCGTCCTGGGTCGAGGGATCATAGACAAACTTATCGATCACGATCGCGCTGTTAGGGCCGATCGTGAAAACCGTTTCGTCGAGCAAAAGCACCTGCAGACGTCCGGCTTCATCCGTTTTGACCTCATCCCCCAAGAAGACAGGTTGGCCGCTTCCGGCGATGCGGCCGACTTGTCCGGGGGTTGTAAGCTGAACGCTGCCTTGGACGGCCGCGACGATCCCGACTTTGGCCTGCGCGGACGCCGCGCTTGCGGCCGCCGGAACCACCGGGAGCTGCGCAAGCGCAGACGCTGCAGAAAAGAGGACCGCAAATGTCAGGACCGACAAGAAGACGATTTTTTTGTCCATGGCTAAAACTCCAGGCGTTTGGTCAGCATGCCCTGAAACTCGTGGTTCGTATAAGTGTAATTGGTGATGTTCGAGAGCGAGCGAAAGCACTCGTAGGAAAACGAGGCCGTAATATCTTTCATGGGCCCGGGCAAAAATTTTCCGACCTGAAAAAAGGTCAGCGGCGCGCCGTAAGTTGCCTGATAGATGAGAAAATTGTCCTTGCGGATGCGCCCTGCAATCGCCGTATCGGGCTTCGAATAGACGTCCTTCTCATAGGTGAGGCCGTTGGTGAGGAACTGCCCGCGCCCGAGAAGCCACGTGTGGTTTGTTTTCAGAAAAAATGTGTCGTAGGCATTGTATTCTTGCTTGGCCGATTTATGCGCGTAGCCGAGACTCCCCCCGAGGCGCATATTGCGCCACACCATGTAAGTCGCCCCGCTTTCGATCTCGGTCCGCACCCCCTTGCGGTCGCGGTTCGTGCCGTTCTCGGAGATCGGCATGAAGTCCTGCCTCTCGACCCGGGTGTTCAAGAAAAGATCGAGCTTGCCGAAGTTGCGGTCGAACAAAAAGTGCCCGCCTTGGGTCCTCAGGAAATTCTCGCTCGAAAGAAAAACGTTCGAGGCCCGGAAAATGGGCGTGAAGTTCACGTAACGGCTCTTCAGGCGCGTCCCGACGTAATAGTCGAAGGACTGAAGGTCGAGCGAGTTGACGTGCTGCTGCTCCTGCAGGTAGTAGGTAAACGAACCGATGAGCTCGTGGCCCGCCTGAAACCCGAGGTCCTGCGAAAGGTCAACGGTCGTGACGTTCAGAAGGTGTGCGTCACTTCGCTTGAGGTCAGTGCCGGTCAAGGGAAGGGCTGTATCCATGAAAAGCCTTTGCTTCGACGCGGGCGAGGCGTTCCGGTTGGTGTTCGCCCCGTAGCCGATCGTCTCCTGAACGGCCAAGTGGGTGCGCCGTTTGCGTTTTCTGATCAGCTTCAGGTAGGCCCGGACTTCCTCGCGGACATCCTGCGGCATCTCGAGGGGCTCAAGAGTTTCTAGCGCCTGCTTGGCCTCCGTCAGGTTGTCGAGCCGGTAGAGCACGACCCCGTAGAGAAGTCGGACCTGGTGGAGGTCGGGATTGATGAGAAGGATCCGCTCGAGGGCCGTCGAGGCCTCGAGCAGGTTTCCCTTTGCGATCTGCTGGCGGGCGTATTCGTAGTTCAGCGTGATATTGTCGGGCTGGCGCAGGACTTCTTCGTAGGTGAGCCGTTTGAGCGTCTCGGCCTCTTTTTTCTCTTCGGCCTTCGCAGCCGTCATGCCGATTCGCCGCTCCGAGCGTCTCTGGTCTTCGAGGACGCCGAGGTCGCGCTTGGTCTCCTGAGCATGAGCGGGAACGACGAAACACAGAGCGAGGCCCAAAGAGATCAGGAACCGGGCGGTTCTTTTCATTCGCTCACCGGCCTCATAAGGAACGAAGCTTCGGTTTCGAGCGCTGCAGACTACGCTTTGCCGGCAGAGCCTAAAACGGCTTCGTTCTTGTGTTTATACATCGTGATCAAGGCATCGCGCGCCGGACCGAGATACTTCCGGGGGTCAAACTCCGCCGGCTTCTCCTTGAAAATCTTGCGGATCGCGGCCGTAAACCACAGCCGGCCGTCGGAATCGATATTTACTTTGCATACCGACGACTTGCACGCGCGCCGGATCTGCTCTTCGGGAATTCCGACCGAATCCTTCAGGGCGCCACCGTTCGCGTTGATGATCCTGACGGCCTCGATCTCGACCGAGGACGCACCATGAAGAACGATCGGGAACCCCGGAATCCGCTTTTCGCACTCTTCGAGGATATCGAAGCGCAGTTCGGGCGGCAGATAAACGCCATCGGCAGTTCGGGTGCACTGCGAAGGCTTGAATTTGTTGGCCCCGTGGCTTGTGCCGATCGAAATGGCGAGCGAATCGACGCCCGTTTTCTTGACGAAGTCCTCGACCTCGCTCGGCTTCGTGTAGGTCGTATGTTCGGCCACGACCTCATCCTCGATCCCGGCAAGAACCCCAAGCTCCCCTTCGACGGAGACGTCGTTTTTATGGGCAAACTCGACGACCTGCTTGGTGAGCTCGACGTTTTTTTCGTAGGGGTGGTGCGACCCGTCGATCATCACCGAGGAAAAACCGGATTCGATGCAGGACTTCGCAAGTTCGAAGGTATCGCCGTGGTCGAGGTGAAGCGCCACGGGAATGGGCTTCAGCCCCTTTTCGCGGGCATGCTCCTTCATCATCTCGATCGCACCCTGCCCCAAGTACTTCAGCAGGGTCTGATTGGCGTATTTGCGGGCGCCGCTCGAGACCTGCAAGATGACAGGCGACTGGGTCTCGACGCAGGCGATAATGATCGCCTGGATCTGTTCCAGGTTGTTGAAATTATAGGCCGGAACGGCATAACCGCCGGTGACGGCCTTTTTGAACATTTCTCGGGTGTTGACGAAACCCAGTTCCTTGTATGAAATCATGGGGCGCATGCTCCTTTGGTTACGGGGGATTTGACGTAGTATAAAAGCCGGTCCCGCTTCACGCAAGCCTTAATCAGAAAAAGTCGGGAATCGTTTCGCCGGCGGCCAGGTCCTCGAGGGCCTCGCGCTTGCGGACGATCTCCCAGCGGCTGCCGTGGACGAGAACCTCGCAGGCCCTCGGGCGGGCATTGTAATTGGAGGACATCGTAAAGCCGTAGGCGCCCGCCGTCATGATCGCCACCGCATCGCCCGCTTTCATCTTCTGAAGCTCCCGGCCTTTCGCGAAAAAGTCCCCCGATTCGCAGACAGGGCCGACGACATCGTAAATCGCGGTCGCCCCCTGGGGCTTTTTCTCGAGCGGCCAAACGGCGTGATAAGCGTCGTAAAGGGACGGGCGGATGAGATCGTTCATGGCGGCATCGACGATCGCAAAGTTTTTCGTGGGCGTCTGTTTGACGTAGAGCGTCCGGGCGCAGAGAATGCCGCCGTTGGCCACGATGAACCTGCCGGGCTCGAAAATCAGGCGGAGCTTGCGGCCCGCAAAAAGCGGCGCGATCTTCTTAGCGAATTCCTGCGCCGTCTGCGGCCGCTCATCGCAATAGATCACCCCGAGGCCCCCGCCCAGGTTCAGGTACTCGATCTTGGCGCCCCGCTTTTCGATCTCGTCGATGAACGCGAGGGTCTTACGGAAGGCTTCGACGAAGGGGTCCGAGAAAAGGATCTGCGAGCCGATATGGACATGGATCGCGCAAAATGAAACGGAGGAAAACCGCTGGCGTTTGCGGAAGATTTTCTCCGCAGTCTCAAGATCCAGGCCAAACTTGCTCTCCTTTTTTCCCGTCGCAATATGGTGGTGGGTCCTGGGATCCACGTCCGGGTTGATCCGAAGCGATACGCGCGCCAGCTTCCTCAGGTCCCGGGCCACCCGGTCGATCATCTCGAGCTCCGGCTCGGACTCGACGTTGAAAAAAAGGATGCCGTAGCGCAGGGCCTCGGCGATTTCCTCAGCCGTCTTCCCCACCCCGGCGTACACGATCTTTTCCGGAGGACATTCGACGCACTTGGCCCGGTAGAGCTCTCCGCCGGAAACGATATCGAGCCCGGCCCCTTCCCGCAGCATGGTTTTCAAGACCGCCAGGTTGGAATTGGCCTTCATGGAATAGCAGATCAGGGGATTGAAACGCCGGAAGGCCTTTTGCAATTTACGGACGTGGCTTGCAAAGGTCTTGGACGAATAGATGTAGGCCGGCGTCCCGGTCTTTTTCAAAATGTCGGCGACCCGAACATTTTCGCAGTAAAGCTCGTTGCGATGATACTTAAAATAATGCATCTGGACCTCTCACCGCTTAACGTTGGCCCCTCTTTTTGAGTTCCTTCTCCCACTTCCCGATCTGAGCCCGGACCATGGCCGGATTCGTCGACCCAACGGTCTTCTTGGCCGTAACGGATGCGTGCGGGTCAAAAAGGCCGTACACCTGCGCGTCGAACATGCTCGAAAACATCCGGAACTCGGCAAGCGCAAGCGAGCGGAGCGGCTTTTTTTTCTCCAGGCCGTAGGCCACGAGTTTTCCGATCGCGGTATGGGCGTCGCTGAAAGAAACGCCCCGGCGCACGAGCAGCTCCAAAAGATCGGTCGCAAAAAGGGTATCGTCGGCGAGGAGGGCCTCGGCCGAGGCCGGCTTGAAAGAGATCGAGCGCAGGACGTGAGGAAGAAGCCCGAGGGCCAAATCCGTTTTGGACAAGGCTTCGAACAGGCCGGGCTTGTCCTCCTGCAAATCGCGGTTGTAACAGAGAGCCAGTCCCTTTTGGACCGTCAGGAGCGCCACCAGGACCCCGAAAACGGTCCCGCTCCTCCCCCGGATCAGCTCGAAGATATCCGGATTCTTTTTCTGCGGCATCAGGCTCGACCCCGTTGCAAAAGCGTCGTCGAGCTCAATCAGATTGAACGGCTCCGAATTCCAGAGAATGAAGTCCTCGGCCATACGCGACAGATGCATCCAGAGGATCGAAAGACAAGCGGCAATCTCGGCCATAAAACCCCGGTCGCTCGTCGCTGCCATGCTGTTGGCCGCGATCGTTCGGAACCCGAGTTCGCGCGCCAAAAACTTACGATCAAGCGGGAGCGAAGACCCCGCAAGAGCAGCCGACCCCAGCACCAGCACATCGATTCTCTTCAGGGCATCGAGAAGCCTCCCGCGGTCTTCCTCGAGCATTTCAACGTAGGCGAGCAGATGATGCGCCATGAGGACGGGCTGCGCCTTGCGCAAATGGGTCATTCCGGGGATGATGAGCTTCCCGGCTTTCGCGGCAAGGAAGACGAGCGCGCTCTGGACCTGCGATAGGGCGGCGCAGGTCGCGGCAACCTTGTCTTTGAGATACAGCCGGGTCGACGTTACGACAAGGTCGTTGCGGCTGCGCCCGGTATGGATCTTCTTGGCGGCGGGTCCGGCCTTTTTTTCGAGCTCTCCCTGGATGAAGGAGTGAATGTCTTCGCAGGTGCCCGCCAACGCGGAAATTTTTTCAGAATCCCAGGAGGCCTCAAGAGCCGAAAGCCCACGAAGCACCCTCGCGGCTTCGGCGCGGCTCATCCAGCCTCCGCGCGCGAGCATCTTCGTGTAGGCGCGATTGACCCGGATCTCGGCCCCAAAAAGCAGGCGGTCGCAGGCGAGCGAATAGCTGAACTGCTGCAGCGCCGGATGCATGGTTTTACGGAAGCGTCCGCCCCAAAGTGCCTTCATGGTCTTCCTTTTCGTCCGAGCCCCTCGTAGGGAAGGCCCCAGAGTTTCAGGAACCCCTCGGCCTTGGTCCGGTCAAACGCATCCCCTTCGGAATACGTCGCAAGCTTCTTGGAATAAAGGGAATACTTGGATTCCCGCCCCGCCACAAGCGCATGCCCGCGGTCGAGCTTCATGCGGATCTTGCCGGTCACCCGGTACTGATGGGTCTTGAAAAACATGTCCAGCGCCTCTTTCAGGGGGGAAAACCAGAGGCCAAAATACACCAGCTCGGCGTACTTTTCGGTCAAAAGTTTTTTGTAATGAAGAAACTCACGGTCCATGACAAGCCACTGGAGTTCGTTGTGCGCCTTCAAAAGCACTTCGGCGGCGGGAGCTTCGTAAACTTCACGGCTCTTGATGCCAACCAGGCGGTTTTCGATCTGGTCGAACCGCCCGACCCCGTACTCGCCCGCGATGTCGTTGAGGGCTTCGATGATCGCAACCAGGCTCCGCGCCCTTCCGTCCAGCTTGACGGGAATTCCCTTGTCGAACTCGATCTCCACGTAGCGCGGCGTCTTGGGGACCTTGGCCAGGGCCCGCGTCATCACATAGGCGTCTTCCGGCGCTTCGATGCCGGCATCCTCGATCACGCCCCCTTCGATCGCGATTCCCCATATGTTTTTGTCGATGGAATACGGGCTTTTCTTCGTCGCATCCACCGGGATCTTGTGCTGGCGGGCGTATTCGATTTCTGCCTCGCGCGTCTTGAACTCCCACTCCCTCAGGGGTGCAATGATCTTCAGGTCGGGATTGAGCGTTCTGACGCCGACCTCGAGGCGAACCTGGTCGTTCCCCTTCCCGGTGCATCCGTGAGCTACCGCGTCGGCCTTTTCGAGCTCGGCAATCCGGACAAGGTGCTTGGCGATGAGCGGCCGGCCAAGGGCCGTCGCAAGCGGATACCCGTTCTCGTAGCGCGCCTGGGCCCAAAGCCCCGGAAGAATGAAATCCCGGGCAAACTCCTGTTTGAGGTCTTCGATATAGACCTTCATGGCGCCTGCAGCATAGGCTTTTCTCTCGAGAAGTCGCTTGTCCTTGACTTCGCCGATGAAGGCCGAAAAACAGATGACCTCCATGCCGTAATGCTCCTGCAGCCACTTGACGGCGCAGGAAGTATCCAATCCCCCCGAATAAGCAAGCACCACTTTTTTCATAACGTCTCCTAAAAGATTAGCCTTCGCTGTCTTTGCTTCTCTCGCACAAGTGGAGAAGGATCGCCTTCTGCACGTGCAGCCGGTTTTCGGCCTGCTCGAAAATAACCGAGTTCGGACTTTCCATCACTTCGTCGGTAATCTCCTGGCCGCGGTGCGCGGGCAGGCAATGCATCACGAGCGCATTCTTTTTGGCCTTCTTCATCAGCTTGCCGTTCAGCTGCATGCCCTGAAAGGCCTTCATCTTCGAGTCGGCAAGGGACTCCTCCCCCATGCTGACCCAAACGTCCGTGTACACCACGTCGGCTTTGTCGACCGCCTCCGCGGGGTCGTGAAAACCGCGGATTTCCCCCCCGGTTTTCCGTGCCACGGCAAGGGCCTCTTTGAGGATCTCCGGGGACGGCTCGTAGGTCTTGGGGGTCGCATAGTGGAGCCTCGCCCCCAAAATGGCCGTCAAGCGGATCAGGGAGTGGAGCACGTTGTTCCCGTCTCCGATAAAAACGATCTTGGGGTTTGAATCGTCCGGAAATTTTTCGCAGATGGTAAAGTAGTCGCTCAGGACCTGGCAGGGATGCTCGAGGTCGCTCAGCCCGTTCAAAACGGGATTCGAGAAATACTGCGCGAATTCCGTGATCGTCGTATGCGAAAAAGTCCTCAACACCACCGCTTCGAGGTAGCGGCTGAGGACCCGCGCGACGTCTTTGATCTCTTCGCGTTTTCCGAGCTCGAGGTCCTGCGGACCGAGATAAATCGCCGCGCCGCCCATGCCGAAAATCCCGGCTTCGAACGAGACCCATGTCCGGGTCGAAGGTTTCTCGAAAATCAGCCCGAAGGACCGCCCCCGGAAAACCTTCCGGTATCCTTCCGGATTATTCTTGACGTCCCGGGCGAGGTCGTAGATTTTTTCCACGTCATCATAAGTCAGGTCCGTCATCGAAATCAAATTGCGGGCCATTTCAAACCTCCTCTGCCAGGCATTGGCCGAGAATCGCGAGGCCTCGGTCGAGAAGTTTCTTGGGAATCGTCAGGGCCGGCATGATCCTCAGCACCGATTCCTGAGTGCAATTCAGAAGCAATCCTTTTTCCCGCGCGCGGTCCACGATCGCCGCTCCGGGTCCGTTCAAGGCAAGCGCCCGCATGAGCGCCATGCCCCGGACTTCCTTGACGAGCGACGGGTAGCGCGCCTTCAGGTTTTCAAGGCCCCTCCCGAGATAATCTCCCATCTCGTTGGCCCGGGTAATGAGTTTTCCCTTTTGGATCGCTTTGAAAACGGCAAGGCCCGCAGCCGCCACGAGCGGGTTCCCGCCGTACGTCGATCCGTGCGTCCCGGCCACCAGGACCTCCCTTTGGATCTTGTTGTGGACCACGAGCGCTCCGATGGGCACGCCGTTGCCGAGCGATTTTGCGAGCGTCATCAGATCGGGCTCGATTCCGTAATGCTGATAGGCAAACATCTTCCCGGTGCGCCCCATCCCCGTCTGGACCTCATCCACGATCAAGAGAAGCCCCTTTTCGTCGCAAAGTTTCCGGAGGCCTTTCATGAAAGAATCCGAGGCCGCGTGAATCCCTCCCTCCCCCTGGATGGGTTCGAGGAAGATGCCGACCGTTTTTTCCGTGAGCGCCTTTTGGACGGAATCCAGGTCGTTCAAAATAGCATAACAGAACCCCGAGGGAAGCGGCTCGAAACCCTTTTGGACCTTCTCTTGGCCCGTCACTGCGATCCCGGCAAGCGTTCTCCCGTGAAAAGACTGCCGCATCGAAATGATCTCGTAACGGCCGGTGTCTTTGCCGAAACGGCGCGCGTATTTGACCGCGGCTTCGCTCGCCTCGGCCCCGCTGTTGCAGAAAAAAACCCTCGAAGGAAAAGCAACCCGGTTGATGGCCTCGGCCAGCCGCGCCTGCTTGACGTTATAGAAGTTGTTGGAGATGTGCAGCATCTTGCGGGCCTGATCTTTGATGGCATGGACCACCTCCGGGTGGCAATGCCCGAGTCCGGAGACCCCCCAGCCGGGAAAAAAATCAATGTACTGACGCCCCTCGAGGTCCCAGACGACGGAGCCCTTGCCCCGGGTCAGACACACGGGAACCTTGGCATAAGTCGGCAGAATATATTGCCGGTACAGCTCGGTCACGTCGCTGGTTTTCATGGCTGCAGGATTCCTTCTCAAACTACCATTTCGGTTCCGATACCCCTGTCCGTAAAGATTTCGAGGAGGAGGGAATGTTTGATCCGTCCGTCGATGATGTGGGCCTTCGGCACTCCGCCGCGCAGGGCCGACATGCAGCAGCGCACCTTCGGGATCATCCCGCCGGTGATCACCTGGCGGTCGATCAGGTCCTGAACGTCTTTGACGTGGAGGGAGGAGATCAGCGAGGTTTCATCGGCGGGGTCGCGCATAATGCCCTTGACGTTTGTCAGCACCATCAGCTTATCGACTTTCATGGCCGCAGCGACCTTGGCCGCCGCCTCGTCCGCATTCACATTGTAGGTCTCGCCCCGCGCGTCGATCCCAACCGGGTAGATGACCGGAATGATATTGGCCTCGGTCAGGCCCCGGATCGTTTCGATATTGACCCGCGTGACTTCGCCGACAAAGCCGACATCCCCGTCCTTTTCGTATTTGACGACGTTCAGGATCCTGGCGTCATGGCCCGAAAGCCCCACCGCCTTCGCACCCAAGCGCGTGATGTCGCCGACGATCTCCTGGTTGATCCCGGCCAGGGTCTCGGTGACGACTTCGATCGTCTGCTTGTCGGTCACGCGCAGGCCGTTGATGAATTGGCTCTGGATGCCCCGTTTTTTCATGTTCGCGGTAATCGCGTTGCCGCCGCCATGGATGAGGATGGGGCGAATGCCGACGTAATTCATGAACACAAGATCCTGCAGGACGTTTTCCCGGACGTCCTCCAGATGCATCGCCGCTCCGCCGTACTTGATGAGAACCTCGCGCCCCCGGAAATTTTTGATGTAGGGCAGGGCCTCGATCAGAATATTCGCCTTCTCGACCAGTGCGTCCATAGGATTACGAATAAGAGGAATTGATGGCAACGTATTTGGCCGTCAAATCCGACGTCACAAATTCGACCTTTCCTCTTCCTTTCCCGATGACGATGTCCATCGCATAGTAGCGGTGTTGGAGCACCCGGCGCGCCTTGGGGATATTGAGCACTTTCAGGCGCCCGTGGTTGACGATCACAGCCTCCCCAAACGCGACACTCAAATGATTCAGGTTGAACGTCACGCCGCTTGCGCCGATCGCGGCGACGATGCGCCCCCAGTTGGGGTCGGCGCCGGCGAGCATCGTCTTGAAAAGCATCGAGTTGGCAACCTGGCGGGCCGCCCTTTCGGCCTCGGTCGGGTTTTTCGCCCCGGCTACCCGGAGCGTGCAGACATGGGTCACGCCTTCGCCGTCATCAACCATCTTGTACGTCATGATCCGGCACACTTCTTCCAGGGCGTCCCGGAACAGCCGGTAGTCCCGGTCGATTTTCTGGATCATTGGCGCGTGCGATTCGCCGTTGGCCAGGATAAAAACCGTGTCGTTGGTGCTTTGGTCGTTGTCGATGGCCATCTTGTTGAAGGTGTCATCGGCCGCATGCCGGATCGCGCGCCGCAAAAGCGGTTTCGTGATCGCCGCGTCCGTCGTAATAAAACATAGCATCGTCGCCATGTTGGGGTGCACCATTCCGGCCCCCTTCGCACAGGCCCCGATCGTCACCCTCTTGCCTCCGAGAGAAAAAGAAACCGCCACTTCCTTGACCGCCAAATCGGTGGTCATGATTCCCTTGGCCGCGCATCGCCCGCCGTCCGGAGACAGGCGGTTGACAAGTTTCGGAAGCGCCCGCTTGAGGCAAGTGATCGGAAACGGAATCCCGATGATCCCAGTCTGCGCAATCAGCACCGCGTCTTCGGGAACCTTCAGAAGCCCCGCGGCTTCGCGCACGGTGTCCTGCACGGCCGTCTTGCCGTTGGGCCCGTTGACGCAGTTGGCATTCCCGCTCGACGCGAGGATGGCATGGTGCCGGGCCGCCGCCACCGACTTCATGGAGTGCAGAACCGGCCAGGCCTTGACCCGGTTGGTCGTAAAGGTCGCCGCTGCGACGCAGGGGGTCTTCGAGTAAATGAGCGCCGTGTCAAACCGCTTCTTTTTCTTTTTGATCCCCGCGTGCATGCCGGCCGCACAAAACCCGAGCGGCGTCGTCACCGTTCCATTTTTTCGTCTTTCCAGCCAGGATTTAATTTTTACCATGCTCTGATCCCCGATTCTTCCGCATACGCGCAGCGGATATTCATGTTTTGGACCGCCTGACCGGAGGCCCCTTTTAAAAGATTGTCGATGGCCGTGATCACGACCACGGGCGTCCGGCCTCCCCGCTCCAGAATGCCGATGTCGCAATAATTGGTGTTCCGGACGTCCGCAAGCGCCGGGAAACTGCCCTCCGGCTTGATCCGGACAAACGGCTCATCGCGATAATACTCCACAAAGGCCTTTCGCACACTCCCCGCCTTCATCTTTTTCTTGGGCACGAGATAAATCGACGACAGGATCCCCCGCGAAACCGGCAGCAGATGGGGAACGAAGGTCACCGAAACCGCCCGACCGGCCGCGGCCGTCAAGGTTTGAACAATCTCGGGGGTATGCTGGTGCTTGCCCACCTTGTAGGCATAAAAGTTTTGGTCGACCTCGCAAAACTGAGTCGATGCGGTCAATTTCTTACCCGCCCCGCTCGCACCTGACTTGGCATCGATCACGAGGTTGGACAGGTCAAACCATCCTTTGCGAAGCACCGGAAGAACTCCCAGGGCAGCCCCGGTCGGATAACAGCCCGGATTGGCAATCAAGTCAGCCTTCCGAATCGCTCCCCGGTTGAGCTCGGGCAAACCGTAGACCGACTCCTTGAGCAGAGCGGGCCGGGGATGGCTGAAGCCGTACCACTTCTCATACGCGCCGGCGTCCCGGAGCCTGAAGTCGGCGGACAGGTCGATCACGATCTTTCCCGCCTTCCGGAATTTCTCCCCCGTCAAGGCAGACTCGGTGTGGGGAAGGCATAAAAAGACCAGGTCCGCTTTTCTCCGGATCGCCGCGAACGAATACGGCTCGATTTCAAGTCCCGTGTCCGGGGGCAAGGACGGAACGATTTGCGTGACGGGAATAGGCGTAGGCTGGCGCGTCGTCAGGCCCGCGATCTTGACCCGCGAATGCCTGAGCAATATCTTGATCAGTTCGGCCCCGGTATACCCCGTGGCCCCGATCACTGCCGCCCGTATCATTCGAACCCCTCATCACCTTCAGACTTCAAGAACTTTGCCGATAAAAGAAAAGAGCTTGTATTATAAAAACACAACCTATCTTTTGTCAATTTCATAAGTTACGGCATAGGTTCGCTATTTCATCTATGAAACGTCGCAAAGTAAACCCGTTAGTTCGCCTAATTAACCAAAATCTGAAGGTCGGCTTCCGCAAAGCCGGCCTGCTCGAGGCCGCACTCACCCATCCGTCCTACCGCAATGAAAACGGGTGCCGGCTGGGCGAGGACTTCGACCGCCTCGAGTTCTTTGGGGACGCCATCCTCAATTACGTGATCTGCCGGCGGCTGTTTCGTGACTTTCCCGAGGCCAACGAAGGCACCCTGAGCCGTCTGCGGTCGATTCTCGTCTCGCGAAAGATCCTCATGCGCATCGCCCGCACGATCCGCTTTCAGCGCTTCGTCAAGGTAAGCCGGGGCCTTCGCAAGGACAAAAACTATCTCCAAGCCAAGGTCTTCGTGGACGCCCTGGAGGCCCTCATCGCCGCCTACTACTTCGACCGCGGGCTGGCAAGCGCCGAAAAACTGATCCTGTCGCTTTATGACGGTTACTTCGACAGCCGAAAGCTTCTGAGGATCGACCCCAATCCCAAAAGCTCCCTGCAGGAACTCGCCCAGAAAAACTGGCAAGTCCTGCCGCTCTACCTGCATAAAAATACTCCGAACGGCGTCGAGTGCACGGTGTCGGTCGGCACAGCCCTCAAAGCCTCGGCACAATGCAAGACGAGGCGTGAAGCAGAAGAAAAGGCGGCCGGGCTTTTAACGAAAAAGCTTCGTCAGGATTTGGTCCGCCGGTCGAAAAAAAGCTCTTCTGGAAGGAAACTCCCCAAGACCTCCCGGGAACCGTCCCGCAAAAGCTGATCCCGGAATTGGGGCAGCTCCGCCGGGTCAGGCTTGATCTCCGGATTCACGAAAGCGCCGGCCACTAGCATCGGAATAGGCCCGAGTTGCCTGCCGTCTTGAGTGCTCACATAGCCGGGAAAAAGAGACGCCAGAACCTGTTGGGTCAAGTGAGCCGACAAATAGACCCCTCCCCGGTAATTGAGGATCCCGCCTGCGAGAACTTCGCCGCCGCCTTTGAAGGATAAATCCTCGGAGACCATCGTCAAGACCTCCGTGCGTGTCTTTCCTTCCTGATAACGGAAGGCGGCCTGGAGATCGTGGAAAAGGGTTTTACCGGGCAGGGTCGCATTGACCGCCTTGAGCTCGTCGATTTTTCCGACGGCCCCCAGAAGATCAAACGTGTTGAATTCTCCGTTCGTGACCGCGAGTTCACCCTCCAGCGACAAATTTTTGGAGCAGTCGGCGGCACCAGCCCCCGACGTGTTCATCCGAACCTTGGCAAACAAATTCCCGGCCGCCCACTTCTTCTCTTTCGCCACCCTCCCTAGGAAACGCGCAAGCGCAAGATGATTGATCTCCCAATTCATCCATCCCCGGCCTCCGGCGGCGGGGTCAGGGCTCCATCCCCCGCTCGAAATCACCCATCCGTCATAGGCCTCGAACTCAAGCTTCGGCAGATACCATTTCCCCGCCTTGCCGCTAAATTCGGCAATCAGATTCTTGACCGGCTCCTCGGGGCCGAACAAAGTCCCAAGGGCCGACTCAATGCCACGAAAAGTCCCCGAGAGCGGCGTCTTCAACCAGCCTTCCCTGAAATCCCGGTAGGCTGAGAAAAGCTCGGCAGGCAAAAAATACGGCGAGACCACCCGCCCTTTGACGACCGGCGCCCCCTTCAAATTATAGGCTGTCACGACGGCCTCGATGGGAGACCCGTTAATTTCCATTCTCAGCTGTTTGACCTTCAGAGCCACCTGCCCGTAATCGGCGACGGCAAAGACATTTTGAATGCCCGTTGCGGTCTGCTTGTGCACGGCCTTCACGTTATCGAGCGTGATGTTCACCATCGGCTGAATCGTGTCCATTTTTTTGAAATTGCCCGACAAATTGATCAGGAACTTGGCGTCCCCTCCCAACTCGTAATCCCGCAGGGGAGGCGCCATCGTTTCCCACCCGGCCAGCGGAAATTTGTTCGTCAAAATGTTGACCTGTCCCTTGCCGTCCTGGAAATCAAGACTTCGCACGGAGCCCTTGGCCTTGGCCTTTTCGAATTTGAGCGAAAATTCTCCGGAGAGCGCCCGGCCCTTCTTCAAAAGGTAATCAAACGAAAAATTGAGCGGGACGTCCTTGGGTTTCGAAAAAACGGTTCCATAACTCAAAAGCGCCCCGGACAAATCCCAATTGCCCGCCAGCCCGAGGTGGTCCCAAGTCCCCGACAAGGACATTTCCAGATTGCTTTGCCCCGAAAAGCCGATATTAAAAGGAATCACGTCCTGGACCGAAAACCAGTAAAGCGGCAGCTTTTCCAGCGCGGGGGTCGCGACGCGCAAGCGCATGTCCCGGATTTCCCCGGTGTCGTTCATCCATCGGCCTGCGACCTCGACCTTGCCCACCGGAAGCTCCAGCGTGCTCGAGCGCAGGGCCATCTCTCCTGAACGCATGTTCCATTCCCATTCGGAGAGGAAAGTTCCGCTGGAGGCCGGAGAGGTCAGCGAATTTCCGTTGTTCCGCATTCGATAGACGAAATCGCTGACGACAAGATCGGTCCGAACCTCGAGAGTCTCTTTTCCCGGGACTCTCCCGACCTGGCAGCGGCCCGACAAAGTGCCGCCCTGCCATTCGAAAGGAACATTCGGATCCCAATCCCCTTGAAAATCCGCGGCCGAAAGACCGGCCCATTTCAAATCCAACGACACCAATCGGGCCGGCGAATCCATGCCCCGGAAAGAGGTTCCATCGAATTGGGCCCTGCCCTCGGTATTCCGGGCCCCGCCCCCGCCAAGATGACCCCGGAAGTCGAGCCACACGGCGCGCCCGGAGCCAAACCCTTCCATTTTCAGTTCCGCGTCCGTCAAACGGATCCGCCGAAGTCCCCAACCGGCCCCAAGCGGCCAAACCGCTTCCGCGCCTTCGAGTTTGACCCGGTTCATCCGGATCTGCCCAAAAAGGAGCGAGAGGAGATCGAACGACAGTTCGGCCCTCTTGGCCTTGACGGTTACGCCGGGATCGCGAATGTTCAGCAGGGTCACATCTTTGAGGACCGCGGAAGGTTCCGGAAAATAAGCAAGGCGGATGTGTTCGAAACTCAGTTTGGCGCCAGTCGCGAGCTCAGTCGATTCGAGGATTTTCTGGGTAGCGGAGGCCGGACAGACTTGGAGGTAAACGCGAACCACCGCGGCGGTCACAAGGAGGGTCAGGACAACAGCAACGGCCCCGAGAGCAACTCTTGCACGCGGCATGGTCTTCCGATTCGTGGGTTAGTACGCCGATGAATCCATCCCTTTGAGGGGCTGGTAGGAGTAATCGTCCAAAAATCCCTGACACGACGAAAGGACCGTCATGCAGAGCAGAAGAAGGAAAAGGCCGACCAGTCTTTTCATCAACGCTTGGTGTATTGGAAGCTTCTTCGGGCGCCCTTGCGGCCGGGTTTCTTGCGCTCTTTTTCCCGGGGATCCCTCGTCAGAACACCTTCGCGCCGAAGTGCCGGACGCAGACTCTCGTTGTACTGGATAAGGGCGCGTGCCACGCCAAGGCTGATCGCGCCGGCCTGGCCCGCAACTCCTCCGCCGTGGACTTGCGCACGGATCTTGAAATCTTCGGTCAGCTTGACCGTCTTGAGCGGCTTTTCGACCATCGTCAGCAGATTTTCCCGCTTGAGGTATTCCATCGCCTCGCGTCCGTTGATCGCAACTCCCTTTTGTCCTTTCAAGAGCCACACGCGGGCAATCGCATTTTTACGTCTTCCGGTACCGTAAAATCTGTTTTCTGGCATGATTACACTTCCACTCGAACGGGTTTCTGGGCGCTCTGTCTGTGCTCTTTGCCGGCATAGACCCGCAGCCGCCTGAACATCTCATGCCCCAGTTTGGTTTTCGGCAGCATCCGCTGGACAGCCTTCAGGATGACGCGCGCAGGCTGCTTGGCGAGCACTTCTTCGAGCGTTGCGCTGCGAAGGCCGCCGGAATAGCCGGTATAATGCGTGTAGACCTTTTGCTCCAGTTTTTTCCCGGTGACATGAATCTTTTCGGCATTGATGACGACCACCGAGTCACCGCAAAGCTGATCGGGTGAAATCACCGTCTTGCCCTTGCCGATCAAAAGCGACGCCACACGGGTGGCGAGCCGGCCGAGGGTCTTGCCGTCGGCGTCGATGAGATAAGTCTTCCGGTTAAAATCTTTTTCTGTCGGGCGATAGGTTTTCATAAGATCCTGTTCTCTGGAAAAAAGTTTGTTAAGTGTATCAAAAAGGTTCTCCCCTGTCAAAGCTTCCTTTGAAACCTTCCCAGGGAAAGACCGCGGGCGCGTTTTCTTAATAAAACACACGGGCGAGTTTGAGGCCGCAGGCCGGAGCCGTGCCTCCGGCGCGACGGCGGTCCTTGGCGGCGAGGATGGCCTTGAGGGCCTTGACCGTCAGCTTTCCCCTTCCCAGTTCGAGCATAGTCCCGACGATGTTGCGCACCATATGATAGAGGAAGCCGTCCGCCTCGATCACGAACAGGATCAAGCTGCCCTGTTTCTTGAGTTCGAAGCGCTTGACCGTGCGCACCGTCCCCCGCCCCTTGACCGTTCCGTTTTCCACGGCCTCTTCATCCCGGCCCGAAGACGCGCAGAAGGAACGGAAATCATGCCGCCCCTTGAAAACGCGAGCGGCCCGGCGCATCCGGGCAAGGTCGAGCTTTCCGTAAACGTGATGCGACTCCCGCGCGCGCAGCGGCGACCTCGAAGGATGGTGCCAAACGGAATATTGGTAAATCTTGGAGCGCGCGTGAAACCGTGCGTGAAAATCCGCAGGGGCCTCCTCGGCCTTGACGACGGCAATTTCCGCAGGGAGATACCGGTTGAGGCCCCCCTCGATATGGAAAAGTTCCAGCCGGGAATCGGTCACGAAATGGACCACCTGGCCCGCGGCATGGACGCCGGCATCGGTCCTCGAGCTGGCGGCCCCTATTTTCATCCGGCGGTCAAACAGCTTCGAAAGCGCCTTCTCGAGCGCCGCCTGAATCGTCGGCCTTCCGTTTTGGCGCTGAAACCCTGAAAAGCCGGTCCCGTCATACTCCAGGGTCAGCTTGATCTTACGCATCTACCCCTTCATCCAGCACTCGGCGATCTGGATGGCGTTCAGCGCCGCGCCTTTGCGGATCTGGTCGCCGCTCACAAAAAGCGCCAGCCCGTTGCGTGTACTTTTGTCCTCGCGGATCCTTCCGGTCAGGATGTCGTCGTGGTGCGACGCGTCGATCGGCATCGGAAAATAATTCTTTTCGCGGTCGTCCACCAACTTCACCCCGGGGGCCTTGGCCAAAAGGCGGCGGGCCTTCTCGACCGAAATCTTTTTGGAAAGCTCGATGAAGAGCGCTTCCGAATGCGCCCGGTAAACCGGCACACGCACCGTCGTCGCCACCACGCGGATCTTGTCGTCGTGAAAAATCTTGCGGGTCTCCTTCATCATCTTGATCTCCTCTTCGCAGTAGCCGTCTTCCTTGATGGCGCTGTTGTGGGAAAAGAGGTTGAAGGCGATTTGGTGCGGAAAAACTTCCTTCCTGGCCGGCCGGCCGGCCAGGACATCCCGGGTCTGGTCCTCGAGCTCCTGCATCGCCTTGGCGCCCGCTCCGCTTGCCGCCTGATAAGTCGCCGCGACGATCCGGCGGATCTTGCCCGCGCGGTGGAGCGGCCACAGGGGCACCAGCATGATAATCGTCGAGCAGTTCGGATTCGCGATAATCCCCCGGTGCTTGCGGATGTCTTTGGCGTTGATCTCGGGCACCACGAGCGGGACATCGGGCTCCATGCGGAACGCGCTCGTGTTGTCGACCATCAGGGCCCCGGCTTTGACGATCGCGCCGGAAAGCTGGCGGCTGATCTTGCTGCCGGCGCTCGAGAGCACGAGGTCCACCCCTCGGAACGAATCCGGCGTTGCCTCTTCGATGACGTAATCGCGCCCCCCGAAGGAAACGCTCTTGCCCGCCGACCTCACGGACGCAAGCAGTTTGAGGCTTGCCATCGGGAACTTGCGTTCGGCAAGCAGGGTCAGGAATTCTTGCCCCACGGCTCCGGTCACTCCAAGAATTGCCACATGCGGTTTTTTCATCGTCCTCTTCCTTTCGTAAATTTTTTTCGAATGCCTTACGAGCGGGCCTTGGGATCGAGCCCGCGGACCACCAGGTCGCCGACTTCGGTGGTCGAATACCCCATTTTCCCGGCCGCAAGACTCTTGAGCTTGGTGGCCGTCACCCATTTGACCGAATCTTCGATCCGCTTGGCCGCGTCGCTTTCGCCCAGGTGCTCGATCATCATGCCGCCCGCGCAAATGGCCGCCAGCGGATTGATCACATTCTTGCCCGTATACTTCGGCGCAGAGCCTCCGATAGGCTCGAACATGGAAACGCCCTGGGGATTGATATTGCCGCCGGCCGCGATCCCCATGCCTCCCTGGATCATCGCGCCAAGATCGGTGATGATGTCGCCGAACATGTTGTCGGTCACGATCACGTCAAACCATTCCGGGTTCTTGACCATCCACATGCAAGTCGCGTCCACATGCGCGTAATCGCGCTGAATGTCCGGATAATCCTTGCTGCCGACCTCATGGAAGACGCGCTCCCACAAGTCAAAGGCATAGGTCAGGACGTTTGTCTTGCCGCAAAGCGTCAGCTTTTTGTCCCGGTTCCTCTTGCGCGTGAATTCGAAGGCATAGCGCAGGCAGCGCTCGACTCCCCGGCGGGTATTGCGGCTGACTTGGATCGCCACTTCGCGGTCCGTCCCCTTGTTCTGGAACTCCCCTTCCCCGACATAGAGGCCTTCGTTATTTTCACGGACCACGACGAAATCAATATCCTCGGGCTTCTTGTCCTTGAGCGGGCAGTCAACCCCGGGATAGAGAATCACCGGACGCAAATTGATGTATTGCTCCAGTGCAAAACGGATTTTGAGGAGGAGCCCCTTTTCGAGGATGCCGGGCTTGACCTCCGGGTGGCCGACGGCCCCCAGGTAAATCGCCTTGAAATCCCGGAGTTCGCGGAGGACGGAATCGGGAAGCACCTCGCCTGTCCTCATGTAACGCTCCCCGCCGAGATCATAATGGACCGGGTCCAGCTTGAATCCGCAGGAGGCAGACGCTGCGTTCAAGACTTTCATGCCTTCGCGGACCACTTCGCCGCCCGTTCCGTCGCCTGGGATGACTGCAATTCTATAGCTTTTCATATCGGCATTTCTCTCCTTGTCGAATCGACTGCTGTTTTATTTTAATCCCTGCTGGGGGCTTGAAGCGGAAGCGTAATCGCGCACACCCATGCGTCCCGCCCGGTACGCTTTTCTCCCCGCGATCACGGCCTCGCGCATCGCCTCGGCCATCAGCACGGGATCTTTCGCTTCCGCAATCGCGGTATTCATCAAAACGCCGTGCGCGCCCAGTTCCATGCAGATGGCAGCGTCAGAGGCGGTTCCGACTCCGGCATCCACAATCACCGGACACGAAACTGCGTCGAGAATAAACTGCAAATTCAGCCGGTTTTGGATTCCGCGCCCAGAACCGATCGGCGCCGCCAGCGGCATCACGCAAACCGCCCCTGCGTCCTCGAGCCGCTTGGCCATGACCGGGTCGTCATTGGTGTAAGGAAGCACGGTGAATCCTTCCTTCACCAGGATTTTTGTCGCCTCGAGAAGCGAAAGCGTATCGGGCATCAGAGTCTTCGGATCCCCGATCACCTCGAGCTTCACCAAATCACCCATCCCCGCGGCCTGGCCCAGACGCGCTATGCGCAGAGCCTCCTCCGTCGTGTAGGCCCCGGCCGTATTGGGCAGGAGCGTCACGCGGCTGCGGTCGATAAAATCGAGGATGTTTTTTCGGCTCCGGTCCTTCAGGTCGAGCCGGCCGACCGCGACGGTCACAAGATCGGCCCCGGCCGCCTGGTGCGCCCCGGCCATGACCTCAAGGCTGGAGTACTTCCCCGTTCCCACGATCAACCGGGACTTGAATTCGTAACGCCCGATTTTCAGACAATCATCTGTCCTCATCACTCCTCCTGGAAAAAAACGGCCCAACGGCTGATGTTCAGGACTTTTTCGGTGCGGAATGCCCTGCGGCCTCGTAGAGCTTGGCATATTTTCGCGCGCAAGCCGACCATGAGAAATCAAGCTTCATGACGCGCGAGACAAGCTGTCTCCAGCTTTTTTCATTGGCATAGGCCTTGGCGGCACGAGTGAGCGCCGCCGCAAGCGATTCGCCGGAATACTCCTCGAAGCGGAATCCCGTGCCCTCTCCGGTTTGGGGATCGAATTCCTGGACGCTGTCGGCGAGCCCGCCGGTCGCGCGAACAATCGGGATCGTCCCGTAACGCAGGGCAATCATGGGCCCGAGCCCGCAGGGCTCCGAGTGCGCGGGAACGAGCACCATGTCGCATCCCGCATAAAAACGCTTGGCCATTTTGGCATCAAAAAGAATGTGCGCGCGGCAAAACCCGGTTTTCTTTTTGGCCAGGTCCCTGAAGATCCGGTGATATTTCTCGTCGCCCGTCCCCAGCAGAACAAATTGAAACCCCAGGTCAAACAGGCTGTTCATGACCGGCAGAAGAATATCGATCCCTTTATCTTCGGTCAGGCGCGAGACCATGCCGATCAGGGGGATCCTGGGATCGGCCTGGAAATCATTTTCCTTCTGCAGCGCAATTTTGTTCTTGAGCTTTTTGTCGAGCGACCCGGGGTCGTAAGGTTCGGCGATGTCAAGGTCCCGGGCCGGGTCCCACTCCCGGTAATCAAGCCCGTTCAAAATGCCGAAGACCTTGTCGCTGCGCTGAGCGAGAACGTTTTCCATCCCGCAGCCGAATTCCTTGGTGAGGATCTCCTTTGCATACCGCTCGCTCACCGTCGCAATGTAGTCGGCATCAAGCAGGGCGCCCTTGAGGAAACTGATTTTCCCGTAAAACTCGATTCGCTCCATCCGGTACTGATCCCATCCGAGCCCCGTCGTCGACAGGGAATCGGGCGGGAAATTGCCCTGGTAGCCGAGGTTATGGATGGAAAAAACGGATTTCGTTTTCCGGAAACAGGCGTCGTCGGCGTAGATCGTTTTCAGATAAACCGGGATCAATCCAGTCTGCCAGTCGTGGCAGTGGAGGATGTCCGGCTTAAGCCTCATCACCCGCAAAGCCTCCAAGACCGCGCGCTGAAAAAAGATAAAGCGGCGGTCGTTGTCCGGATAATCCCCCATCGCGGTTCCATACAGCTCATCCCGGCAGAACAGTCCTGGATGATCCACCAGGTAGACCGTCACGCCGCCTTCCTGCTTGGAGCTATAGATGCGGCCTTCTTCCTTTTCGGAGCCCAGGGGAATGATCAGGGGTTCGATATCGAGTTTCAATCCCCACTTGGCCGGATCGATCCTCTTGTAGCGCGGAATAAAAACCGCCACCTCGTGCCCAAGGGACGCAACCTCCCCCGGCAGAACGCCGAGGACATCCCCCAGCCCCCCTGTTTTTGCAAACGGGACCATTTCAGATGCCGCGAAAACGATCTTCATGGATCAGTCTCTTCCGTTCTTTTCTTAAAGCTTCCTACTTCACCACCACCACGCAGTTCCAACTCCCGAACGCGTTCGGCACGCACTCCACAGCATGCTGATCATTCTGCCAATCACCGTCGACGCTGAAGCGGTATTCATAACGCCCCGAGGGAAGCTCGAGGGAGACTTTCCAATTTCCGTCTTTGCCTTTGGTCATCGGCGTTTTCGCCGCGTTCCAGCCGTTAAAACTTCCGCCCAATCCGACCTTCTTGGCCTGCGGCGCATAATGAGAAAAATCAACCGACTTTGCTAACTTCTTTTTGGGACTTGCTTTAGTGGTTCCCGTTGTGCCTGATTTCACCGTACTCGTTTTCATCGTCTCTCTCCTCTTATGTTCAATAAAGTTTGATTCGTGAGTATATAACATAAAAAAGCTCTTGCCAAGTTTGATCTAATCCATATAATTGCACACCTATGCGTACATGTGCCATTTGTGAAAAAAAGCCGATTGTGGGAAGGTCCATCGCTCGCCGGGGATTGCCGAAAAAAACAGGCGGTATCGGTCTCAAGACGACCGGAATCACGCGCCGGCGTTTCTTTCCGAATCTCCAGAAGGTCAAAGTCCGGTTTCCGAACGGAACCGTGCGCAGAATCAAGGTTTGCGCAAGCTGCCTCCAGGCGGGACTTGTGACCAAAGCCGCCGCTTATAAACTGATGGCTCCGGCCAAAGAATCTTCCAAGTAGCTACTTTTGATTTCCAGAACAAGCCTGTCGAGGCCGTCCCACGTCTGGATCTTGATCGAGTAGCAGAGCCCTACCCTGTTTCCCATCGTCATCCATGAGCGGTCTTGCCCTCGGTCGTTAAGCACAGCTTCCAGCGTCGCGACCCCATCCGTCACAAAAAACTTGAAGGCCGAAGTTCCAAGAGGCTGGGGCCGCGTCTTGATGAGGAGATCCCGGGTCAGGAAAACGGGCTTTGGATTGCCGCAGCCGTGCGGCTCCAGCGCCTGAAGCTCCCGGACAAACGGCAGGTTCAGATCGGCAAAGCCGATTTCGAGATCCACGCGGGTACGTTTCACGAACAGATCAGGAGTGGTCCGCTCCCGGGCGTATTCGTTGATGGCTTTTCGAAATTCGCCGATACGCGGTTCGCTCAAAGCAAACCCCGCTGCCAGCTCATGGCCTCCGTATTCTTCGAGAGACTCCCGGCAAGCCTCGAGGGCCTGGAACAAATGAAATCCCTTGATCGAACGGCCGGAGCCTTTCCCCCGGCCCTTTTCCACCGCGATGACGAGCGCGGGACGGTTGTAGCGTTCGACCAAACGCGACGCCACGATGCCGATCACGCCCGCATGCCACCCCTCGCGGCCGACCACGATGACGCGGTCCCGGTTGAACTGGACCGTCCGCTCGACCTCTTGAACCGCCTGATCGAGCACGTCCTTTTCTTCTTTCCGCCGGGCCTTGTTTTCTTCATCTAAGACACGGGCCAGGCTCTCGGCCTCTTTCGGGTTGTCGGTCAAAAGCAGGCGCAGCGCGATGTCCGGGGAACTCATCCGCCCCGCGGCATTGATCCTCGGGCCGAGGACAAAACCTAGATGGCCTGCGTTCATCTCGCGGCTTTTGAGCTTGGCCGCTTCCGCAAGGGCCCGCAGCCCTGTGTTCTTGCGTTCCGACAGAAGTTTCAGCCCCTCTTTGACCAGAATCCGGTTCTCCTCCACCAGAGGAGCTACGTCGCCCACAGTGGCCAACGCCGCAAGATCCAGAGACTCGAGAGCACGCTCGCCGAGCAAGGCTT
Source organism: Candidatus Omnitrophota bacterium (assembly GCA_041666865.1). Taxonomy (GTDB): domain Bacteria; phylum Omnitrophota; class Omnitrophia; order Omnitrophales; family Aquincolibacteriaceae; genus JBAYGD01. The sequence goes on along the minus strand of JBAYGD010000009.1, from coordinate 57,061 downwards.
GGCTGAAACGGAACACGAGTCCGGCCGCGCAATAGTCTTTGTGAGGGTACGGACAATCGCTTTGAAGGGGATTCAAAATCACGGAAGCCGGCGGCAGGTGGCCTTCGGCGATCCGGTGGTGGTCGATCACCAGGACATCCATCCCGGCATCGCGCGCTGAACGGATTTCATCGGCCGCGGTAATACCGCAATCGATGGTGATAAAAAGAGTAACTCCGGAGGATTTTGCTTTCTCAACGGCGGCCGGGCTGACCCCGTAGCCATCCTCCGCACGGTCGGGCAGGAAGGTCTCAAACGTACCGCCAAGCATTGTGAGCGCTTTGGCCAGGATGGCCGTGCCGCAGATCCCGTCGATGTCGTAATCCCCGTGAAGGAGAATTTTTTCCCGGTTTTCGACCGCGAGGCGGACCCTCCGGACGGCCTCGTCCATCCCCTTCATGCGAAAGGGGTCCTCCAGACGGTCCAGGCCGGCGTGGAGGAACGCCTCGATTTGGGCCGGGTCCGTGAGTCCGCGTTTGGTAAGAATTTGAGCGATGAGAGGATGCATAGAAAGAAAAAGGGACGGTTCTCAACATCCCTTCGACATCGAGAACCGTCCCTGAAGACTAACGCTTCTTGAGATCGACGACTAGAGAAGTCGCCACAAAAATGGTCGAATACACTCCGACGCAAAAACCGATGAGCATGACGAACGCAAAATCGTTGATGGCCGCTCCGCCGAAGAAAAAAAGCCCCAGCGTCGAAAACAGGACGGTCATCGTCGTCAAGATCGTCCGGCTGAGCGTCTGGTTGATGCTGGCCTCTACGATGTCCTTGAACGAGCTTTTGCGCATGAGCTTCATATTGTCACGCACGCGGTCAAAAGTGACGATCGTATCGTTGACGGAAAAACCCATGATGGTCAGGATCGCGGCAATCACGGGGAGATTGATCTCCCGGCCGCTCAAAGCATAAATCCCGAAAGTAAAAATGGTGTCATGGAAAAGAGCCACCACCGCCGACAGGGCGAACAGCAGTTCGAACCGCCAAGCCAAATAAACGAGAATCCCGAGAGCCGACCAAATCACGGCATAAATGGCCTTGCGCGTCAGATCCTTACTCACCGTAGGCCCTAATTCGTCCACCCGGAGGATTTTGTAACCGGTTTCGCCGCCCGCCGCTTTGGCGGCCTTTTCGACGAGATCGGTGCTGGCCTTCGCGCTCTTGATGACAAATTGGTTCTGGGCAGTTTCGCCATAGTACTGGATCGTGGCGCTTGGGATTCCTTCCTTAGCGACCGCCTCTCTGAGCTTTGAAATCTCCACGGGCGCCGAGAATGCCAGGTGCACGGAGGTCCCCCCCGTGAACTCGACGCCGTAATTCTGCTGCCCCCGGAGAAAAATCGCGCCGATCCCCAAGGCCAGCGTAATCACCGAAAATCCGTAGGCCCAATACCGTCCGTTGAGAAAACGAATGTTGGTCTTCCGGAACATTTGAAGCATCTTGAGCCCGAGCTTCGGATTATTTTCAAGGAGGAAATCGAACACCATCCGTGTCACGAAAATCGCCGAAAACATGCTGGCCACGATACCGAGGCTCAGTGTGACGGCAAACCCCTTGACGGGCCCGCTCCCGAACATGAATAAAAGGACCGAGGTCAACAGCGTCGTCAGGTTCGAGTCCAAAATGGCCGAGAAAGCCTTATGGTACCCTGCCGAAACAGCCGCGCGGCTGGGCTTACCTGCCTCGAATTCCTCGCGAATGCGCTCGAAGATCAGCACGTTGGCGTCCACCGCCATGCCCACCGAAAGGATCAAGCCCGCAATACCGGGCAGTGTCAGCGTAGCATTGAGCGCCGCGAAAGCTCCGAGGGTAATCAACCCGTAAAGGAGGAGGCCGATGTTGGCCACCACCCCCGCAAGCAGATAGTAGGCCGGCATGAACAAGAAGACAAAAAGGGAACCGATAATGCCCGCCCTCACCCCGTTTTCGACCGAGTCCTTGCCCAAGCTCGCCCCCACCGTGCGCTCCTCGATAATTTTCACGGGGGCCGGCAGTGCGCCGGCACGCAGAACCAGCGACAGGTCGCCGGCTTCTTGAGACGTGAAGTTCCCGGTGATCTGGGCTTGCCCGTTCGGGATCCGGTCGCGGATCACGGGCGCCGAATGAACTTTGCCGTCCAGCACGATGGCCAGGCGCTTTCCGACGTTCTGGAACGTAACCCGGTCAAAAATCTTCGCGCCTTCCTTGTCGAACTGAAGCTGGACAATGGGCTGTCCATACTGGTCAAATCCCATCGAAGCCGTCGTCAGATGATCGCCGCTAAGTAAGGATTCGCTGTGGACGACCAAATTGTCGGTGTTGCCCATCTGCCCCTTGATTTCCTTATATTCGTATCCCTCGGGCAGTTTGTTTTCCTGGGCCTGCGTCAGAAGATTCGGGTCGTCGCTGACGAGCCGGAACTCCAAATGCGCCGTCTTCCCGACGATCTCGGCCGCCCGCGCGCGGTCTGTGATCCCCGGAAGCTGGACCACCACCTGAGCGGACCCCTGCTTGGAAATAACGGGCTCGCGGACCCCCAATTCGTCAATACGGTTGCGGATGATCTCGACGACACGGTCCGTCGCGTCCTTCTGGACGTCCTTGGGCACTTTATCCAGCTGGACCTCGAGCAAAAGCTGCATGCCGCCCTGTAAATCCAGGCCGAGATTGATTTTTTCCTGCAGGGGAAACGCCTTCCAAATCGAAAACGCCACAACCCCGACGAGCAAAAGGACCTTCCAACGATAGTATTTATCCATAAATGCCCCTATTTTGTCCCGTAAAGTCCGGAGATCGAACTCTTCAAGACTTCCATTTTTGTGTTTTCGTTATCCCCGATTTTAAGCACCACGTAATCGTTTTGAAGGCTCATGACGGTCCCGATGATCCCTCCGGCGGCGACGACCCGGTCGCCCTTCTTGATGGCCTCGACCATTTTCTGGAGCTCCTTCTGCCGCTTCTGCTGGGGACGGATCAGGAGGAAATAAAAGACGACGAAGATCAGGATGAGCGGAAGGAAACTGAGGACCGGGCTCATTTCGCCCCCGGGCTGCCCGGCCTGTTGCGCGTAAGCAAGTCGTTCAAACATGAAATTCTCCTTTGTTCTAATCTTTGATTATCGGCTTTCGGGGTCAAAATGATTCGTGAAATCTTTCTTAAATTGGGTAAAAGTCCCGGCCCCAATAGCCTGACGGGCCATTTTAACCAAATTTACGAAGAAATGCACGTTGTGAATTGAAATCATCTGGGGGCCGAGCATTTCCTCGACGTTCAAGAGATGCCTCAGATAGCTCCTCGTAAAGGTGCGGCAAGCGTAACACCCGCAGCCTTCCTGGATCGGCCGCTGGTCCTCCCGGTACTTGCCGTTGCGGATGACAATCAGCCCCCCGGGAGTGAAAGCCCCGCCGGTGCGCCCGTAGCGGGTCGGGTTGACGCAGTCAAACATGTCGGCCCCCCGCTCGATAGATTCGAGGAAGTCGAGCGGAGTCCCCACCCCCATCAGGTAGCGGGGATGGTCTTGGGGCATCCGCGGCAAGACCGCGTCCAAAACCGCCAGGGTCTCGGCCTTGTCCTCCCCGACGCAAAGCCCGCCGAGGGCATACCCGTCAAAACCGATTTCGACGGTTCTTTCGAGGGACTCCAGCCGAAGGTCGGCGAACACTCCGCCCTGGACGATCCCGAAGAGCGCCTGAGTTTGGAGGCGGTGCCGGGCCTTGGCGCGGGCCGCCCACCGCAGGGTGAGGTCTAGGGACTGACGGATTCGGTCTTTGTCTTTGGTCGCGGGCGGGCAATCGTCAAAAATCATGGCGATGTCGCTTCCGATGATCTCCTGAATCTCCATCACGATCTCGGGGGTGAGCGTGATTTCACGGCCGTCGAAATAGGAATTAAAACGGACGCCGTCCTCGGAAATCTCGCGCAGCCGGCTCAAGGAAAAAACCTGGAAGCCGCCGCTGTCGGTCAAGATGGGGCGGTCCCATCCCATGAACCGGTGAAGCCCGCCGGCCTTGGAAAGGATTTCCGTCCCGGGCCGCACGAAAAGATGATAGGTGTTCGAGAGCAGGATCTCGACGCCCATTTCGGTCAGGTCGCGCGGGGTAAGGGCCTTGACGGTGCCCTGGGTCCCGACGGGCATGAAGACGGGCGTCTCGAAGCTGCCGTGGGCGGTCGTCACGCGCCCCGCCCGGGCACGGGACCCCGGATCCTTGGTCAACACCTCAAATGAAAATTCGGTATTTGTCATTGCACAACTCGGCTTCACAGCCTAGCATCCTTTCGTTAGAGTGGCTAAACGATCAGCATCGCGTCGCCATAGCTGTAAAAATGGTAACGCCGGCGGATGGCTTCGCGATACGCAGACAGCGTCTTATCCCACCCGAGGAACGCCCCCACCAGAAGGAGGAGTGAACTTTTCGGTAAATGAAAATTCGTAATCATGCCCGACGGCACCTTGAACCGGTAGGGCGGAGTGATAAACAGCCTCGTAGCACCTCGCCGGGCGGCGACCCGGCCCGATTCATCGGCACAAGTCTCCAGGGCGCGCACGACGGTCGTCCCGCACGCGATGATGCGCCGGTTTTCCGTTTTCGCCCGGTTGACCGATTCTGCCGCCGCCTCCGTCACCTCGAACTCTTCCTCGTGCATCCGGTGCTTCGACAAATCCTCCGTCAAGATGGTCTGGAAGGTCCCGTAGCCTACATGGAGCGTCACCGTGACGATTTCTACCCCGAGAGTCCGGAGCTTGTCTAAAAGCCCCTGGTCGAAATGGAGTCCTGCGGTCGGCGATGCCACCGCCCCCTCTTCGCGCGCAAACACTGTCTGATAATTCTCGCGGTCCCCAGGTTCGTCCGGGCGGTTGATATAAGGCGGCAGAGGCACATGCCCGACAGCCTTGATCTGGTCGAACGTCGTCCCCTGAGCGAACTCCAGAACCCGCTCGCCCGAATCGGCAGTGCTTTCATCGAGAACGGTGGCCTGCAGCGTCACACCGTCACGATTGAAATAAATCGTCATGCCTCCCCGCACCCGGCGGCCGGGACGAATCAGGGCGTTCCATCGCCGCTCTGAGATCCGCTTGGTCAGAAAGGCCTCGACCTGTCCGCCCGTCGGTTTGCGCGCGAATAACCGCGCGGGAATGACTTTCGTATCGTTCAAGACAAGCACGTCGCCCGCGCTCAGAAAATTGGGAAGGTCCCGGAAAATCTGGTGCCGCCATTCACCGGTTTTGCGATCCACCGCAAAGAGCCTTGCGGCCGCGCGCTCTTTGGCGGGGCGGAGCGCAATCAGTTCCTTGGGCAGGGCATAATCAAAATCAGAAAGGTTCATGAAGGCATTCTCAACGCTTGTTGCAGAGGCAGGACCGCTTCTTCGGGGGTTTTGATCTTGAGAATACGGCCGTTGGTCTTCACAAGCGGATGTTTTTCCAGAAACCGGAGCAGGGCATGTTTCCTGCGGCCCAGCACCAGCATCGTTTTATCCATTTTAAATTTGTTCATCATCTCCCACACCACAAAAAGTTCCACCATCGTGCCCGTCCCCCCGTCCATCACCACATAGGCATCCCCCTCGTCAATCAGGCGGAACAGCCGCGCCTGCCACGAGGCCACGCGGATCTCGCGCCCGACCCAGGGATTCGCCTTGAGCTTGCCGCCTTTCAAGGTCACCGCTGCCACGCGCCCGAGCGCCTCGCTCGCCCCACGCGAGACCGCCTCCATCACTCCCCCGTATCCGCCGCTGCAGACCCTCCAGCCGTTACGGGCAAGAAGAATCCCCAGACGTTTTGCTTGTTGATATTCGGGACTCTTGGAAGAAAGGACGGCACTTCCAAAAATCGTGACCGTCTTTTCAAACATCGTGGATGGTTTCTCCCCTCAGAATTTCGGGGACCGGCTCGGTATCGATCCGGATCCCCCCGTCATGCTCAATTCTAAGGGTATAGATCGTTCCTGGCAAGAACATCGAACCGGGGGCCTCGATCTGGGCGTTGCGGATGCCCTCGGATTTTCGCGCCTTCGGGTCAAGGGCATAGCTCCAAAACCGCTCCCAAAGCGCCGCTTCGAACTTCGAGGCCGATCCAGGAATCTTGTAGCCTTCCGGGATCTCATCGGGCCGCGTGATGTCGAAAACCTGCGTGGCCGCCCCGTCCAGGACAAAGGCTTTCAGGAAAAGACAGACGCTTTTCCCCCTCAGAGGATCGCCCGCCTTGACGAACTTCTCATCAAACCGGAGGACCAGTGCCTGAAACTGAATGACGTTCCCACGGAACGTAAAATATTTCGGCGCCAGGGGCTTTTGGCGGGCATCGTACTCGAGAAACTTGATCGTGGTGTGGATCTTCCGGTCGGCCTCGTCATACTCGCTTTTCGTGACGAGGACCTCGGCAATCCTCGAGTCGGCAGAAAGGCGTTCGATAATCTGGCGAAGCATGAGGCTTTCCTGGATTTTCTGCCAGCACCAAAGGGCGCACACCACGACCGCACCGAGGATCATGATCCGAACCCCGGCTCCGAGCAGTCCGGACGGCCGCGGCATTTTGGAGAGGTTCATGGGGCTTTAGACGGTAGGAAGCCTGTTTTCCTTCATGAGAAAATTTCATCACTCGCGAGTTCCGCTCGTGTATGAAATTGCGCCCGGGCAGGGTCGAACTGCCAACCTTCAGCTCCGGAGGCTGACGCTCTATCCAGTTGAGCTACGGGCGCAAAATTTTTGGCAGTCTTGAAAAATTTTGCGCTCTGTCCGTACACGGACCTCAAGTCCGTGACGGACCGCACTCACACATAAGTGTGAGTGCGGGCGCAGCAACCTTTTCATTCATGCCATTAAATCTCAAGGAACAATCGCGGCCATTGGTGCTACCACTCCCGCCGTTTTCCAGGCGGGACGGGCGCGAAACTTTGCCACAGAGACACAAACGATCAAAAAAACGATGACCCGGCCGTGACAGAAATGTCATCATACCAAATTTTTCAAAGGCTGTCTCAACCGATTTCCGCGAAGGCAGCTACTTCAATTAGCTGGAATAAGTCTTGATGTCCGATTCGGGATAGTAATATTTTAGGATCTGCGAAGAGGTATATCCGATCTCGCCCAGATACTTCATCCCAAACTGGCACAAACCGACCCCGTGCCCCCACCCGCGTCCCTTGAAACGGAATCCATCTCCTGTCCAGTCGATGGACTTGATGAGGAGGCTTTTAAATTGGTCGGCGCCCGCCCAGATCCTGAAATCCTCGGCGCTGATCTTGACCTTGGATTTTCCTCCGGTGGTCACCAGGATGGATTTGGACCGTCCGCTTCCGTCCTGGTCGGCCAGGCCGAGCGAAGCGACGCCGCTTGCAACCGGGTAACCGTGTTTTCGCAGGTCCTGTTCGACTTTGCTTTTTGGCACCGTGATCTCCCAACGAAAATGCGGCGAGTTCTGGCAAAAATCGCAAGAGACCCCCTCGAGAGGAGGGATCGATTCGCCGGAAAGCCGCAGGATCGCGGCCGATGCGGTATGCCCGCCGCAGGTCGAATGGTAGAACGCCGGAAAAATCTCGCCGCGGTAAGTCAGGATTTGGCCCCGGGTGGCATTGACCGCGCTGTCGGTCCGTGCGTGGGTCGCATTTTTGCCCGCGTAAACCTGGCTGACGACTCCTTTAGAGACGTGAAACTCGCGGCCTTGATTTTGAATGGCCTTGTGCAGAGCAAAAGTGCGGGCCACAATCGCCTGCGCCTTGAGCGCTTCGAGCGACCACTTCGGGTTCGCCTCCCAGGCAATCACGCTTCGGACGTAGTCCTCCAGGTCGATCTCGTTGACCACGAGAATTTTGTCGCCGCCTTGAGGGGAGATGATCGTCTTGTTTTGATAATAAATGCCGCTCATGCGAATGCCGTTCTTGGCTTCGAAAACGAGGGCGCTCTGACGGAAGGCCTGGGAGCCGAAATAGATCACTCCCTTGACCGCCTTGACGATGGTCCAAGGCATCTTGGGCCCGCTCGCCAGCAGGTTTCCCTGCGTGTCCTTGACGGTGTAAGCCCCGTAGAGCGAGCCGATCTTGACCTGCGGAACATTTTCGGCGATGGCGACCCGGACGAAGCGGTAGGCCTGGGGATCCGAAGGAAGCGGAAGACAAAGTTTCCGGGCGGGTTCGGCTTTGGCCGCGGTGGCCGTCGGAGATATGGCCGTAAAAAGGATCAGGACCGGACAAAAAATACGGAAGAAGGACAATGTTGGATTCCTAGGTGCGAAAAAAAACGCGCGGGCCGGAGCGATGTTCGATCACCCCGGCCCGCGCGCACAGATCCGTCGGATTCACCGACAAACTTTTACTTTACGCTTGAGCTCAGATGGGCTTTGAGTTTGGCCCAGGTATTCCGGCCGCAAATCCCGTCCGCTTCAAGGTCGTTATCCTTTTGAAAGGCCTTGATCGCCGCTTCGGATTGGGCCCCGATCTTTCCGTCAACCGTGCCCTGGTAGTAGCCGGCATTTTTGAGGGCCCGCTGAATGTCCATCGCAGGCACTTCAAATCCCGAAGGTGTCCGGTACATCGGCCCGCTCCCGGCCGAGGCATAAGCCACCGGCGACGGTTGAGCGACGCTAGCCGACCCTGCCGACCCGCCGCGCGCTTCCTGCAGGCTCTGGTCCAAACGGACCACTTCGTCCGTCAGGGCAGCCACCTGCGCCTGAAGGCCGCTGATTTCTTTTTTCGTCTGCTTCTTGGACGCACAACCGGTCGTGATCAAAAGCAATGGCAACGCCAACAAGACACTGTATCGCATGAACTTGCTCATACCCTATCTCCTTTTGATTGATCCGCCGTGAGGAACTGCCCACGAGGCATTTTGAAAATTAGTGCTTTTCGCTGATTTTATCAAAACAGTCATTCGAAATCAACAGAATTTCCCCTCACCCCGCCTTCTCCTCCGCAGCCGGGAGCGGATCAGGGCCGGAGGGAGGTTCGATCACGGGATTGGTTTTGGTTGCAAAAACGAGAAATTCGGTGTGCGAAACCATCCGCTGGACCGGGCGGGTTTTACCTTCGCGCGCGAGGATGGGCCGTTCGAGGAGTTCGAGGCTCTCGACCCGGATAAAGCCGCTGCGCCTCAGGGCCTCGGCCATCTTTTCGATCTGGTTGAACGTGGGATTCAAACTGACGAGCGATCCCCCGCCCTTCAGGGCCGCCTTCACGACCTCGACCTCCTCCCAAGGGGTGGGAATATCGAGGATCACGGCGTCAAAATCCTTTTCATCCAACGGCTCGCCGGCCACGCGCTGATGAAAAATCACGTAATCGGTCAGGCGGCTGCGCTTGAGGTTCTTATGAGCGTTTTCCGGGAGATCGGTTCGCCGGTCGTAGGTATGAACACGTCCGGACGGGCGGACCACATGGGCAAGGGCCATCGTGAGCGATCCGGAGCCGGTTCCGATTTCGAGGACTTTCGATCCAGGGCCGATGCCCGCCTTGAGGATAAGCAGGCCCGCATCTTTGGGGTAAATGATCCCGCTTTCGCGCGACGCCTTCATCATGAGGTCGTGAATGGTCGGCTTCAGGAGGAAGGCCTCGCCGTGATCGCAGACGATCTTTTCACCGAAGTCACGGCCGATCCACGCCCCCACGTCCAAGGGTTTTCCGCAGTGGATGCCGAATTTTTTTCCGGGCGCCGCTTCCACGAGGTAGGTCACATCGTCCTCAAACCACAAAAGAACGATGTCTTTGTCCTGAATCATGCTGTCACCAGCCTTCCTTTTTCGCACATTGAAGAAACGCCTCAAAATCCGAAACCAGCCAATCCGGCCGCGCCGGAATCAAATCCTTTTCGGCCATGAATCCGTGGGTCAAAATGGCCGTCTCGACGCCCGCGTTCCGTCCCGTCTCGAGATCAATAATGCTGTCTCCGACGAAGAGGGCGCGGCCCGGCTCCACCGATTCCCTTTTCATGATGGCCAGCACCGCTGCGGGATCTGGCTTTTGGGGATAATTCGAATTCCCGGCGACGATTTCCACAAAGTAGCCGGCCACGCCCAATCGCTCGAGCATGATTCTCGAAAACGGATTGGGTTTGTTCGTCAGGACCGCCTGTTTGCGATCTTTGAAGTAATCGAGCACTTCCACGGCCCCGGGGTAGAGCCTGCTTGTGTCGAGTAAATGGTCCTGATAATAGGCGCGGAAAATTTTAGCCCCTTTTTCCACGCGTTTCAGATCCGCCGTACCTAGGCACTTGGCCACAAGGTCCCGGAGTCCCCAGCCTACAAAAGCGCAGACCTGTTCGAAAGAGAGCTCCCCGGCGCCCATTTCCCGGCACATATGATTGGCGGCTCGGACGATATCCTCGCGCGTATCGACAAGCGTCCCGTCCAGATCGTAAAGAATGAGCTGCTTCATGGGATCAAGAGCGCGCGGAAAAGATCGCGTCAGGCCGGGCCATCCGCTTCCAAAATCTTCGAGAGCTCATTGTCGAGATACCCGAGGCTGAAAGGCTTGACGATGTAATGGTAGGCTCCCAACTCAAGGGCACGGGCGATTCGGACTTCGTCTTTGAGGGCCGTAAGCATGATCACGACGATTTTGGGATCGAACTGCTTGATTTTCTCGAGGCACTGGAGCCCGTCCATCCCGGGCATCATCACGTCCAGCAGGACGACGTCGGGGCGGATCTCGCGCACCTTGTCGAATGCGGTCTGGCCGTTATCGGCCGTAAAAACCTGGACTTCCCGCTCGGCCAGGAAATCCTGAAGGAACATTCTCACATCATCTTCGTCGTCAACCACAAGAATCTTTTTATGTCCGGCCATCGGAGTTCTCCGGGGATTTAAAATTAAGGGCTAAGCTTTTTATCATACCGTAAAATCAGAAACTGTCACGAAGTTTTCCAAGATGCGCTCCTGCATCCCGCACAAACGGGCTTCGAACGCCCCGAGCCCCTTCTCGTCGACCGGGAGGGTGTGCTCGTAGTCGTTTTTGAGAAAATAGACCGATGTGGATGCCGGCAAAAGGCCGGCAAGGCGCCGGACCGCCAGCGCGTAGATCATGACTTGCAGGCAGTAGCCCGAGGCTTCCGCCTTTTCGGCGTCGCCGGCAGCCGTCTTGTAGTCGACGACGTGCCATTTCCCGCCGGCGTCCTCGAATAATAGATCGACGACGCCCTGCACGAGGCCGTGGCGCTCGTTCAAAACGAACGGAAGCTCCCGGAAAACCCTCCGGGCCCCGCGGATTTTCGCAAAAAGCCCGGAACCCGAAAATTGCCGAACGATTCTCGCGGCTTCGCGCTTTTCCTCGTCCGTCACATCCCCGAACCGGTCGTTCAGGGCAGCTGCCAGAGACTCCTCGGGCCTTTCGAAATCCATGAACTCGAAGACGGCATGCATCCGGGTCCCAAAATCCGCAGCCGAAAGTCCCGGAGCCCCTTCCGCTTCAACCTCCGGCACCGGGACACGGAGCGCAGAGTCGCCCGTATAACCGATTTCATAAACGCGCCGGTATTCTTCCGGCGATTGATGGAAAGCCGCATAGGCCGAGACCGGCAGATCGATCGTGCGCCTCGGGACTTCGATCTTCCGGCTAACCCGAGCAATCAGGGCATCCGCCTGCCTCGAAATTTCAACCGCTTTCGGCCCTTCGCCAAGCAGTTTTTCGGCCGGCCGCGGTTTAAAGTCGGCTAGAAGCCCTTGAAACTCTTTTTTTTGCGCCGTCACTGTCGGCCTGCGGCCGCGCTTCGCCTCTTTGGGCGTGCAGACGGTAAGGACGGCTCCGAGCTCCCCGCGCATCGCAGTCAGCCAATCCATCCAGGACGACATCTGAGAGAATTTTTTGGGCGACTCCTCAGGCGGGTGGGCGGGTGAAGAAAATCCGCTCAGAACGAGACGGCGCTTGGCCCGCGTCGCAGCGACGTAAAAAAGGCGTTTCCACTCCTCGCGGACCCTGTTGACGGCCGCGTCGTGAATACGGCTCCAACTCTGCGTGGCTTCGTTCTCGAGGGTGACGGGATGGATGGCCTGGAGGGCGTAGCCTGTTTCGGCCTGGGCGATGATTTTTGCCGATTCGCGCGACACCCGCTCGCGCCCGAGGTCCGCCACGAAGACGACCGGGAACTCGAGCCCTTTCGATTTATGGATGGTCATCAGCCTCACGACGCTCGCGCTGGATTCGGTCTCGATTTGGGCCTCCGACTCGCGAACCTCCTCGGTCTCAAGGCGCCGCACGGTCGCAAGAAAGGACCCCAGCCGCATGGGCTCGAAGCTCTCGAACTCCCGCGCCAGGTTGATCATTTTTTTGAGGTTCGCGTAGCGGCGAACGCCCTGCGGGTCCGCGAGCACCGTCAGTTCGTAGGAAGTCCGCGCCAGAATCAGGTCGAGGAGCTCCGTCAGGCGGAGGCGGTCTTTGACGGACAACAGTTCCTTCGAGGTTTCGAGGAAAAACCGCACCTTCCGTTTTTCCTCTTCCGGAATCTCCGCAATGCCCTCGACGGACTTGATCCCCTCCCAAAGAGGGGCCCGGCCGGAGCCCGGAGAGCCTCCGCCGGCTGCGGCCCTGGAAAGCCAGAAGAGCGTGTCGTCGCGCAGCTGAAAGAGGGGCGACCTGAGAGCGGCCGCAAGCGGTATATCGGAGCGCGGGTTCTCGAGAAAGCTCAGGAAACTGACCATGTCGCGGATCTCCGGCTGGTGATAAAACCCGCGGCCGGCCACCGCAAAGTAAGGAATCCCCGCGCTTTTCAAGGCGTGCTCGTAAATCCCGACCGAGGTCATCGCCTGAAACAACAGGACCATGTCCCCGAACGGAACGCCTTCCTCACGCAGTTCGAGGACACGCTCGGCGATCCGGGCGGCTTCGCGCATCCTCGCGCTGTCGACCAACTCGGCCTCCTCCGTCTCGGTCACGAGGAGCTCGACGCAGCTCTCACAACCGCCCTTGTCCTTGGCCCCGGCAAGCAGGCGCTCGTACCGGAAGCCGTCCTCCTCCCACAGGCGCGAGAAGAACGCATTCACGAAATCGAGGATGGGCGGGGCGCTCCGGTAATTCGTGTTTAAAAAGACGCGCCGGCCCTTTTCCGGGTCTCGGTAGGCCTCTTCGGCGTTCAGGAAAAGCTTTGGCTCGGCCCCCCGGAAGCCGTAAATGGACTGCTTGTAATCCCCGACCAGAAAAAGGTTTCCTCCCGTCGAAAGAAGGCTCACGAGCTCGAACTGCAGGCGGTTGGTGTCCTGAAATTCATCGACCATGATCCGACGGAATCTCGACTGGTAGCGCTTGAGGAGTTTTCGTCCCGCAGGATCCTCCCGCTTCAAAAGCCGCAGGGCGCGGATCTGGAGATCATCGAAATCGAGGCCGTTTTTTTCGCGCTTGAGGGATTCATAGCGCTCCTCAAATCCAAGCCCCATCGCTTCGAACACTTCCGTCCAGGGCGCCGTCAGCCCCTCGAGCGAATAAGCGAGGATCGCCGGGCAAATTTCTTTTTTGATTTCCTGCCAGGCTTCTTTCTCGCCCGCTTGACCCTGCTTGCGCGAAAAGCCCGACGCCCAGGCGCGAAAAGCATCCACGCGGGCCCAGTCCCAATCACCGGGGCCCCGAAACGATTGGAGGCCGGCGGCAAGTTCGCGTTCCCCAAGGCTTTCGAAAAGCGCAATCCCCCGGCGGATTTGGCTTTCCGCGCCGTCTCCGGAGATTCGCCGGGCCGCTTTGAGCTCGAAAAATTCGCCGAGCGTGCGGCCCTCCTGCCGGGCGGCTTGAAACACCCGGGCCATGCCGTCGGTCACCCCGCTTTCGCCGTAGATCCTGATGAATTCAAAGGAGGCGCTTCCTTTCCCGCACAGCCGTTCGAAAGTTTCGAGGGCCGACTGGCTCTTCATTTCTCCGGCCTCCTCGGGCTCCATCACGCGAAAATCCGGATCCACCAAAGCTTCGAGCGGATGCTCGCGCAAAATCCGGGCCGTGAAGGCGTGGAGGGTCGAAATCCAGGCCGATTCGAGCTGCCGGCGCGCCGCGTCGAGCTTGAGACGGACAAGGCCGTCGTAAATCCGCTTCTTCATCTCGTGAGCGGCTTTCTCGGTATAAGTCAGGGCCAGGATGTCGGTGACCGGCACCCCGCCGGAAGTCACCATGCGCAGAAACTGCTCGACCAGCACGGTCGTCTTCCCCGTGCCCGCCCCGGCTGAGACCAGCACCGGCAAACCGCTTTCGTGTTCCGGAAAATCAGGCATTTTCCTCCTTGGCAATCAGCGCAAGCCTCCATTTTTCGATCCGGCACACCGGCGCGTACGGGCAGTAGTGAGAGCACTCGTATTCATCGCGCGGTCGCACGTCGATTTTCATCCCCTCCATGCCCCTTGAAATCTTCCGGACGCTTTCGGCCGCCCCGGCAAGGAGCGCGTCGAAAGCCCCGTCGTCGAGGATCATCGCACGGGCCGATTTCTTTCCGATAAGCTCCGCGCAGCCTTTGCGGTAAAATCCTTTTTTTGCGCGCTCCTTGATCGAATAGAGTTCCGCGCCCACGCACCGAAGCCCCAGGTACTTTTCGAGGTAGGCGGCATAAAGCGGCAGCTGCAGGGAAATGCCGAGCTCCAGGTGCTTGCGTTTGAACTGGGCCGTACGCTTGTAATCAAGCACCGTGGCGGCTTTGCCGGAGGCGTCGACGTCAATGCGGTCGATTTTCCCGCGGACCAAAATCTTCTTGGCCCCGTCGGAAATCTCAAGAGCAGGAGCCTGGGGGTTTTCCGGAAGGCCGAAGGCATACTCAAAATAAAGGGGCCGCAGCGGCGCCTGAATGAGCCGGTCAAGCTCTTCGCCCAGAAAAGAAGCTAGCATTCTCTGCAGGTCCTCGATTTCAAGGTCGTACTGGTACCGCTTTTCGGTCACAAGCGGAAACTCGCCGAGCACCCGCTCCAATGTTTTTTGCGCCTCCTCGATGGCGCGCGGTTTGTCCCGCATCAGGGCCGGCTGGGCCGCCCACCGCACGAAACAGAGCTCGAGGACCTTGTGTAAAATGCTTCCTCGCGCCTTGACGTTGACCTCTTCGTCCGTATCCTTGAGCTTCAGGACATTGGCCGCGTAGTATTTAAAGGGACATTTAGCATACATCTCGAGCGAGGTAGCGCTCGTCACCGTCGGACGGAAAGCCCCGGTTTGGGCAATCGCAGGGTCCAGGAGTTCATCATGGACTTCGTAGAAGGCCCGTTTGAAACGGCCCGCGCTTTGCCCGTCGCCGAACAGCCGGTTCAGGAGGGCAAGAAGAAAAGTCTGCTCCCCCGGCGCCTTGGATCCCGCTTCCCAAAGTTTCCCCATCACGGCAAGCTCGAGGTCGCGGCGGCTTGCGGCCTCCTCCGGGGCCGGATACGGCCGCCCCAAATCCTGACTCTTGAGCGTCACAGGGGTTTCAAAAAGCGAAACCACCTCATCGACGTACCAGGAGCGCAGGGCCTCTTTGCCTTCAAGGTCGAAGCGCGGATAAGTCAGCACCAGTTTCTCGCGGGCCCGCGTCACAGCAAGGTAAAAAAGATATCGCTCGAGCCTCTGCCGGGGGGCGCGCTGCGCAAGCTCCCCGGGGCCCGCAAGACGGCTAAAAAGGCCTCTCTCCCAATCCGCGAGCACGGGATCTTCTTTGATCTGAACGGGAAATTTCCTCTCGAGCAGTCCGGAAATAAAAACGATTTTGTAATCCTTCTCGCGCGCAAGCGACACGTTGTAAACCTGGACCTTGTTCCGGTTGTTCTCATGCAGGGGAAAAAGGTCGAGTTCGACCAGGCGGAAAAAACGCGCCGTAAACTGCTCGAACAAAGCCCCCGGGGCGGCCCCCGCCTCTTGGGACCCGCGCGGCAAGGCGATTCCGATTTCCCTCAGGATCGAGTCAAAACGCCGGTAGCTGGCCGCGTCCCGGCGGACGTAATCGGACGTCGAATCGGCACGTTCAAACACCCGGAAGGTTTCTTCCACGGCCCGGACGAGCGCCGATCGGATCTGCACGATGTTTTGGGCCCCGCGAAGCTCATCCTCCAGGCCGGCAAGCGCGCCAAGCCTTCCTTGAGTCCACGGCTCGAGCCAGGCGTCGCGCCCGCCCGTAATCCCCCGGGCTGCGGCTTCGTGTTCGAGCGCCGCGACCCATTCATAATCCCTGGCCTCGGCCCCAAGGGACCGCACGTAATTGGACTTGAGGAATTCCATCAAATCGGAACGCTTCCAGCCATCTTGAAAAATCTTGAGCAAGCGCACGACCACCTGCATCATCGGAGCAAACCCCAGGCGTTCGCGCTCGTGGATCTCGACCGGAACGCCGTATTTGGCGAAAACAGAACGGACGACGCTTTCGTACTCGCCGATCTGCCGCAAGAGGATGGCAAAATCGCTGAACCGGTAACGTCCCGTCGCTTCGTGCCCAAGAATTTCCCGCGCTACCATTTCCATTTCACCTTCGAGCCCCACGGCTTCGAAGACCGTGATCGCCTCCCCCGGTTTTACTTTTGCGGAACCAGGAGCACCTGAAAAAAGACGCTCTCCGGCAAGCGCCAGCGCCGCATTCAAGGGTTCACGGACTTTTCGGGCGGACTTTTCCCGGGCAAACCCGATGGCTTCGAGGCGAACGGCCGTTTCCTCGACAGGCTCAAAGAGATCCCGGCGTTTACCGCTTTCCTCCAGGGTCAGGGTCACCACCACCCCACCGGTCATTTCACTCAACCGCTTGAGGCAGGCAAGCTGGAGCGGAGAAAAATCGTAAAAACCGTCGAGCCACACCTTCCGGAACACGGGGTTTTTCCCGTGCCCGGGATCCGCGCGTTCGAGCAGCTCGAGCAAAGCGTCCTGGCGGTCCTTGAGCCCTTGACGCTCGAGCGCCGCCGCATAGGCCTCGTACAGTCCCGCGAGAGCTTCATACTTGGCGCTCAGATCCGCCTCGAGCTGTTTGAGGGCGTTCATCTTCTCCCGGAAGACCGCCGGGGAGATCATGGATTCTTTCAGCTCGGAGATGAAGGCAAGCAGGAGGGATAGGACCCCTGGGCTGCCCCTCAGGGCCGAAAAATAGGGCCAGGTACTGCCGTCGAGAATTTCCCGGAGAATAAAAAAACGGCCGGATTCAGAGATGAAATTTTGGCGGCCGAGATGGAAGATATCCTCGAAGAGGCGCGAAAGGGTCGTGACCCTCCGGCGGAAGAACCCGGGAATCCCCCGCTGGACGGCCAGCGCCGTTATGCGTTCGGTGTGTTCGGCGGAGGGGACGAGAAAAAAAAGGTCATCGGCAAGAGGGTCGGGACTTGTTTTGAGGGCCTCGACAAATTCATCGAGGACGCGGTGCGTTTTGCCCGAGCCTGCCGGCCCGGTGAGAAGAATCTTGCCCACCCCTCGTGTGCTCACTCGGGACCTTCAAGCAAGCTCAGCGTTCCTTCGCTTGTCATGCAGGTCACTCGCTGTAGACTGCGGCGTTGTGTTCCGTTTCCCAGAGAGTCACTTTCCTGACCGGAAGTTTTCGCCTCCGGGCCTCTTCATAGATCCAGCGGGCCAACACTTCCGCGGTGGGATTTTCTTTGATCACCACCACCGGCTCCCCCGCCTTTTTGAGCTCGGGCAGGAGCGGGTCGCGCTCGCAGAGGATCATCTTGTGGTCAAGCTCCCGGTCGATCCATTGCCCGATCGTTTCCTTGATCTCGTAAAAATCCATGACCATGCCCTTGCCGTCAAGCTTGTCGGACGAGATTTCGATCTCGACGCGAGCCCCGTGGCCGTGCAAATGAGCGCACTTGCCCGAATAGTCGAGAAGTCGATGGCCGTAATTGAATCTGATTTCGCGCAGGACTGCATACATAAAAACCTCCCGTGTCTTAATGGAGGATTATATGTCAAAGGCGAAAAGGGGTCACACCTTTTCGCCTTTTCGCGCGCTACTTGTGATGGAGGAGGCTGTGGCGGATGCCGTAAGAAAAGTAGACGATGAGGCCGAGGAAGAGCCAGATCACGAAGCGCATCCAGGTCACCATCGGAAGGCTCGTCATCAGAAACAGGCAGGACGCGACGCCAAGGAGCGGTACAACCGGACTGAACGGGACCTTGAACGCCCGGTGCCTGTGCGGCTCCTTGACGCGAAGGATGATCACGCCGAAGCACACGAGGATAAAAGCAAAGAGCGTCCCGATATTGCACAGATCCACCATTTCTTCAATGTTGGTGAAAGCGGCAAAGAAGGCCACCAAAGCACCGGTGATGATCGTCGTCACATAGGGCGTCTTGAACTTGGAATGGACCTTGGCAAAGGACGGAGGGAGAAGGCCGTCCCGGGACATGGAAAAAAAAATGCGGGCCTGCCCGAGCAGAAGCACGAGAAGCACCGCCGCCTGGGCCACAATCGCCCCCATCGCCACGATTCCGGCCGCCCAGTTCAGATGGATCGTTTTGAAGGCAACCGCCAGCGGTTCGGCCTTCTCGTGGGCCAGAAGGCTCTGAAGCTTCGAAAACGGGATGAGCCCCGTAAAAACTCCCGAGACCACCATATAGATCACCGTACAGATCGCAAGCGATCCGAGGATCCCGATCGGCAGATCCCTCCTGGGATTGCGGGTCTCCTCGGCCACCGTGGACACCGCGTCAAAACCGATATAGGCAAAAAAAACAACCGCCGCCCCCGCCTTGATCCCCGCAAATCCGTTCGGGGCAAACGGCACCCAGTTTTCCGGCTTGACGTAAAAAGACCCGACCAGCACGAAAAATCCGAGCACCAGGAGCTTCAGGGCCACCATGATCGCGTTGAACCGGGCACTCTCCTTGATTCCGATCACAAGAACGGTCGTCAAAAGCAGAATGATCAAACACGCCGGAATATTGAAAACGAAAGGCAATCCGAAAATGTGGGGAGCCTCGTGGACGGCGAGCCATGCCCTCTGGAGCCCCGGATCCAGCTGCAGAAAAGTGACCCCATCGTTCAGGAGGACGGAGGCCTTTTCGAACCCCGTCCAGGCGGTCCTAAAATCAATCGTGGCCCAATGAGGAAGAGAAATCCCAACCCCCCGCAAAAGCTCGCAGAAATAGCCCGACCAGCTGATCGCGACCGCGATGGCCCCAACCCCGTACTCCACCATCAAGTCCCAGCCGATGATCCAGGCCACGAGCTCACCGAAGGACGCATAGGAGTAGGTGTAGGCGCTTCCGGAAATCGGCACAAGAGCGGCAAATTCTGCGTAGCAAAGCGCCGCAAACCCGCAGGCCACGGCCGTAATGGCGAAAGAAAGAATAAGACCGGGGCCGGCCCCCGGGCGGATGAGGTCCCCGGCCGCAGCGGTGCCGATGGTTGTAAAGATTCCGGCGCCGATCACCGCGCCGATCCCGAGCAGAATCAGGTCCAGGGGGCCGAGGACCTTCTTGAGTTTCGTTTTCGGATCATGCAGTTCGGCGAGGATGGCGCCGAGGTCTTTGATGCGGAATAGCTGCTTCGAGAGGCTTCCGTTTTTCATGGCCGGTTATCTTGCCACAGGACGAAACCGGGTGTCAAGCGGCAGGGGCCATTTCCTAGCGGTACAGGCCTGCAGAAAAAGAGTTAGGCCTGTACCGCTAGGAAATGGCCCCTAAGCGCTCACGGTCGGATTTTCCTCCTGCCAAGACCAAACCTGAACGGTCTGGGTCGGTCCGCCTTCGACCCGGCGCATATCAACGTCGAAGTGGACGGCCCCGTTTCCGGATTGCTTATAGCTGTCTCCGATAACGGACCCGTAGACGGCTCCCTTGCCTGTATTTGAAATTTCGGAAAGAGGCGCGTAAATGGCCCCGTAAAAATCTCCGTCGCCCGAAATCGAAACGTTCGCATTGGTCGTCACGTAAATCACCAGATTCCTCGGGCGATTGTTGACGGTGGCGATGCTTTGACCCGTAAGTTTCACCGGTCCGTCGACATACAGAGTGACGGCACCCGTCGGAACAAGACTTTCCTTCCCGGTAAGATCGAGGGACTGCAGCCGGTAAGTTCCTCCGGCAATCGGAGTCGGATCCTCGGCATCCAGTATAAGGTTGGTATAGACGACGTCGGTCGTCTTGGCGACATAGTCGATCGTCTCGGGAGCCGTCGTTTTTTGTCCCAGGATTTTTTCGTCCAGGCTTCCGCCCACAATCGCCGTATCGACGTTTCCGCCCGGACCGATCATGGCGTCCCCATTGATGCGGACGTTGTTGCCGCTTAAGGTGATGGCGCCCGCAGACGTCCCATTCGTCCGGATATCCCCGTCCACAATGGTCGGGGCAATGCCATAATCTGCCACCGCGGAATCGAAGGCGTCGGTCGATGCATTCCCGGACATGACGATCTGGCTTTTGGCAAACACCGCGTTCTGGAACAATCCGGTGCTGACTAAATTGACGTACGACTGAATGATCCGGCTCTCCTGAGCTCGGTCGCCGGCAGTGCTCGTCGGGGCAAAGCCCACGGCCCGGACAAGCCTCACGTCGCCACCGGGCTGGACCAAGCCGGTACAGGCCGGCGGACAAACCACCACGTTGTAGCCTCCGTCCGCGCTTGCGCTGTTGAGCATAACATCCCCGTTCGTGCCCGGATAGTTGGGAAAATTCGTCGTATCCTGAAGCCGTGCGATGGTCTGGTCGAGACCCGCTTCGGCCATGTTGAACGCGACGATCCTGTTTTTGTTGCGCTCAACCGAATTCATGAACGTCATGTGCCGCCAGAAAAGCGCCGCTGAAAAAACGGTCAGAACAAAGATAATCAGGTAGGTCGTAATGAGGATAAATCCCCTTTCCTTCCCTTCCTCTCTCGGTAAGTTTTTCATGTCGGCCACGATCCTTTCTCGTCCGAATTTTCTCATCATCAAGTCGTCACCCGGTTCCGGATTTCGGCCTCCCCTGTCATCACGAGCGGCGTCGCCGGAACTAACCGTCCATTTTCAAGGGTCCTTTGAACCCGCATGGTCACGCTGATCAAAGTCGGATTGAGCTGGCGGTTCACCGCAAAGGTCAGCTGGGTGACGTTATTGGCCAAGACCGTTTGCGTGTTGGTCGACAGGTTCGTCCGGATCAACTGGCGGTTATTGAGGCCGCCAAGCGCGTATCGAATCTGATCCGAAACGCCCCAATTGACCGAAAAATCGGCGTTCAGGGGATTGGCGGGGTCCGGAATGTTGAAGGTCAGACTCGCTCCTCCCTGCGGCAGAGCCGCGATGCGGTCGGGCGCCGACTCCCGGATTTCCTGGAGCATCTTGTAGAGCCCCTCCCGGGCCGAGTCTTGAAGCTGCATGCGGACTTCGGCCGTTTGAGTCTGGATTTCTCCCGCGCGAAGAATCACAAAGAGACTCATCCCGATGAACGTGGAGATCATCACCACGATCATCAGCTCAATCGTCGTAAAACCTCTTTGCGACATATGTTTTCTCATCTCACAACCTCTGGGCGATCAAAGTTCTCAGGGTCACGTTCCTGGCCCTTCGGCGCGCGTCCTGCCAGGTCACCGTGACCGTCACATCCAGCGGAGTCACCGCCGTATTCGCATAAGACACCCTTGCCGTCTCCGAGGTCAGGTTCGCAAATCCCGCAATGAGCGCGTTATTCGGAAAAGCATTCACGACGTTGTTCGGAAACAATCCTCCCGCGTTCGAAGCCACGTTTCGCATCTGCTCCATGACCCGCTGGGAGTCCTGGAGCGCCACGGAATTTTCGAAAGCCGTTTCATCATGCTGTTGAATCAACACATTGGCGCTGATGATGCCGATGACTGCAATCACCACAACGCCCATAGCCAGAACGACTTCGACCAGGGTAAACCCTCTCTGATTTTTGATTCCGCAGCGCACTGCCATCTCAACACCTCGCACAGATATAATGGACAGAAATAATAGCTTACCTACCAATTCATACAATTCTATCTACTTATACAGTAGCCGGCTTTCGGTTGAATTACAATAGCAGGTCAAGAGCATTTAGGTGACAGTCACCTGTTCCAGTCCCTACTTCTTAAAAGGCAGAAAGAAGCCCCTACAGAAGGCCGGTACGCTTCATTTCGGCAAGCACCGAGGCCACCACAGCCCAGGTGGCAACAACGCAGTAAACGGTCAGGAGGGTAAAAACAACGGTAAGAAAAATCTTCCAAAAGCGGCTATAAGCCGGACTTTTCCACAAAAGGGGAAAGGCCAGGGGACCCAGGAGGATAAGGGCAACGAAAACAGAACTCTTCCAAAAATACCATTTGGACAAGACGCTGTTCCCCCGTTAGATGACAGTCACCGGATCATGTTCACTGGTCTATGCCAACATCCCATCCAGTTTGCCCGAATCTTCGAGCTCCTGCAAATCATCCGATCCGCCTACGAACTGATCACCGATGAAAATAAGGGGGACCGTCGCCATCCCCGTCTTGGCCGCGAGCTCGTCGCGTTTCGCCTGGTCCTCCGACACGTCAACCTCCTCGAAGGCCACTTCTTTGCTTTTTAGGAGCTCTTTGGCGCGGCGGCAATACGGACAAACCTGCTTGGTGTAAATTCGAACGGCTTTTGGCATTTTCCCCTCCCCTACGATGCGATTTCAAAAATACGGTTTATCACTTCCTCGACCATGCGGTCGGGAGTCGAGGCCCCCGCTGTAATGCCGAGCTTCACCGGCCCGGCCGGCAGCCAGTTTTCTGTCTCGATGATTTCACTGCTGTGCGGTTTTTTCGAGCGAATTCGCGAAGTCGAAAGGATGCAGGCGACATCGTCGATATGAAAGGTGGGACAAAACTCAGCGGCAATCTCCGCCAGGTGTCCTGTATTGCTGGAATTAAATCCCCCCACCACTAGCATGAGCGTCATCCCCTCCCGGATCAGGCTCATCACGGCATCCTGGCGGTCCTGGGTCGCCGAGCAGATCGTATCGAAGTGACGAAACCTCCGTTCGATCTCGCCGACGCCGTAGCGCTCCGAGAGGGCCTCCCGCAATCCCCGGGCAATCTCCATGGATTCGCTCGAAAGCATGGTCGTTTGGTTCGCGCATCCGATCGCCGCAAGGTCGCGGTCCGGATCGAAGCCCTCAGATACCGCCCCGCAAAATTCCGCGAGAAAGGCCTCCCGGTTTCCACGGCCCCGGATATAATCACAAACGGCCTGGGCCTGCTTTTTGTCGCGCAGCACAAGATATTTTCCCCCGGGATGCCGCAACGCCCGCGAACATGTGGCCCGGGTCTCTTCATGGTCGAATTTCCCGTGAATGACCGAAGTGAATCCGTCGCGGCTGTAGGCTTCTACCCGCTTCCACACGCTCATGACCGAGCCGCAGGTCGTATCTACGAGGACACAACCCCGTTTTTCGAGAGCATCGAGCTCGCCCGCGCTCGTGCCAAAGGCTGGGATGATGACCACGTCCTGAGGGCCGATCTCGTCGGCCGTGACCTTCTCGGCATACGACCCGCTCAAAAAGCGCACGCCCATTTCCCGGAGGCGGATATTGACCTGGGGATTATGGATGATTTCATTCGTAAGAAAAATTTGGCGGTCCGGGAATTTCGCGCGGGTCTCGTAGGCATAATCGATCGCACGGTCCACCCCGTAGCAAAAGCCGAATTCGCGGGCGAGGCGCACCGAGATCCTTCCTTTTTCGAGGCGGTAGCCTCCGGCCTTGATTTGTTCCACGAGCGGGCTGTGGTACGCGGCTTCGAGGGCGGGACGGACCTTGTCCTTCAATCCGAAGCTTTTCCGGATCATGCGACTTCGAGCTTCTTCAAGACCACTCCCGCGGCTTCCATGAGGCCGAGCGCGACTTCATTCATGGGGTATTCCACGTTGTAAACGACCTCGCGGATACCGGCGTTGATGATCATCTTGGTGCACATCAGGCAGGGCGAAAAAGTCGTATAGATGACCGAGTCTTTGATGCAGACCCCGTGGTAGGCGGACTGGACGATCGCGTTTTCCTCGGCGTGGGAGCAGAGGCACTCCCCGAGCCCTTTGCCGGACTCCTCGATGGCGTTGCAGCGGGGGCACCCGCCTTCACTGCAATTTTTGACTCCCCTCGGCGTGCCGTTGTAGCCGGTCGCGATAATCCGGCGGTCCTTGACAATCACGGCCGCCACCTTGCGCTTGATGCAGTTGGAGCGCAGCGCCACGACCTTGGCGATGTCCATAAAGTAAGTGTCCCAATCGGGGCGAACCTGCTTTTTCGAAAAATCGAGAAGGACTTCCCGGACGCGCTCGTGGAGCATCTTGACGGGCCCCGTATTATCGACCGTCACGTCGGCAAGCCGGATAGCGGGATCGAGCTGCTGGTCGCTCGCCAAATCGCTCTGGGACTCCCTGGCCTCGAGGGCCTGAAATTCCTCAAAGGTCCTCGGGTCCCGTTCACGGCCCCGCTGTCTGAGGCGTTCGAAGCGCAGCCGCTCGGGGGCGCGGACGCAGGCGAATAAAAAATCCTGACGGCGCCGAAAAACCTGAACCTCGGAGGGATGCCGGATGGAATCGACGACATAGTGTTTTTCGGGATCAAGCCGGCTGAAAATTTTTTCGGCAAGGACGCCAGGGCCCTGCTCGCCACGCAGTTTGTTCCCGAGCTCCACCAGGACGTCCCGGGTGAGCGCGAGGCCGTTTTTCTGGGCTTCTTCGCGCAGGACATCCGAAAGCGAGTAATATTGAAACCCCCGCTCCTGAAGATACTTGGCGACTTCGCCTTTGCCGGATCCGTTTTTGCCCGTCAGCCCGATGATCATCGCCTTGCCCCCTTTGTCCGTTTACTCATGATTCCCAAAAAAACTTTTCAGCAAATCGCACGTATGGGCCTCGACAAAACCTTCATAGCCCCCGTGCCGCTCCGTCAGTTCGAGCACCGTATACGGCCGGCGGTCCTTCATGTCCGGCGAGGCAAAGATCTGCCGCAGTTTCGCGTCTTTGCTCCCGAGGGCGCTCCCCGCAAACGGAATCCCCTGCTTTTCGAGATAGAAAATGGCATTTTCGAGATTGTCGACCTTGACGGCCAGGTGATGCGGAACCTCTTCTCCGAAGGCATGCAGCCACTTTTCCACACAGCCCTTGGAGCCAGCGGCCGGCTCAAAAAGCATGACGGAGGGATATCCGGGCCGAGCGTACACCCGGGCGTGCCAGCAGGAGCCCTTCATCGAGCCTCCGCTTCCCTTCGGCGCATAGCCGCAAGCCGTAAACTCGGCGGCACGCTTGTGGATATTGGCCGTAAAAAAAGCGAGGTGGTCCACCACGGGCCTCAAGCCCACCCCGATCACCCGCAAATCGTTGGCAATCACTTTAGCGGCCCGGTTGTGTTCGACAAAGCGGTCAATGACGGCCCGGGCCAAAGCTTCCGCGGAAGCGGCCGAGGACTGCAGCCGGAGGGCATTGGGAATCAATTTGGAAAGCGGCATCGGCGCTGAAAGCCCCTTCTGGATTTATGAATTCGTAAGCTTGTTGCCGGGTTTCTTGGGAGGGTCCGTCCTGAGCCGCTCCGCCACCTTGGAATTGTCCTTGAAGGACGGCGCGAGCTCCGCGTTGACCTTCCCCCACTCGGGGGCGTAATCTTCCGACTCCACGATCGCGGCGATCGGGCACTCAGGCAAGCATGCGCCGCAGGTGATGCAAACGGAAGGATCAACGACCATGAACGCCTCGCCCTTGTAAACGCCGGGGTAGATGCAATCGACGGGGCAAACGGAAACACAGGTCGCGTATCTTTCGCCGAGACATTTATCGGTAATCACATAAGCCATGGACGTCCTCCTTAAAGCTTGGCGGGAGATCTTCTCTTTAAGCAGCTATTCTATTCTGGCCCTTTTCGGGCGTCAATCAATTCTATGCCGGTAAACGGCCGAGCAGGCGCAGAAGGCCGTCGAGAATGGTGACCGGATGAGGAGGACATCCGGGCACGTAAAGGTCCACCGGAAGGATGGAATCGACTCCGTTGCGGACTTCCGGATGACCCGCAAAGGGCCCGCCCGAGATCGCGCACGCGCCGACCGCAAGGACCAGCTTCGGTGCAGGCACAGCTTCGTAGGTTTTTTGAAGGGCCCGCGCCATGTTCTCCGACACCGGCCCCGTCACGAGGAGGCCATCGGCATGCCGGGGCGACGCTACAAACTGGATACCAAAGCGGGCAAGATCGAACACGACAGTGTTGAGGACGTTCGTGTCCGCCTCGCAGGCGTTGCAGCCTCCCGCGCTGACTTGGCGTAACTTGAGCGAACGTCCGAAAATCCGCCGCATGTTCCGCTCGAGCTTTTCAGCCAGCTTCAGCGCTTCGCCGGAAGCCGGCTCGAGATCTTTGCGGCTGCGGACCGCAAGGCGGTAATCCGGGGAATAAGTCAGGGCGCCGTTCGGGCACGCCTCTTGGCAGTCTCGGCAAAAAAGGCACTTGCCAAGATCTACCGCGATCCCTCCCCCGTCCACCCGCCGGATGGCCTCCGTCGGACAAGCCTCGGCACACCCCTCACAGCCTTGCGGACATTTTGCGGCATCGGCCACGGGACGGCCCCGAAAACGGTCGGGAAGGACCAGCTCCCCTTTTGGAAAAGAGAGGGTCCTGTGTTTTTGAGTCCAACGCGCCTTTAAGACTTTAAACATCGCTCTCCAAATTTAAAGATCGTGCCCGCAATAGGAAAGATTAAAGCTTTTGTTGCAAAGCGGGAAATCTGAAATCTGCTGGTCCCTCATCGCAAGCGCAAGCCCCATCCAGTTATGAAACGAAGGATCCGTAATCTTATACTGGCAAAAAAGCCCGCGCGAGTCGGTCATCGCCACATGACAAATCTCCCCGCGCCAGCCTTCCGTCAGGGTGCAGGCCATGGCGTCGGGCACAAGCGCCCCGCACGGCTTGCGGACGGCTCCCTCCGGAAAATTTTCGATCTGTTCCCGTATGAATTCCACCGAACGCTGAATTTCGAGCCATCGCACGTAAGCGCGCGAAAACACGTCCCCTTTGGCCCCGACCGATACCGGGATCTGGGAAAAGCGGTAAATCCCGGACGGAAAATCGAACCGTACGTCCCGGCTCACGCCGCAGGCCCTAGCCGCCGGCCCCACCAGGCCGAGAGCCTCACACGATTCTTTCGAAAGAGTGCCGATTTCCTCCATACGCGCAAGAACAGACGGCGTCTGCCACAGTAATTCTACCGCGCTCCGGACGTCCTTGAGCGCGGTTTCCAATTTTTCCGACAAGCTGCCCCTCCGCGGCTTGTCCCCGTCGAAAGCGACTCCTCCGGGGCAAAGCCACCCACGGCCGAACCGGTTTCCGCAGAAAAGCGCGGTCATATTCAAAAAATCGCCCCGGATCCGCCCGCAATAGGAGGACGTGGGCAAATAACCGATATCGCCCGCCAGCGCCCCGAGATCGCCGGTATGATTGGCTAAGCGCTCGAGCTCGAGCGCGATCGCCCGGAAAGCCTGCGCCGGAACCGGAGCCTCACACCACGAAAGGGCCTCGATCATTTGGCAGTAAGCGGCGGCATGGCCGATCGTCGTATCCCCCGCCAAAGTTTCCATCGTATGCAAGGTCCGTTTGCCGGGGCCTCCCCGCAGGGAACGCTCGACCCCGCGATGCTGAAACCCAAGCGCGATTTCGAGGTGAAGCACGGTTTCCCCGTCGCATTGGAAACGAAAATGCCCCGGCTCGATGATGCCCGCGTGGACAGGTCCGACCGCCACTTCGTGGACCGACTCACCTTCCACCTTGAAAAAATCGCAAACCCCGGGAGGAGACGGATAAAACCGGACGGGCTTGAGCCACGGGTGCCCCTCGGGGACAATCCCCCATTGTTCGCGGATCTCACGCTCAAACAAATGGGCCTGCGGGCAATCCGGCGTCAGAGCCGGATAGCGGTCCCCAACCTCGCAGGCATGGACCGACAAGCCGCCTTCCGAATCATGGGCCAGAATGAGAAAAAGCTCAAAGCCGTCCCGGTCGCCAGGTTTCGCAAAAAAAGCCGCGATCCTGGCACCATTTCGGATGGCGAACAAGACCCCCTTGCGAAACTCGTCGACAGGTTCCTTCTTGAGACTCGCGAGCCGTATCACTTCTCCGTTTCGAAAAAAGACATTCCGGTCCATGGCTAGAACACCCCCACGATGCGTGAGGCCTGCTCCACTGCGTTTTGAAGAAAAGGCGGAATCCACAGCCCCGTGATCAGGAGAAAAACTGCAAAAACAAGCGAAGGAGCAAAAGACAGGAACGGTTCTTTCACGCGGTCCCCTTCGCAGCAGCTCTCGCCCTGGGTCATCGACGTCACCGCGCCGGCCATCCCCACGAAGATGACCGAAAGCAGAAGCAGGTAAGCCCCGCCGGCCCAGAAATGCCCGCCCTGGAACATTCCCCTGAGAATGATGAATTCGCTCAGGAAAATTCCGAAGGGCGGCGCCCCCGCAATGGCGAGAAAACCGGCAGTCCATAAGGCCGCCGTGACAGGCGCTCTCCGGAGCATCCCCTTAACCTCCGCGATCGTCTTCGTTTTGTAGATCCGGAGGATGTTCCCCGCCAGAAGGAACATCATGGCTTTCGCCAAGGAGTGATTGACCGCATGGAGGACGGCCCCCCACTTGGCGAGCCCGCCGATTCCGATCCCCAGAGCGAGAATGCCCATGTGTTCCACGCTCGAATAGGCCAGCATCCGCTTAAAGTCACGCTGGGCGATGATAAAAACGGCAGCCACCAGCATGGAGAACAACCCGAACTTCACGAGAAGCGACTGGCAGAAAGCCGCGTATCCGGCGGCATCGTAAATCGGTAAAAGGCGAAGAATGCCGACCATAGCGCAATTGAGGAGCGCTCCCGAAAGAAGGGCGGAAACCATCGACGGAGCTTCACTGTGCGCGTCGGGAAGCCAGGTGTGCATCGGCGCAAGGCCCATCTTCGTGCCGTATCCGACTAGAAAGCAAAGGAAAGCGGCTTTCATCCAGCGGCCGTTCAGGCTGGCCGCATGGCCGACAAAATGATCCACGGTGAGCGGAATGGACGCCCCGCTTTCGACGGACGCCGAGAGGGCCAGGAAAAAAATCCCGAGGAGGGCGAGCGCGATGCCCACCGAGCAAATGAGCAGATATTTCCAGGTGGCCTCGAGGGAACGGTGATGGCGGTGGAAGTAAATCAGGGGTGCGCTCGCCAGAGTCGTGGCCTCGATCCCGATCCAGAGGATGGCCAGGTGCCGCGTCGCAAGGACCAGGGTCATGGCCGCGAGGAAAAGAAGCAGGCACCCGGTGAACCGCGCTTCGGGAGCATTCACAAACAGGAAAGACTCTTCGGCGTCCTCCTGCCGCCCGGCCGATTCCGTCCGCAGATAATGAAGCCCGTAAACTGCGCAGGCCAGAAAAAGAAGGCTCGTGATGGTCAAAAAGAAAAGGCCCAGCCGGTCCAGAACGAGCCATTCCCCCAAAACAGGCGCCGGAACGATCCGCCAAGCCGCAAGAGTGAGCGCCGTATGAAGGATGGCCGCACAGGCAAGCAGGCGCCGTCGCCACGCGTCGGAACGAACCACGAACGCGGCGACTCCCCCGGCAAGCGGAACGGCAAGCAGGCTTAAGAGGATCATGGCTCGTCCTTGAGATTCGTCATCTGACGGGTATCGATGTGATCAAAGGCGCGGTGGATGCGGAAAACCATGATGCCCATCACGAATACCGCGACAAAAATATCCAGAAGGATCCCGAGCTCCACCAAAAAGGGAAAGTCATACGCGAGCGCCAGGCCGAACGCGTAAACCCCGTTCTCGAGGGTCACGAAACCGAGGACCTGCATGAGCGCAAGACGCCTTGCAACAATCAGGAAAAAACCCGAAAAAATCATGAAGACGGCGGCCGCGACCGCCGGCGAAGCGGCCTGGTGAAACGGGACGCTCAAAAGCGAGCTGATCCACGACGCCACCGCGAAAGAAACCGCCGCCCAGCCGAGCGAAAGCAGGTAATTGACGGAAGGAATATTTTCACATTGGACGTCCGTTTCACGGATCGCCCGTCGCAAAAGCCAGGGAAAGACGATCCCTTTCAGGACCGCGATTCCACCCGCCAGGGCCCAGAAATAGGGGCTGCCGGTCCCCCGCACGCAAAGGAGCAAAAGCGCAAGCAGGCCCCCCTGGGCCGCGGAAATGCGGATGCAACCCGCAATTCTGCTGGTGCCCAAGAGAGCGACCGCCGAAAGCATCAAGGCTACCAAAATCAAATCTGAAAAATGATCCATCACGTCACCTCAAGGCCAATCCGATGGCAATGACCGCAATGGCCACGGCCCCGGTCAGTAAATGCGGAATCCTCCCGAGCCGAAGCCGCGCCATCACCGATTCGACAGCGCCCGTCACGACCGCCAGGACGGCCAAAGCGGCCAGGCGGGCCAAAAAGTCGAGGCCGCCGTGGGCAAGCGCCGGGGGTAAAACGGCGTTCAGAACGAGCGTTCCAAAAATCCAGAGTTTCAAGCCGTCGGCCGCCAGAATCCATCCCAGATCGGGGCCGCCGTGGTCGAGAACCATGACCTCGTGAATCATGGTCAATTCCAAGTGAGTGTTCGGGTCATCCACGGGAATCCGCGCGTTCTCCGTTAGAAAAACGGCAAACAGGACCAGGCCCGCAAGGCCGTAAACGGCAAGATTGCCCGTCCATTCCTGCGCCGTCACGAGCGTGCTCATGTCGGAAAGCGAAAAACTGCCCGAGCGCAGTGCGACTGCCGTCAAGGCGAGAAAAAGAGCGATTTCTGTAAAGATCCCAAACTGCGCTTCGCGGCTCGCCCCCATTCCTTCGAAGCTCGAGCCCGTGTCGAGCGCCGCCGACATGACGAAGAACCGGCCGGCCGCCAAAAGATATGCAAACACGACGAAGGACCCCGGGAAAGAAAAAATCGCAGGGGTTTTTCCGAACGGGAGAAGAAGCAGGGACGTCAAAAGGGCGGCCAGACTCACGGCGGGGCCCATCCAGAAAACCGCGGAAGTGGTCCGGCTGATCACGGCCGACTTGTGCAGCAGCTTCCACAAGTCGTAGTAGCTCTGAAGGAGGGGCACCCCGGAGCGTCCGGCAAAAAAAGCCTTCGTCCGGTGGATGATTCCGGCAAAAAGAGGCGAAAGAAAAATGGCACAAACGACAAACAGCCAAGACGAAAGAAGCACGGTCAGTCCTTCAGGTTAAAAACAAAAAGAAACAGGAGCGTCAGGGCAATATACAGAACGTACAGCTGGACGCGCCCCTGCTGGAGCCATCGCCATTTCATCAGAAGGGACGCGGTCCCCTGGAACAGCGGCTCAAAGATACTTTCACGGAAAACGTCCCGGTGAGTGGTTGTAAGACTAGCCGCACTCGGAAAAATCCCGCCCGGCTTTTGGACTTTCACGTGCAGGCCGAGGCATCGGCGAAGGGAGCGTAAAATCATTCCGGGAAAGGAGTCCGAGGTATATTGCATCCGTGCGGTGGGGCGCGCATAAGCGCAGTCCCAGGTGACAGACGCCGTGACGGCGCGCCCGGCAAGAAGCTTCGAACGGATCCATGCAAGGGCCCCCGCCACCAAAATCAGGATTCCGGAAAGTCCGAGCAGAGATCGAAACGCACGGATCACCGGCCCCATCTGGGCCTTCACCTCGGCCGCGCTCAAACCGCTTAAAAAGGAAACGGGGCTTTTCAGGGCCCCGGCAAGCCAGGGAGCAGCCAGCCCGCCTGCCAGGCACGCCAGCGCCAGCGCAAGCATGGGCCAACGCATCAGGGCCGGAACTTCACGGACTTCCGTTTGCCCGGGGTCCCTCGAGCCTCCCAGAAATCCAAGGCCGAAAGCTTTCACAAAGCAAAGGGCCGAGAGTCCCCCGATCAAAACGAGAGAAACCATGACGCCGATCATCCACACCGACAAAGCGGAGCTTCGCGACATCATCACGGAAAAAACCGCGAAATAGAGAAAGAGCTCGCTCGTAAAACCGTTCAAGGGAGGAAGCCCGCAAATGGCGGCGGAGCCCGTAAGAAATGCAAGACTGGTCACACGCATGGGCTTGGCAAGGCCGCCGAGGCGGTCGAGCACGTCCGTTCCGGTTTGGCGCAAAACGGCGCCGGCCGCCAGAAAGAGCAGCCCCTTGAAGATGGCGTGGTTAAGCGCATGGAGCAAACAGCCGGCCAGGCCCAGGACCGCGAGCCCGGGACGGTGCAAACTTATCCCGAGGACCCCCAACCCAAGGCCGATGGTCAGAAGCCCCATATTCTCGACGCTGCTGTAAGCCAAAAGCGTCTTGAGCCGGTTTTGGGCAAGCGCAAAAAGAACGCCGACAACGCCGGAGGTCACCCCCACCCCGATCAAACACCATCCCCACCAGGACGGAGGAGTCCCCGACAGGCTAATAAAGCGCAGGAGGCCGTAAATCCCCATCTTGATCATGACGCCCGACATGAGCGCCGACACGTGGCTAGGCGCCGCCGGGTGGGCCTCGGGCAGCCAAACATGCAGCGGAACAAAGCCCGCTTTGGAGCCAAAGCCTATCAGAAACAACACAAAGAGGAGATTGAGCTGGGAGGGAGTCATCGGGGAAGCCGACAAAACGTTCATGACAAAAGATCCGGTCGAGCGCTCCATCATGAGAAAACCCGCAATCAAAAAAGCACCGCCCAGATGCGTGGCAATCAGATAAGTCAGCCCGGCACGCCGTGACGTTTCCTTGTCGCTCTCCAGCGTCACAAGAAACCACGACGAGATCGACATGACCTCCCAAGCCATCAAAAAGAACAACCCGTTTCTTGCAAGGGTCACGAGCGCCATGCTCGCGGCCAGGGCATTATAAAAAAACCACGCCTTTCCCGCCCGGCGCGCCCCGTCACCGTGCTGAAGATAGGCATACCCGTAAAGGGCCGCCAAGCCCGTAAGCGCGTAAAGGATGACCAAAAACCAGGCGGTCAGAGGGTCCAACCCCAGCACCATTTTCCCATACGGGAAAACATCGGCGATCATAAGGCCTTCATGCCGGTTTTGGATCAACTTGAGGATCGCCGAGGTCAATCCTACTGCCGAGCCCAAAACGGCGCCAAAGACACCGGCCCGCGAAGCCCATGCTGGCCGCTGGTAAAAAAGGGCCGCCCCGAGAGCTCCCGCCGCAAAAAAACCGAGCGAAATCATGAGGGCATTCATGACGACTTCTCTAAATCGCGCAAGACGCCCAAAAGAACTTCCGGCTTTTCCTTGGCCGCAATCGCTGTTTTGAACGGTCCGCTCCGAAGAGCAAAGGCCAACTTCGCGAGAAGATGCAAATGAACCCGAACGTTCGGAGTAATCAGGGTAAACAGAGTATCCACCTTTCGGCCGTCGACGGCATCATAATCCACCGGCGTTTTCAGGAAGCAAAGAGTGGCCATCGGGCTGGAAACATGAAGAACGATGGGATTGCGAGCGTGAGGGATGGCAAGCCCCTCCCCGATCCCCGTGGACATGATCGCCTCCCGCGCGACAAGAACCCCCAGAAGGGTCTCGCGGTTGACTCCCTTCAGCAAAGGCATGCGCGACACGACGGAAGCCAGCGCGCTCATCTTGTCATGGGCATCGACCTCGTAATAAATGCCTCCCAGCTCGAGTGTCTCGGCCAGGGTCACAGCGGGGGCCGGGTCCCCCGAGGGCAAAGCCAGGACCTCGGGCGAAAGATCAATCCCTTTTTCCGAGGCCCAAAGGATGACCTCGTCGCGATTGAGGCGGAACTGACCGTTGACGCGGACGGCAGGCAGCTCCCTCCTGCGGAGCCAGTCGTAAATCCGGCTTTCGGGCACCTTGAACAGCTTGGCCGCATCGCGAACTTTCAGCTGCATCCAATACCTCTCCTTCCTCGGGGAAACACAACCACTGTCCGGAAGATCGGGCTAGGGTCAAATCAACGAAGGGAAACCAGTAACCTGATGGATTTTGATTATGCGGCAAAAACACCCGGGGTTCAAGAAGATTCAGGCTAGAAGCAAACGCCGAGCCGCTGCAGGGCGCCGGTCAGCCGCTCCAGCGACTTGAACCGCAAGGCGTGCATGCCCGCCCGGCGGGCGCCCCGGACAAAGCCCGGGTTGTCGTCGATGAAGACGGCTTCCCCGGGCCGGCACCCGATCTTTTCGAGGGCCTTCCGGTAGATCTCGGGGTCCGGCTTGGCGTGCCCGACTTCGTGCGAGGCAAACTTGATTTTGAAATGCCGGAGCAGGGGGTAGCGCTTTTTGAGGTATTCGTAGTGCATGCGGTTGGTGTTGGAAATCAGGTAAAGGGGATAGCGCTTCTTGAGACGGCGCAGCAGGGCCTCCATCCCCTCATTTTCCCAGAAAATATCGTTCCAGTGCCGCCGGAAATCCGGGTAGCTCGTCTTGAAGCCGAGCGCCTGCCGGGCCTGCCGGTAAAATTCCTTCGAGGAGATCTTGCCGCGGGCATAGTCTTTCTCGGAGGGGCTCGTCAGGAAATGAAGCCACATCCGGATCATCGGGACCCCGCAAGCTTTCGAGAATCTCCGGGCCGCCTTGCGCAAGTCGTAGTGGATGAGGACGTTGCCCAGATCGAAAATAACGACGCGAATCACGCCGGATCTCCGTACCCGAGGCCCCGCATCGCGGAAGGGTCGCTCTTCCAACGGTCCATGGTGCGGACCCAGACCTTGAGGAACACTTTTCTTCCGAGCAGGCGTTCGATGTCGAGCCGGGCGGCCGTCCCGATCCTTTTCATCATTTCGCCGCGCTTGCCGATGACAATCGCCTTCTGGGAATCCTTCTCGACGACGACGGTCGCGTTGATTTCGGCAATCCCGTCCTCACGGTCCGTGAACGATTCGATCACAACCGAAGTCGAGTAGGGAATTTCCTCTTCGGTAAAGTGGAAAAGTTTTTCACGGATCAGCTCCCTGACGAGGAAGCGCTCGTTCTGGTCCGAGATCTGGTCCTGTTCGAACGAGGGCTCCCCCTCGGGCAGGGCCTCGAATGTTTTCTCGAGGAGCAAGTCCACCTGATCCCCCAATTTTGCCGAAATCGGAATGATCTCCCGGAAGGCAAACGCCTTGTGATAGCGGTCGATCACGGGCAGGATGAAGGGCTTCGGATACCGGTCGATCTGGTTAATCAGCAGGAAAACCGGGAGGCCGAGGGCCTTGATCTTTTCGAGGATCTCTTCCTCGCAGGGGCGGTCGTCGGGCAGGACCATCCAATAGACGAGATCGATGCCCTCCAGCGATTTCTCGACCTCGCGGGCCATCCAGCGGCCGAGAAGGTCCCGCGGAGAGTGGATCCCGGGGGTGTCGACAAAGACGATCTGTCCGAGCGCCGGGTCGGTGAAAATCCCTCGGATCGAATCCCGAGTCGTCTGGGGTTTTGGGGAAACGCCGGCCAGCTTTTCCCCGACCAGCCGGTTGAGCAGAGTCGATTTACCCACGTTCGGGAGGCCGATGATGGCCACATAACCCGCCTTTTTCTTCTTCGAGTCGGTCACGTTTATTCTCCTTTGATTTTTCCTTTGACCTGCGCGGCGCCGCCAGTCAGGAGCGAGGACAACTTCTCGACGCCTCCGACGATTTCGGCCGGAGCCTGCTGCGCAAATTCCTGAGTTCTCTTGACGATTTCGGCCGGAGCCGCCGTCAGCAGATTCATACCCCTTTGCATATAGCCTCTCAGCGAATCCTGAAAGGCCGTCTTAAACGCGCCGACGACCCGGAACTTGGGGTTGTCAAGGTCCCCCTCCACCGGAACCGTCAACCGGATCATTTTCTCTTTTTGTAAAAAAGCGGCCCCTGCCACCAAGGGAAGCCCCCAAAGCGTGCCCCCCAGAGAAAGCTCCGGATTCACTTTCAGATCCTTCAGGACCACCACGTTCTCCGCTTTCAGCCGCTCACGCCGGCACACCGCCCGGACATCGAGGGAATACCGGCCCCCGCCGATTTTCAGGGGCAACCCCTCCCATAACTGAGTGTATTCGGTGATATCCCCGTCCGGAACGATCCCCCGCAAATCAAAGTTGATTTCGCTCGCCGCAAAGTTGGTTTGACCGTCGATCGTAAACGGCGCAGGATTGATTTCGCCAAAAAGCCCTTTCAGGCGGATCGTCTCGGGAAGTCCGCCCGGATCGCGCGACCTCCAAAAAAAGTTCTTCCACTCCCCTTCGAGCTGACGGAAGAATAAGCGGAGCCCCAATCCGTCCGGGCGCGTCTCTTCACAGACAAACGCCCCGTCGCGGATCAGGAGGCTGTCGATCGAAACGGTCCACTTCGTCGGCGTGCCGGGGTCCGTGTCGCGGTCCTGCTTCCACTTCCGGATGTGGCGGATCCACATGGAGGCGTTGTTGTCCGGCCCCTCCGGAGTATGGATCCGGTGGATGAAGTAATAAGCATGAGTGAGAACGACCCGGTCAAGAATGACCTTTTTGCGGGTCAAGTCCCAAAAACGGATCCGGCCTTCCAGAGCGGTGTCGAAATGCGGACCGGGCGAAAACCCGGGCTGATTTTGAAACACGATCCGGCCCGCCTTGACCTCGCCCGAGACGGGGTCGGCCCGGAGGCGGTCGATCTCGACGCGCATGCCGAACATCTCCGACAAAAGGACTTCGAGCGGCCGCTCGAGCACAGCGCCGATCAGAACCGGGTAGGTGACCGCCAACACGGCTAAAAGGCAGAGCACGACGATAAGAAAGCGTAGCATCTAAAACACGTGCTCCCTGAAGATCGGCTCGCGGGAATAAAGATCGCGCAGGTGGTAGGCCTCTTCACTGCGAAGGCGCGGACGCAGGGAGGCTTCGGTATTTTCAGTGACCTGGGCTGCGGTCTTTGCGCCCGGAATCACGGTCGCAACCTGGGGAAACTGCAGAATATATTCCAGCGCCGCCTGAGCCATCGGAAGCCTTTCGGTCGTCATGATCCGCTTCAGGATCTCGATTTTTTTAAGGTTCGTCTCGAGGACCTCCCGCGTAAAACGCCTGCGGTGGTCGTCTTTGTGGAATGCATGCCCCGGCTTATATTTTCCGGAAAGAAACCCGTACGCGAGAGGTTCTCGGACGATGATCCCGATTCCGCTGCGGAAAGCCAAATCGAAAACTTTCGCGCCCATTTGCTGGTCGAGGAGATTGAACACGAGCTGAAGGGCATCCACGCGGCCGTCGGCAATGGCCGCCTCGGCCTCTTCCTCCGTATGGGCCGACACGCCGATGAAGCGGATCTTCCCTTCCCGCTTCAGGGCCTCGAGGGCCCCCACCGATTCCCCGGCCCGCAAAATGTCGAGCGAGGGATTGTGCAGCTGATAAAGATCGATCGAATCGATCCCTAGGCGCTTCAGGCTTTCTTCACAGGCGAAACGGACGTAGGAGGGGTGGAAGTTTTTGCGCGTGCCGCCGGCGTGATAGAAATCCCACCCGGCCTTGGTGGCGATGAAAATTTGATGGCGGGGTTTCCCGCGTAAGAAGCGCCCGACGAGCGATTCGGAACGTCCGCAACCGTAGGTGTCGGCCGTATCGAAGAAGTTGACGCCGCGCTGCCAGGCTGTTTCGAGGGCCGCAAGCGATTCTTCGTCCCGTGTCGGCCCGTAGCCGGTGCCTCCGATGGCCCAGGCCCCGAAGCCGATCTCGGTGACCTCGAGACCGGTTCTGCCAAGACGCCGGGTCTTCATGGCGCGCTCATGCGAGAGCGCTCAAGGCTGGAGGAGCTCGTCGATGGCATTCTGGATTTTTTCCTCCGACTGGAAGCCGACGAGTTGCTCGACGACCTGCCCCCCCTTAAAAAAAAGCAGGGTCGGGATCCCTTGGATGCCGTATTTTTGGGCGGAAACGGGAGAATCGTCGACATTCACTTTGCCGACGGTGAGCTTGGCTTCATTGGCTTTGGCGATCCGTTCGACAACGGGGGCAAGCATCTTGCAGGGCCCGCACCACTCGGCCCAAAAATCGACCATGACGGGCTTGGAGGACTGCAAGACCTCCGTTTGAAAGTTGGCATCCGTGAAAATCTTCTCGTGACTCATAGCTCCCCTTTCTCCAATTGGATATTCCGTAGTCGCGGCCGGCAGGCCGGCCGCTCTTAAGCCGGGATTCATCTTGCCAGAGTGAATATAGTACAGTGGGGGGAATTTGTCCAGAGACGTCAGGCTTCTTCGGAATCTTTCTGAGCTTCGGTCACCTGGTAGTAGCGGTTGTAGGTGTGATAATAGTGCTTCGCGTACCCGCGGTGGCGTTCCTTTTCCATGTCAACCATATTGAGCACGACCCCGATGAGCTTGATCTTCGCCCGCTCGATCATGCCCTGCGTGTGCCGGATCAAGTCCGCCGGCGTTTTCCCCGCCGCGATCACCAGGACCAAATGACCGACCATGGCCCCGACCACAAGGCCGTCGCCGATGCCGACAAGCGGCGGGCAATCGATGATGATGCGGTCGAATTCGCCCCGCACCTTGTCGAGAAGCGTCTTCATCCGGTCCGAGGCGAGGATTTCTCCGGGGTTCGGCGACATCGGGCCGCTCGTAATCGCGATCAGGTTTTCGATGAACGTCTCCTTCATGATGGAGGTGTGATCGAGATTGCTCGTCAGATAATTCGAGAGGCCCGTGGTATTGTCGAGCTTGAAAATGCGGTCCAAGGTCGGGCGGCGCATGTCGCCGTCGATGATGAGCGTGCGGTTTCCGTCCTGCGCGAGCGAAACGGCGATGTTATGAGCACAAAACGACTTACCCTCGTGCGGCAAGCAGCTTGTGATGACCAGGTTCTTCAGGGCCTCGGGCGTCGCCGAGAAATTCACAGCCACGCGCAGGTAGCGGAACGATTCGGCAATGCCGGACGCCTTGTCATAATAGCCCGCAAGGGCCTTGCGGGAGGGGTCCCCCTTGGCCCCCTTGATGAGCGGAATGGGACCCAGGAAAGGAAGGACCAGGCCCTTTCGTTCGAAGTCATCGAAAGAATGGAGGGTATCATCGAAGTGGTCGAAAAGAGCGATCAGGAGGAAGCACAGGACGATTTCGCCCAAGGCTGCCAGCAGAATGGTCCTGGACCGCTTCTGCGGGAGCGGCCGCTCGGGAACCGGGGCCTCCTGCATAATCCGGGCGCTCGAGATCTGGTGCTCGCCTTCGGCCTGGGACTTCAGGTTCTCGATGATGCGGTCCTTTTCCTGCTGAATACTGTCCTCGACGAATTTCAGGTTCGAACGGGCCTTGATAATGATCGGATGCTTTTCACGATAGCGCTGAAGGCTGAGCTCGAGGTCGGATTCGATTCCCGCCTTTTTCTCGCGCAGCTCCCGAATCGTGGGGTCGGACTTGATGGAAGGAAGGCTCTCGATCAGGTCTTCGCGGGTCATCTGCCGGACCCCGCCGATGGGATTGGTAATCGAAATAATTTCCTTGGCGTCTCCTTTGCTCGGCAGCCAGTTGAGGACCTCTTTGGAGTAATAGAGCTGCTCTTCGAAGCTTCTCCGGACGTAGGTACGCGCGACCGCGTTGGCAATGTTAGAGATCATTTTCGGGTCCTGCCCCGTGACCGTGACGTTGAAAAGACGGCTCGAGCCGACGCGCGAGACCTTGACCATGCCCGAGAGGATCTGGGCAACCCGGGTGTTGTCCGTCCCAAAATACTTGGCCAGCTTGAGATCATCGGCAACCTGGCGCAGAAGGGCCTGATTGGTCATGATCTCCATCTGGGTGTTGTAGTATTCGACGTTGTAGGACTCCCCTTCCGCGCCTCCGGCGGCCTCCTTCATCTCCGACCATTTGATCCTCGGCCGCTCGATCATCATCTGGCCGGTGGTTTGGTAGACGTCGGGTAGCTTTGAGACATAGATGGCGGCCAGAGTGACCACGATGATCAGAAAGGTGAAGATGACGTAAAAATTCTTCGCAAAAAGGAAGAGGTAATACTGGTAGTCGACGGGCTTCTCGGCCTGTTCCGAATACCCCGCCGGCTGAAAATTCTGCATCATCGCTGCTCCGCTTGGTCCCGCTCTAACGTT
Source organism: Candidatus Omnitrophota bacterium (assembly GCA_041666865.1). GTDB lineage: Bacteria > Omnitrophota > Omnitrophia > Omnitrophales > Aquincolibacteriaceae > JBAYGD01. Next base: position 17,269 of record JBAYGD010000009.1, on the reverse strand, counting down.
AGAAAAGACTCTCCGAAACGTGCACGATGTCGCCCGACATCAGTTCCACATCCGGCTGGTCGCCGCTCATGATGGCCTCGGCGTTCGCGCGGATCACCGTTTTCTTGCCGTCCTCTGTGCGCACGATCTTGATTTTCTTGATGTTTGCAACCTCCGAAAATCCGCCGGCCTCCGACATGAGCTTGAGGAGAGTCACCTTCACTTCACCGACGGGGAACTCGTAAGAGCCCGGCTTACGGACGGACCCCAAGAGGACAATCTGAATTTTGCTCTGCTCGCTTGACTTGACGACCTCGATCACGGCTTCCGGATTGACGAGGTAATCGGCGTTCAGGAGGTCCCGGATCTTGGCCTCGGCTTCGCGAACAAGGATGTTGCCCACTTCGACTTTCCCGATCAAAGGAAGCGTGATATTGCCTTCGGCGCTGATCTGCATCTCGCCGCCCTTGATGAATTCGTCTTCCGGATAAATCGTCACCTTGATCCGGTCGCCAGGCTTCAAGACATGGCCGTCCTCGGCATCCTTTCCGGCCTTGGGCTTGATCGTATCCCCAGGCACCAGAATGTCGGCATCCCCCGCCCGGACCGCGCCGGCCGGGGCAAAGAGCAACAGCGCCGCCAAGCTCCAAAGAGCCATGTTCCGAAATGGTTTTGTTCTCATCGCTTCAAGACTCCTCTGCTACACGGAAATGCGCGCCGCCGCCGAATAGGCGTGATTGCGGTACATGTCCGCGTGTTCATCCCCTTGCCGGTACTCGAACTGGTAACCGCAGGTCAGCGTGACCCAGCGTGCCAGCAGATAACTGATACTGACTGATTGGGGGAAGGTCATTTGCGCCGTCTCAGGATCAAAACTCTCCTCTTCGGCCTGGGTCTTCTGATCCTTACTCATCTTGGTCCGGACAAACGATAAATTCGACGTCAGCGTCACGTTCATCTTGCGCGTCAGCCGGGAGTTCAAGGAAACGGAAATGCTGTCGTTGGTGAACCAGGTCGTTTGCTTCGAAGTCGTGTTGTCGACACTGTCGGCGGTTCCGGAGGTCAGGACCGAAGTCGTATTTTGCAAAGAGCGCATCAGCTGAACCGCCGCCTGGGTCTTTCCCGTAAACTGCCAGACATAGCCGAGCCCTACCGTGTAGGTGTTCGTCGTGCTGTCCTGCTTGAGCGGGACCTGGCGCGAATAGGCCAGGTTGACGCTGGCCGACGATTTCCTCGTCATTTTCCCGAAGTAGCCCAGGGAAAAATTGTGGGAATTGGCGTCCCCTTCCTTCTTGAGATTGCGGCTGACGCCGAGGTTGTAGCCGAAGGAGATACGGGTCTTAGGGGTAAAGTTCCAAAACCCGCTCGGCGAAAGCGCCGACTGCCAGCCCCCGTCCTTGTGAAAGGCCTCCTGCAGAAACATCCTCCGGGAGTAATCGGTATCCATATTCAGGGACAACTTCGGAGAAAAAGGATAATTGTAAGAATTCTGCCACTGGCCATCCCACCGCACCTTGTCGTAATCGTAGTCAACCGTTTTCGTGTTCGTCCGCGCCAAACGTAAATTCGACGAGTGCGCGACTTTCCGGAAGTATTTCCGGCGGAAGCGCAGGCGCGCCTCCGCCTTCCACATGTCTTTTTCCGGGAATTCGACGCTCCAGAGCTTTCCGCCGTTGAGCTCGAAGCGCAGGTCGGTCTTGCGGCCGGACAGGTCTGTCCGCAACGTGGTGTCCGAATTGAGCGTCGAATCGTCCTTCTCGTAGCGCGGCAGAGCACGGATGCTGTTGGTTTCGTACTTCCAGTCGCCCGACATCTCGAGGCCGAAGCGCTTGGGCTTGGGAACATGCAGAAGCTGAGCCTTCAGCATTTCAAGCTGTTCTGAGACCACTTCCTGCTCATCCGGCGTCGCGGCCGTGTCTTTCTGGATTTCTAGCCTCTTCATCTGATCCATCATCTCCTCGGGCCTGGACTGCGTCGTGCTTTGATCCCGAATCAGGTTGTTTTGAAACTCCTTCAAGTCCTCCCATTTAAATTGGTCGTAATCTTCCGCCTGCCCCACGACCGCGTAGGCCCGGGGAACCGCCGGCGCGCCGGTCAAGACCGCCGCAAGGACCGCCCACCCCGTAACGCGGAGTCTGGAGGACACTGCCTCATTCCCTTAAGGTAACCATCTGCGGCGTCTCGCCCGCAGCAAGCTGAGTCAGATTATTTTTGGCCACCGCAAAATTCGGCATCGCCTCCAGGGCCTGCCGGAACTTCGTTTCGGCATTCGCTCGGTCTCCGAGCTGCCAATAGGCAAACCCCATATTATTCATGATCTTCGCGCGAACCAGCTTCTGGGATTCGTCGATCTCCTTTTCAAGCCGGCCCAGAAGCCCGAGGGCCTGTTGAAACTTTCCGGTCTTGAGATAAATAGACGCCAGATTGAATTTGCCAGGAAGGTAATCGGGCCTCTGCCCGAGGCATTCTTGGTAGTAGGCTTCCGCCTCCTCGTACTTGCCCAGCAGAGTCGACAGATAGCCCATGACCGCCGCGGTGTAATAGTCGTGGTTCAGCTCATAGCTTTGCCGGGCAAATTCATGCCCTTTTTCGATGTCCCCGAGAAGAACATAGACAATCCCCAGCCCTCCCTGCGTCCAGGCATCCCGAGGATGCTTGGCTGCGTCTTTTTCAAAAAGATCCAGGGCCATGTGGACCCGGCCGTTTTCGAGCTCATAAAACGCCTTCTCCCGCAAGCCCAGATCGGGGATGTTTTCCAAAACCTCGCGAAGGTTCCCCTTGTCGCCGTACCGGAGCTCCAGATCATTCAGACGCCGCTGGAGCTGTTCAATGTTCGTTATATTTTCGTAATCGTAATGGTAAATTTTAGCCCGCTCCAATTCGGCGAGTGAAACCCATACGTCCCGGATTCCCCCCGTCGCGCCGGCCCCCGAGGTTTTCGCGACGTTTTTATATTCTCCGAGGGACTTTTCGACGTTCCCCTGCTGATAGTAGATATCTGCCAGCTGGCTCTGGAGGCCGATCTTCATTTCCTGATCGAGTTCCGGATCGTTCAAGAGCTCGGTCAGGACCGTCGCGCTTTGGTCGTACCGCGATTCGAGCTTGTAGATCCATCCCAGATAAAACTTCGCCTTTTTCCGGATCTCCGGCTGCGTCGATTCCGCCAAAGGAGTCAAAATCTCCCGGGCTTTTTCGGGCTGGTACGCGGCCAGCTGCGCAAGGGCCAGTTTGAGCTGCACGGCCTGCCCTTCGGTCTTTTGTTGGGCTTCCGGAATCGCGTTCTTCAGCTGGTCGGCGAGCTCGATTTTCCTTTGCGCTTCGAGGATCTTTTTGAGCATGTTGGCGGCCAGCTGGGCCTCCTCGCGCCCGGCAAAGCTCTGGCAGACGCTCTCAAGCAGCGGCCTCGCTTCGGCCGCCTTATCCAGTTTGAGATAAATATCCGCCAAAGTAATCGATACGAAGCCCTTTTCCGTCTGGCCGGGGTACCGATCGAGGTACTTCCGGTAAAGGCCCGCCGATTCCTCCAGCTTGCCGTTTTTTAGGCTTTCTTCGGCCTGGTTCAAAAGGAGAATGCTGGAATATTCCACGGCCTTGCTCGCGGGGGGCTTGATTTTGAGCACCCTCTGCGAGACATAGTCCATGAACGACATGATCTGCTGGTGGGTCTTTTGAAAGTTGAAGTACAGGCGGTCCATGATCTGAAGGAGCATGGGGCGCGACTCCAGCTTGCTTTGCATGACCTGGTTCAGGTAATACCGAGCCCGCTCGTAGCTCTTGTCTTCGGTCGCCTCGGCCAGCGAATTGGAGGCCATTTCGAGGAGAGCGACATTTTGGAAGTCGATTTTTTCCCGGGCGGACTCCTCGACAGCCATATCTTTGAGGACATCCCGGTAAACCGTACGGCTGACCGGAGACACGGAGTCAAATTTCTTGCCGGTGGCGTCCATGGCGATTTCGAGGCGCTCCAGGGAGTAATCGAGGAAGAAATTGGCATAGGCAGAAAAAAGGACGACCGAGAGCAGAATAAGCCCGGTCAAAACGACGAGCCATTTAATCAGCGTCTTCAACGCAAACCTCCGGCCGCTCGAGTGGAGAGACTCCGTCCATTAAATGCTGGCACGCGCACTCAATTCTCTTTCGGTAACTCGAATAAGCGAGTTACCCTTTTATCTTATACTAGCTTCATAGTCCGACAAAGAATTTATTATTCTAAAACTCCTGCTTATATATCGGCTGTCCTACCATTAAGTTTTAATGAAATTTGGACGTAAATCAAAACCGGAAGGCAGGATAGCACGAGCACGCCCGGAAGGCCGGAAGGGAGTTTTAGGGACCATCCGAAGCCTTAAATCACGTTTTTAATTGACGCAAGAGATTGATTTAAAATAACTTATGGAAAAATCGATCCAGCCGAAGCAGTCGCTTTCCGCCCGCATTATCTTCAGATTGATCTTTCCTCTGTTCGGATTGTCGGTTATTTTTGCCGCCCTCCTGGTCAGCAATCAAATCGATTACATGAATTATTTCAACAAAATCGAAAGCCAGACGGCCTTTCAGGCCCTCACGCAGGTCATTGAGGATGAGAACCGGGCCGGAGACGCGCAAGCTCTGTCCTTCGACCGCCTCAAAGAGCGGAGCATGGCACTCGGGAAGCAGTACCGGTTCGATCAAATCCAGGTCCTCGACCTCCTCGACAAGCAGCTGCTTTACGGCGACAGCTTGGTCTCCTGGAGCGGCGCTGATTTCGCCGCCGCCGAAGAGGCCCTGTTTCTTTACAAAAAACAAAACAAGCCGTTTCACATCAAAGTCGACCGCGACCACCAAGTGATTGCAGGATATATCCCCTTCCAGACCGGGGAAGACCGCCACATTTATATTTTGCGGGGGACCTTTCCCCTGGCCAATCTTTTCAATGCCCTTTCGAAGAGCAAGCTCAACCTCGTCTTTATCCTGTTCTTCATCGCATTGACCGGGCTTGTGATCGCCCGCAGCCTGGCCCGCTCTATCGTCAGCCCGATCCGCAAGCTGAACGAAGCGACCCAGCTGATCATGCAGGGGCAGCTTGGGCGTCATGTAGAAATTTCAACGCATGACGAAATCGAAATGCTGGCTCAGACGTTCAATAAGATGTCCGACAAGCTGATCGAGATGAAGCAGCGCGCGGAGGATTCCAATCCCCTGACCCAATTGCCCGGCAATCAGGGGATTTTCCACGAGCTCCAGAAGAGGATTCATGAGCGGCAGAAATTCGTGCTCTTTCACGCGGACCTCGACCGCTTCAAGATCTTCAACGACCACTTCGGCCTGGCCCGCGGCGACGAGGTGATCAAGAAGACGGCCGCCCTGCTCAAACATTCGGTGCGCACCAAGGGGACCTTCGACGACTTCGTGGGGCATCAGGGCGGCGACGACTTCGTCATCGTGACGCGCCCCAACCACGCCAAGGCCATCGCAGAGCACGTCTGCCACCGCTTCGACCTCGAGATCCTGCCGGCCCTCTACCGTAAAGACGACCTCGACCGCGGGTACATCCTGGAGCTCGACCGCCGGAAGTTCAACGAGACGGGAGAGGAAGTCTTGGCCAAGTTTCCCCTCATGGCCATTTCCCTTGCCGGGGTATCTACGGCGAAGAAGGATTTTGCGGATTACTTTGAGTGCATGTCGGCCGCCGCCGTCATCAAGAAGGAAGTCAAGAAGACCGTCAAAAGCTCCTACTTGATCAGGGAATAGTCTCCCCTTCCCCCTGAGCGCCTCCCCCCGTCTGTTGGTCCATCCAGTCAAAAATAGCCGTGTTCCATTTGGGGTCGTGGGTGTGGCCGGCGTTGGGGTCGGAGAGGAGGGAAACCGAATAACCCTTTTGCTTTAAAAGCTCCACCAGCCGCTGTTTTTCTTTGTAGGGGAACTGCTCGTCCTTTTCCCCGTGAACAAAAAACATCGGCGGATATTGCTTGGCCCCCGGATCACGGATCAGCTTTTCAATGTTCGGAGAGGCCATAAAAATCGCGCCTCGAAACCTCTCGGGCGACTCATAAAGCAGGTCCCGAGCGGTCAGGCAACCCGCGGAAGCCCCCGCAACGAATACCCGGCTTGTGTCGATCGAGTACTTGCGAGCCATCTCATCCAGAAAAATCACGTAGTCATGGACACGGGGATTCTTACTTCCCTCTCTAAAGAAAAAACTGGCCGTCGCCACCATGATTCCGGCTTTACCGGCCGCATCCTGCCAGTTTGCCATTTCTCCGCTCACGGATATGCCGGCCCCGGGGAAGGAAAGAAGCATGGGGAGTTTTTGATCTTTGGCCGCATAAGGGACAAAAAGGTTGTATTCGAAAGCCTTGTCCGGTGCCGGCTCAAAAAATCCGCTGACAACCCCAGGCCCCTTCGCTTCGCTCCGATGGGCGGGCGCAGCGCAAGAGGTCATGAGAAGTAAAGCGCAAAGGCCGGTCACGATTCCGAGGTGGGAAAAGTGAGGAATATCAAAATCGAATTTAGGCCGCACGGGCATGCCGGAAGTCCTTTTGCAAAATCCCGAGACTTACACCCATGAAGATGACGACCAGCAAAGGAAAGGTAAATCCGTCCATGAGATAATTGATGACGGCGTGAGCAAGCACCATCAAAACAGCAGCGCCCAACGAAAGAGCCGTCATAAACTGAAAACGGCTCTTGACGCGGATCAGTCCCTTCACGAGATCGAGGAAGTATCCGGCCAAAAATAATCCATAGAACAGGGCTCCTAAGCCTTCCTGCGCCAGCGTCTGGAGATAATGGTTGTTGGCCACATAATTGACCAGCCCCCGGTTAAGGCCTGCATCAAAGGACGCATACTTTTGCGATAGGGCCATGTAAGCGTCGGTCCCCGCCCCCCAAACCGGGTGGCTGAAATAGATTTGCACAGCACGCCTTGCTCCCTCCGCATTGACGGATAAAGACCCCGTCTGGGCATTTTCATTCTGGAGGCTCATGAGCTCATCGCAAACTTTCCGGATATTTCCGGCCCAGGCGACAAAAATACAGGCCAGAAAGAGAAACGCGACCGCCAGAACCCAGTGCCTCTTCTTCAGAAACTTGATGAGATACCCCGCCAGGAAAAACAGGAGCCCGGCAAAGAGCGCCAAAATCGTGCCGCGGGAGAGCGCAAAGAGGATACAAGTGAGCGTGACCAGCGCAGCAACGCCAAAGAGAAAGAAGGTCGAAAAATCGCGTGCCATCCGGTCCCGGTCCACCCGCTCGCCGAAAAATTGCTGCTTCTTTTGATCATAGTAGCTTCGCAGATAATAAAAGGCAAGTCCGGCCGCAGGGAAAAATCCAAAAGCCATCAGGTCGCCGATGTAATTGGCCTGGGCATAGACTCCAAGCAGGTATTGGTTCAGCCAGGGATGGATTTTGTACAGGCTTGGAAATAGGAAAACACTCTCCCCCCCGATCTTATAGGCATAAAATAAAGTCCCTTTGCTCAATAGGTTCGGCGCACAGTTGAGGGCAAGGAAAAGACTGCACGCGACGGGCACGCACAAAAAGGCCGTCACTGACCGTTTAGATCGCCAAAAAACGAATCCCACTAAAAAAAAACAGGCCAAAATGAAGTATTTCCAAAGTCCGAATTTTGCGCCTGTAAAATAAAAATCGCTTTTTCCGGATAAACAAGAAAGAACCCCAAGACGCAAAACGAGAAAGGCGAGAAAAAAGGCAAGGAAAACAAACGCCCACGAACGCTTCAAGCCGGAAATACCGTGGCTGCAGGTAAGCCCCGGGATACAGGCAACCAAAACTGCCGACCCGGCCCAAATTCTGAACCAGAGCTGGCGGTAGCTATCGGTATTCAAGGATATAAAGGGCAGGACAAGAAAAAACAAAGTGAGGAGCCTGGCGATCAAAATCGATGTTTTGCTCAAATGCGGGCCTATGGATTGTTTGCAGCTTCTGTGTTTTTTTAACAGCGAATCATGGGTTTTTTCTTGCCGCTGCTATCAAGTTCTTCAGTTGTAGGCGTTGGCATTGTCGAAGGCCCGCAATAACAGGCCTGGTCGCACTTGACGGTGGCACGACATGTCCCTGTCGCATTGCCGGAGGTCACCATACCCGCTCCCCCGCCAAATCCGCCGGCGGCAAGACACTTCGGCGGTTGCGCCTCGTAATACTTGACGTCAAAGCTGTCGCATGATCCATAGGTCTTCGCCGCTTCATCGCAAGTCTTCGTCATATTGCCGGCGCTGCAGGAACAGCAGTAGACCGTCTTTTCCGAGTTAGGCGTATTCGCAGGAATTTCCCATTTCTCGCCATCCCCGCCGGCTGGACATGTTTTTTTACAGGCAAAATCCTGAAAGCAACCGCCCTCGCACGGATCATCACCGGTCGGCTGACCGGACAGCTCCGGAGAATCCGGCGATCCGATTCCATTTACGGAACAACAATTACCCGGGAATCCGGCATCCGCCGAACATTCCTGGCACTCTGTCTGAATCCCTGGCCTGCATTGGACATCCACCTTCTTTTTTCTTGTGCAAATTTTATCGGCCGGGCAATGATCAAGGGGCTTCAGATAGCCTGCCGCCGGGCAAAGGCTGGTAAGCTCAGTGATTTTCCCGTCGGCATCACACTGATCGGCAGGGATACCATTCTTCGTACATTCATCGGAGATCATATCGCCAGTTTTAGGATCGCACTTATGGCAATCATCGGGAGGGGTTTTAGGGACCTCCTTGCTGCAATCTTTCGGGCCGCCGGGCGTGGTAAGATTACATTGGAATTCCTTACATTTATCCGTGGGCTCACCCGGGCATTTCTTGTTATCAGGGAGGCCATAAGTACACTGACCGGCGTTGCATTGCTCCTCGGTGCAGGGGTTTCCATCATCACAAAAAGGTATCGCTTCCTCCGGGGCATTACCGCATATCCCCTTGTCGTCGCATTTAAACTTATCACTACAAGGGTCGGTAGGGTCTACAGGATCGCACTTCCCTTCCCACTGGCATACGCCGGTCGCCCTGACGCATTTTCCATTTTGCCAACAACCATTGTCCGGGCACAACTTTGCGTCCGCTTCCTGCTCACAAGCCCCCGTCGCCTCTTTGCACACCTCGCAGTGGCCGCATTTCTTAGCATCCTTCCAGGTCACCCCTGTCACTGCAGGAGGGCAAGGGACGTCGATTTCCTTCTCGGCTTTCTGCTCGGAAGTCAGTTCTGCGCCCTGTTGATCTACCTGATACTTTGCTTTCAGTTTCTCTTCGTTTTTTTCCTCACAAACCGGCATCTTACATTTATTATTGCAAATCTCAGGTGGCTGCTCCCCCCCGCACACTTCTTGTCTGGTGAATGCTGAATCTTTGTTTTTGGTGCATGGTTGAGATGGCCCGCACTTGCTATCGAGCGGAATCACTTTGAACGTTACCTTGTAGTTGGTAGTGTCCACATCGGCGTTTTCAATACCAGCATACTCAGTTCCCCAACTTTTCTGAGAGTCCGAGTCAGAAGATTGCGCAAAGGCCGGAGTTAAGGGGCAAAGCGCTGCCCCCGTCACAAAAGTCATGATGGCGCTGTAAAACAGCACTCTACTTTTCCCTTCTCTTATCATGTTCACCTTAACTCCTCGGCCGAACCGTTGATTCATTCTATCCTTCAATCCGCATCTTTCCAAGCGCAGATTCCGCATCAACCGCAAACAATCTCACACTCCACCCACCAGCGCACACCCGGCGCCCCGCCGCCTTTGACTGTGCAGGCAAGCGTGCAACCGGGCTTACAGCCGTCAATCCATCGGTGTCTGCACATGGCGTTCGACGGATCGCAGCCGTCCGCCGTGCAGAGCCTGTTGTCATCGCAATTTTTGGCGATCGAAGAACACTGACCGTTGGCGCAACTATCGGCCGTGCACAGGCTGCCGTCGGTGCATTGGGCGTTGGTCGTGCAGTGACAGGGGTCGCATTTGTTGTCGGCGCTGTAGGTGCACGTGATCTTATCCGCCAGCTCCTTGCGCACGCACATACAGCCCGTCGTGACGCAAAGCTCTCCCGAACTGCAGACACACGGCTCCGCGGCCAAGACCGGATCGCACTTGCAATCTTTCAGGCATTTCCCGCTTCCTTTGCTGCAGGCCTCGCCGGCGGGGCAATTCACATCGGTACGGGTACACCCTCCCGTTACTTTGTCACAGACATCTGTCGTACACAAATTTTTGTCATTGCAGTCGTCGTCGTCATAGCAAGCGTGACATTGACCATCGCTCCAGCAAAGTTTCCCGCCGGGGCAGTTGTTCGTATTTTCGCAGACTCCGCTGACGCACTTGTCGTCCGTGCAGGCGCGCCAGTCGTTGCAGTCTTTATCCTCGCCGCAGGTGCAAAGACAGGTTTCAGAATCCATCTGGCCGCTGCTGCAATACTTGGGCGGATGCGTACATTGACCGAAGTAGCAGTAGTCTTCCGTACAAGTGTCGCCATCGTCTTCGCAAGCTTCGGTATAGCCGGAGTCGTTTCTTTCGACACATTGCCCGTTCTGGCAAGAACTTTTCGTGCACGGATCGTCGTCGGCTGCGCAATCTGTTCCCACTGCCAGGTTTTCGCATTTGCATTGCTGATATTTGTCGCAAGCACAGTTCTCTTTGCACTCCTGCGTACTGCTGCCGCACGCAGTCCCCTCGCTCTGGCCGGTGCAGGGGTTGCAAGAGCCTTTGCTGACGCATTGGCCATAGCAGGGCTCTTGGCCATACGAACATGGTTGGCATGGGTCGTTTTTGGGGATACATCCTCCGTTACAAGCCACTTCCGTCGAAGAATCACAGGTCGGACAATCCTGGCCATCGACAATGCATCCGCCGTTACATACTTTATTTCCTTCGTCACAGCCGCAATTTCCTCCGTAGGAGCAGATACCGTTGCAGCCCCTTTGCGTATTACCGCAAACCGGACAGGTATCTCCCGCAGCAATACAATCGCCGTTGCAAGGTTTCTGCCCCGCGCCGCAGTCGACGCACGGCTGATCCTCTCCGACACACCCCCCATTACAGGGTTTCTCGTTCCATTCGCAGCCCCGGCAGCTGTGATCGTAGTCCGTGGGCTTCGCGACACAGGCGCCGTTGCATTGAATTTCGTCGACCCCGCAATCCGGGCAGGTTGCGTTTTTATTGATGCAGCCGCCATTACAGGGTTTTCCGTCGGGACTGCAGTCGGGGCAAGCGTTCGGAAGCACGCATTGTCCGCCGCATCCGACAAAACCGGGCTCGCATATCGTACAAGTCTGACCCGCCGGAAGACACTCACCGTTACAAGGTATTTCACCCGCATCACAACCGTCACACTTGGTCCCATGAGCCAGGCAGCCCCCCTGGCATGGCACGAGGTAGCCGCCGCAGTCCAAGCAACCATTCTCTTTGGGCATACACATGCCATTGCAGGGTTTCTCGTTTTTCGCAGGATCGCAGGCAACGCAGGGATTCTCGTTCGAGATGCAACTGCCGTTGCAAGGCTGCTCGTCCTCATCGCAAATGGGGCAGCCGCCGCCATTTTCGGTTCTGCACGCGCCGTTACATAATTGCTGACCACTTGCGCATTCTACGCACGGCAAAGTTTTCGGCACACACTGGCCTCCGCAGCCCCTTTCATCACTATCGCAGATGACACATTCTTGAGTTGCGGGGATGCACATGCCATTGCATCCTTTTCGCGGCTGGTCCGTAAACCATCCGCAGTCCATGCAAGAGTTCCATTTTGAGGTGCATCCGCCGTTGCAGGGTACCTCATCCTTGCCGCACTGGGCACAAGGCTCCGTGCTGGGGATACACGCTCCGTTGCACGCCTTTTCGGTCGCCAAACAAACCTGACACCCCTCGTAGCCCAAGTTTGTGCACTGGCCATTGCACGGCACCTCAGTGCCGTTGCACTGCACGCAGGTATCCCCCTTGGGGATGCACATGCCGTTGCACGGCTTTTCTGTATCCTCGCACTCCCGGCAGAAGGCTTGGGCCGGAATGCACTGGCCGTTGCAGAACCGCTGGTTCCACTCGCAATCGCAGTTGCCGAGCGGCTCGCCGGGCTTGCAAACACCGGTCGCGTCCTCGCAGGTTTCGATTCCGTTGCAATCGTTCGAGTCGTCGCAGCTGATGGGGTTCATGTGTGCCATCTGGCCGGTCGCGGGATCGCAAACCTCGACGCCGTTGCACAGATTCCCGTCGTCGGGGAAGACGAGCCCTTTATCCACGCACTTGCCGGTGGCGGTTTCGCATTGCGTGCACTTGTCCGGGCAGTCGGCGTCCGATTCGCATTTGGGAATGCACTCGCAGTTATCACAAACTGTGTCGGGGTCTTCGCAGGGGAGATCAAAGTTGCAAAGGGCTCCCCGATATTTACTTCCCGGCGAACATTCTTTGCAGGGACAGGTCTGAGTATTCTCAAGAAGAGAGCCTTCTCCGAGACACAAATTAATGAGCGGCAGCGGAGAATATTGGGCTCCGCAAACTTTATCTTGTGACTGACACGTTTGGCACATGTCAAAAGTACAGCCTTTGCAGGGATCATCATGCTTCCAGCACTGGCACTTATCACAAACAAATCCTTCAGGGCAATTTTGGAGTGTTTCATCGCACTGCTCTTGGGAATCCGCCACTCCGTTGGAGCAGGTGTCAGCGCATTGGCACTGCGTCGTATCGCACGTCGCGCCGATCGTACCGCAATCCGAATCCTTCTCGCAGCCTTCATCGCCTTCTTTCAAACCGTCACCGCACCAAGACCCGAAGCAGCAGCAGGCGGGAACCGGCATGATTTCACCCCACGTTCTGTGGAGTGTTCCGTTTTGCGTCTCGCCGTTCACAACACGCTGGCACTGATCGTAGTAGCCGGACATCATTAAGCTGTTAACGATGTTACATGTGGGGGTTTCGGCGTCTGCGTACTGGGAGCAGTCAAATTCATGACATTGGCATTCGTGACAAATCTCGGTGCTTCCCTCGTTGGGGCAATGCAGCCCCGGCTCGCCGCATTGATCCAAGGCTTTCGACCAGGAGCCGTACGACTGGCCTACGTCAACCAGCCCGTTGCCACAGGAGCCGAGGCACTCCGAGCAATCGGTGGAGCACGATTGGCCATTTTCGCATCCTGTGGGCAAGGCGTTGAGATCGCACACTTCGCCTCGATCCTGATTGAGCGTTCCGTTGGGGCAGAAAACCTCCGGGCATTGACAATATTGGAGATTGAACCTATCCCCGCTGTTGTAATTCTCCCAGCAACCGCGACTACGTTGAACCTCGGTGCAGCATTGTCCGCCGCAGGTCTCTAAACCACCACAACTAGCGGCACACACCCAACATCCATCATATCTTCCAGAGACGGTGACGGACACCGGTACATTATTGCAGGCATCTTCCGCTGCACAAGCGTTGGGGTTTTCATAAGTGCCGGGAGGACAGGAGCACTGGCCCGTTTGAGAATCACAGAACCCGCTTTCGCACCACTTTTCGTATCCCGTGCAGCCTTCACCCGTGCAATAATCGTTTTCGGTGCACGGATTATTATCATAACAGCTTTCTCCATAGCGGACATCGTGTGCGCAAGCTCCTAGCCCACCTGGGGATACGCCGCTCATATTACAGCTATCATTGGTACATTCGTTGTAGTCGTTGCAATCGTTCCACTGCATTGGATCACACCCCCTGCACTGCTTGGTTGCAGGATCACAGGTCTGGCTCGAAGGACACTTGGAAGTGTGCTGGCACATACTGTTGGAGCAGGAGTCAACGGTGCATTCGTTAAAGTCGTCGCAATGCATGGGAATATAAAGACACGTAGGCGTGTGGCAATCCTCGACGTAGCACGGAATCTTCGGACACACTTTCCCGATTGAGAGATCGCATTGATTGGCGCCTTCACACCAATAATCATTCGGCGTATTTTTGCGACACTGCGAGCCGTTAGGGCATATCACAGGCGTACCGGATTGGCATCCGGACGCAGGGTCACAGGTTTCGGTGCCGTTGCACAGATCCCCGTCATCGCAAATCAAAGGAGTGGTTCCCGGCATGCAGCCCCCGTTACCGTTACACTGGTCACCCAGGGTGCAGGCGTTACCGTCTTCACAGGGGGCGCCAAAATTTTTGGGCGGAGCAGAGCATTCTTTCTTGCCGTCGCCATTGGAATCGGCGCACTGCAAACCCTCCAAGCACTGGTTGTCGCCGGGCAAGGCCGCACAATCCGCCACGACACAACACTCGGCATTATCCACGCAAGTGCCGTTGCACGGCTTTTTCCCGTTCGGACAGGCCATGCACTGCCCGTTCCCGTGGTCGCATTGCTTGCCTTGAGGAACACATGTGTCAGCATTCTCACACTTGTCCTGAGATTCGTTGCAGGTATCCTCCGTGCAGGCAAAAGTGTCGGAGCAATCCCGCGGCGCCCCCGTGCAGACCCCGCTCCCGTTGCACACATCAACCGTCGTGCACCACCTATCGTCATTGCACGGGTTGTTGTTCGGAGGATACACGCACTGGTAACTGCCGTTACAAACCGGCACATTCCGGCACGGGTCGGTATTGGCCGGGCAATCTGAAGCGGTACAGCAGGCATTTTTCGGGATGCAGACGCCGTTGCACGGTTTTTCGGTATCCGCATCGCAATAAATGCAGGTGCCGGAGGTTGGATCGCACACCTGCCCGTACGGGCACGGTTTGGGCTCGTCTTCGCACAAGGCGTTGCTCATGTTGCAGCTGCTGTTCGTGCACAAATCGGGAGGAGGACAATCCAAGACTGGCCCCCGGATGCAAATACCACCCTCGCAGGAATCGGTCGTACACAAATTACCGGTACTGCAAGGAGTGTTGTCATAGTTCGGAATCTCGACACAGCCCTGGTACTGCTTGCATACGACCTGCTGGCAAGAATCGCTCGGCGTTTCACCGTTACAAATAAAAGGATCCGGCTGCCCAAGGCACAGACCGCCTTGACAGGTATCCTCTCTCGTGCATATGTCATCATCATCACATGCAATCCCGTTGTCAGGAATAAGATATAAACATTTACCGACCACGCATACTGGAAACTGCCAACATGGCACAATGGGTTGGCATTGTCCGTCGCTCGTGCACTTCGGACAAATGTCTCCGTCCCCAAGACATTGGCCTGTCGTGCCGCAAAAATCACAGCAAGATGGGATAGGCCGCCTCTTGGTCTCCTTGCAGATTCCGTCATTACATGCGGCCATTTCGACACACGGATCCGGATGATCACACGGCAAACCCGTCAGGTTCACCGGGACACATTGCTGCTGAGCCGGGTCACACATATAATCCATGCAGGTATTGCCCGGATCTCCCGGGCATAGCCGCTCACGGCCCGGCATGCAGACGCCGTCGGAACAAACATCATTGACGGTGCAATATTGGCCGTCGTCGCACGGGGTATTCGGCGGCGGAAGATCGTTAACGCATCTTGTTCTTCCCGGCGCGCCGGCCACACATCTCGGCGTTCCTTGGCACTTATCTTGGGTGACATGACAATCCCCGTCGACGCAGCAGTCGGCTTCGGCAATGCACTGGTTGTTACATTCTTTCTTTCCCTCGGGGCAGCTCGAGCATGCTCCCGTCGAGGAATTACAAATCTGCCCCGGATCGCATTTCTTTCTGGTTTGGCATTGGTCGTTTTCACAGTACCCGATAAGGCACAGGTCAGTGACGCTGCAATCTTTTGGAGCGAGCGGCGGCTGGCAATCGGCATTGTTGTCGCAAATTTCTGCGCCGTTACAGTCATCGTAGTCGGTGCAGTCGTCGGTTCCCGGGCGGCACTGGATACATTCCCCCGTCGTCGCCACACATACCCGTCTGGGATCACATTTCCGCTCGTAGACACAAGCACTGTTGACACATTGTCCCGGGCTCACTTTACAAGGATCCGTCGTGGCGCAAACCATCGGCGTCCCGGGCTTGCAGCGGCCCCCAAAGCAGGTTTCAGCGCCATTGCAAGCATCGAGATCGTCGCATTCCGTATTATTTTGACAGTTCCGGCATGCACCGGTTGTGGGTTCACAGACTTGCCCGCCAACGCAGGGAACATTGTCGAAAACGCACTTGCCGGTGACGGCATCACACCGGTGATTGGTCGTACATAGATCCTCATCCGCGGGACAGTTAACCGGTGTTCCGGGGATACAACCGAAAACGGCATCGCAGATTTCGACGCCGTTGCAAGGATCGAGATCGTCGCATTCTGAAGGATTCGTAACCGCAGGGTTACAGGCGCGGCACTCGTGGCTCGTCGTGTCACAAACTTCGTTGCCGCAGTTGGCATTGGTGCAGCAATCTGCGATGGGAATGCACTCCCCGGCACACAATTGTTCATCGACGTCGCACGAAGGCTCGCACCGGCACGTTGCACCGCAATTCGGCTTCTCAGCGGGGCATTCCGGGTCCCCCACGGTGTTCGGAAGCTCGCATTCCTCGCCCAACCCCGCCTGCGTCACGCCGTCGCCGCATATCTCATTTTTGCAAATGTTGCTGCAGCCGTCTCCTGCCACCGTGTTCCCGTCGTCGCATTCCTCGTCCAAAGTCGTTTGCAGGATATTGTCCCCGCAATATTCATTGCGGCACTCGGCGCTGCACCAGTCTCCGGACTCCCTGTCCCCGTCGTCGCACTCCTCGCCGGAATTTAATGTCAAATTCCCGCATAGGTTGCAACAGTGTTGTTGGTTACCACACGGCAAACCTCTGTCGGTCACCGGACAATTACTATCATTTTCACAAATACCCTGGCCACACGGCTCCCATTGACAAGTCGAACTGCAGCCGTCGCCATCGGTCGTATTCCCGTCATCACACCCTTCACCAGGATCGATCTGGCGGTTACCACAGCGCGTCCCATCATTGCAGTCACCCTGACAGCAAACCTGACTACCCTGGGCACAAGAGCCGCCCCCGGGACCGCTGTCGTCACAGCCGCCCGCCGATATATCGCAGCACCGCCCGCTGCACAAATCGCAAGAATCCGTATCTTCCTTACAGTACGTGCCGGTGGTGATTAAGCACGGATCCCCGCTGCTGACGCATCCGGTCGTGGGATCGCTGCCGGAATTCAACGGTTCGCATGTATCTTGACCGGTGCAGAATTTATTATCCTCACAACTCACATTGTTCGGAGTCTGAACACAAACATCATTATCTTCATCACAGCTGCCCGACGTACACGTGTACGGATCCGAACAACTGTGAGCGCTCCCACTCGATTCATCGCACGCACCGCTCGCGCAGGTCTCAGCGTCACGGCAGAAATACGTCCCCTCGCAACTCGTACCGTTCGCACGGGCGCTAGGAGCCTTG
>JBAYGD010000008.1:0-111078 GCA_041666865.1 Candidatus Omnitrophota bacterium | reverse complement strand
GCCATCAATATTCAGTAAACTAGTCATCGGGGGCATAAAGAATCTCCTTATTGAGCGTTCTTTGGTCGGAACATCTCAATAGTTATCGGATATCTTTATTGCCCCCTTATTTGATGTAGAGCCGAATGGCTTGGCTCTTCTGAATCCGTAAGCCCTCCTGCTGATCAATTCCATTTTCGTATGAAATCCTTCGGTGATCCCGTTGGACTTGGTTAATGTGTTTGGTGAGCGGCAAGCGGCAGAGTCTTTGTTTGAAGTCCCAGACGGCCTGTAGACCCTGGAATCGGGAGAAATAGCTTTGCAGTTTGAGCCGTTTCGGGGGCGACAAGTTCTCCTGATGCCTACGCATAAGCAGTAAAGGGGGGCACAGCTAATTAAATGTGAGTATCTTGAGTTATCCGCAGAAAAATAGGTGTGACCCCTTTCCACTCTTCCAGCTGCGACCATCCACGTTCCTGTCTTAAATTCCTAATTATTTTGCCAACCTGCTTCTTGAGCTTTGTTCGGCACATGTAAACCTCCAATCTTGGCCGTATACATCCATACCATTTGGGGGTTATCAAGAGGTCATGATGACGCAATTTATGCATTGAGCGACATTCCCTCTGCCGCAAAAACCCGCAATTTTCCTTGAAACTTTTTCCATACGAGTAGAGACTCTACGCATTAATAGAACATGGCAGAACGGTACTTGGACACCGCGGTGCTATGGCGTTACCTCGCGGGGCACGTAAAGTGGACGAAAAGTAGCCGTTTCCAGGTAATCGGAATCATCCAGAAATAGAGGAGGCGCGTGATATGGAAGAGGTCGCTTATCGGGGGTTCCAGATTCAACCGGCACCGCACCAGCTTTTGGAGACAGGACAGTGGACAACCGATGTGTCGATAGCCAAGGATCATGGTTCTGGTTATGTCAGCCGAGATTTTAGCGCTAGAAACACTTTTGCGTCGCGCCAAGAAGCTGTAACTGCTTGTGTTGATTTTGGAAGGAAAATTATTGATGGGGAAATATCGGGTCTAACCGTTGCCGATTTGTAGATAAGTAGAACGGTGCCAGCACCATTTAACAAAGGGATTTTAAGCGGAGAGTTATGAAAAAACGCAAATATGTAAAAATCACATTTAAAGGATATGGCAAAAAGTGGAAGAATTTCAAAGTCCATTATTTTGGTCCCCGCCCTAAAATGATTCGTGACGATGGCGGGTTCACTTCCGGAAAAAATATTCTCGAGGCCCTCGAAGCTCGATTCAAGAAATTCAGCCTTATTCTTTGCGACTCCAAGTCAAAAGTTCTTAAAAGAGGAAAAATGTTTCAGGTATTCCTTTCTCTTAGCGATTTGAGGCAGATGAATTCCGCGTTAATTAATAGAAAGAAAGATGTGACTCAGCGTGCAATAGCAGCCACCTTTTCTCTTATTTTTCCGAAGTACTTCCAGGAGGGAAGTCGGTTGTTTAGTTACGAAGACGGTCTGTTCGCGGGCATTCTCACGAATCATTTTATGCCTACTCGCTTGTCGAAACAGGACAAAAATGCTATCGCGAATTTCATCCCAAAATTTATCGCAAGTGGTGTTTCAAAAAATACTATGGCAAATAAATTAAAGGCGAGCGTGGAATTAAAAGTCTTGCAGCAACTGGCAAAGGATTTGGAACGGTGTATTCGCAAAGATAAAGCAGAAGCCGTATGGCAGGATTATTTAAAGCAAAATATCCTTCTTATTCAACAGGGTTATATCGAGCTTATACCTAAAGCGAACATTGGCCTCGTCGGGACCGCTTATCCGGATTTCTTATTAGTTACATGTGATGGGTATCTTGATATTCTTGAAATTAAAACTCCATTTACAAAGCTTCTTTTAGAAGATAGGAGCCATAAAAATTTTTACTGGAGCGGGGATATATCAAAGGCTATTGCTCAAGTTGAAAACTATATTCAGGCGATTGCGGAGATGGGGGATGCAGTAAGGAGTAAGGTGAAAGATATATTCGGCATCGATCTGAGAGTTATAAAGCCCAGGGGTATTATTTTTGCGGGCAACTCAAATCAATTTGAGGGGAAGAAATTGATCCAGGATGATTTTCGTTTACTGAGTCAAGGTCTGAAGAATGTAACAATCGTGCCTTATGACGAACTTCTTATTCGTTTGCAAAATTATATAACTGTTTTGAGTGGCATAAACAAAAAGAATCCTGTTGTGAATGGGACCCGATGACTCTGAAAGGTGAAGGTATGGATATTTTTGAGGAAAAAGCTTTGATTAATCTTTGGAAGGATGCGATGGCGAGACTTGAGGTGCTATTAATCAATCTTAGCCAAGCGAAACACCGCGAAGAGTGTTTGCAAAGCATTGCGAAAAGCATAGAGCAATCGCCGGATTTAAATTTTCATAAACAGCGAACAATACAGGATATGATTTTAAAAGATTTCCAGGCAGCACACTCTGCGCATGATGATGCTGACAAAGAAGTTCATCTGAACGAGTTGATGATTCTGAAAACCCGCGAAGAGATTGCTTATGTTGAATCTAAGCTTTCCAAACCGTCCTTAGAAAAGATAAAAGAAGTTTGGCTTTTATCAAACAATTGTTGTTGAAGAAGACTCGGGGCTCCGCCGGGGTAATGTAGTAATCTCGGCAAATGACGACATTGGCTTGGAAAGGCCACAAAAAAACCTCGCTTGAAATTGCTGAAGTTCCAATTCTCAATTCAGATAGATAAGTTTCTCTTGAGAAAAATGAGCGATATAATACTGCCGCTATGACAACTCATACAGTAAATAAAAAGATCTATTCTTGGAAGAGATTCTGGTGCCCTCGGGGTGGAACCATCAATTTAAATGATGGCGGTTTTCTTTCTGATCCAGATACGGAATACAGGCTATTTTCAAATCCAGATCTATGCTCTCTCAACGCATTTCTCCCCGTTCCCTGCCTCGGCTTGTTGGGTGAACCGGGTATTGGAAAGTCCCAGACTCTATGGCAAGAACAAAACGCCATTAAATTGCAAGTTGAGCAATCGGGTGGTAAATGCTTCTGGTTGAATTTGAGTGCGTATAGTGCCGAAGACCGTTTACAGAAAAAACTTTTTGATTGTGCTGAATTTCAGAACTGGGTAAATGGAAACTACCCTCTGCATCTGTTCCTAGATAGTTTGGACGAGGCTCTTTTAAGAATTGATACTCTTTCACAGCTTCTCATTGATGAACTAAAAGGTTGTCCGCGGGAACGTTTATTCTTAAGGATTGCGTGCCGAGCTGCCGTTTGGCCAAAATCTTTAGAAGAAGGCCTGGAAAGCCTATGGGCTAAAGAAAATATAAAGATCCTAGAACTCGCCCCTCTTCGACGCCGCGATGTTGCTGAAGCAGCTCTTGCAAATAATCTTAATGAGAAAACTTTTTTAAAGGAAATAGAAGAAAAAAGCGCGGTGCCTTTTGCCATTAAACCGGTTACGCTAAAATTTTTGATCGATAACTATGCTAAGAACAAGTCTTTGCCAGCAACTCAGCATCAAATTTATGAAACGGGCTGCCTTCATTTATGTGAGGAGCAAAGTAATTCGCGCAGAGACACGAGTTTGCAGGGGATTCTTCCTGCAGCGAAAAAATTAGATATAGCAAGTTGCCTTGCTGCATTAACGGTTTTTTCAAACAAGTCAACGATATGGAGTGGTTCTATAACATCAAACAATGACGAGGATTTAATACTAGAAAAATTAATTGGCGATCAATTAATGCCTGACAACTCGATAACAACGCTGACACGCAATAACCTCAGGGAGGTATTGGATACCGGGTTATTTATTTCTCGTGGTTTGGAAAAAATAGGATGGGCGCACAAAACGTATGCGGAATATCTTGCTGCTAGATATATTGCAAAAATTCCGCTCCCTCAAATTAATTCCCTGTTGTTTATTTCAGACGACGAAGAAGAAAGAGTTATTCCTCAATTGCAGGAAACAGCGGCATGGCTATGTTCGATTATTCCTGAGCTTTTTGCCAAGGTTATGCAAAACGATCCAGAAACCTTATTGTTTAGCGATGTTCCAGCCAGTCCCACCCAAAGAAAATCCATTGTAAGAAATTGGCTGTTGCTTCTAGAAGGTAAGAAGGTATCGCCTCCGTCCTATGAAATTAAACTAAGATTTCGTAATCTCGACCATCCTGATTTGGCAACACAGCTACAAAGCATAATCGAAGATTCGAATAAAAATTATGAATTGAGGAGATTTGCTATCGAAGTAGCTGAAATGTGCAATGCGAATTCTCTTACAGATCTTTTATTAAAAATAGCACTTAATTCGAAAGAGTCTTTAATCGTCCGAATTCATGCGGCATATGCAATTAAACGAATCGGCACAAATCCGGACAAGTTAAAGCTTAAACCATTGATTAAAGGAACCCCTGAGGATGCGAGAGATGATCTAAAAGGGTGTGCTTTGCGAAGCCTATGGCCAGAGCAATTATCAGCCGCCGAGCTTTTTGAATCGCTAAGTCTTCCAAAAAGCAGCAACTATATCGGTAGCTACGAGATGTTTTTATCTCACGAGATTTATCAGTTTATTAAACCAGAAGATTGGCACTTTGCGCTTAATTGGGTTGAATCTCAAGCAAAAATCTTTGAAACCCTTCACAGGGAGGCTTTTCATGTAAGGGAATTGGCAGAGAAGATTTTGATGAGCGCTTGGGAGCACTTGCACATCGAAGCCAATATGAATGCTTTTGTAGCCGTTCTAAAAGCTAGATTAAAAGGAGGTTTGGATTTTTTAAGAAGCACACATGAATCGAAATTTAATGATAAATTCAAACAAAACCAGAGTGTGCGCAAAAAAATAATTGAAAAATTAGTTTCGATCATCGAAAAAGATGAAGACCTGTTTTGGCTGTCTTATACGCAGATTTTGTGCGCTGAAGATATGCCCTGGATGATAGAGAAAGGTCTTGAGGTCGCCGATCCGAATAAGAAAATGATATGGTGCAAGATGATCGAAAGATCATGCGATTGGTTTTCTCAAAACTCGTCGGACCACAATCGAGATATATTCAATGTATGCCAAAAGGACGCAGTTTTCGCAGAGGTGTTTAGTTGGTTTTTGCAACCCGTAAGAATGGGTTCGCCAGAAGCAATTCGAATGAAAGAAAGCCATGATCTCCATGTGGAGACTCTTGAAAAAGTAAAAAAAAGAGATAGAGCCCCTTTGCAGCCGGTCGAATTTTTAAAAATAGTGACTGCGCGATTAGATGGTTTTGATAAGGGGGATCTAGCTTCATGGTGGCAACTAAATTGCGATATGACAGTGAATCTCGAAACGCGGCGCCACGAAGGGAATTTTTTTGTGGATTTTACTGCGTTGGAGAATTGGAAGTTATTAGATTCTAATATGCAAGAAAGGTTATTAAAAGCAGCTGGCACGTATATTCAAAAACAAAAGCCCAATATAGAAAAACGTTTAAAAGAAGGAGTTTTTTTTCAATCAGACATTGCCGGATATAGAGGGTTTTATTTATTGAAAAGTAAGCCGGAATCATTCAATCGAATTCCGCAAGCGACATGGGAAAACTGGGCTCCGTTCATCTTTCTCTTTCCACCGCACTTTGCAGCTAATCAAAACCAATTGTCCTGCTTGGAGTTGGCAAAAGAAGCTTATTCTCATTCACCGGGCGCTGTCATTGAATCCGTCTTAGTCTTGATAGACAATGAAAACAAAAAAAACGCAGAATGTTTTGCTGGAGAGCAGGTTAGGTTCTGTTGGGATGATGCTTTTAAAAAAGTGATTATTGAAAAAATATATGACAAGGCTTTAAATTCAAAAATGGTGGGCTCTTTGCTCGAACTGCTTTTTGATAAAGATGTTCAGGACGCCGAGGTTTTTGCCAGATCTTTAATCCCTGATTCCATACCCCAAGAAGGCGAAGCGCGAGAGAAGGCTTTTATTGCAGCGATTAAATTAATAACACGTAAGCCAAAGACCAGTTGGGAGCGTGTTTGGACACTTGTAGAAAAAGATAGCGATTTTGGGCGTGAATTGTTGGAAAGAGTTTCGCATGAAGGGCGCCATGATTCGACATTGATAACTAGCTTAAGGGAAAGTCATATTGCTGATTTATATATTTGGTTAACAAAGAAATATCCTTACGGAGAACAAGAAAATCGAGAGGGTGGCATCGTAAGCCCAAGACAAAGCGTCATTATGTGGAGGGATTCAATATTAGACTATCTTATAAATCGGGGCACAAAAGAAGCGTGCATCGAGCTAAAAAGGGTTATGAAGATTTTCCCTCAATATGATTGGTTCGAAAATGTGCTATTAAGAGCCCAAGAAGCCAAAAGATATAAATCATGGAATTCTCCAGCGCCGGAATGGGTCTTAACGCTTGTTAAAGACAGCAAAAAACGTTTCATCAGTAATGAAAGTGAATTGCTTAAGTTGTTAATTAGTTTTTTGCAGGAAGAAGAAATTCATCTGCAGGGCGAGAATTCACCCGTTCGTTTCCTTTGGAATAATAAATCATCTAAATCATACTGGCCTAAAGATGAGATTGATTTGTGTAATTGGATTGCATGCCGCCTCAAAGGAAGCATTTCGGATCGGGGAATAGTCATTAACCGTGAGGTTGAAATACGACGTGGTGAAAAAACGGATATTCTTGTTACGGCGGTCAGCCCGAGGGGTTTTGAAAAGAATGAATTTGATGAGATGCGAGTTGTAATTGAAGCGAAAGGGTGCTGGCATCAAGAATTGCGAACTGCCATGCAAACACAATTAAGGGATAGATATTTAAAAGAATTCAAATGTAAATATGGACTTTATCTTATCGGCTGGTTCAATTGTGACCAGTGGGACAAAGACGATTCGAAGAAGCCTCCCAAGATGGAAATAGCCGATGCCCGAAAATTCTTTAATGAACAGGCGGCGGCGCTTTCCGATGGCAATGCCAAGATCAAAGCTTTTGTTCTTAATGTGGCGCTTCGTTCATAAGCGACAAAGATAAAGAAGCATTATCAAAATCAATTATTCTGAGCGTTTTTATAAAATGAATCATTTTAGACTCAAAGCAGTTTGATATTTCGAATCTCGTCTTTTAGTCGATTTGCGAGATTCGGCCGAATACCCATAAAGAATACCGCCACTGCGCGGAGATCCTCGATATCTAAATTACTCCCACCGCGTCAATACGTTGTCGCTTTTAACGCATAGCATGTTTCTCCTTACAGCGCTGTTCCTTATGGTGTTTTGATTGGTGGAAGGTTAGAATAACACCATTGTGAAAACCGAGATGTGTTGTGAAGGCGATCTAAAGCGATGAGCGGAATCAAAATGCTGACGGAGAAGATCAGGAGATTTAGGGATGAACGGGACTGGATGCAGTTCCACAATCATAAGGACGTGGCATTGTCCCTCGTGCTGGAAGCCGCGGAGGTGCTTGAGCATTTCCAGTGGAAGAAACCCGAGGAAGTCGAAGCTCACGGGAAGGCCTGCAAGGGCGAGATCGCGGACGAGTTGGCCGATGTGGCGATGTTCCTTTTTGAACTCGCGGACAATCTCGACATCGACCTTGCTCGTGCCATCGAGATCAAGATGGCCAAGAACGCTCAAAAATATCCCATCCACAAAGCAAAGGGTAATGCAAAAAAGTATACAGAGTTTAAGCCATAATGCTTCTCTATCGCGGTAATGCCAAGCAGTTTACCTCCGATGTTGTAAATAATCGCATTGCTGACATTATGGCTAATACATTCGAATCCTCCGTAGGTCATGGAGTCCAACCGTCTGAATTCAACGCTTGGAATAATTCCTGCCAACATCTAAAGAATCTAATCGATCTTGCTGATCTTACAGACAATATGGTTGTCCTTGAGTATGAGGTGCCGTTCAACACAGGACGCATCGACTGCCTTTTGTTCGGCAAAGGGGAGAATAATCATTGCCATGTTGTTTTGATAGAGCTCAAGCAGTGGACCCAAGTTAAAGAACTAGATGATGAGGAGAATGTCGTTGAGACTTACACCGGAGGAGGGCAAAGAAAAGTACCACATCCTGCGCAGCAGGTGGAGGGATACCATAACCATTTAATAAATTTCGTCCAAGTATTCGAGGTGGATAGCGACTATCAACTTTATAGCTGTGCCTATTGCCACAATTACGAGAAAGATTCTGGCCGGGGGCTATTTGCCGAGCGGTATCAGAAATTAATCGAGGAATTTCCAGTTTATTGCAAGGAAGATGTTCAAAAGCTTGCAGAAAAATTGAAAAGACTATTAGCAAAGGGCAACGGTTTCGAAATCTTCAATCGATTTATGCAAAGCCCTATAAAACCTTCGAAGAAGCTACTCGAAAATGTTGGCAAAATTGTTGATCAAAACAAAGTTGTATTCTCCCTTTTAAATGAGCAGTTAGTGGCCAAGAACGTTATTATGGCAAAAATTCGTAAAGCGGAAAGAAAGGGAGAGAAAAACGTCGTTATTGTTCAAGGCGGCCCAGGAACCGGGAAAACTGTGATCGCTGTGAATTTGCTTGCTGATCTTGCCAGAAATAAAAAATCTGTTTTTTATGGCTGTAAGTCAAAGCCTTTTCGAGAGGCCTTGATGAAGGTTGTTGGAGTCGAGAGCAGGCTCATGTTTTCGAACTTGAGTCGGTTTATTCCTTCCAAAGTCAAAGCGAATAATATCGATGTTGTATTAATTGACGAAGCCCATCGCATCGCACGAAACAGTAATTCACAATATACGAAGAAAGCGGACCGCACAGATATGTCGCAAGTTGAACAGCTGATCCGATGCGCGAAAACGGCAGTGTTTTTCATCGATGACAAACAGGGGGTGCGGTATCAAGAAGTGGGCTCGACGCAATTGATTCTAGATGTTGCAGCTCAATATGGGGCTGCGTGCGAGACGGTTCAGCTTGTGTCGCAATTTCGTTGTGCTGGTTCTGATAATTTTCTGGACTGGATTGAATTTGTCCTTGGCCATTCTGAGCGGCCCATTAATCTAACCAAGGATGAACGTTATGAATTCAGAATAGTCGCTTCACCAACTAAGCTGTACGAATTTATTAAGGCTCATGAACAACGAAAGCCCAATTCGGCTCGGCTTGTCGCCGGCTACTGTTGGCCATGGAGTGAACCGGCAGCCGACGGGAGTTTAGTGCCCGATGTGAAAATCGGAGATTTCCAAATGCCATGGGAAGCTAGAGATGTGCCTGGGCTGAAACGGGGCATTCCAAAATGGTACCAATGGGCCTTCAAGACACAGGCGGTTGAGCAGATTGGCTGCATTTACACGGCACAGGGTTTCGAATTTGATTATATAGGTGTCATTGTGGGGCCCGACCTTAAGTATGATGCCAAGAAAAACAAGCTGGTGGCGGATATGTCCGCAACCTACGATCGCACATTGCGGCATAATCCGGAAGCGTTTGAAACCTACGTTCGGAATATTTACCGCGTACTCATGACGCGTGGGATGAAGGGGTGTTATGTCTATTTTTGCGACAAAGAAGTCGAGGCGTATTTTCGGAAACATATTGATGGAGACCCCGATTTCAAAGAAGCGCTGATGTATTCAGATGTTATTAGCGCTGAAGAAGAAAAGCGGATAAGGCTCGAGATCGATATTGAAAAACATTTGGAGTATGTGGAATATTTGCCGGTCTTCACTGCCGAGGCTGCTTGTGGTCAATTTGGGGAGGGGCAGCTAGTCGAGAAAGAAGGTTGGATCAGGGTGCCTGAGATGGGTCGTTTAAACCGTAATATGTTTATTGTCCGTGCTACTGGAAAGTCAATGGAACCCAGAATCCACGACGGTGATTATTGTGTTTTCCGTGCACCCGTTGTTGGGACGCGAAATGGCAAAATTGTTTTGGTTCAGCATTTGGGAATAGAGGATCCGGAAACGGGCGGCAAATACACCATAAAGAAATATGCGAGCAAAAAAAGTTTTAAAGAAGATGGGACATGGTCTCATGAGGAAATCAGCCTTAATCCTCTAAATCCTGATTATCAACCTATTATTATTAATAATCCTGAAGCGCAAGATTTTATGGTTATAGGCGAGTTGGTGGGAATTCTTGGACAAAAATTAAAATAAAGGGTGCTGGCATCATAATGACTCTGGAAATGCCAATGGTTGGACGTGTACACGCAGATTATAAGGAAATAAAATAATGCGCTTTTGGTGGGTTAACCAGAACCGAACTTTTCAGCATGAGGTCTCTGGCGGGTATCTCTGGTCGCCCAAGAAGAACCAGGACGGTTCGATAAACCATTTTTATGAAACCATGCGCGAAGTGGCTCCTGGTGATTTAGTCTTTTCGTATAACGATACGAAAATTATGGCGCTCGGTATAGCCGTCCACCCAGCTTATACGTGTCCTAAGCCAGAGGTATTTGGTACCGCTGGTGCCAATTGGGACAACATTGGCTGGCGCGTTGATGTGGACTTTCGAATTCTTGACAGCAAGATACAGCCTAAGCGGCATATGGATTTGCTGAAACAATTTCTTCCGCAAAAATATTCGCCTATTCGTGAAGATGGTGTAGGAAATCAGATCTATCTTGCTGAAATTCCAGATGGTTTTTCCAGAGCACTTGTAGCGTTGATAGGTGTCGAGGCGGAGGCAATCACTCAGCAAGTGCTCTCAGACAGCGTTGTGAAGGAATCGGAAGTTCCTTATGCCGAAAAGGAATCTGATCTCATCGAGGAGTGGGATCAAATACAGATCCTCAGGCTTGAAGGTGATCAAGGGCTTGCCTCAACAGAAAAAGAACAAATTATTAAGGCCCGCAAAGGGCAAGGCTTATTTCGTAATCGTGTTGCTGCAGTCGAAAAGTGGTGTCGTATTACCCGTGTGGATCGACCGGAGCATCTTATTGCGAGCCACATCAAGCCATGGCGAGTGGCCACTAATCAGGAACGGCTTGATGGTCAGAATGGATTGTTTTTGACGCCCAGCGTTGATCATTTATTTGGAAAAGGGTTCATTTCCTTTAATGGTGATGGCCGTGTCATTATCTCGCCGGTTGCTCATGCAACATCTCTAAACAGAATGGGATTGCCAACAGACGGAACTCTTAATGCGGGTGTCTTTGCGCGTGGACAGATGAGTTATCTGGAGTATCACCGTGATTGCATCCTTCTTAAAGCACGTGCGTAATACAGTAAAGAAGGGCGTGAAAGAAGTAGAGGGTGAAGTGGTCAGTCCTTGATTTGGGGAGAGGTTGAATGAACAATACCGATGTCGTTTTTTGCTTGAATTGTGACAAACAAAATGTAGGTAAAGTAGAAATCAAGGGAGAATGAAATATGTCGCACATTTGGGAATGGATAAAGATGCACGATCTTCCTAATTGGTTTTCAATCATTATCAGTTTGGTTCTTTGGCCAATTGTACTTATTTTGTGGAAAAATAGAACGGTTCCCTCAATTCGAAACTTACAAATAATTATTCGTGAAGCTGGTGGTTGGGTAGCAGGTCAAGAGTGTAAGTACTTGTGTCTAGACTTTCAAAATAATACCGGGCAAATTGTGTATATCGCAAATGCTGTTATACAAGCAACGGCCCTTATTAAGGGGCATGAACAAGCAGATCAGGATGTTCCGACAAAAAATTACACATTGAAGTTTGCGACAAAACCCAATGAAGCATTTGAGAAGTTGCAAGTCACAGTTGATACTGGCCAGAGAGTCTCTGCCGGTTTACCGGTGGCGCATAATCACGATGAAAGTTTATCCACTTTAATTAAGGAAATAAAGTTTTATAACAGGCGATGGTGGAGTTGGACGAAATATTTTGTATTACGATTTGATGCAATGGTAGGAAAAGATCTGTATCGCGTTAAATTTAGGTTATAAGCAATGGGTACTGAAGGGTCTTGTTTTGTCGTCTTTTCCCTCTTTTGCGAGATTCGATGAAATAAGTTGGTTTTTTACGACATTGGAGGAGAAAATTTCTGGCAGGAATAATTCCCGGGCCTATAATTGTCTCGAGCGAATCGCAGACGGTTACTACGCAAAGATAATCATCGAGGAAAATCTATGACAAGTCCCCAGGCTGATCTTGCTGTGTTTGAAAAGTACAAAATTCGCCGTGTTTACGATGACGAGGCCGAGATTTGGTATTTCTCGGTGGTGGATATTATCCAGGCCCTGATCCAGCAGCCAGACTATCAAGCTGCCAGAAACTACTGGAAGGTCCTAAAGAACAGGTTGAAGAAGGAAGGGAGCGAAGTGGTTACAAATTGTAACCGGTTGAAAATGGCCGCTGAGGACGGCAAGATGCGTCTGACCGATGCCGCGACTGCTGAAACTCTTTTGCGTCTTGTGCAGTCTGTTCCCAGCCCCAAAGCCGAGCCAATCAAGCTCTGGCTGGCCAAAGTGGGATATGAACGGATGCAGGAAATGGCCGATCCCGCGCGTGCGCTGGACCGGGCTCGTGAGAACTGGAAAACGCATGGCCGCAGTGAGAAGTGGATCCAGCAGAGAATGATGGGGCAGGAAACCCGGAACAAACTGACGGATTACTGGCAGGATCATGATGTCAAGGGAAGCGATGCTTATGCCATTCTGACCAATATCATTCACCAGGAATGGGCCGGGGTGACGGTTAAAGAACATAAAGCTCTCAAAGGTCTTAAAACGCAGAATCTACGCGATCACATGTCCGAAGCAGAGCTGATCTTTACCGCCTTAGCAGAGCTGTCTACCCGGCAAATTGCTGAGAGCGTACAGGCACGCGGAGTGCCTGCGAACGCGGCTGCCGGCCGGAAAGGCGGAGGAATTGCGAAGCGCGCCAGACTCGCTTTGGAGCGGAAGACCGGACGAAAGGTCGTGACCGGAGGTAATTATCTTCCTCCCAAGAATATCCAGGAGAAGATAGGACGTTGATGTGCCTGCCAGAGATCTTTACGGTTCCAAGACCTGCTAGGGATGCTCTTCTATTTGAACATTTCATCTGCGAGTTAACCAAAGAATCCGAATCTTCATATCTTGTTGGTTAACTCTCTTGACAATGGTTACCTAACATGTTATCAATATTATTGATTTGTTGGGTAACTGGAGGAAAGTATGAAGGTTCTTAAAGGCGTTCTTGAAGAGGAGCGAAAGCGGCTGAAGAGCGCGGAAGCAAGCTATGTCCGTGAGATCGGAAAACTTCCCAAGGGTAGCGTGCAACAAAAGCGTATCAAAGACAAGGAGTACGCCTATCGCGCTTACCGGAAGGGGGCTCGGGTAGTTTATGAATACCTTGGAAAACTTGAGGTCGGGGAGTTGAAAGAGCTTGAGCGAAAAATGGATCTGCGTCGCCGTTATGAAGAAAAGCTTCGTGAAGTGCGTGAGAACCTTCGGAACGTCAGGAGGATGGTCCGTGGCTGAAAAGGAGCAATTCGCTATTCTTTCAAAGATTCTTAAGCGGTTTCAGGCGGCCGGTATTTTGGATGACCTGATCCTGATCGGAAGTTGGTGTCTTTATTTCTACCGTCTGCAGCCAGGGTCGTTTGAAGATCTCCCTGCTGTTCGTACTTTGGATGTAGATTTTCTCATACCCCGTCCACAGCGTTCCAAAAAAGAAGTCAATGTCCCTGCGATTCTTGAAGAGTTTGGTTTTACTCCGACTTATCATGGGATGTCGGGGTTGGTGGTCTATGATCACCCTGAGCTTCGGCTTGAATTTTTGATCCCTGAAATCGGAAAGGGAACTTCCAGGCCTGTGAGTGTGCGGAATCTGCATGTCAACGCGCAGGCGATACGGTATTTGAACTTTCTTTCCGATTACACCATGGTGGTAGATTATCAGGGTGTGGAAGTCCGAATTCCTGAACCGGCTGCGTTTGCGCTTCATAAGTTGATCGTTAGTTCTAGACGAACCAAGAAAGAGAAAAAGCAAAAGGACCTTGAATCTGCCGTCGGGCTCTTGGAGCTCTTGTTTGAGAATCCCCAAGGAAAAGAGAGGGTGCTCTCAATTCTCAAAAAGCTACCTCCAAAATGGCGGAAAACCATCCTCGCCGTTTCCGAGGAACATTTTTCCGAGCTGAACGATCTTTACACGTCAAGTTGACCTTTGGCAGGCGCGTGGGGCTATATGCCCGGAGCCTGTTTGTGATAATGCCGGAACGCTATGATTGCCAGCTGCTTGGAGACGTTCAGGCTTTTTGCAATGGCCGCATAGGGCATGTTAAGATGCCGCAACTCCGCAACCTTCCGGGCGATCTTCCTGTAGACGGCGACCTGGATAAGCGGAGGGCTTTGAATGTTACCTGACGAAAGTTTTTTAAAAACATGATTCGTTAGGTATGATCAGGAGAAAATCCTGATCGGAATATGTCGTCTGGGGTATAATCCTTCCGGTCTCACAGCTTTTTGACTATCGTCCGAGCGACTGGAGATGTGAATGGTTCATCACTCAAAGTCCACCCCTGCCGCAGCTCCCGATAATGAAGATGTCCTTATTCAGCGGAACCCCGAACTTGTTCAACCCGGAATTCAAGAGGTGAGCAATCCATGAAACAGAGCCCGAGCGTAGCCTCCAAGTCCCTAGCCTTTATTATTGCGGCTCTTTTTTTTATGACGACGCTGTATCCAGGCAGAATTTTTGCCGCTGATGAGCGGGAGTTGTTCCGCAACATTAATATTTACCGCGTCGAGAACGGTCCGACCGTTGCGACGACCTTCAGGATCGATCAATTGTGCCTAGTGACTTATGTTTCGACCTACCATTACAACGGAGGAATGGGGCAGACTCCCGGAACGATCGCGCTCAGGCATGAAGACGGCACAATATACGGACCCTGGGCGGCGAGCGGCGGACCAGACCCGGCAGTAAACCCGACGAACATGTACTGGGTGTGCCAGCCTAACTTTGTGCTCAAGCCCGGCGTCTATACCGTCATCGACAGCCATCCAGCGTCGTGGTCGTGGAACTCTAGTTCTGCTGGAGGCATGACTGTCATCAAGGGACGGCCTGTCGCCGAAGTCGCCAACCAACCGGTGAGGGCACCCAAGGTCACACAGGCACCTGCGCCGACGCAAAAAGCGGCTGCTGACATCCTGGTTTCCAAGACATTGGAGCCATCGTCGACTGCCCAACTGGTGGCTTACAAAGATGAGGTCGGCGTGATAATCCCGGGCGGCACCCTCGAGGGCCAGCAGACCGTGACCATTAGCCGCGCCCCAAATTTACCGGCCCACCCGTCTCATAGTTTTGATCAGCTAGCGGTCTATGATATTTCAATGGGCAATGTTCATGAGTTCAAAGAGTCTTTGACCATTGAAATCGCTTACGACCCTTCCCGGCTTCCCTCCAACATTTCCCCCGAAAAAGCATTATCCGTTGGCTGGTGGGATGTCCCCAACAAGCGGTGGATCAGCACACCTTTCGCGGTGGATGCCGCAAGAAATGTGATGCTGATCCCGACGACCCATCTGACGTACTTTGAAGTCCTAGCCTTGGTCAAGGGTTGGGAATTGAAGGAGACCGAGCATTTTTATATCTACTATGATCCGAAAAGTAAGTATGACATCGTCCCCAGTCCGAAGTTGCCAACGGTCAATCTGGCGGATGATGTGGGCACGCTTTTAGAGGAAGCCTACAAAGCATATGAAAAAGCAGGCTACAGCATGCGGCTCACTTTTATACCCAAACCGGTTACGAGTATTTTTTTGGGGACGTTGGTGGGAGCCGTAGTCGTGGGGGGAATCACAACGGTATTAGGAACCGTAGCAGGAGGAGTCGCAGGGGGGCCCTTAGGAGCTATCATGGGAGGGGTTAAGGCAGGATCCGTAGGGATCAACGCAGGCGGCGCATTGGGCGCATACGCTGGAGCCATCTCGTTTGGCAACAAGACCTATGTGATTTTGGACAAGGACACCGTTTCCGCCGTTTGGAACGAAGGTGCTTTATTGGGTGAAATCCGCGTTCCCCTGCACCACATGAGTTACGCCGAACTACGGCACGACCTGGCTCATGAGCTTTTCCACGCCGTGCAGAACGGTTATTTTGCTACTCCTGAAATGGGAGGAGATTTATGGTTTATGGAAGCTACCGCCGATTATGCCCCGGTGGCGCATGGAATAAGTAAGCCGGACGCTTTACCAGTCATAGCACCGACCTATTTCCAACAGCCCATCACCCTAGCGGACAAAGTTCATGATTACAGTACCTCGCACTTTATAGAGTGGCAGTTGAAGGGGGACGGAGCTATCGGCTTTAAGGCCCTGTGGGATGCTGTCGCCGCTTTCGACTCCACGGGGAGGTTGACTGCCACGGCACTCGAAAGACTCGACGAGTATAACAAAACGCGTAAGTCCACCCTGCATACGTTGTTTCATGGCTTTGCGGCAGACACGTTTTTTAACTCGAACAGCCCTCTCGAGCTTCCAACCGGAACGACTCTTGCGACTAGCGGGATCGTAAGCCAAGATAAGTCGCTGTCAGCTACAGATTCGCCGCTGTCATATGACATTAAGTTACCGGCGAATTACACTGCCATATTGTCGCGGATCGCTGTGGGTTTCAACGCCTCTCAGACTGAGCGTGCACTAAAAGTGATCGCCTCGGCTACGTCTGAACGGGATAAGGTCACTGTCAGTGCTGTTGTGCTTCCCAACGATAAGCGCGTACCGGGAGGTGTGACGCAGAAGCCGGTGCCTCTCTATTCGTATGAGGGAAGCCGGGGCACCAAGCTGACCGTCAAGAACAATGAAACACTCTATATTATGGCGGTGAACAGCCAGGCCACCGATGTGACCCTCAACTTGAAAGTTTCCGATGCGGCTATTACCATCAGCCCGCCAACGGCCTCCGTGGATGCGGGTAAGAATGTCACTTTCACGACACCGGGCATCACAGAAAAGGTTCTCTGGACGGTGCAGGAAGGGGCCAGTGGTGGAACTATGAGCGATGCGGGCGTTTATAGCGCGCCTGACAAGGCGGGTACCTACCATGTGGTGGCGACGTTGGCAAGCGATAGCGCCACGAATGCCACCGCTGCCGCCACAGTCACGGCCGCCACTCAAGGGTCCGGTAAAGGATCAAGGACGGTTACGCCGACGCCAGCTAGTGGTGAGGTAGCTTACATGTATAAAGAAGATGGGACGCCGAATGCGATCGGAATTAAATATACCATATCGGGGGGTGGCGACCTCGTTCGCACCCCTGTGGGGAACACAAGTTCAGCGAGTTATACCGGTAAGCTGGTTGCTGGATCCACTTTAACCCTAGCAGGCTCCGGCTGGTCAATCCCTGAATGGAAAGTCAGTATGACCAGCTTCGATAAGTACCCAATGTGGCTTGCGGCTAAGGTCACTGTGGATGGCAATACCAAAGTCTATGATTACTACACCCCCAAAGGTGAGAGTATGAATACGAACTTTAGCTTATCTGTACCTATCCCGGAAGATGCGACGCACGGATCGTTTGAAGTGTCGGTTTGTTGGAGAAGTGCTTACCGTGATCAGTGTGCCCAAGTCGGTGGATCGCTCAGTCGTGAGAGGCCAGCGGAATTTTAGGGAAGGGCGATAGAAATTGTGGTATAAAACTACAAAAGCCGGAGGGTTGGAAAAGAAAGAGAGCTTGTCCGGTCTTTTTTGCATTTTATTTCATTCCATTTGAGGATCCTATGACGCAATCAAAAAATGTTCTAACGCCGGCTGTCAGACGAAAGCTTATCTCGAAACGCGACGCCTTTTTCAGTAGGATCAGCGGTCAAGGCATTGCCCTTACCTATGACGATGTTCGGCTGACGACCGGATACTCCGCGACCTTGCCGGACCAAGTCAATGTCGAATCAAAGTTCTCGAGAAATGTCGGGCTGAAGATCCCCATCGTCAGCGCGGCGATGGATACCGTGACCGAAGCCGAAATGGCGATCGAGATCGCCAAGCTCGGGGGCATCGGCGTGATTCACAAGAATTTTAGCGTGCAAGAGCAGGCTTCCCAAGTCGCTAAGGTAAAATTCCATCTCAATGGGCTCATCGAAAAACCGATCTGTTTTGATGAAAATATTTCTATGGGCGAGATTCTTGCCTATAAAAAAGAGCGGGAATTCAATTTTCATTCCTTCCCGATCACTAACAACAGCGGCCGACTGGTCGGGATCTTGACCAAGAACGATTTCGACTTCTGCGAGGACCGTTCCCTGAAGGCGAAGCTGATCATGACCAAGAAGGTCATCACTGGCGAGCCGGGCATCGGCCTGCGTGAGGCCTACCGGATCATGAGTGAAAGCAAGAAGAAAGTGCTACCGCTCGTAGATAAAGATAGAAAGGTCGTAGGGCTGTATACCTTCAGCGACGTTAAACGTGTCCTGTTCGGCGATTCGAAGGCTTTCAACGTCGACAAGAGCGGACGTTTGAGGGTCGCGGCTGCGGTCGGGGTGTATGATGACGCTTTCGAACGCGTAGAAAAGCTCATCGACGAAAAGCTCGATTTGGTGATCATCGATACCGCGCACGGTGATTCCAAAGGCGTCATCGAGACGCTCAAAGCGCTTAAGAAAAAGTACGATATCGATGTTCTGGCCGGGAATATTTCCGAGCCTGAATCCGCGGAGCGTCTATGCCGCGCGGGTGCCGACGGTTTGAAAGTCGGGCAGGGGCCCGGATCCATCTGCACGACCCGGATCATCGCGGGAATCGGCAAGCCGCAGGTCAGCGCGATTTACGAATGCGCCAAAGTGGCCTCGAAATTCGGTGTCCCCGTTTGCGCGGACGGCGGCCTGAAATTTTCCGGGGACATCCCGATTGCCATCGGCGCGGGAGCGCACTCGGTCATGATGGGCAACATGCTCGCCGGTACGAAGGAAAGTCCGGGGGAGTTCCGCTTTCATCAAGGGGTGCAGTACAAGGTGTACCGGGGGATGGGGTCGTTGGGCGCGATGGAAAGCAATCAAGGTTCCCGCGAGCGGTACAATCAGGGGAAAAGCGACTTGGTGCCTGAAGGCATGGAAGGGATGGTCCCGTACAAAGGGCCGCTCAAAGAAATCATCCACCAGTATGTCGGCGGCCTGAGACGCGGCATGGGCTACATCGGCGCGGAGACTATCGAAGATCTTCGAACGATCGCGCAATTCGCGAGACTGACGGAAGCGGGCAGGGCGGAGTCGCATCCGCACAATGTCATCATCACGCGTGAAGCGCCGAATTATCAGGAGAAGCCGTAACCTGCGCAAAAGCGAAAGCGATTTGCGGAGGAAAATTGCCGCTCCATAGGGCGCGAAACAGCGCTTGGATTCTTGTCTCTTGCAGTATCCCTCAAGGTTTTGTCAGCATGACCGTTGAAAATCAAAAAAGCTTACCGTTGGCGTTGCGTCATGAAAGGGAACAATGACGGCAAAAATGACAAGCGGTCCCGGATGGGAGCTCGGCCCCGATGACAGGGGGGCTCAGCCGCCGAAAATGAAACCGGATGAAGCGGCAAGCCCCAAGCCGAAAATCCGTCTCGAGAAGCGGGCAGGCAAAACCGTGACCGTGATCGCGGGCCTTCACACGTACGGCTCTGAAAGGTTGAACGGCATGGCGAGAGAATGGAAGACCGAATTTGGGACCGGCGGTACTGTGAAGAACGGCGAGATCGAGATCCAGGGCGATTTTATTCAGGCGGTCAAGGGCTGGTTTCAAAAATCCAAAAGGCCGGGGGAACACTCATGAACCAGATCCAACAGATCACCGAAAAGATCAAACGGTTCCGGGATGAGCGGGACTGGATGCAGTTCCACAATCACAAGGATGTGGCGTTGTCGCTCGTCCTCGAAGCCGCGGAAGTGCTCGAACATTTCCAGTGGAAAAAACCGGACGAGGTCGAGGCGCACGCGAAGGCCTGCAAGGACGAGATTGCCGACGAGCTGGCAGACGTGGCGATGTTCCTCTTCGAACTCGCGGACAATCTTGAGATCGATCTTGCGAAGGCGATCGAGATCAAGATGGCGAAGAACGCGCGCAAATACCCCATTGAAAAATCTAAAGGCAAGCACACCAAATATGACAAGCTCTGAAGCCGAAAAGGATTCCGGAACGGACGCGCCGGACCTGAAGGCGCCATCCCCGCATAAAAGGCGTCCGAGATATCCGGGACGAAATCCCCGGCGGTTCGAAGAAAAATACAAAGAGCTCAACGGCGATCAATACCCGGAAGAGATCGTCAGGATCCTCGCGAGCGGCAAGACGCCCGCGGGCTCCCATCGTCCCGTTTGTGTGAGGGAAGTTCTTGAAGCCCTGGATCCGAAACCCGGCGAGACGGGGCTTGACGCGACGCTTGGATACGGAGGGCATGCGGGCGAACTCCTGAAGCGCGTCCTCCCGGGCGGGCGTCTTTGGGCCGTGGATGTGGATCCGATCGAGATTAAGCGCACTGAAACGCGGCTTCGGGCTCAGGGTTTTACGGAAAAAGAGCTGATCGTGCGCCGCACAAACTTCGCCGCTGTTCCGAAGCTGCTCGCCGAAGCCGGAGGCGGATTCGATTTTATTCTCGCGGATCTGGGCGTTTCCTCGATGCAATTGGACGATCCTTCACGCGGCTTCACTTACAAAGCGCAAGGGCCGCTTGACCTCAGGCTGAATCAGGAAAAAGGAGTGCCCGCTTCCGACCTGCTCCGCTCCCTAACGGAAGAAGAGCTTGAAAGCATGCTGCGGGAATATTCGGACGAACCCTACGCGCGGGTCATTTCGAGGGCGGTTTACGAGAAGCGGAACACGATCTCTACGACGACCGCGCTTGCGGATACGGTCAGGAACGCGTTGCCCGGCGTTTCGCCTTCTTTCACCGAAAACGACATTACGCGCTCGATCCGGAGGACCTTTCAGACGCTCAGGATCGCGGTGAACGATGAGTTCGCCGTGCTGGAACAGTTCCTCAGGAATCTGCCGTACTGCCTGAAACCGGGGGGGCGGGCAGCGGTGTTGACCTTCCATTCCGGAGAAGATGACCGGGTGACGCGCTCCTTCAAGGAAGGGCTCGAAACCGGCGCCTACAAGGCCATCGGCCTTGATCCCATCCGTCCGTCCCCGCAGGAGATCTACGACAACCCGCGCTCCAAAAGCGCTATTCTCCGGTATGCGCTTATTTAGCCGATCAGTTTTTAATCGTTCCAACGAATAGTTTTCCATTTTAATGTTTTTTTAATGCTTTCAGCCCCCCTTTTAATTATCTTTTGTGTCCTGCCACTGCTACGCTTTTATCAGAACTGAAAGCGAGGGAAACCTTATGGACCTACTTGATTTTAGTCAAATTCTTTTATACGCCGTTTGTTTAATTGCCGCCACCCCGATTCTCGGAAGTTTTATGGCAAAGGTTTTTGAGGGGGAAAAGAACTTTTTGTCGCCGGTTTTTGGTCCGCTGGAGAAACTGACCTATCGGTTTGCCGGTATTGACCCAAAGGAAGAAATGGGATGGAAACGGTATAGTGTTGCTCTGCTGCTATTCAATGCCATGGGATTCCTGGCGGTTTATCTCCTCCAAATTTTTCAAAAAACCCTGCCATTGAACCCACAGGGGCTTAGCAATGTAAGATGGGATCTGGCCTTCAACACAGCCGTCAGCTTCATGACCAATACGAACTGGCAAGCCTATTGCGGTGAATCATCCCTGGGCTACCTTGTTCAGATGTTGGGTCTCACGGTTCAAAATTTTTTAAGCGCGGCAACCGGAATTGGGGTCATGCTGGCGTTGATACGGGGGTTGACTCGAAAATCCACCAACGGATTGGGGAATTTTTGGGTGGACCTGACCCGTTCGACACTTTATGTGCTGGTGCCGTTGTCCTTGCTTTGGGCGTTGCTATTGGCGGGGCAAGGGGTTGTTCAAAACTTCACGCCCTATCTTAAAGCAACGACCCTTGAAGGCTCAGAGCAGATCATTCCCCTTGGGCCCGCCGCTTCACAAATTGCGATTAAACAACTTGGCACCAATGGCGGTGGATTCTTCGGCGTCAATAGTGCTCATCCCTTTGAAAACCCGACGCCGTTCTCCAACTTTCTCGAAATGTTCGCCATTCTGCTGATTCCCGCCGCTCAGGTCTATATGTTCGGCGTGATGATCAAGAAAAAACGGCAAGGCTTGGCGCTGCTTGCCGCCATGAGCATTATTTTTGCGCTTGCCCTCGGCGTTGCTTTGAAAGCCGAGCTGATCCCTAATCCGGTTTTCGGAACGTCTTCTGCGATGGAAGGAAAGGAAACCAGGTTTGGGATCACCAACAGTATTCTTTGGGCAACCGCCACTACCTCCGCATCGAACGGGTCCGTGAATGCCATGCATGACAGCCTTTCGCCTCTCGCAGGTTTGATCGCTATGCTGAATATGATGCTCGGAGAGGTGGTGTTTGGTGGAGCGGGAGCTGGTTTTTACGGAATTTTAATGCATGTGATTCTGACAGTCTTCATTGCGGGACTTATGGTAGGGCGAACGCCTGAATATCTCGGAAAAAAAATAGAAGGGCCCGAGATCTGTTGGGCGATTGCCGCGGTTCTTATTCCCAATGCCGTGATTCTTGGCGGCGCGGCCCTGGCAAATATGCTTCCGTGGGGAACCTCGAGTGTCAGCAATGCGGGGCCTCATGGCCTCAGCCAGATCCTTTACGCGTTCTCTTCGGCGACCGGGAATAATGGAAGTGCTTTTGCAGGGCTGAACGTCAACACGGTTTTCTATAATGTCACGCTTGGGATGGCTATGCTCATTGGCCGTTTTGTGGTCATTATTCCGGCGCTTGCAATCGCTGGAAATTTGGCCGGAAAGAAGACCTCACCTGTTTCTGCCGGGACTTTCCCGACCGACGGAGGACTTTTCGTTTTGCTGCTCGTTTCCGTGATCCTGATCGTCGGGGCATTGACTTTTTTGCCGGTTCTCACGCTGGGGCCGATCAGTGAACATTTTCTGATGCTGCAAGGGAGGGCTTTCTAATGAAAAAGGAAATGATCCAATCCGCCATTTTTGAAAGCCTCAAGAAGCTGAATCCGCTCGTACAGGCCAAGAACCCGGTCATGTTTGTTGTCTACGCAGGAGCGATACTGACCGCCGTCCTTTTGTGCCGGAGCTTTTCGACGTTTAATCTGCAAATCACGATTTGGCTCTGGATTACGGGGCTCTTCGCCAATTTTGCGGAAGCGATTGCTGAGGGGCGGGGTAAAGCTCAAGCTGACGCGCTTCGCAAAATGCGAACGCATGTTTATGCGATGAAACGGATGCTCAATGAGAAATTTGAACGCGTGAACGCGGGGGACCTGAGGCTGGGTGATATCGTAGAGTGTTCCGCCCAAGATACGATTCCTGCGGATGGCGAAGTGATTGAAGGGATTGCCAGTGTTGATGAATCGGCCATTACGGGAGAATCTGCGCCGGTGATCCGGGAAAGCGGCGGAGACCGAAGCGCGGTAACCGGCGGAACGAAAGTGCTTAGCGATCGCATTTTGATCCGTGTCACTTCAGAGCCTGGAAAGGCATTTCTCGACAGGATGATCGCCATGGTGGAGGGCGCTCACCGTCAGAAAACCCCAAACGAGATTGCGCTCGAGATCCTATTGGTCAGTTTGACGGCGATCTTCCTCATGGCGGTTTTTACCCTGCCGTTTTTTGCCCAATATAGTGAAAAAGCTTCGGGGCACAGCGGCGTTGTGAACCTTACAGTTCCAATCCTGATCTCCCTGCTGGTTTGCTTGATCCCTACAACCATTGGGGGTTTGCTCAGTGCCGTCGGCATCAGCGGTATCGATCGGCTCATACGACGAAATGTCATGGCCATGAGTGGGCGCGCGATCGAAGCCGCCGGAGACATTGACGTACTCTTGCTGGATAAAACGGGAACCATTACTTTTGGGAACCGTATGGCAACTCGGTTAATTCCGGCGCCGGGAGTTAAAGCCGAAGAGTTGGCGGATGTCGCTCAACTTTCTTCGCTTGCTGACACAACTCCCGAAGGCCGATCGATTGTCGTGCTCGTGAAAAACCAATTTGGTCTTCGAAGCAGAGAAGTGGCTAAGCACGAAGTGCGTTTCATTCCTTTTTCGGCCCAGACTCGAATGAGTGGGGTGGATTTTTACGAACACGAAGCAAAACCGACCCGAAAAATACGAAAAGGCGCGTCCGACGCCGTCAGAGATTTTGTGGGATCGGGTGGCGGAATATTCCCTTCCGCGGTTCGAGAAGAGGTGGAAAGTATCTCCAGAAAAGGAGGCACCCCGCTTGTGGTAGCGGAGAACACAAAAGTTCTGGGTGTGATTGAACTCAAAGACGTTGTCAAAGGCGGAATCAAGGAACGCTTCGCCCAACTCCGAAGAATGGGAATACGGACCGTCATGGTCACGGGCGACAATCCGCTCACGGCGGCTTCGATTGCGGCCGAGGCCGGAGTGGATGATTTTATGTCCGAAGCCAAACCGGAGGACAAATTAAAGAGAATCCGTGAGGAGCAGTCGCAAGGAAGGCTTGTGGCGATGACCGGAGACGGGACCAATGACGCGCCGGCCTTGGCGCAAGCGGACGTAGGTGTCGCTATGAACTCGGGCACTCAAGCTGCGCGTGAAGCGGGCAACATGGTCGACCTGGACAGTAATCCGACTAAATTGATTGAGATTGTAGAGACCGGAAAACAGCTGCTCATGACTCGGGGGGCCTTGACCACCTTCAGTATTGCCAATGACGTGGCAAAATATTTTGCGATTCTTCCCGCCATGTTTGGCGGACTTTACGCTCTTCACGGAGGGAATGGGCCGCTTGCCGCACTGAACATCATGCGGCTTGATTCGCCCGAAAGCGCTATTTTGAGCGCGGTGATTTTTAATGCATTGATTATTATCGCGCTTGTTCCGCTTGCCTTACGAGGTGTCACTTACCAAGCTCAGGGGGCCGCGGTCGTGCTGCGAAGGAATCTTTTGATCTACGGTGTCGGCGGACTCGTCGTGCCGTTCATCGGCATCAAACTCATTGATATCTTATTGGTCACTTTACATTTGGTGTGAGGAGGACACAATGAAACTATGGATTCAGGCCTTAAGGCTCTTTCTGGTTTTGACCTTAGTGACCGGAGTTGTTTACCCGGCGGTTGTTACGGGGGTGGCCCAACTCCTTTTTCATCACCAGGCAAATGGAAGTTTGGTGATAAAAAATGGGAAACTGATCGGCTCGGAATTGTTGGCCCAAAAGTTTCGGGGAGACGGGTATTTTTGGCCGCGGCCTTCCGCGGCCGATTTTGTCACAGTGCCCTCTGGCGCCAGTCATTGGGGGCCGACCAGCGCCGCTCTTAAAGAGGCTGCGTTGAAACGGGAAGCGGCATTCAGACAAACCAACCATCTTTTCCAAGGCGCGTCGCTTCCTCCCGACGTCGTTTTTGCATCAGGAAGCGGATTAGATCCCCACATCAGCCCAGAAGCCGCAAGGCTCCAAGCGGACCGTATTGTCCGCGCAAGAAAGCTGAGCGAAGAGAAACGCCAGAGGCTATATCATCTTATCGGTCAGTATACGGAGGCCCCACAGTTTGGCATTTTGGGTGAGCCGCGGGTGAATGTTTTTCGACTGAACTTAGCGGTGGATTCGCTATAATAACTCTATGGAAACTAAACGTCCTGATCCGGATGCGCTGTTAGCATCTCTCAAACGTGAAGAAGCCAGACAAAAACGCGGGAAGCTCAGAATTTTTCTCGGAATGTGCCCCGGCGTTGGCAAAACCTACGCCATGCTCCAAGCCGCCCGTCAAAAGGAAGCGGAAGGCATCGATGTTTTGATTGGTGTGGCTGAAACACACGGCCGCAAGGAAACCCAAGCGCTGCTCGAAGGCATGACCGTTGCGTCCAAGATCAAGATTGAGTATCGAGGGACCTTGCTTGAGGAGATGGACCTTGATACGGTTTTTATGATCCGCCCTCAGCTTGTTGTGGTCGACGAACTGGCACACACGAATGTTCCCGGAAGCCGCCATCCCAAACGCTATCAGGATGTTCTCGAACTTCTTGCCGCGGGGATCGATGTTTACACCACCCTGAATGTCCAGCATGTCGAAAGCCGCTCCGAGGCGGTGTATCAAATTACGAGGGTGAAGGTCCGGGAAACGGTGCCTGATTCCATTGTCGACGGAGCCGATGAAATCACGCTGATCGATCTATCTCCCGAGCAACTGCGCCAGCGGCTTGACGATGGGAAAGTTTATCTCGGCGAGCGCGCGGTCACAGCTGCCGACAATTTTTTTCGCGAGGAGAATCTTACTGCCCTGCGGGAGATGGCGCTGCGCCTTACCGCGGAGCGCGTGAACCAGGATCTTCGCGTCATCATGAGCGAGCAGAAGATCGAGGGGCCTTGGAAAACCGGAGACCGTCTCATGGTCGCTGTCGGGGCGACGCCGTTTTCAGAAAGCTTGATCCGATGGACCCGTCTTGCCGCGGCGTCTTTAAATGCTTCCTGGCTGGCGGTTTATGTTGAAACGGCGGACACGCTCGATGAAGATGAAAAGAAACGTTTGACCCAGAATCTCACTCTGGCGAGACAGCTTGGCGCTGAAGTGATCTTGAAATCCGGATCGGATGTGGCCGGGACTTTACTTGAAGTTGCCCGTCAGAACAATGTCAGCCAGATCTGCGTTGGGAAGCCTTCCGGCAACCCTTTTTGGGAGTGGTTCAGGATGGGTTCGGTGATCCGGCAGCTGATCCATCAAAGCGGCGATATCGACATCCACATGGTTCGGGTTAAAAACCTTGGAAAGGAAAAAACAAAACCCCGTAGGCGTCACTATGTTGCGGCGAAACCCCGGGATTTTTTAATCTCACTTCTGATTGCGGCGGCGGTGACTGTCGCATGCTTTTTTGTCGAAAAGTTCGGCGGATATTCTTCAGTTGCTTTGATTTATCTTTTAGCAGTCGTTCTGTCGGGAATGATTTTGAGCCGGTGGCCGGTTCTGCTCTTGGCGGGATTGAGCGCGCTCTTATGGAATTATCTTTTCATCCCGCCCCGCTTCACCTTCCAGATTAATAAGTCTTACGACGCCATGATGTTTGTTATGTTTTTTGTGACGGCTCTGGTCATGGGCCACATCACGACGCGCCTCCGGGAGCGCGAGCAAGCCGAACGAAAACAGGAAGACCGGTTGAATACTCTTTATCAATTAACCCGGATTATCGCCATGACCCGTGAGTCCAAGGAAGCCATTAAGAACGCGCTTGAAAAACTCGAAGAAGTTTTGAAGGTCCGCGGAGCGATCTTTCTTGCGAATCCGCATGGAAATCCGGATTTTGAAAAGTCCAGCTGCGGAGACCTGGTTCTCTCGGGGAAGGAGAAAAGTGTGGCCACCTGGGCGTTTCAGAAGCGGCAGGTCGCGGGGCGCTTTACGGAAACTCTGCCGGAAGCC
Organism: Candidatus Omnitrophota bacterium; assembly: GCA_041666865.1. Classification (GTDB taxonomy): domain Bacteria; phylum Omnitrophota; class Omnitrophia; order Omnitrophales; family Aquincolibacteriaceae; genus JBAYGD01. Next base: position 83,771 of record JBAYGD010000008.1, on the reverse strand, counting down.
GGGAATTTTTGTTTTCCTCTGGTTTCCATGAACAAATCTTTGGGGGTGCTCGTGATTCATCCCTTACAGGATCGAGTATGGACTCTGGACCAGCGGAGTTTAGTGGACTCCTTTGCTTCTTTAATGGCCGTGATTCTAGAAAAGGACGTATTGACAAAGATGGCGGAGGAAGCCAAGGTCAAAGCCGAAACCGAAAAACTTCAAACCGCTCTCTTGGATAGTGTTTCGCATGAACTCAAGACCCCTTTGACCGTCATTTCCGGTTCAGTGGAACACCTGGAAAAAGCGGGCAAAGATGCGGAATTCCCTAAGCTTGTTCTTGAAATTCGCACCGCCAGCCGCCGTCTGCTTCAAACGGTGAACGGCCTGCTCAATATGACACGACTTGATTCCGGGAGTTGGCAGCTTGATCTGGATTGGCATGATATTCGGGATGTCGTTGGATCGGCCCTCGAACATTTGGAAGAGCCGCTCAGCCACCATAAATTTGTGACCCGGTATGCGGATATTTTGCCGCCCGTCCGAATTGACGCAGGAATTCTCCGCCAAGCCCTTACAAACATTTTATCGAATGCGGCCGCTTATTCTATGAGGGGAACCGAAATCATTATTTCCGCCCACATCGATGAGAAAACACTGGTCATGAGTGTGATCGATCAGGGGCCCGGGATTGCGGAAGAAGATGCGGACAGAATCTTCGAAAAATTTTACCGCGGGAAAAACGTTCCCACCGGAGGATTAGGGCTTGGGCTGTCGATCGCAAGACGTTTCGTCGAGGTCCACGGAGGCGAGATCGGAGCCTACAATCAGAAAGACGGCGGTGCTTGTTTCGAAATTCGATTGCCTGTGGAATTGTTCCGAGAAGAGAAGGGAGGAATGTCATGAATCAGTTGCCCCTTGTTCTGGTGATTGATGATGAGATTCAAATGCGTCGACTTCTCGTGAGAACGCTTGAAGGCGGGAGCTATCGGTCTTGTGAGGCGGAGACCGGTGAATCGGGACTGATGGAGGCCATTCAAAAAAAACCGGATGCGGTTATTCTTGATTTGGGGTTACCGGACCTCGACGGCGTTGAAGTGCTCAGGCGGCTTCGGGAGTGGAGCAGGGTTCCGGTTTTGGTCCTATCCGTGCGGGATGATGAAAAACAGAAGGTCCGTGCGCTTGACGCCGGGGCGGATGATTATGTGACCAAACCATTTGGCCAAGAGGAATTATTGGCTCGCCTGCGCGTGATTTTGCGACATGCTCCCGAAAAGACCGGCCTTCCTGTTTTTCAGAACGGTAAACTGGCCGTTGATTTTGCCGAGCGACGCGTTGTGGTGGACGGAAAAGAAGTCAAATTGACCGGAATCGAATATTCTCTTTTGAAATTATTCGTCCAACACGCGGGAAAAGTGCTAACCCATCGCCAGATCCTCAGAGAAATTTGGGGGCCAAATTCGGAAGATCGGACCCACTACCTACGCGTTTATGTCACTCACCTGCGGCAGAAAATCGAGTCGGATCCAAACAAACCCACACAGATCAAAACGGAATCCGGTGTTGGATACAGGTTTTGTCTTGTCTGAAAGCCAAATGAAAAGGAACCTGCCAAAGCCGCGGTAGTTCTGGCCCAGATGAACGTTCCCATGGATCTTGGGAAAAAGCAGAAAAGCTAAAGGGGACGCCTAGGACTTTTCACCAGTCGCAGGGAAAATAATCTTTGAGGAATTTGCCGTACCAGTGGTTGCCGGTCAGAATGCCGTGAAAAAACGGATCGCAGACCCGGGCGGCGCCGTCCACGATGTCGAGCGGCGGCTGAAAGTCGTGCATGGCTTGTTTCGCGCGGACTAAGTTGAAGGGGTCTTCGTCGGTGACCCACCCCGTATCCACAGCGTTCATAAAAATGCCGGATTTCGCCAGATCACTCGCCGAGGTGTGAGTCAGCATATTGAGCGCCGCTTTCGCCATATTGGTGTGCGGATGGCGGTCGGTTTTTGTGAAGCGGTGGAATTTTCCCTCCATCGCGGAGACGTTCACGATATGTTTTTGCCCGGTGTTATCGCGCTTCATCATGCCCGATAATTGATTGCACAGGACGAAGGGCGCGATCGCGTTGACCAGCTGAAGCTCGATCATCTCCGCGGTTTGTATTTCCCCCAGGCGCAGGCGCCAGCTATTGACCGCGCGCAAATCTACCTGTTGAAGGTCCGCATCCAGCTTTCCGTCCGGGAAGAATTTTTCGGCGGAAAGATTCGAGTCGTGAACATAAGGTATTTGCGAGAGCTTTGCCGAGGCCAAAAGGCCCACGCCCGAGATTTTTCCGTTCCACGTGACCTCTAAAGCCCCTTGCTCAACGGACCTCGGGGCCGCGTGGGCGGCAATCTCCTTTTTGCAGGCCTCGAAGGGGTCGAGGAGCGAGCGGGCTTCTTCAGGCAAGTCTTGCCATGGCAGAGTTTCGTTGGCCAGCAAATGGGCGTAAAAACCGGGCGGCCGGCGGACGGTTTGAGCGGCGTTATTGATCAGCAGATCCAGACGGTCGTATTTTTGCTGGATGTAATGGCAGAAGATTTCGACGCTGGGCGTGTGTCTCAAATCGAGGCCGTAAACGTGCAGCCGGTCCTTCCACTGGTTGAAATCGGCTTCGCGGGAATAACGGAGCGCGGAATCGACCGGAAAGCGCGTGGTGGCGATGACGCGTGCTCCGGCGCGAAGCATCATGAGCGCGGCCTGATAGCCGATCTTGAGCCGCGAGCCGGTGATCAGCGCGACCTGTCCCTCGAGAGAAGCGGTTTGAAAGCGTTTCTCATAATTCAACCGCGCGCAGGGGAGGCATAGGGCGTCATAAAAAAAATGAACGCGTGTAAAAAGAGCTTTGCAGATGTAACAAGCGCGCGGATTGACCAGTTCCTGGCCCGGGGTCTCATCGGCTCCTTCCTCGAGGACCCTCTGCGGAGCCTGGAAAACGGCCGACTCACGGGCGCTTCGGATGCCGACCGAGTTGCGGAGGCGGCGTTCGTATTTGACTATTTTTTGCCGGTGGATTTTTCTTCGCTGCAAGCGGATGGCTGCGCGGTCCGGCCGCGAAAGCTGACCCGCCGCCGTGAGGAGGGCAATCCGTTGCTCCCGCGACAGGTAAGCCAGCCGGGTGTTGTCTTCGGCAAAATATTCCAGCACCGCGGCACACGCCAGGATTTCCTCGTCGGAGTATTTCAACTCGCCGACTTTTTCCTCGGCAATCACCGTGTTTTTCAGGGCGCTAAATTGATTGGAAGGACGATTTGGCATTTTTGATTCGATCCCGTTGTTGTTGGCCGGCTATTATACGGGAGATGGGTGGGGAAAGCCCTAGGAAAGATCAAAGCCTTTGCGATTTCCCGCTTCGACATGTTAAGCTTTGAGGTCATTTTCTTGCGCCACAATCAGGGGTGAAGTCCAACGATGAGCCTTATCGAACCGGTTTTCCGCCCGCCCGCAGAGGCCGAAAGCTTTCTCTTGCAGGTGACGGTCGGGTGTTCAACGGATCACTGCCGCTTCTGCGGGATGTACAAGATGAAGTCCTTTCGCCCAAAGGAGCCTGCGGAGGTCTCGACGGATATCCATGACGGCGCCCGCCACTATCCCGAGGCGCGCCGGGTGTTTTTGATGGACGGCGACGCCCTCGTCCTTTCAAACCCGAAGCTCGTTCCGGTTTTAGATGAGCTCGCCCGGGCCTTCCCGCGTCTTTCGCGCGTTTCAAGCTATGCAAACGGCAAAAACATTACCCGCAAAACAGACGCTGAACTCGAGGAGCTTTCCGCGCGCAAGCTGAATTTGCTCTACATGGGCCTCGAAAGCGGCAGCCAATCCGTGCTCGACCAATGCCAAAAGGAGTCGAGCGTTCTCGAGATGATCGAAGCGGTGCGGCGCGCGGAAAAAGCGGGGATCAAAGCCTCCGTGATGGTCCTGCTCGGGCTTGGCGGCCGCAAACGCTCCGCAGAGCATGTCCGCGACACAGTCACAGCCCTGAACGCGATGCAGCCGCGCTATCTTTCCTTCCTTTCACTCATGACTGTCCCCGGGACGCCACTGGCAGAAGAGGTGAAGAGGGGAGCGTTCGAAGAGCTGGACGCGCGCGAACTCCTCGAGGAGTGCCACGGGATCTTGAGCGGCCTAGAACTCAAGCGCACCGTCTTCCGCTCCGATCATGCGTCGAATTATTTGCCGCTCGAAGGGGCGTTTCCAAAAGACAAAGCCGCGCTCCTAAAGATCCTTGAATCCGCACTGAACGGGAAAACCCGGCTTCGCCCCGGGTTTGCCAGGGGACTTTAAAAGGATGCTTGCAAGTAGGGCCGGAACCCAAAAAGCAAAGGAGCGGAAGGGCACATGATAAGAAAAACGGGGGCTCCCGCTCATTGCTTCTCTATGCGCTGCAGTCCGTTCGGACCTGTGGCCGCGGTCTGGTCGGCCGCTCATGCGGGGCCTCGAGTCGTTCGTATTTTTCTTTCTTCTCCCGGAAGACCTCCTGCGAAAAGCGTTGCAAAATTCTTTCCCGGTGCGCAGGCCCGAACGTCTCCAAAAATCGAAGCGCTTTTAGAGCGGATCGGCAATTTCCTGGAAGGCAAAAGCGTCACCTTCGGGCTTGGAGAGATACGCCTCGATCTCTGTTCGCCTTTCCAGCGGAAAGTTCTCCGCGCTCAATGCGGAGTTCGGCGCGGCCGCTTGAGCACCTACCGCTCGATCGCAGACCGCTTGGGAAACCGCGGCGCTTCCCGCGCGGTCGGCGCCGCGCTTGCGGCCAATCCTTTTCCCATTCTCATTCCTTGCCACCGCACGATACGGTCCGATGGCGCCCTCGGGGGATATCAGGGCGGTCGGAAAATGAAAACGGCACTGCTCAAGATGGAGGGGAACGACATTTTGACATCATAACATTAGTATGTTATAGTGTTTTCGGAGGTGATTCATGACTCAAACTCGTACGACCGTCTACCTGGATCCTAAAATCCACAAGGCTCTTCGGATCAAAGCCGTTGAAATGTCGATGAGTATCTCGGAGGTCATCAATGAAGCCCTCAAGTTGTCTCTAAAAGAAGACTCGAGAGATCTGGATGCGATTCGCAATCGCGTCTGTGAACCTTCCCGGTCTTATGAGGCGGTGCTTAAAGATTTGAAAAAAGATGGCCTCTTATAACCTTTTCATGAAGCAATCCGCGGAAAAAGAATTGCGGAAAATTCAGCACCCTCATCTTACAAGGATCCTCTCCAAGATAGAGGCCCTCAGGAATGATCCTCGGCCTGCCGGCATCAAACTCCTCAAGGGAGAGGACCGTTATTACCGGCTTAGAATGGGGGATTATAGGATCATTTATGAGGTCGATGATCGGGGCCGAAACATTACGCTGATCAAGATCGGCCATCGACGGGAGGTCTACGGTGATGCCTGATATAAGAATTGACAAATAAGCGCCTTGCGTCGAGAATGCCTTCCCATGCTTAAGAATCTGATGAAAAAATATTTCCCGGGTCTGTACAGTTCCCAGACGTATCTGGCGTTCGGCGTCGAGCCCTCGCGGACCCAATACCCTCTCGACAAGGCGCGCTATCTCATGATGGCCCGCTACCTCCATGAGGAGTCTGTGCGGCTCGGAAGGCCGCTCAAGGTGCTTGATATCGGGTGCAGCGAGGGGATGATGCTGCTTTATTGCCGGAAGAACGGAACCCCGGTCCGGTTTTTCGGCATCGATATCCTCGAAGAGCGCAAGAAGATCGCTCTCGAGCGGGGTTATGAGAGCGTGCTTCTGAAGGACCTTCGGCAGTGTGACTTCCGTGAATTCCATCAGAAATTCGATGCGGTCGTCTGCAGCCATATTATCGAGCACCTCGAAGACCCGGGCGAATTCTTGAGAAGACTCAAGGCGGCGCTGGAGCCTAAAGCCCTCCTGCTCGTGGGGGTTCCCATCGGGTTGTGGCCGGGAATTCTGTGGCGCCGGCATATCACTCCGCGGATCAATCCCTGGCAGAAGAAGGAAGCAGTTCTCAAGCGTTTCGGGCACGTCAGTTTTTTCACCCTTCCCGACCTCAAAAGGGTTTTGCTCCAAAGCGGCTTTCAGGCCGAAGAGTGCCGCGGTGATTTCCTGATTCGCGCGCGCGGTTTTTTCCTCGAAAATTACAAATGGTGGTTTGATTTCAACCAGTGGTACGGCCGCCTTTTGCCGGGCGTCCTTGGGCATGTCACCGTCAGGGCCAGGCTTCTCGCTTAGCCTCATTTCCTTCCGTTTTTCCCCCCAGAGCGTGTTTGATCGAAAAAGGGCGTTTTTGAGCTATTCGGTGCTATTTATTGATCGTTGACACTATTTAAAGATAGCTCATATTTGAAATCTCAATACTATCGGCTACACTTAAGTTGGGCCATGCTATGCATGCCAAATGAACTTCCTGACGTCGAAGGAAGGAAAGGGAGATATATACGTTTTTTAAAAAATGGACTTTCGGTTGAACGTTAAAAAATTAACGGCGCTTATCTTATTGCCCGCTTTCACGGCGACGTGTGTGTGGACGCCCGAAGTCCGCGCTGCGTCTGCCGGAAGCCTCCAAACCCAGGCGACTGTTTCGAGCATCGGGAAATCCCTACGCGATGTCACCAAGGTCCTTTTGCCCGGAGAGATCGGAACGATCGATGAATTTTATCTTGGCAACTCCGGTAAAACTTTTATTTTGATCCAGGACGCCCATGCCGTTCCCGACGCTCAGCGCAGTATCGAAAAAATAATCCGTTTCTTCCAATCCGAATACGGAGTCGATACGGTCGGGCTCGAAGGGGCCGCTTCGGCTCTCGACCCCCAATTTTTCAGGAGTTATACCGACCGCGAACGGCTGGAGAAGGTTTTCGGGGCTTATACGGAGGCCGGGGAAATGGCGGGCGCTACCGCGGCCTCGATCTTCGGGCCGGAGCGCATCCGTTACGAGGGGGTCGAAGACTGGAGTCTCTATGAGGAGGCCCTTGGGTATTTTCGGGATGCCGCAGATCGCCAGACGGATATTTTCCCAGCACTTGACGGTATGGCAAAAGATCTCGAGAGCCTGAAAACCCGGATCTATTCAGCCGAGCTTCTCAGCCTGGACGGAATTTTGCAGAGGTTCCGGGCGAATGATACGGGCCTTCCCGAAGTCCTGAACGAGCTGGCGGCCATGCAGGCGCCGGAGCAGGGCTCGGATTTGGCGCTGATTTACCGGCAGTATCTTCGTGAGGAGAGCTCTTCATCTGAAGAGTCTTCGGAAATTCAAGGTGTTGTCCGTAAGATCCTCACGGCCTTGGAAAGACAGAAGCCCGACGAGGAGATCACCAGAGATCTCGCCAGGCTGAACACCGGATTTCAAAATTTTCAGACCGGCCAAATGGGTTCGCAGAGCCTGGCCCTTCTTCTGAAAGAATTGGCCGTGAAATACCGGGTTCGCGTGAAAGTTTCCGCCGGGATGAACCGCCTGGCCGCTCACGAGAAGAAGATGCGCGATATCCGGGGAACGAAACTATACCGTGAATTCGAGCTCTACGCCAGGAAGGTCAAAGAATCGCTGTTCCGAAATGACGCCGAGCGGGACCTCGACCGGCGCGTTCGTATGCTCGAGACTCTCCGCCGCCTGGCATCCCTCGAGCTTTCGAGCGAAGACTGGAGCCGGATTAAGCAGTATGTCCGTGGGGTGCACGAGTGGACTCTTCAGGCCGACGGCATCCGTGAAGCCGGCGACATGACGGTGCTTTTGCGCCGGATGCGTCCGAACCTGGAGTTCTATCGGACCTCGGAAAAAAGGGACGGCGTCTTTTTGGCCAAACTGGTTTCGCTGACGGAAAAGCGAAAAACGGACGCTTCCATGCTCGTGGCCGGGGGATTCCACACGGAGGGCTTGGCGCGCCGGCTCAAGGCCAAAGGGATCTCTTATCTGGTGATCGTCCCGGACATCCGAAGCATTCCGGACAATCTCCGTTACCGTGAGCAAATGCGCGGGGAGGTCTCCTGGAGCGATTATTTCGAGGTCAAAAACGGGAAGGTGAATTTATACGACGCGTTTGTCCGCGCCGCCCGCGACAAGCTGTTGGCCGATGGCCCGGCGCTCCTCTTGTCGCGAAAACAATGGCGCGATCAAATCATCCGCGACCTGGCGGAAAAAAATGAGCTTGCGCGGGCTGCGGGTTACACGCGGTTCCTCGACGAAATCTCTCCTCGTGATCCCGGGATCCGCCGCGCCGCCGCCTCCGAACGTTTCGCACAAGGTTTGCGCGACCTAGCGGCCAAAGGCCAGGTCACGGCCCAAAACATCTTCAAGCTTCTTGCATTCAAAAACGCTCAGCCGGCTGTCCTCATGCCGCTGGCCCGCGGCGAATTGCGTGCCGACCTGATCGGTAAATTTTCCGCGCGAGTGCGGAAGCCCGCGCCTGCGTCGGTTCAGTTTCCTGCGAGGCCGGAGATTCGCAGCGCGGCCCAGCCGAAGCTTGCCCGGGAGACTGCGGCTCGGAGGCCTCAAGGCGCACAGCCGGCCGAATGGCATTATCCGCCGCCGGATCAAATGACGGAAGAAGAGGTTAGGCAGGCTGCTGACCGCGTTTCTGCGATGGTCCGGGACACCGCGGCGGCTTTTGCCGCAAAAAAATACTTCGGCAATAAACGAAACCTCCGGAGCGTCAAGCGTGTCATTTATGATCTGACCCAACTCTTGAGGAAATATCCCGTGACCGTTGCCATGAATTTTCTCAACGTGCTGCGCATATACCTGGACAACGAAATTCCGGAGGCCGCGTTGTTTGAAGGTTTTGACGATACCCTTTTGGACGGCCTCACGAATTATTCGGGTAAATTTCATCTTTGGACCGAAGAGGCCATCACCCAGTTTTCGGCAAGACTTTGGAAAAAAATCGAAGAGGTCCATGACCAGACGGGGAAAATGCCCGCTGTCATCGAAGTGGCTGCCGGATACGGCGATTTATCGCAGGGGATTAAGGAGAAATTTGCGATTTCACAAGGGCGAACGGGAGTGAGGATTTTTCCCACGGATGGTTTCTATTCCGAAGTGAAGCCAATGGCCGAAGGCGAATCGCTCTATGACCGGGCGATGGTTGAACAAAGAGGAGTTCTTGCGCTCACCACCGCCGAGATCGCCGACGGCAGTTTTCGCAGAAAGCTCGATTTACCTGAAGATACTCCCGTCATCGTGATTGCCAGCCATTTGCCCGAGGAAGGCAATGTCGAAGAATTGCTTCTCAATCAAACCCATGTTGCGGACCTGATGCTGGTCGAAGGCTACTCGCCCAAGACCGGAATCAAGGGGGTCGGACAAAAGAATATCCGGGCGAACGCGCAAGTGTGGGACATCATCACCGAAACCCAGGATCCGACTGTCTGGTATAGCGGGGTGATGTCACAAGAGGGCAGGCTCCGACTCAAACTCGTGTCCCTGTCGCGTAGATCCGATGCGCCTGAGGGGTTGGCCGGGAGTGTTCCCGCGATTGCCACAAGTTTTTCCACGCCGTCTTGGGGTGCGTCCGGTGCCGTAGGGGCTTCACTCTTCTTGCATGATTTCTTTAGCGTGATCACAAAGATGGCAGATGATACGGATCGCCGCCAGCGAATGCCGACTTTGGGGCAATTGCTGGACAAGATACAAACGCCGGCGATCTATCCCTTCAAACCGAGACCCATCGACCCGTCAAAACTGAAAACGTGGGCCGATTTTGAACGGGAGAATGTCGTGACGCCCAAGGATTTTCTGGACTTGCTGGCGTATTACGTCGAAATCAGGGCTGCTCCTCCAGACTTGAAACCTCTGATAGCTCACTATGAGAAGATCAAAGACAACAACCCGATGACTTTGGAGGAAGCCCTGGAATTCCTCGGGATTTTGGAGGAATCCATCCGCAAGGAAGCCAGTCCCTCACAAAAAATTGTAACGGAAGAAATTAAAAGTTATTTTGAGGCTCGTTTGTTGGAGGAATACGGCTCCGCTCTGATGGGGGCAGAGGAGCCGCCGCTGCGGGGAGAAATGAGGGGAAGCGAACTTGAAGGGCTGCCGCTTCGCTCCGGAGCGATGCTCCCTAGCAATTTGACCGATCAGCAGATCGCGGCCGTCCGTGAAGTCCAAGGGCGGATGGAAAGTCAGAAAAATGCCACGTTGGCCTTAGACGCGATTCTCGGCTCTTTCGCAACTGTTTATTCTGCTCTTGCCGCGTTGAGCGGGGATTGGGCCAGTGCGGCATTGGTCCTCACAGCTCTCTTTTCTTTCTGGGGAGTGACGGCCGTTCATGAAGCGGGGCACGGGATCGAGGCCGCGAAAGCACGGAGCAAGGCGCGGCAAACGGGGAGTGCCCGCTATGGAAAGATCCGGTATCAGCTTTATCCTCAAATGCTCTTGACCGAGATGGAACATGAATTGTCGGAACAACTGCCGGAGCAAATCGACATTCAAGCCGCGGGGTCGTGGGCGAATCTGTTCGCGTCCTTTCTTGGCGGATTCCCTTACGCTCTTTGGCCGAATTTATTCGGTGCCTTTGCCGGCGGATTGTGGGCCGTGCTCAATCTGGTCAGCTTTGTGGGAAACCTGCTGCCTTTGAACATTCCGGGATATGGCTATTCCGACGGCGCGGCGATCGGGCATCTGAAAAACCTGATCAAGGCACTCAATCAACTGAAAGCCCCGGGCGGTTTTCTACGGGATCAGCCTGTGCTCGGGTATCGGCTCGGGCAGGATTTTGCTCCGGCAAAAAGCGGGCAAATCGAGGTTCGCGATTTTGGAAAACTGCCGGATGGGGCATTCCTCCTGACCCGGAATCAGGTTTACCGCCTGCAACAGATTCCTCAGGGCTCTATTTCCGAAGACATTCCGCTGATTTATGAAGTCCGCGGCATTTTAGAAGAACCCTATACTCTTCCGTATCCTGTGACGGGAACCCTCGCAAAGGACGAAGACGGCCAGCCGGTGACCGCCCAAGTGAACGGACAAAAATGGGCGCTCTACCGTGTCTCACTGCCGCCGGAGTTGTGGGGGCGGGTGAAGCCCCCTTCTCGCACGGAAATGCGCTCAGAAACTCAAACGGAGTATTTTGCGGAGATTGAGGCAAAAATCGAAAATGAGTCGCGAGCGATCCGAGGACTCTTGAAACAGCCGGGGATCTCAAGGCCTTCCGAAAGGCTGAAGGGCGAGGCTGCCCGCGGAAGGGTCAACCGAAAAAGTGAGGCGGGGTTTCGGAGGATTTCGGAATTTTTGGCGGGTTACCGCGAGAAGTTTACAGGGTTTGACGAGAAGTTCGCCGCGGAGGCGGAATCCATCCGCGACAACTTTGCGGATAAATCGCGCAGGCAGGACGTCAACTTCGACTACTGGCGCGACAAGGCGATTGCCTTTTTCTCGTTTGCCGCGGAGACGCTCGCGCGCGATCCCGAAAACCCCATGGCCGCGCATACCGGAGGGGCGCCTGCCAATGAGCAAATTCAAGCCGCTCTTGTGATGCAAAATAACGGAACGATTGCGAACATGCTTCCCTCGGAAGGCAAGACACTGGCCTTTGCGCTGGCCGCGTATCTTAAGGCCTTGAGCGGCGTAAAGGTGGAAATGCACGGCTGGAATAATCCGCTTGCCGCACGCGACGCACAAATGACCGGAATGATTTTAGAGCGCCTCGGCTTCAAGACAGCCGTGTTCTTGCAGGGCAAACCCTACCGGGTCCGGTCGCCCGAAGAGCGCGGAAAAAAGAGAGGGCAAGTCGTGCCGGAGTATCCCTGCCTTGAAGCCGTGGGAACCGGGGTCAAGGGGGCCGCGCTTGCAAATGCCGGGCGAGAGCTGTACCGGGAATCCGACGTGATCTTTGAGCCCTTCGACCAGATGGGTTTCAAATGGATGGAGGATTGGTTCGGGTGGTTCGGCGAAGGTTCGCCGGTATTGCCGTTCCGCGAAGAAGGCAAGCCCGTCCATGTGTTTATCGACGAAGCCGATACCCCTCTTTTTGATGCGGTCAATGAACCGCTCGCTATTTTCAACGACATGAAGGAACTTGATCCCCTCGAACAGATTTTCTACGAAGCCATCGCCGAATTTGCGGGCCGCCTTACAAAAGACCGGGATTACCGGATTGACGAACGACGGGTGGCTTGGAAGGGGGACCCAAGTCTCCTCATCGAGGACCTCGAAACCTATCTGACGAAAAGGCTCCTCGCCCAGGAGCGTTACGTCATCGAAAAGATGAGACGAGTGACGTCCAAGAATTTTCCGGCGCTTATCTCGCGGTTCCTCAAGGATAAAGATCTCGAGGACTTGCTGCGTGCGTCGGTCGAAGTGAAGGAGTTTTACCGGAGAGGCGCCCAGTACGCCGTTCTCGAGGACGGAACCGTGGTGATTCGCGATGAACTGACGGGGGAACTCAAGCCTGACAGGCGCTGGGGCCGTGCTATTCACACTTTTATCGAACTCCGGGAAAGAAGAAGCCAGGGGAACGTCAAACCGCACAACGAGGGTTTTGTCCTTGGCGTTATGATGATGCCTTACCTTTATCGAAGGCTCCTGACCCAGCCGAACACCTCCGTAAGCGGGGCCATCGGGATCGTCGACGAATGGACCGAGGAGCAGCTTCTCAAGCAGTACGGCATGGAACTCGAAAAGATCGAGAGCCGTCACACCCCCGACCGGGTCGATCTCGTTCGCTACACTGAAACGGAGGCCGAGAAATGGGAATACATCGCAGAGGTCGTCCGGAAGCTTTATGAGAAAGGCTATCCGGTCCTGATTAACGCCAATGCGACCCGCTCCGAAGAGGCCCGGCTTTTGTACGAAGCGATCATGAAAGAGAACCGCGAGATTCCGTTCCTCAAAAGCGAGGCGGACGTCCGGATCATCGATGGGACTCGGCCCGAAAAAGAAGCGGCCTATTGGCAGTCGATCGGGAATCCTTTCACGGTCACGATCAGTGTGGAAATGGCGAGCCGCGGGCTTGACGTCAAACTGCCGGAGGAAGTTGCGAGCCAACGGTCGGCGGTCACTTTAAATGCGGTTCCTTTTTCGGCCGAGGTCGGAGACGGCCTTCTCTTTGAAGGCCATGTCTACGATGTGGCCGGACTGGTGGTGATCGGGACGCGCCAAAACCCGATCGAGCGCAACAACGGGCAGACCCGGTGGCGGGTGGGCCGCGCCGGAAAACGCGGGGTTTCGATTCTGACCGATCATTTAGAGGGAAACGAATTTCTGGCGGAATTTGCCGGGCCCGAATACGAAGCGCTTCGCCGTCTTTCGATGACCGGCGAGGGGCTGGAAGTCACGGTGATGATGAACGGCGTGCCTCAGCTCGTGAAACTCGCTCAAACTCGGTACTTGAGAAAAACTCTTGAGCGTCAGAATGTCCTAACGCCCCTCTATCAAGGACTCATCGAGGATCAGATGGAGGCCTGGCAGAAAGTACGCGAACGCGCCTCGACGCTTGACGAGGCTCGTCAGCTGAACGGTCTCATCGTGGATTACGTGAATCGGGCGAATGATGCCATTCTCAAGGGGCGGAGGTCGAGCCTGGATCTGTTGCGGGACAAATTCAAGCGTGAGCTCGACTCCAAGATCGTCAGCCTTCGCCCTGCAATTTCTCAAATGCCGGAACCCGCATCGCCTGCGGCCGTTCCCGGAGAACTCGAACGCGCCGAAATGCGAACCTCCGGTGAGGAGACCTTCGGAAAAGTGTCGCCTCCGGAAGTTCGCATCGATACGGAAAAAATGATGCAAGGCTTGCCCGCCCTTGAGCCCTGGCAGGAAGCAAAAATAAGGGAGATGCGGGAAGGCACTCGTGCCTACGACAGCTACAGAGCGTTGAAGAACCTTTTTTTCTTCATGTCGATCGCGTGGATCTTGAGCTTTCCGCATGCCTGGTTATGGCTGGCTGCCGTAATGATCCATGAATCAGGCCATTATCTTGCCAATCAGGCCCTGCGTGTTTACGAATGGTTCAGGGGAAAACCCGAAGTCAAGAATATTTCCTTTCACCCCTTGCTGTTTGGAGTCCGCGCACAGCCGGTCACAGAGTTCAGTCTCTCCCTTGAGCACATGATTGCCGCGACCTTGGCAGGACCCCTCATCAATTTGATCGTTGCAGGGGCTTCTTTTCTTCTGTTTGCAGACCGACAGTCGGCTCTCGTCACTTTTTTTATCAACATCAATCTTTTTACTTTTCTGAGCAGCTTGTTTTTTATGAATGACGGCCGTCAATTCCGTGATTTGCAGAATGCTCGCCGGTTGATTAGCGAGGCGAAAAAAGTTTATCCGGAGATACGAAGCGTTTTGGGAGTCAAAGTCAACTCCGTTGAGCAATGCTTTCTTCTCGCTGAAAGCGGTGTCTATTCAATCCGAAAAGAGCGAGAGGAGGTTTCGAGTATAAAAGGCGTTCTCTTTCATGCGAGCAGCCTTTTGAAGAATCTCAGAATCCCTTTTAAAGTCGATTTAACTCTGATCAAAAATGAAAAAGGGGAATCCCACTTTACTTTCAGCGGAAACGAATATGCCCTGTACAAAGTGGAAAATTTTCCCGAGCCTTTGCTTGGGCTCCCGCCCCGCAACGCTGAATTCGGTTCCTTTCTCAGGGAGATTCTCGCGAAAGCACGGCCGAGGAGCGAAATGAGGGGCACGGAGATTTCGCGGATGAGCGAAGAGGAAGTGATCCGGTCCTTGCGGCGTGTGTTCGGGGATTTGCGCGAACCGGCACAGTCCGGTGACCCGGCTGAAATGGCAGCTGCCATCCAACGGGTAAAATTGAAGATGGCGGAGCTCGAAGGGCGTTTGAGGATTCTTTCGCCGGAGACTGCGGATGAAAAAATAGGGAGCGCCTATCTTTTTGCTTTTCCCGATCTCCTTTATGATCTCCGGCACCTCGAGAATAAAGGGAGAATGCTTTCGGCGGTCCATCGAATGGCGATGCGCGTAAGCCTGACTCCGCAAATGCAAAGGCGGTTGCCACCGGCGCCGGCAGAGTCCGTTCCCTTGGGGATGGCCGCGCGAAGTGCCGGTGATGTGGGTTCGGCTGCTGCGCTCTTTCATGACTTTGAGAATCAACTTGAAACAAAGGTCCGCCGGTTGGTGCCCGAGCAAAACGCCAAAATGGGCGGGATCATTGCGGATACCGATGGAAGGGTATCGAAGACGCCGCGGATGTTGAGAGATGAACTCAAGAGGATTGATCAGGAAGGCGCTGGGACGACCTCCCGCAGCGATATCCTCCGGGCCGTTCTCGACGGAATCAAGACGTTGCCGGAGGGCTACGAGGAGGACATCGCTTCGATTCTTCTTCCGGCAATCATCTTCCGGCTGACTGATTATGACCGGCCCACGAGGGAGTTGGCGAAGGCCGCCTTGCCGGAGATTGAGCAGAGGGTTGTGGCCCATGTCGGAGACGGCAAAGAACGGATCCTTGACGGTTGGCTTCTCGGAATGAAGTCGATTTTCGATATTCCGGAGAAGGACCGTGAGGCCGGTAATCACTTGATGGAAAAGGCGGAGGCGTGGCAGCAGGCTATCCGTGAGACGGAGGACATTTGCGAGGCCTCGGTCCGCCGGATTGCGGGCGATTCTCCCAGGGCGGTTGATGCTGTCATGAAAATTTTCTCAGATGCCCTGTATGAACAGGGACAAAGAATGGAGCTCATAAGTCCTGCCTCCAGTTCGGGCAGCTATGATCGTGTTTTGCAACAAGCGATTCAGTCTGCCGAGCGGCTTGAACAGAAAATATTGTCTTGGGCGGGAGAGGACGAGCAGAATCGTTACCGGCTGGCGGTTTTCTATAGCAAAGTGTTGGGTGAATTACTCGGGAAATTCCCGGAGAGCCAAACGGTCTCGGAGGGCGAAGAGATCCAGCAGCGCGCGACGCTGATCGAGGAACGCATGCGCCGGTATGCCCCGCAAGAGCAGGCGGATTCGTTGATCGACGGATTGTACGTATCGGCCTTGTCTGACTGGAAAGGCAAAAGGGAGGCTTCCATGCCCTATGCGTACTATGCGGCCATCGAATATGCCGCCGGCAGAGTATCGGGCGGCCAGTTGGGTGCGGTCCTTGATTTATTCAAGGAGCTTGTTCATCCTATTGTTTCCGAGAATCTGTATGCTCGGAGGGTGACCTCCGTGCTCCAAGCTTTCCAAGCCGCCATTGAAAAGCTGGACCCCCAGCAGGGAAGGAAAAAAATCAAAGCGATCTATCAAGCGGCTTGGCCGGCCATGATGAAGAACGCTATGGAGGAAAGTTCCGATTCTGCCGATCGTTTGGCGGCAGTCGTTCAGCAGGGATTGTCCTATTTTGATGCTGCAGATTTGAGTCTATTCCAATCAGCTGTTTCGACCCTGACAGTCCTGAATGGGTGGAAGCTTTCCGTGGAAATTCGAGCGGTTCTTGAACGAACGGAACAAATGCTGCAGGGTCTGCTCGATCCCGCCCGGGCCCAAGAGGCCCTTTCGAACGCCTATGCGGGCACCCTCCCCCTGTTTGTCGATGAGATGAAGCGGCGGGGCCCGGAAAGCCGTGCTCTCGGAGCCCCCGCGATGATTTCCGTGCTTCTCCGATTGGGCTTGGGGTATGAGAAGACTCTGACGGCCTATTTGCCCGAAGTGCTGCGCCTTTGTGCCGACACGAAATCTGCCAGGGAACTTCTGCCTGAACTCAAAAAGCATATTCAGAATGTTTTTGGAAAGAAAAATGGCGATGCCGTCATTCAAGATGCCTACGGGGCTGTATTCCCGGACATGGTCCGGAATTTCGATCGGGATTGCCGGATCGGAGAAAATCGGTTTAGCGGGGATAAAGAGTCTTTTGATCGACTGTTAGGGATCGCCTTTGAGACTGAAGCGATTGTGACGGCGGCACTTCAGGATCAGGCAAAAATTCGAGAAGGTGTCGAGGCGCTGTCTCGGATGATCACGCAGCCGCCTCAAATCCAAGCCTATGATAGCTCGTATACCCAAATAGCAGGCATTGTTTTTTCAATGCGTGGGTGGGTCGTCACCTTTTTGAAACAGTCACTGACCACCTTTTCTTTCTCGCGAGAGGAAACGGTTGGTTATCTGGGTTTGCTGGCTTCCGCTCTCTTGGACGAAGACGTGCCCATGCGTCTTGACGCAAAAAGGGCGGTCCTCGAGGTGGAGTCGGGTCTCGATCGGCTTGGGGCGCAGCAGAAAGGGCTCATTCTACAGACGGCTTACTCCGAGGCTCTGCAGCATGCGATTGCGCCCGTTGCCTATGCCACGGAGCCCAGGCGCCAAGCCCAAAACTTTGCGGTGAACTTTCTCGACGAGCGGACACGGGCCGTCATGGGAGAGGGCGCAGGTCAGAGTCAACTGATCGGCATTTATGTGAACAGCGTGGTGGCGCTGGCGGGTTCGCTGATTCAGCAGAACAAGCCATCAACGGCATGTGTTGAAACCTTGCGGTTGGTCCGGACAAGGCTCGAAGAACTTCTGGGAGAAGCGGAGGCGCGCCGGCAGTTGCGGGACGCTCTGCTTAAGACCTACCCGCAAACGATCCAATCTCTTTTTGCTCAATACAAATACGATGAATATTTCTGGCATAAGGGCGAGGCCATCTCCGAGACTGAACACAACGGGTACACCGAAACAATTCTTCCGGTCATGGAATTTCTGACGGAACTCGTGGACCCTGACGGAAAGATTTCTGCCAGCCCCTTCGCGCAGCTTCTGACCCCGGATGAAATCGTTGCCGCCGCCGATCTTTTGCTTTCGGCGCCCGAAGGCCCCGCGAACGATGATTTGTGGGAGCAACTGATCGGACGATTTGAGGAGGCGGGCTTGTGGACTGCGGACCGTGTTGACTATCTCCGGGAGGCCGCGCCCACCTACGGCTATGCGAAGTTACTTGCCTTTAGCAAAGCGAATCATGGCCGATCGGTGGACCACTTGATGATTGCCGCGAAGGACTTTCCGCATTTTGCCGGCGGCGGGACTTTGGAGCAAAATCAAGCGGTTTTGGACGAGATTCAGCGGTTTTTTGATCTGACGGGAGAGCAGGGAAGAGCCTGTTACCTTCAGAATGCACGCAACTGGTTCCGAAGGATGGACATTGCCGGTTTGCCCGGTATTCTCCCGGAAGAAATGACCGCACAGCATTTGCTCGATGCCCTTCGGGTCTTGAATCACATCGAGGCCGCGGTCCGACAGCGCCAACCTCAAACCACCAATTATGATTTGTTCAATGAAGACGCCAAGCTGGCCCTCACGACCTATCTTTTGACGCATCACCACAACCCCTATCGATTGAAAGCCGTTTTCGATATCTATTTCAATTCTTCCGACCCGGAGACGCACAAGCACATCGATCAATTCGCCCTGAAATTTTCGGCGAAGAATCCCGGAGCTTTCTATGAAGAAATGGCCGATGGCGCCCGGCAGGTTCACCGCCAGCAGGCGCGCAAACTCGATTACTATTTTCTCGTGCCTTTCCTGATGAATTTCACGGATGACGAAACGCGGACTGCAGAGGAAGCGGAGCTTTTCTTCAAACTTTTCACCTCGAAAAAACTCCACCAGTTCCGGTCGCTCAAGCTGATCTTCAGAAATGCGGTCGACCAGTTAGACCAAAATTTCAGGCCTGAAGACGCGAAGCTGCTGCGCCTGAGCCTTCGGATTCTAGACAGAAAATGGAAGGTGAGTACGGTCAGTCCCAAAGCGATTGATGAGAAAGTGCCGGTTTCCAAGGACCGGACGCAGTATCTTTCGTTTGCCATTGCTCAAAACCTGATCGATTTCGCCGGGCTGCTCCTCGATCTCAAGATGGTGGGCGCAAAGAAAAAAGATCCTTTGGCGAGAGATTACGCGATGGAGTGGAGACCCCGCATCTTGCGGGACATGGCCGCTGTTTTGGATTCGGATCAAGAGCGGTTGCCCCTGCAATTGGAACGCTTGCGGCGCAGTGTCCAGCAGTTTGTGCTGTTTGCCAAGGGCGATAAGCTGAATACCCTCTATCAATACTTCACAGGTGTTGTCCAAGAGACTTCTGAAGAGGCGATGCTGAACCGGCGGCTCTTGGCGCGTTATGCCGCTACCTTGCCGGTCAATCAGGATGGACACACGCTCTTTGATTCCGTTGCGCAATTCCTTTATCACAATTCAGACCGTCCCGAAGTGATTCGGACGATGCATGCGGCGCTGATGTCCCAGGCCCGCGGGCAATTCGCCGATTACCGGTACCAGTCCAACGATTACCGGACCCTGTTTGCGAAATGGACCGAAGCTCAAGCCGGAAAAATCGAAAAGCCCGATGAAAAACAAACGGCCGAGATCGCAGAGCAGGGCGAACGCCTTCAGGCCGAGTGGCAGAAGAACCGGTATTACGTTGCGCACGATGAAACAATCGACGGCAATTATCATATCGGATTTACGGACAATTTTGCGACGATCCTCAATATGGGAAATCCGTCGTATTTCGGATCCTGCCAAGCTTGCTACAAACCCGCCTACAACCGCGGGCTTGCGGGTTCGCTTGCCAACGGATGGAACAAGATCATTGCTGTTTTCGACGAGAAGGGACAGTTCGTGGCGCGGCGGCTGGTGCGTTTGCGTCTGACCCGGGAGGGCGAGCTGGTGCTCCTCAAAGAACCGACTTACGGCAATTCGGCAGCGGACCGGCATATGGACCGGATTTTGGCCAAGGTTGCAGGCGAGATGGGAGTTCGCTACCAACCCGACCACAGTGGTCAAATCGAGACCATTCACTTCACGCTGTGGGGCGGAAATTCCGAATGGGAATACTCTGATACTTACGGGTATGACGATGTCACGGAAGCCGTTGGACTCCTCCGAATGCAGGGGGGCCGGGAGCTTTCGATTAACTTAGCGGTTCCGCTCCGGAAGTCCGATGTGACCAAAATGGGGGAGGGCTATGAGGTCGAGTCGGAGACCTTCTTCAAGTTTATTGCCGATCATGTAAAATCCGTTCAGGACACCGGCAATGACGCAGAAGCGCTCAACGTGACAATGTCTGTCCCCAACCGTGATTTTGTCATCGTCGGACCTCCGGACAATCCCTGGGAGGTCAATTTCCGAGGCGTTACGGTTTCATTTCTTCCGGATCAGGCGGATCTTGCGGGGTTGAGTCCTCTCGAAGGCATTCAAAGCGAGCTTTATGGGCCGGTTTATGTGGATCGCCAACAGCGGCTTTACTTTGCAAAACGCCGGGAACCTGTCGCTGCGGATTTGGTCCGGGCCGAAACCAGACGGACCGAGGAACGCGAGGTCCGCTGGTTCAGTACGCAGCCGCAGATGCGGGCCGAAACTCGCGCCGATGATCTTCTCCCGGGTCTGAAGCGGGCGGCGTCACGGGCGGCCTATGAAATGGTCGGGTCTTTCCAGGATAGCCTGATTTTTCAGCATGCCCGGGCCGAGGAAATCGGACTTGTCTATCAAGCTCCCGCCACGCAGGAATCCGAAGGCGACGAGCATGCCAAAATCACTCTGACTTTTCGCGGAGAAAAAGTCGAAGTGACCTATGCTGGCGATTTGGGCGTACTGTCCCCGGAGCAACGTCGGGTTGAAGGCGAGACCGGTTATGTCATCCCGGCCGATTTGACGGATGCGCAGAAGGCTTCCTTCGTTGAATCGGTCGTGCAGCGGGTGAACTGGGAAATGGCTATTTCCGCTGATCGCAGGATGCCGCCCAAAATGGAAGCAGTGTCATGGGCCCGCAGGATTCAGGTGCAAGCCGAGAGAGTCCTCGACAGTATAGAAGCTTTGCGGGCCATCGGAATTCTTGCGGCCTCGGGGATGACCGGCTCCTATGCCGAGGGGTTGCTCTCTGTCGAAGAGTCGATGACCTGGGCTTTCTGGGCCCAGCAGCGCCAGCTCAAGATTTATGACCTGGTGGAACAGTTTTTGGCGAATTGGCAGGGGGATTCGGCCGCGCTACAAAACGCAGATGTCGATTTCCACAGAGGGGTGCTCAGAAGAGATCAGGATGTCCTGCGAAAGACCATGGGCCGCCTGCGGCAAATGATCACGGACTCGAAAGTTCGCGAGGCCGTCCGGCATGAAATCCGTTCGGAGCCGCCGCTGAGGGACATCATCGCTGCGATCGAGACCCTGAATGATTCGGCGGGCGATTTCCTGGATCCTTATCTGGAAGGTTCGCGAGCCAAGCTTGCAAGATTGATCTCGCAGGCTAAAAACGCTGGCTATGGGGAGAGCGAAAGGTTGGGCAGAGCCTACGACCGCAAGTTGGCCCTCATTAAGAAGCACTTGGCCGAATTCATGGTCGAAAAAATCGGACAGATCACCACGACCCCGGGGCCCTTATCCACACGAAAAAAAGCGATCCGAAAAGCGGAAGCGAAGCTTCAGGAGCTGGCCCTAACGATTAAGAGGGCAGAACTCGGCGACAAGCTGTTGCGAGAGGTGAGGCTGGCGTACCAAATGAAGGTAAAAGCGATAGAGTCCGCGAAAGATCGCCTGCCCAAGCCGAAGCAAACATGGGTGGACCGGGGGTTGGATTTCCTCGAGAGGCTCACGCGAACGTACCCTGGCCGGACCAAGCTTGTCGCGACGGCGGTTGTTTTGACGGTGGGGAAAGTCGCTTGGGATTTGACGGCCGGGGAGAATGCCCTGTCGCCGGAAACCCTCCGGATGATCCTCACTGCCGCGAAATGGGGCGGGTATGCCCTCGGGGCCGCTTACATTTTTAGCCTCGGCACCTGGACCCAGCGCACTTGGATGCGCACGTTCACAAGCGGCCAAATTCTCGTGAATGTCGTCCGGTCATTTTTTTCCAAGAAGCAACCGCCGGCTCCGGTGAAAACCAAGGCGGCCAAAACTACCCCGGTGACGTCCGAAGCGGGAGGAACCCATGAAACTCGCACGGAAAGGAAGGAGATGCGGTCGGAGCCGCTGCTGAGGGACATCATTGCTGCGATCGAGACCCTGAATGACTCGGCGGGCGGTTTCCTGGATCCTTATCTGGAAGGCGCGCGTGCTGAACTCGCGAGGTTGATTGCGCAGGCTAAAAAGGCGGGCTATGGGGATAGCGAAAGGCTGGGCAGAGCCTTCGACCGCAAGCTGGCCCTCATCAAAAGACATGCGGCGGAGCGATTGGTCGAAGAAATTAATCAAATTTCCACACAGCCCGGATTCCTGACCTCGCGCAGAGACAGGATCCGGGGGGCGGAACGAAAGCTGCAAAAGATTGCGGGCCTCGCCGGCGAAGCGGAGCTGACGGACGAGCTCTTGAGAGATGTCCGGTTGGCCTATCAACTCAAGCGGAATACGATTAACCGGATCAAACATTCTCTCGAGCCCAAAAAAACACGGATCGATCGCGTCCTGGATTCTCTGGCGAGAGTGACGCGGACTTACCCGGGCCGGACCAAGCTTGTGGCGACGGCGGTTGTTTTGACGGTGGGGAAAGTCGCTTGGGATTTGACGGCCGGGGAGAATGCCCTGTCGCCGGAAACCCTCCGGATGATCCTCACTGCCGCGAAATGGGGCGGGGTTGCCCTCGGGGCCGCTTACATTTTTAGCCTCGGCACCTGGACCCAGCGGACTTGGATGCGCACGCTCACAAGCGGCCAAATTCTGGTGAATGTCGTCCGGTCATTTTTTGCCAAGAAGCAAACGCCGGCTCCGGTGAAAACCAAGGCGGCCAAAACTACCTCGCCGGCGTCTGAACCGGCAGGGGTGAAAGAAATCCGTGCGGAAAGAAAGGAAATGCGCGGTGTCTCCTTTTCTGATTTTGAAGAGCTGCCCTCTTACGCCAAACAGGCTATGGAGGTCCTCCAATCGATCGGGGTTGGGGCCGCCTCGAACGTGGTGTCGGTTGGCAGCGGAACGCCGGTAAGTCTTCGCGACAATTCCGGCAAGCCCGGTGAGGAAAAGGTTCCGTGGGAAGAGCTCAGCCTTTTCCGGGGAGCGGATGTCACCGTTTTTGAACCTTTCGAAATCATGAACAATCAATGGAAAGAGCTGAGCAATCCATGGAATCTAACCTTTCCCGGAAAACTGACGGTTGAGCCGGCAACCGCATCACAATTTGAAAATAACAAGCTTGGGGACGGTATCGCGGATCTTGTTGTTTTGAACGGCGTGTTGAGTGATCCGATCATTCCAGAAGAAGTCCGGCGCAGCATTGCGTTTGAGAGCATCCGTGTCCTGAAGCCCGGGCTCAACTTGCTCGTTGGTTGGGCCACCTACAGAGGCTATGGCTCGATCAGAGCCGCGATGGAGGCACGTGAGCGTGCGAGGATGGAGCGTTTGCTGAAGACTCTCCGGGATAGCGGAGCCGTGCTCGAAGAGGTCGCTCATGGGACGGAACAGGGCGAAGAGGGGCGTCATTGGATCATTTACCGCGTGGATAAATCGAAAGTGATTCTGCCGGCTCGCGGCGAACGCCCTTCCGGGAGTGCCAGTCCGCCCTTCAATGCGTGGGTGGATCTTCTCAAATCCCTTCGCTCCGAAATGCGCACGGAGCGGCACGATCTGCAATATGTCGAAGAAATGGCGGCGCCGCTTGCGATGCCCGATGCGGCCCTCACGGGGTTGAAGGAAATTCTCGGACGTTTTCCGGAGCCGCTCTCGAAGGCGAACGTCCGGCTCCTGATTTGGCTTGCCACGGATCCGCCGCTTCACGGGGCCATGAGCGCGCGCCACGTCCTTTGGGCGATCCGTGATTTGGCGGGGACCCCGGGCCTCGAGACGGTGCTCCGGCACGTTCTCTTCGGAAGGAAAATCGACGAGGCGCTCCAATTGGGTTTCTTTTCGGAAATCCTTTTCGCCTGGCAGATGAAGCAGCGCGGATACAAAGTGCTTGGCTTCGATCAGAAGGTGGAAGGAAGGGCGGGCAGCGGGGTCGAGGTTGACATCCTTCTGGAAGACGAAATCACTCATGAAACTTTGCTTGCCGAGTCCAAATATTATTTAGCCCAGCGCGACCCGCACGGCTGGAGCCGTCATCTTCCGGGATGGTGGTTCAATCCCCGGATTTGGCTGGAAAAAGAAATTGGCCGGAAAAATATCCAATATGAAGGTGCGCTCGAAGTGTTTCGCCGCGTTCCGGACGCATGGCTCGATGTTCGTGACAACCTCGGACTTTCCGGGACGTCTTTGGCAACGACTCCCGTTTCCTTCCGGGTCATCGTTTCCGATACGATTTTGAAGGCCATCGATGCCGGCGATACCGAGAGAGCTCAAGGCACTCTCGATTCTCTTTTTCAGGATTTACCGCAATCGGCTTCGGGCGAGATCATGACCCTTCCGGTTGAAGGGCCGCGGCTCGAGGCCCTTACGGCGACGACGCCGGAGTTTTCGAATCTTTTCTTTACAGTGTCCAAGGACAAGCTTGCCCTTTTGACTCTTTCGAGGAACGAAAGGGTTCAGCAGATCCGGGAAGTCAAAAAACAAGAAGCCCCACGTCCCAAAAGGGAGAAGACCCTTATCGACAAGCGCTTGTCGGTCAACCGATTCTTGAGGGATATGCTCAAAGCCTATGGGGGCTTCGCCGTGGAGCTCGATGAAAATAACGAAGTGCCGAAGTCTCCGGAGTTCGGATCCGCTCTTGAAAATTTGGAGAAAATTCTCCAGCAAAACGGCGGTTCGCTGCCCCAAGCCCGCATGTGGCTGAGCCGTCTCAATCCTTCCGGAAGTATTTCGGGGGCCGCCTATGAATGGGGAAAGTTTCTCATCGGCAAATGGCTGAAGGAATCGCCTTTGCCCGTGATTGCGAATGCCGAAAAACCGGAGTTCCCCGGGGACGACGCCGAGCATTTTGAGGGCTGGAGGCAAATTTTTGTCGACTGGGCGGCCGCACAGGTTCCGTCAAACTCCGGCTTGAAGCTTGAGTTTGCCGGCTGGCAGGAGCGTCAGGCGGCGCTGAAGCGCTCCGAAATGCGGACGCAATCGGTACTCCCCCGGTACGCGACTTTCCCCGGGCGCTACCAGAAGACGCCGGGGAAACGCAGAACGTCTCCGTGGGACCGGCCCGGATTGCACACTACCGCGAGCACCGTCAAACCTACGATCAAACACTACAAGATCAGAAGGATGGCTTCTCAGCCGTCCGAATTGCTTTTGCCTGCCGATCAGTATTTTCTCGACGGGGCGACGATTTCCGCACGCAGTCTGGAATTGCGCGATATTTTAAGGCGGATCGGTCCGGAGGCGGAAACCCTTGCCCGGCGTATTTTGCATGCCCCGGACGTCCAAATCGCCCTGATTCCCCTGGGGAGCACGCTGAAAGGATATGCCGGAAAAAACAGCGATTTGGATTATACCTTCATCCTCCTTTCCGGGATCAGCCGGGAAATTTCCTATGACGAGCAGCAGGCGATTTATGCGGGAATCAACCGCATGATCGAGGCCAAGGGGGCCAGAAGCGAGCCGGCCCTGGAGAAGCTCGAGGACGGTCCTCCTCCCGTTCTCAATCTGCCCATGGTCAAAAAGAGAATCGGAAGTTGGCTGAGTTCCGATGACGGAATGACGGCTTATCACCAGAAAGATGATGAGAGGATGCTCGCGATCTACTATCTCTTCCTCCCGGCGGTTTACGGCGATTGGCAGATGATCGAAAAGGAACGGACCGGTGTGATCCGGGAGCTTGCAAAGAAAAAATACGTCACCCTTTATTGGAGGATATTCCGGTCGGTGTACGATTATGCCGCTCTGATCTACAGCAGAGAAAAAAAGCCGCTTCCCGAATCCGTTCTTCGGCTTGGGCCCAAGCGCGGGCTGCCGGATTTCAAAGAAATGGCAGAAAGCTATTTTGTGGCTGCGGGGCGCTCTGAAATCCGGGAAGGCGAACCCGGGGCATTGCCGCAGCTCGAAGAAAGACGTTTCCTCGGCGACAGGAATTCTACCGTCTATTTGAATGCGCAGGAATTTTCAAAGCTTCTGACCGCAGCCAATCTCAAGGCGATCGAAGAGCAGGTGTCGCAAAACCGTTCGAGGACGGATAATCTTCGCGCCATCCGCATCGAACTGCCGGAGCCGGTCGAGATCGACGGCAGGCTCTGGACGCACGTCTACGCCAAAGGGGTCGTTTTCGATGCTCGGAAGCCTTTTGTGCCGCATCAGGGCATGGGCTTCGTTCCGGACCCGGCGGCGGTCAGCGAGACGGGCGACCTGGTGCACCCTGGGGCCCATGCGAGTCCCGACGGCGGAATGTTCTATGACTACGCCAAGAACGAATTTGAAAACACTCACGGCGTTTATCACAGCGAACATCTTCGTGCGAACGGCGTATTTTCGTCGGCGCCGCTCGGCTACGGACGCTTCGAAGGCCTCGAGTTTCCGTATGGCGACGGCATGAAATCCCTGGGATTCGTGCTGCTCGCGACGGATCAAGATATGCCCGAAGCACGGTTGCCAGGAACGACCATCGAGGAAGTGACGACGTCCATTCCAGTTCTGGCCCGCACGCTCAGGCTGCTGCATGACGAAGGCTTCACGCACCCGGCCCTTTATGCGGGCAATGTTTCGCAGTCGGCGGACCGGTCGAAAACGTACGTCCATGACCTGCCTCAAAGCGAGCGTATCGAAGTTCCCATCGGGAGCATCGAGGGGCTGACGCCCCGTTTATTCACGGGCGACGCCCGTAGGACCTTCGCTTTGCGCATCCGCGACCTGCTTTACCTTTACCGCAAATACCTCGGACCGATGCTCAATCAAGACTGGGAACATGAGGCCGACGAGGAACGGCGTGAGAATGTGATCTTTGAAAACGTGCTGGGGGTGATCGCCTGTCAGCAGCTCATCGAGGCCTACTTTGAAGGTTCTTCCGGGCGTGTTGTCGGAACCTTGATGCCCGAGATTTTCGAAAATGGAAGGGAAATCATTTATTACAACAGGGGTCCGTTCGTTGAGTTCTTCCAAAAACTCACCGAGGAATTTTATGATGCACAGCGACCCATGGTTCCTTATTCCGAATTGACGAGCGGAAACGACAGCCGCCCGGATCCTATGGGACAGCGTCGGCTCATCGACGCCCTGTCCTATGTTTTTCATTCGAAGCTCGGCCGACCAAGCCGCCGCGCGGAAATGCGCGCAGAGGGCGAAAATCAGCCGGGGACCCGGTTTGTCGAGGGGCAGGTTCAAGTCGAGTACGGTGGAAAATGGTACCGCATTTCGCCGCAGGGGAAGATTTATGACGCGGATACGCAAGTGATCTCTCTGGAAGAGTTCGGACAGGAAATGCTGGCGGACGAGAACATCCAGAATGCTCTCGAGCTGGCCGCCCAGAAACGGGCCCAAATGGAGGACCTCGTCATCGATTTCGGAAAAGAGGTGGATGCTCACCTCGGGTTGAAAATTCAGAAACCGAATATGTTCGATACCTGGGTCGCTTCGCATGCCGAGAGCATCATTGCGGACGTCGGGGAGGTGAGAAAGCAGGTGGAGGAGGCCTGGCGCGTTTTTCACGAGGCGTTTCCTCTGCCTGAAGAGGCCGCGGAGTTTCACTTAGAGGTTACTGAGCAAGCGCAAATTGAAGTGACTCCTCATACCATGGGGGCACCCGGTCAGGAGGCCTTCCTTATCGATCAGACAGCCACGCGGGAAATCTTTGAGGTCTTTCAATGCTACCTGAACGGACTCTTGGGAAGGAAGCAGGGCGATCTCCCGGAGTTTATCGCGAATATCGGGTTTTTTAAAAACCGTCAGGAGCACGCGGCCGCGATCATCGGCGACATCATGAGCTCGAGGAGCACGATTGCCGGCAATGTTCGGGAATTTTTCCTCGCCGATGACGGAGCGATGCTCCGAAAATACGTCAATTCGGATTTCTTCGCCGACTTCCGGCTTGCCATGGTCCATCATGTCTTCGAGGAGCATTCCGCTCCCGGCGTCATGATGGCCGGCTATTTCAATACGCTCTATCAACTTGCCAAAGCCGATAAAGTGATCCCCGCGATCGAGGCCTGCCGTGTTTTGCGCGAAAGACGTCCTTTCTTTGACCTCTTCGTCGGGCGGTACCGCGAGTTTGACCGTCCGAAAAGTGAATATGTCAAAGAGCCGCTCCCTATCTCGAGGATGATCCCGGCTTATGCCCAGATGCGTGTCTCCGAGGCCTCTGATTTCGATGCTTTTACGCGCGAAGTTGGGGAACGAGCCGAAACGGGTGAGTATCTGTTTTATCCACAATCGCTCGAGGTTCGCTCCTCCGGGCGTGACGCTCAGGGCGCCGAGCGCCCCTACCGCCAGTATGTCCTCTTCGGGTATAAGGGGAAGACGTATCTCGTTTACCGCAGCATTTCGCACTCCCAACTAGCCGGACCCGAGCAGGCCGGAGAATGGAAACGGTTGGAAGCGGCAATGGTCTACGGCATCGGAAGGCCTTCCTGGTTCGTCAAGACCCTCAACGAGACGGGCGCCAATCTGCATTCGATCTTTGCCGCGCGCATTAAGGCGCTGACCGACGGGAAAGTCCCCGGCATGAAGCTGAACGTCGCAAGGTACGACGACCATGCCGAACTCGACCGGTGGCTCATCGGCCTCGGCTTGGCGGTCAACGAGAAGGGACAGTTTTTGGAGCATGACGGCACGGAATTGGTCAAGGGACCGGAAACCATGTGGGGGGCACGGTTCAAAACGACGGGGAGGGAGCTTTATCTCAAACGCTATGCTGTGCCGTGGTGGTTCGACAGGGCGCGGGAACAATTCGACAACCCCGCCCCCAATCGTCGGGCGCCTTTTGCGGCTCCGCCGCAGATTGTCCGGAAGGGGGCTTTAACCCTTGCTGCGGCCGATCGGGAGGTGCCGGGTGGGCTCGAGATCCATGAATACAGTAACGGAAACGTGGAAATCATCGGAACGAACGGGGCCATGGGGATCCGTCACCAGATCGAGAACGATCACGTCTACACCTTTGGGCGGTACACGAACAATCATTATATTTTTTATAACATCCTAGTTTCCCGCAGGCACGGCGAACTCAAGAAAACGGTGGTGGACGGGAAAATCAAAGTGTTTATCCGGGATGTCGGGACATTCTCCGATAATCCAGGATCCAGAAACGGGACCTATGTTCGGGGAACGGACGGGTTTTTTAGGGATATCCGTCCCAGGGGCGCCGGAGGAAATGTTTTGCGCCAAATCTCAGACTGGGTTGAAGTTCCGTTGATCGACGAGCCGGCGGAGCGCATGGAAATGAGGGGGGGCGGGGGAAAAGGTGTTTTATGGCTGCCCTCATCGCATTCACTGTCGGACCGTGAAATGAAAGCGGCGGTGGAACTGGTCCGCAGCCATGCCGGCGACGGCGAAACTCTCCGGGCTTCGGCCTTGGGAGAGATTCACAAAATGGCCCAAAAATACGGCATCGATGCCTGGACCTTCCTTGTTTACACTCTTGCGTATTCGGTGACGTCGAGTTCTCCCGTTCAGCCCGCGCCATGGATGATTTCCTTTGAACGTTGGATGAACGATGTGACCGCCTCCCTGCGCGAGGTGAGCGGAGATGATTTCGATTTGGAGAGGGCATCGACTGCGTTGATCGAGTCACTGCTGAAGACCGCCGGGGGAGCTGATCTTTCATGGGCGGCGGCCTATGAAAATTTGGCCGGGCAGATTTTCGGCAATCTGCGGATTGCCGAAGAACTTTTCATGGGGATGGTGGATTATCAAACGGCCGTCGAACATTTTGTCCGGGAAGATAAAGGCCGGAACATCGATGCCGATTTTGTCGCGCGATTCGCCGCGTTCATGGCTGAGCTTGCGTGGAAAATCCGGAAAATGACGGGAGTTCCTCGTGATCACCTGCGCCGCTACGGCATGGCCGGTTACCTTAGCTATCGACTCAAGCACACGAACCTCTTGCCGCCAGAAACGGCGTCGGAGCTTGCCGCGAGGTTCAGCCGGGATAAGCGCGAACTTGAGAAGGAGATCCGCAAATCGCGGAGCGAAATGCGGGCTCTTGAGCCGGAAGCCTATCTGCTGCCGGTCGACGATTTTCGCGGGGAACCCGATGCCTATATGATCGAAAACACCGGAAGCTTGCTGGATTTGCTGGAAACGGAGATTCGTGACGGCCGCGCGCCGGGCGTCGACATTTCCGTGATTGAGGAAGCGAGAAGACTGCTGGCTCAGCCCGGACAAACGCCCAAGACCGCTTTGGAACGTATTCCGAAAGCCAGCTTCATCCTGCGGGACGTGCGTTTCGGACGGCTGTTCGATGATGTCGAGAAGGCGGATGATTTCATCCGGGCCGCAAGGAAACGCGGGGACATGACTGTTCGTACCGGCCTAATTCATTTTTCCCTGCAGGGATATTTTTCCGATCCCTCCGCTTTTTCGGAGGGAATGGAGGCCGCGCTCGATCGGGTCTTTGGTGCCTTCGGGCGGGGAACGAACGCCATCCTCCTGAGAAATTTGGTCTTGAGTCCGCTTGCGCCGGTGGACATTGCCGGAATTGCCAGGGCCGTCTGCCGGCGCTTTTTCCCCGGCATGCTTGATGACGGAAAATTCGCGGACGCTTTTCGCGAGGCCGTCAAAAACGCGGTGATTCACGGGAATAAAAATGCGGCGGATAACCTTGTGATGGTCCGGTGGCGCTTTGGGGACGAACTCCTGAGCGTCGACGTGATCGATCAGGGGGCAAAATCCGTAGAATTTCGCGCCGCTCCGGTTTCCGCGCAGCAAGCCGGAGGATTTTACTTCGGTGCGCGCAAAGGGGTCGCCAGTTACATGCGCTCTTACCTCTCCGGCCGAAGAATGCGCGGAAGTCAATATGACTTCCCGCTGACCGATGAACGCGGCCGGCGCATCGGGCAGATCATCCGAATGACGATCCCTTATGAGGCGCCCAAAGCGGCTCAAAGAGCGAGGACCCCGTTCGCGCGCGGCCCATTCGCCCTTTTGCTGCCGGATTCTTTCGAAAGGTATGAGATGCGCGCGATGGAGGGTGAGGAGGTGCGCGTTCCGGTCAAGAATTTATTGCTTGCCGCCTCCCATTATGCGCTCGAGCAGGAAGCCCCTGACGGCGAAAGCGTCGGTAAAGAATCGCGGTTGTTCCTGCGCTATGACGGGCGGGTCAGAAAAATGCTCCGGCAGCTTATTCTCAATCCGAGATATCCGCGGCTGGAATTGATCCGGCGCCTCCTGCAGAAAGAACAATCCGGAATACTGCTCCATCTGGAAGGGGCCGTGAGCCCGCAATGGGAAAGTTATTTTAAATCCTATCTGGAACATGCCGAGAGAATCGTTAAAAGCCTTCAGGCTTTGGAGCGTACTGAAGACTCGAAATCGCTGGCACCTGCGGTCCTGACGGTGCTTTCGACGGAGGATGTTTTGCGGTGGGGACCGGTGCTGGAAATAACCGACGACGGCCGCGCACTGGTGTTTGTCACGGATCCCGAAGGGAACTCGATGCAGATCACGATCGGCCAGAGCGGTCCGCAAGCCCCGTTTGAGTTCGAAGTATCGCTCCTGAAAAAGGAGATTCCCTCCGGACGGTTTACCGTTCCGAGTTCTCCTTCGGCGGTCATGATGTCGGAATGGGAGCGGCAGTTCGAAGCGATCAAAAAAGATCCGGCGTTCGTCTGGCTGTCGGCTCCGCGCGCCGAAATGCGTTCAGACGGGACTCCACAACGAGACCGGGACCTTGCGGCGGGGGAAGAACTGCAAAGCGTGATGGATTATCTGGACTTGAGTACAAGGACGTTCGGAGAGCTCGTGGCTGAGAAAATCGGGAAAGATGACCGCGTCCGGCATTCAGTCGTTTTGGAATGGCTGAACGGCACGAAAACGCCTGAGGCTTCCGTGTTGGACGGAGCGCGCCACCTACTCCATGCGGAAATCGGCGATCATGTGAAGGCTTTCCGTGAAGCGCTCGGTTATTCGGTTGATGGAATGGCTCCGCAGTTGGGAGTGACCCCCGAAGAGCTCCGGTCCTGGGAGGCCAAAAACTCCGAAGACAGCGGCGTTTTGATTCCCGCAGAAGCGCTCGGGAAAATCAGGGCGCTCTACAAAGCGGAGGCCGGCCCTACGCTTCGCGCGCTCCGCTCGGCAGCGCGCGCCGACAAAGCACGCAAACCCTCCCAGGGAGATTTTGGGCAATGGATCGGGACGTATCTCAAGACCCACGGAGGAGACCGGCCGTTTACCCGCTACGTCCGTGAAGAAATTCCGGCTCTGGATTTTTCCTATATCAGCCTGATGGAAAATAATAAGCGCCCGATTGCCCCCGACATTCTCCAGGCGGCTTGGGAGGTTGCCTCCGCCAAGAGCGGTCTGGCAAAAGATATCCTGGATGCGAAAATTTTTGCCCGCGCGGAGCAGCGTTTGGCACCGGAGCAAGTGATGGAGAAAATGGCGGGCTATCTCGCACGATTAAAGGACGAAGCCCCCAACGGCACGCATGTTCACACGCTTCTTGGTCAGATAGAGGACCGGGTCCGGTGGGCGCGAGAAACCTTGAGCCCGGAGGAGGGGCTTGAAGCCCTCTCCAAATACCTGAATTACAGAATGCCGGCGATTTGGCCGCGAGGCTCCGGGAAATATCGGGACGTTCGGCAAACCTTGCTAAGCGGACGTGTGGAGAAAATTGTCGATCCGGTTGTGTTCGGAGCTTGGTGGCGGGGGAGTTTCGTTCGAAAGATTGCCAGAGCGGCCGCCCGTTTCGGAGGCCGCCACGGATGGTCCGGCCGGGTCGTTTATGGATTACAGACCATTGGATACGGGCGCAACATGGAAAGAGAAATCAGGTGGCAGCAAATGGAAGAAGTTTTCCGTTGGCTTCGCGGCGGGGAGGCTGACCTTATTCCCGCGAATGATTGGGTGTCCCTCGATGAATTTGTCCGGCGGCTCGTCGAGGCTTCCGATCAGTCGCTTAAGCGGAACACCGACTGGATTCTCCAAGCCAGCCGATTCATGGCTTGGCAGGCTCTCCCTGAAGTTCAAGATAGCCCCGAGGAGGGGTCCGTTGAAGTGACTGAGCTGGCCCATAAGCTCCTGGAATTATCGATACGGCTTGATTGGTCATTGGAATCGCCCCGGACATCCTCCCACTTCCCGCTGGAGGCAGCCCGGACCCTAGAGCATTTCAGGACGTTTCTCGATACGATCCGGTTTTCGTATCCTCCGGACCGGATGACGGCCTTATATCGAGCCCACGAAGCGAGTCTGAGCGAACTCATCCGGATGAAGTATGAACCTGTGATCATCGAAAGAGCGCTTGCCGTGCTGCGGGGCAAAGAAGACCTGCGAACACCGCGAGTGTCCGAACTTCTGAGCCAGTTTGATGACCGCCCGATCCGCGTCCCCCGCGAAAAGCAGGAGGAAATGCTCGACGCGATGCTTCGCTCGGAAACAAGGGGGAAGGCTCCGCAAGTAACGCCTGTGACCGAAATTTCCCGCCAGGAAATGAGGGGCGGCATTTGGCGGCGATCCACGGATGATGTGAGGGGAATTCTGTTTAAGGGGCTTCAATATCCGCTCACGCGCGGGCTGGCATTGTTTTTCCTGCGCAGATTCGTCGACACTTCCGTCCCGATGATTGCCGATATCGGACCCGAGGCCCGCGATCCCAAGACGAAACTGACGCAACCCGAAATCGAACAATTTTTCAAAGAGCTGCTTCCGACCCTTTCCTCCTTCACTTTTAGAGGCGAAGGTTATCCTCGCGTAGCGAGGTTTCATATTCTCGGCATTCCTTTTTACGTCGTCAGGAATCCGGAAACGGGCTACATGGAAAACGAAGGGCGACCGGGGGATGCGTACTTCAATTTGATGTATTCCCTGAAATGGTACAACAAATCACCGTGCCCCACTTATTTTGGACGGCGAGACGACGCGAGTTGGTCCTTTGATATACGGCTGGCCAGTGCGCGGGAACGGGTCCAAAGTGAGATCATGGAGGGCTACCGCGAATATTTTCCGGATCTCCCGAAAGATTCCGTGCTGGATGTGGGTTCGGGAACGAATATTTTGGCCTTAGGCATGGCGTTCAAAGAACAGGGCTGGAAAACGGTGGTGATGCAGGAGCCTTACTCCGTTTCAGACAGCATTCAGGGGGATTTGGACAAACAAAGCATTGAAAGGGTCCCTGACCTTGCAGGTCTCATCCGTACCAATCGGCAATTTAAATTGGTCACAGCCCTGACGGTTCTCGAGCATGTTCCGGATCCGACGGCGTTCCTGAAACAGCTGGCGGCTGTGACGGTCCCTGGGGGGATGGTTTTTCTCCGGATTCCGAATACGCCCGCAAAAGGCATTCCGGCGGTGGCGATTATGGAGCATATCAATCACTTTGATATGACGACCATCGGACCCTTTTTGAAAGAGGCCGGACTGGAATGGGTCGGGACGGTTGACTCTTCGCGAACCGCTTCGGGCTTGCCGAGCATCAACGTTGGCGTGATTGCAAGACGTGTCGAGATGCCTGCGGTTCTGAGAACC
Organism: Candidatus Omnitrophota bacterium; assembly: GCA_041666865.1. Classification (GTDB taxonomy): domain Bacteria; phylum Omnitrophota; class Omnitrophia; order Omnitrophales; family Aquincolibacteriaceae; genus JBAYGD01. Next base: position 49,436 of record JBAYGD010000008.1, on the reverse strand, counting down.
GAAATGCGCTCCGGCGCTCCGGCGTCCACGGGTATTGATGATCAGGGGTTGCTGCAAGAAGGAGCAATTGTTCCGGATCAAAAGCAATTTTTGGGAGAGTACACCCGGAATTTTGTCGCGAAGCACGCCGGGTATATGAAATCCAACCCGGACGAGATTTTGGAATCGCTACTGGATCCTGTGGCTTTCACTGTTCCGATCAAGCCTCTGCCGCCCCCGGCCGGAAAAGAAGGGCTTGCCGATTGGATCAAAAACGTTCAAACGCCCTTTGCGAAAATCCATAAAGATTTCATCAACGGGATGCCGTCCGAGATTCGCAACCGCGTGGTCCAGGCGAAGCTGTCGCTGCCCAAAAGGGAGGCGGCGCTGCGGGCCTATCTTCGCCGGATGGCCGCCGGTTCGCCCGAGGTCGAAAAAATGATGGAAGGTTTTGAAGATACTCGTTCCGTCTGGGAGCAGGGCTTTGAGATTACCGGTGTCGTGGATTTCAGTTCAACCCGCGCGGGGAGGGACGACGAAGACGCCATGGTGCTCAAAATCACTCTTCAGAGGAATGGACAGCCGGCGACGCTTTTCCTGAAACAGATTTGCCAAAAAAAGAGCAAGGATCCCCGATTAGCCGGCCGGCAGGTCGATAAGTTCGAGTCCTATTTCAACGACCTCGCCCAAATGGCGGGCCTTCCGTTTGTCAGGAATGTTCATGCCTATGAGGAGGACGATCCGCGCATCAGTAGCTATCTTTTCATGGAAGATATCAAAGGGACAACACCTTACCGTCATTTTTACTTTTCTTACCCGCGGCTTTACTCGTTTGACTCCGAAGACGATGCGGCCTCGATGGTCAAGCAATTGGCCGAATCGGCCGCCATGTCGGATCTGACGAATCGCGGTGACCGAAGGGCCGTTATTTTCCCGCCCTTCTCCTTCGGCGCCAACTTCATCATCGTTCGCGAAGACGGCCGGCCCGTGATTTACGCCATTGATCACGGGTGGATGTTCAATCGGGACAGCGGCTTTTTGAGGGACGATATCCGCCGGGGGAAAGGCGAGCTGGCGGTTTTACTCGGCATGCCCGGATGGAGGTCCGCGGAGGGCAGGGAGAAACTGCGCTTGGCCTATCGCGAGGCTTACGTGGCTCAATGGGAAAAAATGACAGCGGGCCCTCTGCGCGAGAAGGTCCTTGATCTGACGGGGGAAACTTTTGGAAGCGGCTCCCAGGAAACAGAGATCATCCAAAAAGCGATGGAGCGCAGTCCCGGGGAGGAGTTTGACGCGCATTGGCAGGCCCTTCTCGATTTTTCGAAGTCGCTTGAGCAGGATGTCCCGCGGCCGGAATTTGTCCGGGTTTCGAAGCAAGCGGGTCCGGAAAGCTCCGTTGGCCTCGGGGTTCCCGGGGAGGATGCACTCTTATCCCTTTTGCCGACGTTCCCTGCTTCCTCACAAGTGTGGATCGATCGAAACGAAAAAGATGCACTTCGGGTTTGGCTTGCGACTGTCGAAGGTTCGTGGTTTGACCTTTCCCTCAAGAGGGACCAGGATCAGCCGTCCCGGGTGGTGCTGAGGTATAAATATGATGGCGATGAGGGCGTTGTTCAGAGCATCCAGGGAGATTTTGCGCTTAACTTCACTCACGCAAGAGGCTATGCGAACGATATCGGCCATCTGGCCCAGATCAAGGAATTGCAGGCAAAATTGAAAACCGATTGGTTCCGTAACATTCTCTTCCCCTGGCTGGCTTCAAGGGGGCTGGAGCAAGTTGTCGTCGAGACGCCGTTCCTCCAGGAGGAGGAGCGGGAATTTTTAGTCCGCGAATTAGGATTCGCGGAGTCCTCGCCGGACAGCCCCGGGTCTCCTCTTGTGCTGGACTTGAGCTTGCCCGGAACATCCGGCGCGGCCGTTTCGGGAATGATGGCAACGTCCAACGAAGTGCGGCAGGAAATGCGCAAACGTTCGGATGCGAAAGAGGAAAAATTAGTTTTTGCGGCTGAAAAGGCGGCTGGGGAAATCGCCGACTATGTGCTGGGCCGAAGGGAAGAGATGCCGCGCAGCGAACTTTACCGGCTGAGCGTGCGGACGGCGGCGATGGTGAAGCGGGTCGGGGTCGAGGAATTTCTCGCAATGTATGATGCGGCGGTCGATCAAATCGAAGCTTTGGAAATGCAAAAGACGGCGGCAGATCCGGCGCGCCTGTCAGAGCAGAAACGGCAGGCGAAGGCAGCCATTCGCGCCTTTGCTGAAGTGTTGAGAAATACCGACAAGGCGACGGCCATTACCTTCAATCTGAAAGGTCGTGAGGGGATTCTCCGGGATGCGATTGAGGCCGTCGGGAGTCCGGAGAAGATCGTTGCGTTACTTGCCAACGGCACTCTGGCACCGGACGTTTCGGGACTGAAGACCGAAAAGATCGGAGATGTGGCGCATGCCCGTCCCCGTGCATGGGTGCAGGGCGTGGAAGTTGCCAATGAAAAGGTGTCTCTTGTGATTCAGGTTGAGGACGGGGCGATCGATTTGTCGGGCAAGCCCGATGCGGTCGAGATCGATTCGACTCGCGATGAAGAGGCTTACGGCGCATTTTCGGAGGTCGTCGATCAGGTGGCACGGATTGTGATTGCGGCGCTTGCCGGCGATGTCATCACAAAGGCCTCGGATCTGAACGATGCCGAAAAAAGGAAACAGCTGGTAGGCCGATTTTTCACCCACCCGGTCCAATTCGAACGCTTGTCCAAGCAGTATCCCGACCAGGACTTTACGCAAATGTTTTCCTTCCGGAACGGCAAAATCTCAGTCAATCTCGTGATGTTTCGACTCCTCACCGAACACCTTGCGTCAAAAGCACTTGCGAGCGCTGCCTAAAGCAGGGCAATTCATGAATGGCCCCTACTCTGCGTAAAAAAATCGACGCGTTGACTTTCCCACTGTTCGGCGTATAATCCGCCACTTATATGCCGAATCCGTAACCACGGAGCGGGGGACCCAAAGAAGTTCCCGGGGCGAATCACCGCAAGGTGAAAGGTTGCTCTTCTCGACCTTAGCCCGACAGCTAACCTCGCAGGCATCGGAGAGGAAATTCAATGAACAAGACCATTTCAGAAAGTCCGCTGCCTCAGTCGTTTATTTCCCGGATCAAAAAAATATTCCTGGGGTCCGCCCGCAATCTTCACGACCCGTCCCTTGGTCATAAGATTTCCCTCGTGGCGCTGCTTGCCTGGGTGGGACTTGGCGCCGACGGGTTGTCGTCTTCGGCGTACGGCCCCGAGGAAGCTTATCGCGTATTGGGCGAACACAGCTACCTTGCGATTCTTCTCGTGCTTGCGACCGCAGGGACCGTTTTTATCATTTCCTACGCCTATAGCCGGATCATCGAGCACTTTCCGACGGGCGGAGGCGGCTATGTCGTGGCGACGGAACTTTTGGGAAAGCCGGCCGGCGTGGTTTCCGGCTGCGCCCTGTTTGTAGACTATATTCTGACGATTACTGTTTCGATCGCGGGCGGAGGCGACGCCCTCTTCAGTCTTCTGCCCTTTGCCTGGCAGCCTTATAAATTACCGGTGGAATTTGCCGCCATTCTTTTTCTGATTGTGATGAATCTGCGCGGCGTCAAAGAATCAGTTTCCACGCTGATCCCCATTTTTCTGATTTTTCTCGTCACTCATTTTGTTTTGATTTTCGGCGGGATCCTGGCGCATTTGCCGCAGGTGGGCACCGTGGCGCATGGCGTCCAAAGCGGCTTTCAACACGGAGCGGCACAGCTTGGCGTCTGGGGGCTGTTCCTCCTGTTTCTGCGTGCCTACTCCATGGGCGCCGGGACCTATACCGGAATCGAAGCCGTCTCCAACGGAATCGGAATTTTGAGAGAGCCCAAAGTCGAGACGGGCAAGAAAACGATGACCTACATGGCCGTATCGCTGGCGATCACGGCCGGCGGTCTTTTGCTCTGTTATATGCTTGCCAACGTGCATCCGGCTCAAGGACAAACCCTGAACGCGGTACTGGCCGCGGACCTGATGGGCCGGTTTCATTGGGGGTCCATTCCCGTGGGGACCTGGCTGGTTTATGTCACGATCGCTTCTGAGGCGATCCTCCTTCTCGTGGCGGCGCAGACAGGCTTCATCGACGGCCCCCGGATTATGGCCAACATGGCGATTGATTCCTGGCTGCCGCGGCGTTTTGCCTCCTTGTCGGATCGCTTGACCATGCAGAACGGGATTCTGCTGATCGGGGCGGCGGCCATGATCATGCTGGCCTATACCCGCGGACATATCGGGATTCTGATCGTGATGTACAGTATCAATGTGTTCCTGACTTTTTCACTTTCCGAATCCGGGATGATACGGTTCTGGTTCAAGCGCAGAAAGACGGACAAAACCTGGAAGAAAAATATTCTGATTCAAGCCGTCGGTTTTGTCCTCTGTTTTTCCATTTTATGCGTCATGATCGTCGAGAAGTTCCGGGAAGGCGCCTGGCTGACGGTGGTCATTACGGGCATTTTCATCGCGCTGTGTTTCATCATTAAGCGGCATTATTTCCGTGTGGCCGTGAAAATTCGGGAGATCGACAAGGCTTTTGAAAATATTCCCGAGGTTCCCGGAGCCGATCAGGCCTCCCCCGAGTTTGATCCGGAAGAGCCGACGGCGGTGATTTTGGTGGGTGGGTACAGCGGGCTCGGGATGCACATCTTTTTAAATATTTTCCGGCTTTTTCCGCGCTCCTTCAAAAATGTCGTTTTTATCACGGTCGGCGTCGTCAATTCGGACTTTTTTAAGGAAGACAGCCGCCTTCACATGATCACTGCCCGGACGGAAAAGATGCTGGAGCATTACACTCAGTTCTCCCGGAGGATGGGGATTCCTGCCCGGGGGGAATATCACCTGGGGACCGAAGTCGTAGAGGCGGTTTCAAAACTCTGCATCGAGATCTCCGAAAAGTATTCGCATACCGTTTTTTTTGCTGGCGAGATCGTTTTCGAGAAGCCGCAGTGGTACCACCGCCTTCTCCATAATGAAACGGCCTACGCTATTTTGCGACGGATTCGTTTTGCCGGCCTCCCCATGGTGATTTTGCCGATCCGCCTCCGGGAACAGGCCCCGGCCGTTTGAGAGCCGGAAGACCCTCTTTCCCGACGTTTTTCCTTTACAGTTCGGGTGGTTTTGGCATAATGAAACTGTTTCCCAATCCGCCACCCTAACGAGGAGGGGTTCTCATGGCCAAGAAAAGAGAAGAGATGGACGAAAAGATACTCGACGTCGATGCGAGTATGCAGGGGACCATCGCGTTTAAGGACCCCGTGAATCTGCGCATCAACGGCAGCTTCGAAGGGAAACTGGAGACCCGGGGCAATCTGACGATCGGCGAGAATGCCAAAGTCAAGGCCACGATCAACGGTGACAATATCATTGTGGCCGGGAAAGTCACGGGCGACATTTTTGCCCTTCAGGGACTTTCGGTGATTGCGCCCGCCGTGATTCAGGGGCATGTCACGACTCCGAGGCTGAGCGTTTCCGAAGGGGCGGTCATCGAGGGGCAGATCTCCATGATGGGGGTCCGCAACCCGTCCGACTCCGAGGATGTCATGATGACGCTCAGGGACGTTTCGAGCTACCTCGAAGTCGAAGCCCGGATCGTCGAAGAGTGGGCGTCGAAAAGCAAGATCCCTGCCCGTTTTGAAGACGGCAATTGGGTCTTTTCGAAATCCTCGATCGACCGCTGGATCCAGGAAGAAAATATCCGGACCTGATTTTTCCGCTAGAGGCCGCCATCCTTTGGGTGTCATCCCATCTGTTGAGGGGAGCCGTTTGCCAACATGATGAATAATATGTTGTCGCTTGAAGAGGTAAAGACCTTTCTGGAGACGGACCAGAAGGCGGTGGAGCACTATATCCAGACGGGAAGATTGCATGCGTACAAAATCGGAGGCAGCTACCTGCGCTTTCGAAAAGAAGAAGTCCTGACTCTGCGTCAGCAGACGATGTCCTCGACCTTCCGGCCGCACGAAGCCAAAGGCTCTTTTTGGACCCGGATTTATGATTTTTGGCAATTCAATAATTTCTACATCATTTCCCTCGTGATTGTCGTTACCCTGGCGCTGCTGGTCTTCAGGCCCTGAGCGGTTCCTCATGACGATCCGTCACCAAGTCGAATTCATCCGCCTGGAAAGCTTCAAGAAACTGGCCGGGAAGTGCGGCGAACCGTTTCTTCGCCGTCTCTTTACCCCTTCCGAACGCCGGTACTGCGATTCGCAAAGACTTCGTCATGAAAATTACGGAGCGCGTTATGCCGCGAAAAAGGCCGTTCTGAAAGTGCTCGGCCTGAAAGCCGATGAGAAACTGTTCGGTCAGATGGAAATCCGCAGGCGTCCCAACGGCCAGCCCTATGTTCGCTTGTCGCCCGGCTTTTGCCGCAAGCACGGCGTCCGTCCGTCTGAAGACACGTTTCAAATTTCCCTTGCGCACGAAAGAGAATATGCGGTCGTCGCCGTCGTGAGGAACCCATGAAGCGTTTGATCGTGAACGCGGATGACTGCAACTTGACGAAAGCCGTGACGGAAGCCATCCTGGATTGCCACGGCCGGGGGATCGTCAGCAGTACGACGTTTTTGATCAATCTGCCGCTTCGAAGTGCCCAGGTCAAGCGGCTGAAGGCGCGCAAAAGTCTTGGGGTCGGCCTTCACCTCAACGTGACGCTCGGACAGCCCTTATCCGCTCCCGAAGAAGTTCGCTCGCTCACGGGCGCCGAAGGCGAGTTTTTGGGCCTTCGCAGGCTCCTCGTCGGCCAGCCCGTCCGGCAGGAAGTTTTTGGGGAGTATTGCCGGCAGATCGATCGGTTCCGGAAAGTCTTCGGCCGGTTGCCGACCCATCTGGATACCCACCATCAGATGCACGACCGGTCCTTGTTTCTCGAGGCTCTGGTGGCCGCGGCCAAGCGCTACAAGCTTCCGGTCCGCCGCTCGCGCTCGATGGAGCAAAAAAGGCGCGCGGGAACGCCGGATTTCCTGTTCGGAAGTCTCGATCCCGCGTGCTCCTGGACCGGCCATGCCCTCACCGAGGTCCTGCGCAACCTCCCGGAGGGAACGAGCGAAATCATGTGCCATCCGGGGCAAACCGATGTCGCCTTGAAGGCGATCAGCTCGATGACTTCCGCCAGAGACCGCGAATACCGGATTTTTTGCCAAAGCCGTTTCCGGAAGATGCTGGGGGACCTGGGAGTTTTCCTGACGCATTACGGATTGTGCTATAATGCCGAAAAAAGGTAGGAGAAAAGGGCAGGAGATGCACTCATGAATATTCTTTTGACCAATGATGACGGCGCCTCGGCCCCCGGCCTCAAGGCCCTCGTCGACTGCCTCGCCCCGCAGGCCAACCTTATGATCGCCGCGCCTTCCAGCGAAAAATCTGCGACCAGCCATTCCATTTCTCTCGGCCAGAAGCTTCGGGTCATTGAATCCAAGCTCGGAGGGGCTCCGTGCTTTGCGGTCGACGGAACGCCTGCCGACTGCGTCAAGTTCGCTCTTTCGGAGCTGAAATCTTTTGCTCCGGATCTCCTCATCTCCGGGATCAACCAGGGGGCCAACACCGGGGTGAGCGTCTACTATTCCGGAACGATTTCGGCCGCGCGCGAAGGTCTGATCAACCGGATCCCGTCCGTGGCGGTTTCGCTTTGCAGCAAGAGCTACCGGGATTTTATTCCCTGCATGGAAATTGTCTCGCAGATCGCCGGGGCGTACCAGGCCGGATGGATGCCCCGGGAAGTTTTGATCTCGATCAACGTGCCTGCGCTTCCCAAGGAGCAAATCAAGGGAATCAAAATCACCAAGCAGGCGGCCTCCCGGTTCATCGAGGAATTCGTCTCCGAGCAGGAGCGCGACGGAAGAAAAGTCTATACGCTGGCCGGGGAGATCGAACTTTACGAGCCGGACGGAACGAGCGACGAAGAGGCGGTCAACGACGGGTATATCTCGATTACGCCGCTGAAGCTGGATATGACCGATTACGAAGCGATGCGGTTGTTAAAGGAGGACCCTACTTCACCATTTTCCCGTCAAGGGTCTCGAAGATAATGGTCACAAGATTGTGACATTTGGGGCACTTGATCTGCTTGAAGGCCTGGATGTTTTCGTGCTTGGGCCGGTACATGATGGAGAGGATTTTGGTCACAAAGTGGGATTCATCGCCCGACCAGTGACAGCTTGAGCACGTGTATAGGGGTTTGAGCATCATCTCATCAATCGGTTAACGGCCCGGTTCTTTTAAGAGTTTCGGCATCTTGTGGAATCGACAGCCGGGCTCAAAACTTAACAGATTGTTTAGAGAAATGGCCAATGAGCCGTTATCCCTAGTGCCGGATTCGACGGCGACCCACTAAATCTTGTGCGTGTTCGAAAAGTTTCAGCGGAGGAGACGCTTATGAAGAGGACCGTCATTTCCGGGTTTTTGGTGCTTTTGCTTTGTGCGGCTCGGGCGGAAGCCTATCCGGCCAAGCTGGTCGGTAAAGAGGCCAATCAGTATGTGAAGAACATGTCGTGCGACTTCGCCCGGGGCTTCAGCAATGTTTCCCGCTCCCCGCTGGAGATTTATAATGCCGAGAAGGAATACTCACAGGAGCAAAAGGGCCGGCCGGTGATTCGTCACATTACGGGTTTTGTTGACGGTTCATTTCGCGCGATCGAAAGGGCCGGAAGCGGCTTGTGGGATTTCGTGGCGGGCTTGCTTCCCGGCGATCAGGATGGGATTCCAGCACGTCCGGAAACAATCCCGATCGCGAGATAAGCTCGATTTGTGGCTTGTTTAGTAAAGCTTTTTTGATTAGTATACCGCCTCTATCTTGCTTGAGAAGATAGAATCGCTCTTTTGAATGCTTATCAATGCGATATGCGTTGGCGATGCACCGAACCGGGTAGGTTCGGTGCGTAATCATCACAACGCTGTTCGCGTTGTGTATGATTACGGGCCGGTCCCACCTTCGGTGGGACTGCTGTTATGCTAGGGAGTGGCCAAACAATAGGCCTCTCACGAATAGTTGAGAGGTGGAGTAAAGAATAGTACGTGGGCCGGTAGCTCAGCTGGGAGAGCGCCACAATGGCATTGTGGAGGTCATGGGTTCGATCCCCTTCCGGTCCACCATTTCTTGTTGAAATGGTACCACGCCGTCAGGACTAAAGAAGTCCTGTACGGCGCTGGCATCAGTTTTTTTAGTTGGTCCAGTCAGTTTTAAGCGCAGAAGTCCAATCCGGTAAGAGATTTTCCACGACACGACATGCGAGAGTGGCGGAACCGGCAGACGCACTGGACTCAAAATCCAGCGCCCGCAAGGGCATGAGAGTTCGACTCTCTCCTCTCGCACGATACCACACACGAGCCGATATCGAATCTCAATGATTCGATACGGTACGTCGAAAACTTGACGTTTTCGTACGTACCGCGGGCGAGTGGTGGCATCGCACCTATCCCAACTGGATAGGTGCTGTGAACACGAGCAACAACACACCTTTCTTATATGGCCAGCGGCTACAAAACCTATCCTTTTGACGAAATCGAGCCCCGGTGGCAAGACTACTGGGAAAAGCACGGGACCTTCCGCAGCCCCGACCCCGGCGAACCGGGTTCGGAAAAACCGAAGTACTACATCCTCGACATGTTCCCATATCCTTCCGGCTTCGGACTCCACGTCGGGCATCTGGAAGGCTACACGGCGACCGATATCCTTGCCCGGTACAAACGGATGCGCGGCTTCAACGTCCTGCACCCGATGGGCTGGGACGCCTTCGGCCTTCCCGCCGAGCAGCATGCCGTCGAGACGGGGACTCATCCGCGCAAGACCACGGCTGTGAATATTGCCAATTTCAAGCGCCAGATCCGGCGCGTCGGCTTCAGCTATGACTGGAGCCGCGAGGTCAATACCACGGACCCCGATTATTACCGCTGGACCCAGTGGATTTTCATGAAGCTTTTCGAAAAGGGCTTGGCCTATGAGGCCGAGATCCCCGTGAACTGGTGCCCCCAACTGGGGACTGTTCTCGCCAACGAAGAAGTGATCGACGGAAAAAGCGAGCGCGGAGGCTATCCGGTCATCCGCAAGCCCATGCGCCAGTGGGTCCTCAAAATTACGGCTTATGCCGAACGCCTTCTTGCGGACCTCGACGCGCTCGACTGGTCGGAGCCAATCAAGGAAATGCAGAGAAACTGGATCGGAAAGTCGTCGGGCGCCCAAGTCGATTTCCCGCTCGAGTCAGGCGCCGGGACGATTCGCGTCTTTACCACACGGCCCGACACGCTGTTCGGCGCCACTTACATGGTGCTCGCTCCCGAGCATCCGCTCGTCGCGCAGATCACGACCGACGCGCAGCGCAAGGAAGTCGCCGATTACGTCGGCCGCTCCGAACGCAAATCCGATCTCGAACGTACCGACTTGGCCAAGGAAAAGACGGGAGTGTTTACCGGCTCTTACGCCGTCAATCCCGTCAACGGCAAGAACATTCCCGTCTGGATCGCCGATTACGTGCTGTTAAGTTACGGAACGGGCGCAATTATGTCGGTGCCCGCGCACGACGAGCGGGATTTCGAATTTGCGCAAAAATTTCATTTGCCGGTCGTCGAAGTCATTCAGGATCCGAAGAAAGACGCTGCCAATGGCCGCACTTCTCTCGAGGCGGCTTTCACCGGCGAGGGGATTTGTATCCATTCCGCGACCCCTGACGGATCGTTTTCAATCGACGGCTTGCCGACTCCGGAAGCCAAGGAAAAAATCACCCGGTGGCTCGAGGGAAAAAAGATCGGCCAAAAGTCCGTGCAGTACAAATTGCGCGACTGGCTTTTCAGCCGCCAGCGGTATTGGGGAGAACCCATCCCGGTCATTCACGTTGAAAATGGCGGGGCGGGGCGGACCGTGCCGCAGCTCATTTCGGAAAAAGAGTTGCCCCTGCGGCTTCCCGAGACGGAAAACTACAAGCCCATCGGGACGGGGGAAAGCCCGCTGGCGGGAATCCAGGAGTGGGTGACTACGGTCGATCCGGCGACCGGACGGCCGGCCAAACGCGAAACGAATACCATGCCTCAGTGGGCGGGCTCCTGCTGGTACTATCTGCGGTATTTGGATGCCCGGAACGCCGGGGCGCTTGCGGACGCCCAAAAAGAGAAATATTGGATGCCGGTGGATTTATACGTGGGCGGGGCCGAGCACGCTGTCCTCCATCTTCTTTACGCGCGTTTCTGGCACAAGGTTTTGTATGACCTCGGGGCGGTCTCGACCCCGGAGCCTTTCCGGAAGCTTGTCAACCAAGGCATGATCCTCGGCGAAGACAATCAGAAGATGTCCAAATCCCGGGGCAATGTCATCAGTCCGGACGCAGTGATCGAACAATACGGAGCCGACAGCATTCGGCTCTATGAGATGTTCATGGGCCCGCTTGAAATGACGAAGCCCTGGTCCATGCAGGGGCTCGAGGGGGTGTACCGTTTCCTCGGGCGCGTTTGGCGGCTTTTTATCGATTCCGAAAACGGGCTTCATAAAAATCTCATTCGGCGGGAGCCGACACGCGCCGAACTGCGCCGGCTCCATCAGGTGATCAAAAAGGTCACGGAGGATTGCGAAGCCCTACGGCTCAATACGGCGATCTCGGCGCTCATGATTTTCGTCAACGAGACGCTCAAAGACGCCGATCACGCCGTCCAAGTTCTCGAAACCTTTTTGCTCCTTCTGGCTCCCTTTGCGCCTCACATGGCCGAAGAGCTGTGGAGCCGCCTCGGGCACTGTGCGACGCTTGTCTATGAGAAGTGGCCGGTTTATGACGAATCGATCCTGGTCGAAGAGCGCGTCGAACTGGCGGTCCTGGTCGACGGCCGGGTGAGGACCCGGATTACCGTGGCCCGGGACGAGACCGAGGAGAATGTCCGCCAAACAGCGCTGGAAGACGCCAAAATCCGCGAGTATACTCAAGCCCGTCCGATAAAACAGGTAATCATTGTTCCCGGGCGTGTCGTTAATATAGTACTAGGGTAGGAGAACGTCCGGTTTTTCCGGCCGCTTCATCTCGGGATGGTGCATGCGTAAAGTCGAAATCAGAAAAAATGAAATTTGGATCGACCGCAAACAGCGTGTGCCTCTTCTTTCCGGAGAGGTCCACTACTGGCGTCTCAACCCCACCTACTGGAAAGAAATTCTCTCGCGAGTCCACGAAATGGGGCTCCGCGTCATCTCGACCTACGTCCCCTGGGATTACCACGAGTATAAGCGCGGGCGTTTTGATTTTATAGGCAAGACCGATAAGACCCGCAACCTCAAAGGCTTTCTCGAGCTGACGCGCCGCGAAGGATTCCGGGTGATCATCCGCCCCGGCCCCTACATTTACAGCGAGTGGCCCAACGACGGAGTTCCCGATTACGCGTACAAATATCATCGCCTCCATCCCCAGTTTTTGAAATACGCGAAAAATTATCTGCAGAGAGTTCTGAAAGTCATCCAGCCCTATTTTGCGTCCCGCCGCGCCGGACATATTATTTTACTTCAGGCCGACAATGAAATCGACGCTTGGCCCGACACTTTCGGTTATCAATACGGCCTGAACGGAAAGCCCGGCCTCTTTCAGGAATTCATCCGCGACCTCTATCACAACCAGCTCGACGACCTCAATCAGTGCTGGGGGACCCACTATACTTCCTTCGATCAGGCGGGGCCTTTCATCGCGACGATGCTCCACAAGGAATCCGGGCTCCCGCTCAAGGGCGATCACGAGTTGAAGCGCAATATCGACTACTTCAAATTCAAATATTTTTACGCCCGCAAATGTGCCGAATGGAATGTCCAGGCCTACCGGGATATGAACGTGGACATTCCGATCTATCTGAACCTTTATCCGTTCTTCTACGCCCACGACTGGGCGGAAATGCAGGCGGCTTCCGACCTCGTCGGGGTCGACTTATACCCGTCGAGCGAGCTGGCCGAAGACGAATTCGAGCAGCGCAAATTCATCGACAAGGTGCGTTACCTCAAGAGCGTTTCGAAGATCCCGTTCATCGCGGAGTTCGCTTCGGGGGTTTGGCACGCCCGCCACTACGAGACCGGCGTTCTGACCCCGAACCACTACCGCCTGATCACTTTGAGCGCACTTCTCGGCGGGATCGCGGGATGGAACTGGTACATGCTGGTCAACCGCGACAACTGGTACATGTCTCCGATCAACGAGTGGGGGCGCATTCGCTCAGAACTCTACGAGGTCTTCAAACAGCTGGTGACGATCTTCAACCAGACGCACCCGCCTTCCTGGAAAAAAATCAGCGAAGTGGCCGTGACCTTCAATCCGCTCCAATACGCCGCGCGGACCCTGACGCCGAACACCCCGATGATCCAGATGCTCTACAACGCCGACATCGATTACGAGCTCTATGACCCGAGGTCGGCGCATTGCGAGAAGCGGTTCCTGTTTTACTCGGGGAACCAATGGCTGGAGGTCAAGTCGCAGCAGAACCTGCGCCGTTACGTCGAGGAAGGCGGGACCCTGATCGCTTTTCGCGATTATCCCCGCAAAGACGACCGGTTTCAGCCGTGCTCGGTGGTGGGGTTCGAAGACCCTCAAAGTATCCTGTTCGAGTTCAAGCGCAACTTTTCGGTTCAGCTGGCGCCTTCGAGGCCCAAAGTCGAGATGGTCAGCTCGGTCTACTGTTTTGATCATGTGGACGCCGATAAAATCTGGGCGGATTTCGGGGCCTACGGGCGCAAGGCCGTCGGCTATATGAAAAATGTCGGCCGGGGGAGATTGATCCACCTCGGGATCGAGCCGACGCGGGACATCCTCCTCGAGCTCATGGAATACCTGAAGGTCCCGATCGGGTCCCGCTGCGTGACCAAAGACATCAAGACAGCGCTTTTCCAGCGGGGCAAGCGTTTTTATCTGGTGGCGACCAACAACGGCGCCGAAGACAAGAGCGCGAGCGTTTATCTGCCGGCGCTAAAAAGTATCCGCGGGAAGATGACGGTGAAGGATTTTGTTTCCGGGAAGAAAACCGTCTGCTCGTACGAGCGGCGGCATCCTTTCATCATGGACCTTCCCCGTAAAGACGGGAAGGTCTTCGAATTCAAGGCTCTCTGACCATGTACCTGACTTTTTTCGGGCTCCGCGAGTTTCCGTTCAACCTGACGCCGGACCCGAAGTTTCTTTATTCGACCCGCTACCATCGCGAGGCCCTTTCGTCGCTCCTCTACGGGATCGAAAACCGCTGCGGCTTCATTCAGATCACCGGAGAAGTTGGGGCGGGCAAGACCCTTTTGTGCCGCACGCTCCTTCAGCGGCTCGGCGCGCAGGTCCACAGCTCGCTCGTTTTCAATCCGAAGCTTTCCGAATCCGAACTCCTCCAGGTCATCGTCGAGGACTTCGGCCTGCACCCCGCTCGCAAGACCAAAAAGGCGTGCTACGACGCTCTCAACCGCTTCCTGATCGAAGTGACCGAAAAAGGCTTCAATGCCATCGTCATCGTCGATGAAGCGCAGCTTTTGACCGTGAAGGCCCTTGAGCAGATACGCTTGCTCTCGAATCTCGAGACGCCGGACCGCAAGCTCCTCCAGATCATCCTGGTCGGACAGCCTGAGCTGAGAGATTACCTCAACCGCCCGGACCTTAAGCAGCTTCGCCAGAGAATTACTGTTCGATACCACCTGCCCGCGCTGTCACGTGAAGATCTCGGCGCTTATATTGCCCACCGCCTCGAGGTCGCGGGGGCGGAGCAGAATTTCTTTACCCAGGAGGGGATGGACCTCCTGCATCAATTTTCCGGAGGGATTCCGAGGCTGATCAACGTGCTGGCGGACCGCGCCCTGATGGCGGCCTATACCGAAAATTCCAAGTTGATCATGACTTCCATGGTCGAGTGCGCGCACGAAGATCTGGAAGGAGTCCGCGCATGAGCTTGATCCAAAAGGCCCTGGAGAAACACTCGGGGCCGGCGCATGGCGACATTACGCTCGATACTTTTCTGAAGAAACCGACCCAGAAGCTTCCTGGGCCCAGGCCTGCCGCCCGTCCGGACAAGCCCAAGGCGGCCTCTTGGGGCCGCGGTCCCAAGCTTCTCGCGGCGGTTGTTTTTTTTGCGGCCCAGGCCGCGATTCTTTATGCCGTGATGACCTCCTCCCCGGATGCAAAGCAGGCGGCCCTTTCCGCGGCGCCCATGAGCGCACCGAAAATCCGCGCGATGGAGCCTTGGCCCGTCAGGGCCGCGCCGGTCACTTTGCCCGCCAAACCTCAACCTCGTTCGGCCCCGTCTTCCACACAGGGCAGTTTTGTCCTGACGGGGATGACCGTTCAAGGCGAAGAGAGAATGGCCATTATCAATGACCGCATCGTCAGGATCGGCGACGAACTGCGCGAAGGGGCGGTAGTCAAGGACATCCGGGGCCGGGACAATTCGGTGGTCCTCGATGTCGACGGCCGCCAAATGACTCTAACCCTCTAATCTTCCTCTGTTTTTCCTGCCCCAAAGCAGTCTCTCCGAGATATGTTGATTATATATATAATATATGTATAATAAATAATACTTCAATGACCCTCAAGCGCTACCAACACACCTTGTTGTTTTGGATCGCGGCGGCTTTGGCTGCTCTGCTCGGAACCTACTGCGCGGTTCGGGCCATACGGCGGCATGCGGAAGCCCCGTCACGGATTGAAATTTTTCAATCCTGAAATGCAAATTTTTGATCGGGTTTTAGGAGAGAATCATGCGGGTGCCCTTTCTTTGGATTGCCATTGCTCTGACGGCCGGCGTCATCAGCGGGATTTTGGCGCCGGGGGCCAGCCTGCCGTGGCTTTGGGCATGGCTTCTTTTGATCCTGCCGCTTCTGTGGCATTGCAGAGGCGGCCCAGCGTTTTTGGGATTTCTCATGGTGGCTGTGGCCCTGCTGGGCTGGATCGAGACCGAGGCCCGGTACCGGAGCGCCGGCAACGCCGTGTCGAAGTGGGCGGATTCGGGCCGGATGAGTCTCGAGGGGGAAGTCGTCAGTGTCCCTCAGGTCCGTGTGAGCGGCAAGAAAAGTAAGATCGATTTTATCCTCGCCGCTCGAAATCTCTATCAGGGAAAAAGTCCGGACGGCCGGCTGCTCGAAGTCCGAGGCCGGGTTCAGGCCTTTCTTTTTCAGACGCGCGTTGTCCCTGCCTATGGAGACCGGGTTCGGCTCTTCGGAAATTTGGAGAAACCTTTGGGCGCCGCGAACCCCGGGAATTTTGATTACCGGAAATATCTCGCCAACCGCAATATCGAATGCCTTTTCCGCGGCTACGGAAGCCGGTGCGCGCGCGTCGTTCGACCCTGCGGAGCCGAGGGGCCCGTCCATTGGCTTGGGCGGGTCCGCGCGGCGTTGAGCGGGCGCATCGGAGCTCTTTTCGATCCGGCGTCGGCGGGAGTTTTCAAGGCGTTGATTCTTGGGGACCGAAAGGACCTTTCCGGCGATCTGAATCATGCGTTCATGAAGACGGGTACGAGTCATCTGATCGCCGTCAGCGGCATGAACATCGTGATGGTCGTCGGGAGTTTTTACGCCCTGCTCATCGCCTGCCGGGTCTCCCAAAAAGCGGCAGCCTGCGCGGGCTTGCTCGGCACTTTCGCCTACGTCCTTGTCGCCGGCGCAGAGGTGCCGGTCGCGCGGGCAGGGTGGATGTCGGGGGTGATGTTTCTCGCGCTGCTCCTGGAGCGCGAGAAGAACGCGTTCAATACTTTCTTTTTCGCGTATTCGGTGCTGGTTGCCGTCGACCCGAAATGCTTGGCCTCGGTTTCCTTCCAGCTTTCCTTTGGATCTGTTTTTGCGCTCATGACCCTCTTGAGGGGGCTCGCAGGAACGGTGCGGTGGGCGGAGGTGCTCGTCCAGACCGCGGCGGCGTCGCTCGGGACTTTTCCTCTCGTGATTTATTATTTTAATATGTTCTCGCCTTCGGGGTTTGCGGCCAACCTGCTGGCCATCCCGTTTTTCCACCTGGCTCTGATCCTGTCCCTGATGACCCTGGGCGCCGGAAGCATCCCGTTCCTCGGAACGGTCGTGGCCGCTCTGGCGCGTTTTTGTCTCGATTGCGGACTTGGCTGGATCCGCTTTTGGTCGCTCGTACCCTGGGGATGCCTTCATTTTCCGGCACCGCCTCTTTGGAAGATGGCGCTTTATTATGTTTCCTTGGGCGCGGCCGCGGGCATTTCCAGGACCCGCTATGGGGCCTTCCCGTGGATTCGCGCCGCGCTTGCCGGCGCGGTCCTTGCGGCAGCGTTTTCATTTTTTTCCGGACCGGAAAAGGGAGGCTTTCAAATGACCTTTTTGTCTCTTGGCAACAACGAAGCGGTGGACGTCCGTTTCGAGGACCGGAGCCGGTGGCTCATCCACGCCGGCCGCGGCGGGCAGTCGAACCAGGGAGAACGCATCCTTGCGCCCTATCTGCGCTCGAGGGGCGTGAGGCATCTTTCGGGGATCCTGCTGGCCGACTGGAGCCAAAAGCATTGCGGGGGTCTTGCCGCCCTTTTGCGGGATTTCTCCGCGGATCATTTGTGCCATCCCCGGTGGCTTCCGAAAAACAAATCAGGCGAGTTCGTCCGGTGGGTCCCGAGGAAGGTGAACCGCGTCGCCTTGAAGCCGGGAGACCGCGTGAAGTCCGGAACGGCCGGCGAAATCGCCGTGCTCGGCGAAGTCCCCGGAGGCTTGATCCTCCTGGTTTCCAGCCCTTCGTTCCATTTTTTGATGCTTCCCCGGCTGGATGCGAAAACCGTCCAAGTCTTGGCGGGGATTCCGGAAGCTCTCGCGGACGTCGAGGTCCTTTTTTTCCCGAGGGTCGCGCCGGGCGAAGGGGCCACCCTCGAAACCTTGACGGAGTTTGTAGACCCCGCGGCGGTGATTATGACGCGTCCGGATCCCGAAGCGTCGGATTTTTTCAGAGAGCGGGACATCGGCGTATGGAGTTTGCAGGAGAGCGGCGCGCTGACGTTACGTGTCCCCGACAGGCTTGAGCCGGACTCCGGTCGAAAGACTTTCTCGATGGAATGTTTTTTGAGCGGAAAACGGGAGATTTTGTTTTGCTGAACCGGCCGGTTCAGATTTTTGAAGGAGAGACCGCTACGAGGACCCTTGCCTGAGAAGCCCGGGCGTTCAAAATTTGATGGGGCAGCGAGGCGTCGAAGTAGAGCGTGTCGCCGGCTTTGAGGACGTAGTCCTGCTGGTTGATCTTGACCGTGATTTCGCCGTCGAGGACATAGAGGAATTTTTCCACGCCCCGCTCGAGGTGCTCGAGGCCCGTCTTGCTGTCTCCCTGCAGGGTCATCAGGAGGGGAGTGATTTTCTTGGAAGAGCTTTGGGCCGTCAACAGCTCGACGCGCACGTCCTTGCCCTGCTGGGTCACTTTCTTGGGGGCGTCTTTCGTCTGGTGAGCGATTTCGTCGTAGCGGCGGTCGATTTCGGCGTAGAGCTGACCGAGTCCGGTTCCGAGCGCCTCGGCGATTTTTTCGTGGCTTTCGACGGTCCCGAGCATGGTTCCCGTCTCAATGCGTGAAAGCGTGGCCTGCGCGATGCCCGTCTTTTCGGAAATCTCGACAAGCGTCATGCCCTTTTCCTTACGCAGCTTCCGGATTCGCTCCCCAAGGTTCTTCAGCATGGAATCCAGCGTATTCCAAAAAGCGGCCCAAGTCAAACGGAATATGTTGTAAATTAAACAATTTTGTTACTATAAGCTATTTAGCATAGATTAATTAATAATTGACAAATAATCATAATTTAGATATGCTCTTTTTCCATCGACTCTATGATGAAAGGAGGTGATCGACTATGAGCCTGACTCCCAAAACGACGAAGACGCTTGGGATGCTCCTTGCGGCCCTTGCCGTTACCGGGACTTTCACGGTCCTGAACGCCGAGAGACTGCATGCGGCGCAGATACAGGAAGAGGCAAAGCCGGCACAGGCGTTGAAAGTGGTCAATATCAACCAGGCCAGCGCCGAGGAGCTTTTGGCCGTACGCGGGATCGGGCCTTCGACGGCCGAACGGATCGTGAAGTTCCGGAATGAAAACGGACCGTTCGTGCAAATCGAGGCTCTCGGTCAAGTCCGCGGGATCGGACAGGCCAAGCTCGAGAAAATGAAAAGTCAGATTTCGATTTAATCGTCACCCTCAACACCTGAGGAAACAAAATCGAACTTCGGACGGCAGCGGCACCCGCCTTGCGGCGGGTGCCGTTTTTTGTTACAATGCACGCCGTTATGGCCAAAGCGCTTACGTTCCAACAGTTGATCCAGAAGCTGAACGCTTACTGGAGCGAAAAGGGTTGCCTCGTCATGCAGCCTTACGACCTCGAAGTCGGGGCCGGAACTTTTTCCCCGCATACTTTTTTGAGGGCGCTCGGTCCCGAGCCCTGGAACGCCGCGTACGTGGAGCCCTCCCGGCGTCCCGCCGACGGGCGCTACGGCGAAAATCCCCACCGGACCCAGCACTACTATCAGTATCAGGTGATTCTCAAGCCGGCGCCGCGCGACTCTCAGGACCTTTACCTGGACAGTTTGCGCGCGCTCGGGATCGATCCTCTTTCCCACGATATCCGTTTCGTCGAGGATGATTGGGAATCCCCGACGCTCGGGGCGTGGGGACTCGGCTGGGAGGTCTGGCTCGACAGCCAGGAGGTCACCCAATTCACCTATTTTCAGCAATGCGGAAGCATCGATCTGGAAATTGTTTCTTGCGAAATCACCTACGGCCTCGAAAGAATCGCCATGTTTCTGCAGAGGAAAGCGTCCATTTTCGATATCGAATGGACCGAGGGCATCACCTACGGGGACGTGCACCTGCAGGGCGAGAAGGAATTCTCGAAATTCAACTTCGAAGGCTCCGACCCCGCGCTCTACAGGAGGCATTTCGACGATTACGAAAAAGAAGCCAAGCGGCTTGCCGAAGAGGGGATGATTTTGCCGGCCTACGACTTGTGCCTGAAAAGCTCTCATACCTTCAACCTGCTGGACGCGAGGGGTGCGATCAGCGTCAACGAGCGCGCCCGGTATATCGGCCGCGTCCGGGCCCTCGCCCGGCTTTGTGCCCAAGGGTACCTGGCCAGCCGGGAGGCCCAAGGTTTTCCTTTGAAGAAAGCCGCGTCAAAAAAACAAAAACGGAAGGCTGCGGCCCGATGAAGCCCCCTAAAGAAGGAAAAAATTTTCTTCTAGAAATCGGAGTCGAAGAACTGCCCCAGGCTTGCCTCGAGGCTCTGGAAGGTCATTTTGCCGGGCGGGTCCGGGAAGCTTTGTCAAAGAACCGCTTGACCTTCGGCGAGATCCATTCCGCCGCGACCCCGAGACGCGTCGCCCTGTGGGTCGAAAATTTATCGCTTCGCCAGACCGATGAGGTGCTGGAAGTGACCGGCCCCTCCTGCGAAAAGGCTTACGGCGCCGACGGCCGTCCGACTCCCGCCCTGGAAGGTTTTTTGAGGAGCAAAAAGGCGGGCATCGAAGAGATCGTCGTCAAGCAGACGCCGAAAGGCAATTTCGTGTGCATCCGTCAAAAGCTCTCGGGGCGTCCGGCGGCGGCCGTTGTCCCTTCGATTCTGACGGAGGTCCTCGCGGGCATTCCTTTTCCCAAGTGGATGCGCTGGGAGTCCTCGGGATTCCGGTTTCCGAGGCCGGTCCGCTGGATCCTGGCGCTCCTCGGCGACAAAGTCATGCCGTTTTCTCTCGGTGATGTCCGCAGCGGCGCTTTCAGCTGCGGCCACCGGTTCCTCTCGCCCAAGGCCTTCAAGGTTCGCCTGGCCGACTGGGACGCGTACCGCACGGCCCTGCGCAAAGCCCATGTCCTTCTCGAACCCGCGGAGCGGGAGGCGAAGATCCGGGAAGCTCTCGAGGGGCGGTTCGATCAAGCGGCCTTTGATGAAGAACTTGTGGCCACGACGGCTCGCCTCGTGGAAGAGCCCTTCCTGCTGGCGGGAAGTTTTTCGAAAACCTACCTGGACCTGCCGGCCGAGGTCCTGGCCAGTTGCATGAAAAAGAACCAGAAAATTTTTGCCCTAAGCGACCGCGAGGGGCGCATGACCCATCGGTTCCTGGCCGTTTTGAACGGCAAACGCCACGGCCTCGATCTCATCCGCTCGGGATATGAAAATGTCCTGGAGTCGCGCCTGAAGGACGCCCGCTACTTTTACGAGTCGGATACCCGGGAGGGGCTCGAGTCTAAGGTTCCGCTTCTCGACCAGCTCGTTTATCTCGGAAAACTCGGATCGATGCGCCAAAAGTCCGAGCGGCTCGAAAAACTGGCCGGATTTTTTTGCGGCCTGATCGGGCGCCATGATTTATTAGAGTCCCTGGCGCGGACGGCGCGCTTATCCAAGGCGGACCTGATGACGCGGCTTGTGTACGAATTTCCCGATCTGCAGGGGATCGTCGGCCGTGAATACGCGCTCGAAGCCGGCGAATCCGAAGAGGTGGCCCGCGCGATCGGATCCCAATATTTGCCGAAAAACTTGGCGGAAGATTACCGCGAGCTGAGCCGTCAGCTTCGGCCGCTCGGCGCGATGTTCGGGGTGATCGACCGGCTGGACCTTTTGGCCGGAGCCTTCGGAACCGGGATCGAGCCGACGGGAAGCCAAGACCCCTATGCCCTGAGGCGCGCCGGAGGCAGTCTGGTCAAGATCCTCCGGGCTTTCGGGTTTCATTTTTCCTTGAGTGAATTCGTCACCCGGAACGCCGAAGAGTACGGCGGGGTCCTCCAGCTATCGAAGGAAGATCTCATCAAGCGCTTGAAGGAATTTCTGAAAGACCGCGTGATTTTCGAAACGGGCGTAAAAAGCGGGACGAGGCCGTTTGAAATCCTGCAGGCCGTGTGCGATTCTTCTTTCGAGGATTTGGCGGATGTCTATGACCGGTTCGGTCAGCTGGAGGCGCTTTCCAAATCCCGGCCGGACGCCTTTTTGAAGGCGGCCAAGGTCGTGGAGCGGACAGCAAATATTCTCAAGGGGTTCCGCCAGTTCGAGTTCCGGGAGATCCGCAAGGACCTGCTCCAAAGCGAATCCGAAAGAGAACTGATGGACCTCGTGGAAGGGCGCGGCCGTGAGGTCACAACCCTTTTGACCGAAAGGGATTATGAGAAAACGACAGTTCTTTTCGGAAGCCTTTTTTATGATCCTCTCAACCGTTTCTTCGAGAAGGTCCTGGTCAATGCGGAGGATTCGGCGGTCCGGTGCAACCGGCACTTGTTGATGCTGGCGGTCAACAGGCTCTACACCGAATCCCTGGCGGATCTTTCCAGACTATCCAAACTCGACCAAGAGTGATATAATCCCCGAAGTCGGAAGATCCCAGAATCACGTCACAGGCAAGACAGCTCTGTCCGTTCCTCAGATGAACAGCGGGCTGGTAGGGATGGTCTTTTCCCATACCGATGAGACTACGGCTTGCTTCCTCCTATTTCGGAGGCCGTTTCCGGATTGCAGGTCCAATTTAACCTCAAGACAGTAAGGAGACAACAAAGGCAATGAAGACTATGACAAAGAAAACTTCGAAAAAGACCAAATCTTCAAAATTCGTTTATTTCTTCGGCAAAGGAAAAGCCGAAGGCAACGCCAAGATGAAAAATCTTCTCGGCGGAAAAGGCGCGAACCTCGCCGAAATGACCAACCTCGGAATTCCCGTGCCGTCCGGCTTTACGATTACGACGGAGACCTGCGATCAATTTTACAAGAACGGAAAAAAATGGCCGGCCGGTCTCGATGCCCAGATCCGCGAAAACCTCAAGAAGATCGAGGACGCGATGGGCGCAAAATTCGGCGATCGCGACAACCCTTTGCTTGTGTCGGTCCGCAGCGGCGCGGCCGCCTCGATGCCGGGCATGATGGACACGGTCCTGAACCTCGGACTCAATTCCGACGTGGTCCAGGGGCTGATCATCAAGACCGAGAACGAGCGGTTTGCGTGGGACGCCTATCGCCGTTTTATTCAGATGTTCGGCAACGTCGTCATGGGCATCGGACATGACGTGTTCGAGCATATCCTCGAGGGGAAAAAGCACCAGATCGGCGTGAAATTGGACACCGAGCTGAGCGCCAACGACCTCAAAGAGATCGTACGGCTTTACAAAAAGGCTTATCAGGAGAACACGAACGAAGAGTTTCCCTCTGACGCCTACGATCAGCTGACAAAGACGATCAACGCCGTTTTCAATTCGTGGAACAATCCGCGCGCCTGCCGCTACCGCGAACTGAACGACATCAAAGGGCTGCTTGGAACGGCGGTCAACGTCCAGGCCATGGTGTTCGGCAATATGGGCAATACGTCGGGAACGGGCGTTTGTTTTACGCGCAACCCGTCCACCGGCGAGAACAGATTCTACGGCGAATTTCTGGTCAACGCCCAGGGCGAAGACGTCGTCGCGGGCATCCGCACGCCCGAGCCTCTGGTCGACATGGCCAAGCAGTGGCCCGATCTTTACAAGCAGCTGGTCGCGATCCGCGCGCGGCTCGAAGATCATTACCGGGACATGCAGGACATTGAATTCACGATCCAGGAAGGGAAACTTTATTTGCTTCAGACGCGTAACGGCAAGCGCACGGCCCAGGCGGCGGTTCGCATTGCCGTTGAGCTCGTGAAGGAAAAGAAACTTACGACGGAACAGGCCCTCCTGCGAGTCGAGCCCAAGCAGCTGGACCAGCTCCTCCATCCGACGTTTGACCCCAAGCAGAAAAAGGATCTTCTGGCGAAGGGGCTTCCGGCGTCTCCGGGCGCGGCCACGGGCAAAGTGGTGTTCAACGCCGACGATGCCGAGGCATGGGCGGCGAAGGGCGAGACGGTTATTTTGGTGCGCATCGAGACCTCTCCCGAAGATATCGGCGGCATGCACGCGGCCAAAGGGATTCTGACGGCCCGCGGCGGCATGACGTCGCATGCGGCCGTTGTGGCGCGCGGCATGGGCAAGTGCTGTGTCGCAGGCGTCGGGGAAATGCGGGTCGATTATTCGGCAAAGGTCTTCCAGGTGGGGACTCGGACCGTGAAGGAAGGCGATTTTATTTCTCTCGACGGAAGTCTGGGAGAAGTCTACTCCGGCCAGCTGAATACGCTCGAGGCGGAACTCTCGGGCCATTTCGGAATCCTCATGAAGTGGGCCGACGCTCTTCGTAAGCTCAAGGTCCGCACGAACGCCGATACGCCGACCGACGCGAAGGTCGCGTGTAAGTTCGGCGCCGAAGGCATCGGGCTTTGCCGGACCGAGCATATGTTCTTCGAAGGCGACCGGATCATCGCGGTCCGCGAAATGATTCTCGCCGACACGAAAGAAGGCCGCGAACAGGCCCTCGCGAAGCTGATGCCGATGCAGCGCGGGGATTTCGAGGCTATCTTTGAGGCTATGGACGGCTTTCCGGTGACGGTGCGCCTGTTGGATCCGCCTCTTCACGAGTTTTTGCCGCACGAGGAGCAAAACCAGCAGGAAATGGCGCAGGTGATGAACGTTCCCGTGGAGACGATCCGCCGCAAAGTCGAAAGCCTGCATGAATTCAACCCGATGCTCGGGCACCGGGGCTGCCGCCTTGGGATTTCCTATCCGGAAATCTATCAGATGCAGGTCCGTGCAATCATGGAGGCCGCCTGCAACATGAAAAAGAAGGGCGTGAAAGTCCTTCCGGAGATCATGATTCCGCTCGTGGGGATGAAAAAGGAGTTCGATCTCCTCAAAGAGGAAATGCTGGTCACGATCAAGGAAGTTTTCGAGAAGAAAAAAATGAAGCTTTCGTACATGATCGGAACGATGATCGAAATTCCGCGCGCCGCCATTACGGCGGACCGCATTGCCGAAAGCGCGGAATTTTTCTCGTTCGGCACGAACGACCTGACCCAGATGGGCCTCGGGTTTTCGCGCGACGATTCCGGTTCCTTTCTGGGAGCTTACCTCCAGCGGGGGATTTTCGAGAAAGATCCGTTCCAGAGCCTGGATCAGGAAGGGGTCGGACTTTTAATTCAACTCGGAGTCGAAAAAGGCCGTAAAACTAGGCCAGATCTGAAAGTCGGTATTTGCGGAGAGCACGGCGGGGATCCGGCGTCGGTGGAGTTTTGCCACCGCGTGGGAATGAATTATGTCAGCTGTTCGCCCTACCGCGTTCCGATCGCGCGCCTGGCCGCTGCGCAGGCCGTGATCCACGGGAAAAAGAAATAACGCTGGCTCCGGTGCATGAAACGGAAAAAAAAGAAAATCCGTAAGACTGTTTTGCGTCGAAAGTGCCCCAAGCCTTCCCGGAAAACCGGGAAGGCGCGAGGGCGCGGGCTTTTGAAAAAAGGCCGGAAGAAGGCTGTTCCGGCACGGAAGAAAGGGAAGATGCCGGCGCTGCCCGGAAGCAAGGTTGCCGCCAAAAAGAAGGGGGGCGGCCAGGGGGGCGAGCCGGACCTGGTGGCAACGGCCAGGCAGCTCAAAAAGCAGGCCGACGAGCTTTTGGCGAATGAAGCCTCTCTGGAGGCGCCGGAGGAAAGGCGCCGGGGGCGGCGTGAAGCCGAGGAAGAAGCCGGGGAAGGCCGCGGGGGGCGCGGCGACGAAGTCACGCTCGACCGGACCCCGATGAAGATTTACCTGACCCAGATCGAGAACATCCCTCTTCTGACTTCGGTGGAGGAAATCGAGCTGGCGCAGAAAGTTCAGGGCGACGGCGGCCCGGTTCAGGAAGAAGCGCGCCACCGGATGATCCGGTCGAACCTACGGCTTGTGATTTCGATCGCCAAGCGCTACGCCAATATGGGCCTTTCGTTTTCGGATTTGGTGGAAGAGGGCAATATCGGGCTCATGCGGGCGGTCGAAAAATTTAATCCGGAGCGGGGTTACCGTTTTTCGACCTATGCCTCCTGGTGGATCAAACAGTCGATCATGCGCGCGCTGTCGAACCAGGGCAAGACGATCCGGATTCCCGTTTACATGTATGAGATCATCTCCCGCTGGAGGAAGGTCCGCGACGGTTTGACGCAACGGCTCAACCGGGCGCCGACCCGCAAGGAAATCGCGGAGATGATGGAAGTGCCTGTCCGCAAGATCAAAGAGATCGAAAATATCGCGGGCAAGCCCAGCTCCCTGAATGCGCCGGTCAGCCTGGACGGGACGGCGGAGCTGATCGATCTGATCGAGGACGACGCCGCGCACGCCCCCGACGTGCAGATCGGGGAAGCTTTGAAAAACGAGCGGATCCAGAAGGTGCTCGGACACCTCGAAGAGCGCGAGAAGCGGATCCTCGTGCTGCGGTTCGGGCTCGGAGACGAGGAAGCTCACACGCTCGAGGAAGTTGCCCAGCAGTTCGCAATTACCCGCGAGCGGGTGCGGCAAATCGAGGCGGTCGCGCTGCAGAAAATTCGGGCGCTTCTGGCCGTCGAAAACGACAAATTTGAAAATTATCTCGGAAAATGACCCCTGTGAACACCGAACAATTTGAAATTCTCCGCACGGCGATCCGTGATATCCCGGATTTCCCGAAAGCGGGCATTGTGTTCAAAGACATCACGCCGCTTCTGAAGGACCCCAAGGCCTTCAAGCTTTCGGTGGATGTCCTCGAAGAATCGCTGCGCTCGAAAAAGCCCGATGTGATCGTGGGGATCGAATCGCGCGGTTTTATTTTCAGTCCGGCCATCGCTTACAAGCTGCAGGCGGGCTTTGTTCCCCTGCGCAAAAAAGGCAAGCTGCCCTACAAGACCGAGCAGGTGGCCTATGACCTCGAGTACGGCGAAGCCATTCTCGAAATCCACAAGGACGCGATCGAGCCGGGCGCACGGGTAGCGATCGTGGATGATCTCCTTGCGACGGGCGGGACTGCGGCGGCGGCGGCTCAGCTGGTCGAAAAACTCGGGGGTACGGTCGTGCAGATGTCCTTCGTGATCGAGCTGGCCTTCCTCAAGGGCCGCGAAAAGCTCTCCGGCTACGACGTTTTCTCAATTCTGCAGTATTAAAGATTGCCCCCAGCATGAATCGGCGCCCTTCGGGCTTCGGGTCGGCCACCCGCCCCGCAAAGCAACACTCCTAGACGTCGTGTTTGCGGGGCTCCCTTCGATTCACGTTGCCGATGCACAAAAAAAGGTTGCCCCCAGCATGAATCGAACATGCAACCCTCTCCTTAGGAAGGAGATGCTCTATCCAATTGAGCTATGGGGGCGTTATCCTACATGAATCCTTACAGCGACCAAATAATACCAGATTTCCTCATGGCTGTCTCGAATAACATCCTCAGGATTTGGAAATTTGCTGCAACCCAAGATGGGTGTATAATCCAGGCATTCTAGGGCGGGGATATGCAAAAAATAGGAAAAAAATGGGGTCTGACCCGCATTGTTCCCTGCATTTTAATTTACTGAGAGGTCTGCTGATCTATCATGGAAACTCAAAACGAATTAAATAAGGGTGGTGAAGTGGTTTTATACAAGAACCGGCTTGAGGTTCATCTCAAAGCTGAAACCGTTTGGCTCACTCAGAAGGATATGGCGGAGTTGTTTCATATCGAACGCAGTGTCATCACCAAACACATCCGTAACATATTTAATACTAAAGAATTAAACAAGTCTTCAGTGTGTGCAAATTTTGCACATACTGCTGCGGATGGGAAGGTCTATAAAACTCAATATTACAATCTCGATGCCATAATTTCTGTAGGTTATCGGGTCAATTCCAAGCAGGGTACCCAATTTCGCATTTGGGCCACGAATGTAATCCGCAGGCACTTGGTTGAGGGGTATACGCTTAATGAGACACGACTCAAACTCGTTGAGCATAAATATCAAGAACTGCAGAAAGCGGTTACTCTTATCGGGAATGTTGCGCTTGCCGAAGACGCATCGCCAGAGATTCGGGGGATTGCCCAGGTTATTAGAGAATATTCTCGCGCTCTAGATATCCTCGATGACTTTGACCACGAGCGGTTACCTAAGCCTCAGGGAACCAAAAGAGCGAGTTTTGAACTGACCTACGCGGAAGCCCGCAAAATCATTGATGCCATGAAAGGACAGTTTAAGGATTCAAGTCTCATGGGGCAAGAGAAAGACGACGGGTTTAAAAGTTCCGTCCGCACGATTTATCAAACCTTTGGCGGAAAAGACCTTTATCCGACGGTTCAAGAAAAAGCGGCTAATCTCCTTTATTTTATTACAAAAAATCACAGCTTTGTGGATGGTAATAAACGTATTGCGGCGGCTTTGTTCGTCTGTTTTTTGCAGAAAAATAAGATCCTGAAACGACATGACGGATCAAAACGTATTGATGATAATGCGCTGGTTGCGCTAACCCTTATGATTGCAGCCAGCAGACCCTCTGAAAGAAAAATGATGGTCAAAGTTATTTTGAATCTAATGGCATAGAGCCTTGAATGTGGATGTGACCGACAAGAACGATCTCGCATTTTACCTGAAGTGCGAGATCGAAAAGTTAAAGAAAAAACGGATGCTGTTACGATGCGTGTATAATCCAGGCATTCTAGGGAGGGGATATGAATAGTGTCGCGAATTTCATTCCGTTTTTTTTGCTCGGCGCGGTGGTGGGTGCAGTCCTTGGGGCGGTCATGGCGTGGCGCGCAAAACCCCAAGGAGATCAGGGTAAGGTTGCGGCGGCAGAAGCACGGGTCGAGGAACTCAGGGCCCAGATTGATGCTGCGCGAACCGGTTTTGACGGGCTGAGGCACCGTCTCGAAGAAGCGGAAGCGGCCAAGACGGAGGCCGAGACCCGCGTCGAGGAATCGGAGAAGCGCATTGCCGAACAAAGGGCCCTCCTCGAGGATGCCAAAGCGAAGCTCTCGGAAACCTTTGACTCTCTCGCTTCGAAGGCGCTTCAAGCCAACAACAAGGGGTTTCTGACGCTGGCGGAAGAGAAGTTCGGCTCGCTGAAGGCATCGGCCGAGGCAGAGCTCGAAACGCGCAAGGTAGCGATCGAGACGCTTGTCGGGCCTTTGAACGAAGCGTTAGCCAACTATCAGGCTTCGGCCAAAGAGCTCGAGGAAAAACGGCTTCGGGAAATGAGCGCTGTCGGCCAGCAGCTCTCGAGCCTTGCGGCGGCGCAGGTCACCCTCCAAGGCGAGACCGCGAAGCTCGTCAATGCCTTGAAGTCCCCGCAGGTGCGGGGCCGCTGGGGCGAGGTTGCGCTCAGGAAGACCGCCGAGCTTGCGGGGATGTCGAGCTACTGCGATTTCGTCGAGCAGGAGAGCGTCACGACCGAAGACGGGCGCCTGCGGCCCGATATGATCGTGAAGCTTCCCACCGGCCGGGAGGTCGTGGTCGACTCCAAGGTTTCAATGGCCGGCTTTATCGAGGCGCTTGAAGCGAAAACAGACGGCGAGCGTGACGCCGCGCTCCTCAGGCACGCGGCGCAGATCAATCAGCACGTGAAGCAGCTTTCGGCAAAAGAGTACTGGGACCAGTTCCCGCTGGCGCCGGAGTTTGTCGTCCTCTTTATCCCGAACGATTCGTTTCTCGCGGCGGCGGCGGAGAAAGACCCGAACCTGATCGAGAACGCGCTCAACAAGAAGGTGGTCATCGCGACCCCCACCACGTTTATTGCGCTGCTCAAGGCGATCGCGTATGGCTGGAGGCAGGAAGTCTTGGCCGAGAACGCCCAGAAGATCAGCAGCCTGGGGCAGGAGATCTCGGACAGGATCGCCACGATCGTGGACCACTTCAACAGCGTAGGGAAATCGCTTGGGAAGGCGGTCGAATCCTATAACGCGGCGACGGCTTCCTTCGAAACGAGGCTGCTGTCTTCGGCCCGAAAGTTCAAGGAGCTTGGGGCGAGCGGTAAGAAAGAAGTGGAAGCGATCGAGCCCGTCGACCACATGCCGCGGGCGATCAGCGCGATGCCCGCAAAAGACGAAGCCCTCCAATAATCATGGAAAAACGGGGGGATTGGGTGTAAACTCCAATCCTCGCAAGAGCTTGCGTGGCAAGAGGTTGAACAATCCTAAAGGAACCGGCAGGTATTCTCCGAATGAAGAAAATTATTTTGCTTGGGCTATTCGTCATAGGCAGCGCTTTGTTCCGGCCTTGTGAACTCCCCGCCGCGCCTGAGGAAGGGGAAGGCGCGGACCCGGCCGTTGTCGAAAAAAAGATCGTCGAGGACGATTACCTTTTTCGCGAGAAATACCTGGAGGAAAAGGAAGCGCTCCTTGCGCGGCGGGAGGAAGAACTCGACCTCAGCATCCGAGATTTGAAGAAATCGCGCGCCGAATGGCAGGCCCGGCAAGAGGCTCTGCCCGCTGTCAAGGGGGATGCCGCAGCGACTGAGGGCGAATCGGCTTCCGCCAAGAAGCAGGTGAGGGAGCTCGAGGAGCGGATCAAGAGTCTGGAGACCCAGCAAGAAGGCTGGCGCAAAGAGATGAAGGGATTGTCCGAACAGGTCAAGCAGAAGACCGAAGCTTTGCGCCAGGCCGAGAATTCTCTATCGGGTCTGCAAGCCGAATTGTCGAAGGCTCACAAAAATCAGGGGAGTCCGGAAAAAGCTTCTGAGGCTCCTGCGGCCCAAGCCGCTGCGCCGGCCAAGCTTCAAGAGGCACCTCCTCCGCGGAAGTCCGATGAAAGCCCTACGCTTGCCGACCGCATCCGGGACCTGGAGAAAAAAAAGGACGTCATCCGCCAGCTCGTGGAGCAGAAAAACGAGGAGCTGGAGTTGGAAAAAAGCGCGCTTGCAGAGGAGCGGGAAGCCTTTGAAAAGGAAAAGCAGTCCTGGCTTGACGGCAAGGCGAAGGCCTGAGATTTCGATGCCCCGAGCTGATCGTACGGGTATTCCCCGGCGCAAGGAACGGCTCCGCCGGGAATTGAGGCAACTTTTGAACGCGATGCCGGTCCCGTCCCGAAGACGCAAAAGCCTCACCATCGTCCGACGTTTGATCCGCACGGAATTTTTTAAAAAGGCCCGGTCGATTGTGACGTACGTCGCTTTGCCGACCGAGGTCGACACCCGGCGGGTCATCGCGAAGGCCCTGGCGACGGGAAAGAAGGTCTGCGTGCCGCGCGTATCTTTGCGGGCCCGGACGATGAAGACCTTCGAGATTAGGGACATGGAGCGGGACCTCAGGCCTGGTGCGTACGGGATCCTCGAACCGAGAAAAGGCAGCAGGGAGGTCCGGGGAACGCAATTTGACCTCATCCTCTGCCCCGGTCTCGGCTTCGACCGGCGGGGCCGGAGGCTTGGGCGCGGCGCGGGGTATTTCGACCGGTTTCTGAAGGCCCAGAAACGAGCGTTCAAAGTAGGCCTTGGTTTCCGGGAGCAGGTTGTCGCCCGGGTCCCAGCGACCGGAGATGACGTCGCCATGGACTTTGTGATTGCCGATTAGGGAGGACCGATCTTGCAGAAGGAAACGCCCGAAATTTATTCTGTCAGCCGCCTGAACCGGGAGGCCCGCCAGGTTCTCGAAAGCCGGTACGGCGCCGTGTGGGTCGAGGGCGAAATTTCAAATTTCAAATTTCATACCTCGGGGCACATGTATTTTACTCTGAAGGATGAGACCGCGCAGATTTCCGCGGTTTTCTTCAGCCGCTTCAATCAGGCGGTGAGATTCGAACTCAAAGACGGCCTCAAAGTGCTTGCGTTCGGGAAAATTTCGCTTTATGAGCCCCGCGGGCAATACCAGTTGTCGATCGAGAGGGTCGAGCCGCGGGGCGTCGGGGCGCTCCAGCTCGCCTTCCTCCAGATGAAGGAGAAACTCGAAAAGGAAGGGCTCTTTGATCCGGCGCGCAAAAAGCCGATTCCCGTCTACCCTCGAACGGTCGGCATCGTGACTTCGCCGACCGGCGCCGCGATCCGCGACATTCTGAATATTATTTCTCGACGCTTTCACGGAACGCCGGTGCTTCTTTATCCCGTAAAAGTCCAGGGAGAAGGGGCCGCCGCGGAAATCGCGGAGGCGGTCCGGCACATGAACACGGTCGAGGACATCGACGTTTTGATCGTCGGCCGCGGAGGGGGAAGCCTCGAAGACCTCTGGGCTTTCAACGAAGAATCCGTGGCGCGGGCCGTCTATGCTTCGAGCATTCCCGTGATTTCGGCCGTCGGGCATGAAATCGACTGGACCATTTGCGACCTGGTCGCCGATTTGCGGGCTCCGACGCCGTCTGCGGCCGCTGAGCTGGTGGTGCGCAGCCGCGACGAGCTCGAGGAGAGGATCCGGGAGCTCGGTGAGAGGATGCGCAATGCCGTCCGGCACGTTCTCGACGGCTGGCAGGAAACCCTCGGCCAGCTTGAAGCCAGCTACGCCTTCCGTCAGCCGGCCGTTCTCATCCAGCAATTTTCACAGAGGCTCGACGAGGTCGTGCGCGATCTTCAGCAGGCCTTCAAGGCGGCCGTGACCGCAAAGAAGCAGGAATTCCGAAAAGTCGTCGGCCAGCTTGAAGCCTTGAGCCCCCTGGGGATCCTCGCGCGCGGCTACAGTCTGACTTACCGGGAAGGGGTGCTTGTCAAAAAGTTCGGACAACTCAAAAAAGGGGACATCGTCCGCACGCGGCTTGCCGGCGGACAATTTGATTCGCAAGTGACCGGCCTGAGGCCTGGAGGTAAAATGTGAGTGAGGACGTCAAATTCGAAAAGGCAATGGAGCGGCTCGAGAAGATCGTCGCCGATCTTGAGGCGGGCAACGTGTCGCTCGAGGAAGCCTTGAAGCGCTATGAAGAGGGAGTCGAGCTTTCGAGGGCGTGCCAGAAGAAATTGGCCCAGGCCGAGCAAAAGATCGAGGTGCTGACTAAAACCTTGAACGGCGCGCTCGTGAGGGAACCGTTTACGCCCGAAGAGGACGGCTCGGGCGCCGAAGCAAAGCCCAAAAAAGGGCCCAAAGCGGACAAGAAAAAAAAACAGGACGAGGAAGACGAAAACAATGAGGATCTCTTAATTTGAAATACGAAACTTGTTTCAAGGCCGAATTATCGGCTGTCGAGGAGACGCTGGACCGTCTGCTTCCCCAGGAAAAACATTATCCCGGGGTCCTTCACGAAGCCATGCGCTATGCGGTCCTGTCCGGGGGAAAGCGCTTCCGCCCCGTGATGGTCCTGGCCGCCTGTGAGGCTTGCGGCGGGAAGGCTCAGGACGCCCTGGTTGCGGCGGCGGCCGTGGAATTTGTCCACGGCTACTCCCTCGTCCATGACGACCTGCCGGCCCTGGATAACGACGACCTCAGACGCGGTAAACCCTCTTGCCATAAGAAGTTCGGAGAAGCCATGGCGATTCTGGCGGGGGATGGGCTGCTGACCCTGGCTTTTCAAGCCCTCAGCCGCGTCCAGCCTGCCCGGAAGGCCCGTCTCATGGCGGAGGAGTTATCGACGTCCGCCGGGACTTGTGGTATGATCGGAGGCCAAGTGGCCGATTTAACGACTCCGGCCGGAGCCCGTGAGCTTCCGATGCTTGACTTTATCAGCATCCATAAGACGGGCAAGCTCATCAAGGCGAGCGCGGTGTGCGGGGCTTTGGCCGCAGGCGCTTCCCGCGACGGGATCGACGCCATGACGCGGTACGGAGAGTTTGTCGGCCTGGCGTTTCAGTCGATCGATGATCTTGTGGATCGGGACGGATATGCCCGGCTCCTCAAAGACACGGAAATTCGCCAGAAGGTACGTGATTTGGTCGCCTGCGCCAAGCGAGAGATCCGGCCGTTTGCAAAGCGGGCCGAAAAGCTTCAACGGCTCGCCGATTTTCTGTTAAGCCGGATGCCCCGGGGGAAACATGCCGAAGTGGATCGATAAAATTAATTCACCGAAAGACCTGCAGGCCGTTCCGATCGAGAAATTGCCGGAGGTGGCGCAGGAGTACCGCCAGTTTCTGATCGAAAGCGTGGCCGAGACCGGCGGGCATTTGGGCGCGAGCCTCGGCGCGCTGGAATTCACGATGGCCCTCCATTACGTCCTCAACTCTCCGGAAGACAAAATCTGCTGGGATGTCGGGCACCAGGCCTATGTCCATAAAATGATCACGGGACGCCGCGACCGGATGAAGACGATGCGAAAGACCGGAGGCTTGAGCGGATTCCCGTCGCCCGAAGAAAGCGAGCACGATGCCTTCACTGTCGGTCACGCGGGCACCGCGATCTCTCAGGCCCTAGGACTGGCCTGCGCGCGCGATTTGCGCGGCGGCAAGCAAAAGGTCGTCGCGGTGGCCGGGGACGGAGCGATGACCTGCGGCCTCAGCTACGAGGCGCTCAACAATGCCGGGCATCTCAAAAAGGACATGCTGATCATTCTGAACGACAACAAGATGTCGATCTCCAAAAACGTCGGGGCGATCAGCCGCTACCTGAATGACATCATTACGAATCCCTTCTATAACCGCGTGCGCCGCGAGGTCGAGCGGCAGGTGGAGAAATTTCCGAGGCTGCGCCGGCTTGCGGCCAACAGCCTCGAAGGCATGAAGCATCTTTTTATCCCCGGGCTTCTTTTTGAAGAGCTCGGCTGCCGGTATTTCGGCCCGGTGGACGGTCACGATATCGTCAATCTCGTGCTGACCCTGCGCAAGGTGCTGGCCCTGCCCGGCTGCAGTCTCCTCCACCTCGTGACTCAAAAAGGTAAGGGCTGCGACTTTGCGGAGCGCGACGACGAAAAATGCCACGGCGTGACGCCCTTTGACATCAAGACCGGCGAAAAACTCAAAGGCCCCGAGGAGCTCGAGAAGAACGGCAGGCTTGGGATTTCCTACACCAAGGCGGTGATCGAGGCTTTGATCCGGTGCGCCGAGAAGGACAAACGGATCGTGGCCGTCACGGCGGCGATGCCTTCGGGTACGGGGCTGTGCGAGTTTCAGAAGCGGTTTCCCGATCGGTTTTTTGACGTCGGGATTGCCGAGGAGCACGCGGTGACTTTTGCCGGGGCCTTGGCCAAGGGCGGTATGCGGCCTGTTTGCGCGGTTTACTCGACGTTCTTACAGCGCGCCCACGATCAAATCCTGCACGATGTTGCGCTTCAGCGCCTCCCGCTCGTTTTGCTGATGGACCGCTCAGGGCTGGTCGGGGCCGATGGAGCCACGCATCACGGGATTTTTGATATCAGTTATTTGGGGCATGTGCCGAACGCCGTGATCGCGGCTCCGCTCAGCCAAAACGAGATTGCGCGGATGCTCGAGCTCGCGTTCGAATATCCCCATGTTTTTGCCCTGCGCTACCCGAGGGGAAACGTGCAGGGTCTTTTTGAGGCTCTCGATTGTCCGCCGTTTGCGATCGGCGAGGGACAGATCCTCTGCGAGGGACGCGACGGGGCGCTTCTTGCGCTCGGCACGATGGTCGAAACCGCGCTTGCCGCGCGGGCCCTGCTTTTGCGCGAGGGGCTCGACCTTCGCGTGGTCCACATGCGCTTTGCCAAGCCGCTCGACGAAAAGATCCTTCTCGATTGCGCGGCCCGGAATTATCCCTTATTTACCCTCGAAGAGCACGTGCTGACCGGCGGTTTCGGGTCCAAGGTCTTGGAATTCTTCGAGCAAAGCGGCCTTTCCGAAGTGCGCCTTCACCGCTTCGGCCTTCCGGACGAATTCATCGAGCACGGAAAGCCCGAACTTTATTTCGAGCGGCACGGACTCTGTGCGGAAAAAATCGCCGAACGGGTGGCCTGCGAGATCCGGCGCAAACACCTCGTTCCGTTTTCTCCGGCGTTGGAGACTTGAAGAGAGAGGCCATGGGAACCAGACGCGCCGCAAAAAAAATCGGAATCGTTGCCAATCCGCATAAGCGAAATGCGGGCCGGCTGCTTACCTCGCTGCGCCGCTGGCTTGGCCGCCGGGGCATCGCTGTCGTCGATACGGACCGCCAGTCCCTCGAACAAACGCTCAAGGGCTCATCGCTTGTCATTTGTCTCGGCGGAGACGGAACCCTCCTCAATCTCTCGCGCCATGTGGCCTCCCGCTCGATCCCGATCCTTGGGGTCAATATGGGGAGCCTCGGCTTCCTGACCGAAGTCAAAGAGCAGGAGGTCTTCCAGGAGCTGGATCAATTTTTGAAGGGAGACTATGTGCTCGAGGACCGCCTGATGCTTTCCTGTACGGTCCGTAACGGCATCGGCCGCCGCGAGCACCTCCTGACGGCCCTTAATGACATCGTGATCAGCCGTGAGGGCCTTTCGCGCCTGCTCCGCCTCGACGTTCGCGTCGGCGCGGAGCGGTTGACGAGTTTCGCCGGTGACGGCATCATTATTTCGACTCCGACCGGGTCGACGGCTTACTCGCTTTCGGCGGGCGGGGCGATCGTCCACCCGAAAGTCGAGGCGCTGGTGGTCACGCCGATTTGCCCCCACGCCTCGGCCCTCCGGTGCCTTGTGGTCGACCAAAACGAAAAAATGGTCGTCCGGATCCTTTCCACACACGGCTCCGCCAAGGCACTTTTGACGGCCGATGGTCAAGAAAATGTCGAAATCGACGATAGCTATAATGTCGAGATCACCCGTTCAGAGAAGAAGCTGAAGCTGGTCAAGAGCTCGAAGCGCAGTTATTTTGCAACGTTACGGGAAAATTTTAAATTCCCCGAGTGAAGACTCCGGGGGAGCGAGGAGCGGCGCGGTGGCCAAAATCCTGATTGTGGACGATGAAAAGATGATTTGCGAGGAGTTCCGGGAGATTCTCCAGGAAGACGAGCACGAAGTCGACACGGCCCTCAACGGCGAGCAGGCCATCCACATGGTTCAGGAGAAGCAGTATGACCTTGTGTTTTTGGACGTGCTGATGCCCCGCATGGAGGGAAGCGAGGTTTTTTCCGAGATCCGGAAGCTCAGCAACGTTCCCGTCGCGATCATGTCCGGATTCATTCCGTCTCACAAAGAGAAGGAAATCATCGCCAGCGGAGCGGTGGCCTGTTTCAAAAAACCCCTGGATCTGGGAAAGATCAAGAAGCTCATCCAGTCGGTCGAAGACAGAGGGACGGTCGCCTGAAGTGAGCCGGACCCCGACGGACCCTTCCGTATGATCCGCGTCCGATTTGCACCCTCCCCGACCGGCTATCTCCACATCGGCGGCGTCCGCACGGCACTTTTCAATTACCTATATGCGCGAAACCAGCAGGGCCGCTTCCTCCTGAGGATCGAAGATACCGACCGCGAGCGCTCGAAGCCCGAATACGAGAAAGAAATCCTGGATGCCTTGAAGTGGCTCGGCCTCGGGTGGGACGAAGAGCCCTTGCGGCAAAGCGACCGGCTGGAGCTATACCGCCGCCATGCCGAAGATCTCGTTGCCCGGGGCCTTGCGTATGAGGAAAAGAAGGACGGCCAGACTGCGATTCGCTTTAAGATGCCGAAGCGCAAGGCCGTTTTTCAGGACCTCGTCCACGGCGAAGTCGAATTTGACACCGCGCTTTTTGAAGACCTGATCATCCTCAAATCCGACGGCATGCCGGTCTATCACTGGGCCTGCGTGATCGACGATCACGAGACGGAAATCACGCACGTGATCCGCGGCGACGACCACTTGTCGAATACCCCCCGCCAAATCCTGCTTTTTGAGGCGCTCGGGTGGAAGCCGCCCAAGTACGGCCATCTGCCACTCATTCTCGGAAGCGACGGGACGCCTCTTTCCAAACGGCACGGGGCGGTCGCGCTCAAGAGCTTCAAAGAAGAAGGGTTCCTGGCCCCCGCCATTTTGAATTACCTGGCCCTTCTCGGGTGGAACAGCGCGGACAATCAGGAATTTTTCACGCTCGAAGATCTCGTCCGGAAGTTTTCCCTGAAGCGGATCACCAAGGCCAACGCCCGGTTCGACCTCGAGAAAATGCAGTGGCTCAACGCCCAGCATATGAAGAAATTATCCGAGCAGGAATTTCTGGAGCAGATCACTTCCTTTTTTCCGGACAGGGCACAGTCGTTGGGGGCGGACTTGTGGCGGAAACTTGCCCTGCTTTACCGGGGAAGGATCCGGACCTACCGGGACCTTCCGGTCCAGGCGGCTTACTGTTTTTCGGAGATTGAACAGTACGAGCCCGTGCTCTACCGGTCTTTTCTCGACAATAAGATCCTGAAGCGGCATCTGGAGGCTTGGGTGGATCAGGCCGCTCAGATGAAAGATTTCGATAGCCACGCGGAAGTCGAACGGGTGACCCGCGAGAACGCCGCCGGGTGGGGGATCGAGGCCAAAGACCTGATCCACCCGCTGCGCTTCGCGCTCACCGGCCAGACGGGAAGCCCCGGTCTTTTCGAACTGATGAGCGTTCTGGGACAGGAAACCTGCCTGAGGCGAGTCCGGAAATTCCTGGGGCAGCCGGTCAAATAGGGACGCATTGACGGTTTCAACCCAATTTTGTAGAATGCGCCTTCATTCATTTCCAGAATTTCATTAGAATAGTATGTTTCCAGAAAAACATTGGGCGATAGTGTAACGGTAGCACAAGTGGCTCTGGACCACTTAGTCTTGGTTCAAATCCAGGTCGCCCAGCGTAACCATACACGAGCCGGCAGGCGAGTGATGGTTACGTACCAACCCCGACACCTAAACGGTCGGTTTAGGTGCGTTCA
The DNA here is from genome assembly GCA_041666865.1 of Candidatus Omnitrophota bacterium. Taxonomy (GTDB): domain Bacteria; phylum Omnitrophota; class Omnitrophia; order Omnitrophales; family Aquincolibacteriaceae; genus JBAYGD01. The sequence goes on along the minus strand of JBAYGD010000008.1, from coordinate 11,070 downwards.
CATCATCCTTCGGGTCGAAGGATGTATGTTCACGCCGGGTTGGTACCATGCAAAGTACACGAGCCGGCACCCAATCTTGTTGATTGGGTACGGTACGTCGAGAACTTGACGTTCTCGTACGTACCGCAGGCGAGCACTCAACCTTGTTGGTTGAGTACCATCCACCGAGACCTTGACGGTCTCGTGTGGATTGGTGGTGATTACGCACCTATTGCCAGATCAAAAAGATTCGATTTCCAGGGCAGTCTGATCGCCTAAAAGCTTCTTAATACTGCTCCAATAACTTCGCCGTCCCCGTCGTTTTCAACGCCTCAATTTGCTCTGCGATATTGTCCATTTCTGCCATGCTGGCCTCCTGACACATACATGCTACACAACCTGAGATAGAGAAAGTCCTAGAGTTGGATTTTTGTAATACATAGCAATTTATAACATGGCGCACGGATAGGGTGCCCCGCTTAACCCTTAGTTTGACATATGGGGAAGAGATGCTAACTTTTAGCTATCAAGCATTTTGTGAAAATATTTCGGGCGAGGTAAATGAGAATACAAAATACTCCCTTTGGGATAAATCCATTCAAGAGAGGCATCGCTATCATGACTGCGGCCCTCTTTCTGTTCATGGAGCTTTTTACCTACGCTCCCCCAACTGCATTTGCACAACCCATCAGCTCAAAAGTTCAGGGAGGGACTCCATCCGGTCTCCATCGCCTAGTCCGTGATACGGAGATTCGGATCCCTCCCGAACTTGGCCGCATCGATGAATCGTTCCACGGCACATCAAACAAAACCATTCTTTACATCCAAGACGCCCACGACTCTCTTGAAGCCCAGGAGAATATTGCAAATATGATCAACCATCTGGTCGCGAACTACGGCGTTAAGACGGTCTTTGAAGAAGGCTACGAAGGTCCGGTCCCCACGGACAAATATTTCGGGTTTATCAAAGACCCCAAGATCAAAGAAAAGGTCGCTTACTTTTTGATGGATCACCTTCGCCTGGGCGGTGCGGAATACGCTCACATCAACCGGGCTGAGGATTTCGACCTCATGGGTGCGGATTCCCTCAAGCTCCACAAAGAAAACGTCAATCAGTACCGTCTTTCTTCGGTAAAGAAGGGCACTATTACAAAAGATCTCAAGGCCCTTGAAAAGGAATTAAAGGCGCTTTCCGACAGCCGCTTTCCTAAGGAACTTAAGGAATGGCTCAAGACGAAAGAAGGGTTTGACGCAAAAAAGCTGGACCTGTTTACGTATCTTGAGAGGACGATGCCTTTGCTTGGGAAACGCGAAGCAGAGAAGGGAGTTGGTCTTATCGGTTTTATCCTCGAAGCTGTCCGATCGAACGATCCTGTTGTTATCGAAAAAGCCAAACACATCGATGCTCGTGAGATTTTCAGCGAAGTGATCCATCTTGAGCAAGTGGTCGCAGAAACTTACTTGCATCATACGGTCGATAAACAGCTTTTCGAATACTACAAAATCCTCAACCTTCTTCATCGCCTGAATGACCTTCAGGTGTCTCAGGAGGAATATGAGGCGGTCAAAGCAAGTCTTAAGGCATTTGATACGGACTCATTTGCCCGCTTCATCTTTAGCCAGGCCCCCAAGACCCTCATCCTTTCAAGGATGTGGGAGCGGAACATTAAGGAAGCCATCCAGTTCTACGAGATCGCGGAAGCCAGAGACAAAGCAATCGAAAGATCATTTGCCGGATTTTTCAATGGGAAAACGAATCCTGCGCTCGCAGTGCTGGTATACGGTGGTTTTCACAAGGAAAACATCAAACGCCTCCTTGAGGCCAAGGAGATTAGTTACCTCGTCGTCAGCCCGCGATTCACTACGCCCAGTCCGAGACACGAGGAGTTTTATAAGCGTCTCATGATTGAGGGCCGTCTGTCTTACGAATTACCCGCGAATCTTAAAATGGCCACAAGGGCGGAGAGTAGGCTCGAGGTTTGGGAGAGCGCAAATCCCCTGTTAGCAAGGGCCGAACTACGGGTTATGGAAAATGCTATCCGAGAAAATATTAACTTCGATTCCCGGTCTCTCAGTTCAGCTGTGGAGCAAGCTCTGAAAACCTTCGCAAGCGGTAGCCTTACGCGATCCGAGGCGCGAGGAAATGAAGAGATTCCAGATCCTTCCGTGCAAAATCTTGGGCGCGTTGACGGTGTATCCGGCGCTGTTCAGCCATTCACGCTTCCTCCGGTCGTTAATTTCCATGTGACGTCCCGCTGTAATCTTCGGTGTCCCCATTGCTGCGGCCCGAATCTCAATAGCATCAAAAAAAGTTCCCTGAATCAGATCAGGGCGACGCTGCAAGCGCTACGGAACCAGGGGGTGTACAACATTGGATTTACGGGAGGCGAGCCGCTTGTTTTGGATCAAATTGAGCAGGTGGTTCGGTACGCTAAGGAAATTCAATTCAAGGTGACTTTATATACCAATGGGCTGGCCCTCTTGAAGTTTCTTCCGCTGATCAGAGATTCAATCGACCTTGTCAGTATTTCGCTCGACGGTCCTGAATCGATCAATGATCGTTTCTTTCGAAATCGCGGTCACTTTGCCCGCGTCAAAGAGACGTTAGCCTATATTCAAAGCAATCCTTTTCCTTTCGAACTTCAGGTCCTTACGGTTGTCGGCCGGGCTAACCGGGATTCGATCGTGGAATTGGGGCAGCTACTTCGCGAGTGGGGGTTGCCAAAGCGCATTACGTGGAGGCTTAATAAGTTTGTCCCCTTTGGCCGGGGCAAAGACAATCGCGAACAGTTTGAGTTGCAACCCGAAGAGTTCGACAGCGTGGTGCGCAAAGTCGAAAGCGAATTTCCCGACATCAAGATCCGGCATTCTCCAACGCAGCCGGTAGACATGACCTATGTGTACGTCCATCCGAACGGAGATCTTTTTACGAGCATCGGAGAAAAGCCCGTATTTCTTGGCAACGTGCTGGATCGAAAATCGCTGTTGCAACATCTCGAAGAGTTCAACCAAATTAGAGAGATGAGAGCGCTAAGGAAAAGCACCAGAAACATTTTACCGGCAACCCAGGATGGGAGCGCATCGGGCCAGCCCGTTCCCCGCTCCGAAATGCGAACCCGATTGGCTGAATGGGCAAAACAGGGAGTTACTGCAATGCCGATCACTCATGCTGCTCCCGCGGAAATTCTTCGCCTTTCGAACGATGAGGATGTAAGGGCCTATCCATCCAATGCGTTCATGCTCACCCGGGGAGCAAACGGAAAAATGGAAGTTTATGTCGATCCGCGCGGCCCATCAAAAGCGAACATACGCCACATTCCTGATTTGCAGCAAGCGGGTTCATTGACAGCTCCTTTTGCCAGGGCAAGTGAAATTATTCCTTTGCATGGAGTGCCTGTTGAATATTTGAGACTCAAGAAATTTTCAGGATGGCAACTTTTGCCTTCGGAGGTGAAGCAACAATTGGAGGAACTGGTAAGAGGGAATCTTGTGCCGTTAACTTACAAGAACGGTGTCAGGCTTGCGGGATGGGATGTCGTTATGGGGACTACCCGGGATCATCTTGAAGCCCCCGGAAGGACCGGAGAATTGATTCACAACGGGCGATTTATGATTGCCCAAGACGCCTCGGGCTACGACTTTAGCCTGGATGTCAAAGGGATCGGTCCTCCGGATGGAACCTTCGTATCGAGGGACCGGAGGATCCTTACAGGGATCGTTGACGGGCAGCCGCATGTTCGAGATTCGAATGTGCTTGTAGGGTATCGCCGAAGGGTCGAGTTTGACGGCAATGACCGTCTGGAAGAATTAACCCATGAACCGGCGAATGCCATTTCGGCTTATCCGATCCCCGCTTTTACTCTGCGCTTTACTCTGAATGGGGAAGAGCTTGCGATCGAAGGGCGGTTAAGTCCCGGGAACAGACGGATGGGGCAGTACTTTTGGGGCACTCAAGTGGGAACGAATGCCCCAAAGGAAACCGCGAAAATCGTCGGCGGTGCGATGGCCTATATGCTGTTACAGGAAAAACCATCGGTCCACTTCTCGGTCAATCTCGAAAATTTTTATTATCCCTCTTCAACTGCGATGGCGGCTTATGCAAATCCCGAAAAATCGACCCCGCTGTTCGATCAAAGAAGAGCCTACGAGGTTTTTAATGCAGGGATCTCAATGGCGGAGGGCAGAGTGGGGTATGAATGGCGTCATTATGAAAACAGGCACGATGAACTCTTGTCCGAGTTCTGGAAGGGGCTTATAGATGTTTTTGTGAAAAGCGGGGTTTTCGCTGAGCCGGATTCTCGGGAATTAGAAGCTCTAAGCAGGGAGCCTTTTTCTGAAGCCATGCGACAGAGGGTTCTTTCCATCCTGTGGTCAAGGTATATGGTCATGAAGATCGTAGAGAACAGGGCGCATTACGGTTATCGTGTTTCGGATTTCCTGAAATCGAATAAATCGACGGAGCATTTATTTCCGCCTTTAGAACAAAAGTCCGGCTGGGTTCGGGAAGAAGTTGAAATTTTGAAGAATGGGATAGCCCTAGGAGAAGAGCGGAACATGCCCGATTTGATCCGATCGCTTTTGGATCAGGGGAAGCAATTAGAAGCTATTCTTTCTAAAATCGGGCCCAAGGACGTGCCCTCCGGGACCCGGGAGACTTTGAGGAGCTTGATCCAAAAGGCGGAATCTCTTACGGGGAGTAAAACTCGCGCAAGCGCTGGCCGTTCTCGGGAAATCATGAAGCAATTCACGGCGGCGGAGATTTTGTCGCAGTATAAACAAGATTGGGATGGGGCTCTCGAAAGGAATCGCCCGCTTTGGACGGAGCGGACCCCAGAAGGCGTGCCGTTTGGATTGGGGAACAATGTCAGTATTGCTTTTGATCCCTCCTATCTTCCTGAGGGTAAAGTAGGGCCCTTCAATTTGGACCGTCGTCCCCCCGGATTCTTACAATATTATTCCGACTCTTTCACGGCGCACATCAATGACCCCAAGTTCAGAATGATGCGTCACATGGAAGAACCCGAAGGGCCGCTGATGATTCCCAATTTATTGCCCAAGGGGCCTTATCAGTCTTTGCTGTTTAGCAAGACTTATAGAGAGCAAAGGTTGACGGAAAAAGACGGGGAGGAGATTTCTTTCTGGCTCAATATAGGATTGGGCGTGGAATATCACTTTACGGGTGAGCACCAGAAAATAAGACATTTTCACATCCACCTGTTCCTTCCGGACCATGAACCTGTTTTTGAGGCGAGTCCTTCGTTTTTGGAAATAAAAAAGGCAAAAAGAATCAGTGTCGGTTACTTAAAAGATTTTCCCGTGCCCCACCTCGCCCTGTATTCTCCAAATGAAAGAGACCTGCAATCCGTTTCTTTGGCGTTTAGTAATTTTTTACAGGATCAGCAGTCTCCGATGCAACACACCATTGTGTTGACCAAAAGGAAGGACGGAAAAGGATCGCAGGCTATTTTCTTGCTGCAATCAGGGATAACCAGCAAGAAAGTGTCTTTTACGGAAAGAGGCCTTGTTCTGCTTCGGAAAGAAGGACTGAGCCTTGACGAGATTATTTCCGAAGTCGCCGTAAAGTTTAGAGACTCTGCCACAATGTTTGCGACTTTCGACGCCTTTGTGAACGCTTCGACAAAGTCGAGAAATGACGGAAGCGCATTTGAGACCGACCGGCAACAAGGAGGCATGCTCGCTGCTGAAGCGCCAACGGATAAGCGAGAGAATAGTGTCGGTCAGGATTCCCGCTCCGAGATGCGTACTTTTGTCGCGCCATCGAAAGACGGATTACAGATCCGAAACCAGGAGGCTGTCCGAAAGGCGGTCATCAAGGCTGTCGCGGCAGATTGGGACGGTACGCTCTCGCGCTTGAGGGAAGGGTGGGAAGTTCTGTTCATCCCTGTGGCCGCCTCGGTTATTTCCGGAAGAAAGGTTAGCGAAGCGGACATGATGAGGATCGTCGAAGACCTCAAAGCGGACCTATGGAACGGTCATACGGTCCCGGGATTGGAAGTGCTGGTCGAGAAAGGCGTTCTGAAGCCGGAAGACGTCGCATGGGCGCGCAAGTACATTGACTCGACGAAAGGTAATCCGATTAACGAACAAATGCGGGAAGTTCTGGAGCAGGCACAGCGTAATAAGGTGCTGGAAGGCAGGATTGACGAGGCTAGAATCGCGGCAACGATCCAAAAATTTTACGGTAAACTTTTTATCGTGCGAGACTGGAGGATCGCAGAGTTACAGGCGGGCAGGAAGACGATGGAACAGGTTCTTATGCCCGGCGCGCTCCAGTTCCTAAAGGAATGCAAGACGAGAGGGATCCCGCTCCGGATCATCACGGGCTCGGACAAGTCCGTTCGGGACGAGATCCTGAAACTCGGGCTCGTCGACTTGATCGACGTCAGCACCTTAAGCTCCATTGATGTGGGCGGTGGGCAGAGGCAGAAAAGCAAGAAAGAGATCATGGCTGAAATGAAGCAGCAATATGGGCTCGGAGATTTCGAGCTGCTCGTGGTTGGAGATGGGAGCGCCGAGACGAGTGCGGGGACATCGGCGGCCATCGGAGCGCTGACAGTCCTGCTAAAAATTCGAGACAACGAAGCCCCGGAGATCTTTGACCGTCTTTTGTCCTTTGGACCGCACGTAATCGTTCAAGAAGATGCTTTGGGTCGGTTGTTTGACTTGATCAAAACAGCGCCGTCCGCGGAACATCCCTCCGAGGCCCCGGCAGTCCTAGGGCCTGTGGTCAAGACTCAAGATGAGGAGCTTAAGACTCAGGGTTCTCGCGACGGAAACGGCCGCTCTGAAGTGAGAGACCCACTTGTTGCGCCGATCATGAATAAGGCTGTGTTGGTGATCGAGCAAGCAACGATTGATGCAATGACCCCGACGGATTTTAAAAGGCTTCTTGCTCTTGCGGGAACACGGCGTTCGGAAATTCGGCTAGTGATCCCAGGCTCGGCTCAAGACCGGAAGAGCAATCGCTTAGAGGCACTGAAATCGGCTGCCAAAGTTGATTTTCGCTTACCAGAAATAGCAAGGTCCGGAAAGGTCTCGGTTTTTGGTTTTGCAAGTGATTCGGCGGGTGCCTTGAGAGACCGTTTGAATAAGTTGGATGGAAACGGCGCAGGCATTGCCGGTCGCCTTGACGAATGTTTTGCTCTGGATGAGGGCATCGACGGAATTGTTCTTGCATTACTCGTTGCCAATCCTGAAGACCTACCGATGAAGCAAGGCCTTCGTTATGATGGAACCGGGCGTTTCCGTTCCGAGATCCGCGCCTTTGTCGAAGCCCTGTTACAGAATTTCGTTGTCGTTTCCACTGCCGCATAATCTTTTGGCGGATTCATCTGATCTGCCTACGGAAGATGTCGCGAACGGGGTCCAATACTGGGCCCCGTTCGGCTTATAAAAACCGTTCCCTGCAGTTTTGCTGAATCAGGCCTTGCCGCTCTTGACCAGTCTTTCGGCTTCCAGCCAATTTTCGAGGTCCTTGCCGGATTTGCGGCCTTTGCGTTCCCAAATTTCTTTGGCGACTTTGCGAATGCGTTCGGTGAGATCCGTTGATTTCGTTTCCATGATGGATGCCTCCTTGGTTAGCAGATTCAATTTACTCCTGTCAGAGGGATGAAACAAGATGTTTGTGCGGTGAATAATTTTGATATAATCCCTACTCTATGCAGACAGAAAATCCAGCGACCAATTTCATTCGGGATATCGTTGATTCGGACCTTCAATCGGGTAAAAACGGGGGACGCGTGCACACGCGCTTTCCGCCCGAGCCCAACGGCTATCTCCACATCGGCCACGCCAAATCGATCTGTCTCAATTTCGGGATTGCCCGAGACTACAAGGGGCTCTGCAATCTCCGCTACGACGATACGAATCCCGAAAAAGAAGACGTCGAGTATGTCGATTCGATCCGCGAAGACGTGCGCTGGCTCGGCTTCGACTGGGATGAGCGCGAGTATTACGCCTCCGATTATTTTGATCGCCTCTACGGCCACGCGCTGACCTTGATCCAAAAAGGCAAGGCGTATGTGTGCGACCTTTCTGCCGACGAAGTCCGTCATTACCGGGGGACTTTTACCGAGCCCGGGAAAGACAGCCCTTACCGCAACCGGTCGGTTGAGGAAAATCTCGAGCTTTTCGAGAGAATGCACCGCGGAGAATTCGAGGAGGGGACGCGGACCTTGCGGGCGAAGATCGATATGGCTTCCCCGAACATTACGATGCGCGATCCGGCGATTTACCGCATCAAGAAGGCGGACCACCACCGGACAGGCAGCAAGTGGTGCATTTACCCCCTTTATGATTTCACCCACTGCATTTCGGATTCCATCGAGGGGATTACGCATTCGATCTGCACGCTCGAATTCGAAAACAACCGGCCGCTCTACGACTGGGTGCTCGACCAACTCGGGATCCATCACCCCCAGCAAATCGAATTTGCGCGCCTCAACTTGAGCTATACGGTCTTGAGCAAGCGGCGCCTGCTCGAACTTGTGCAAAAGAAGATCGTCGAAGGCTGGGACGACCCCAGGATGCCGACGATTTCCGGGTTCCGCCGCCGGGGGTATACGCCGTCTTCAATCCGGAATTTCTGTGAAAAAATCGGGGTGGCCAAATTCAACAGCACGATCGATCTCGTGGTCCTTGAAAACTCGATTCGCGAAGAGCTCAACAAGACGGCGGCGCGGGTCATGGCGGTCCTGGATCCTCTGAAAGTGGTGGTGACCGATTATCCCGAGGGCAAAACCGAAGAGATGGATGCGGTCAATAATCCCGAAGACCCGTCCCAGGGGTCGCGCAAGGTCCCGTTTTCACGCGAACTCTATATCGAGCGGGAGGATTTCCGGGAGGTCCCGCCGCCGAAATTTTTCCGCCTCGCGCCCGGGAAAGAAGTGCGCTTGCGCTACGGGTATTTCATCCGGTGTGAAAAGGTGGTCAAAGATCCGGCGACCGGGAAAATTCTTGAGCTTCACTGCACGCATGATCCCTCCACCCGCGGCGGAAACAATCCCGCCGACGGCCGCAAGGTCAAGGGCACGATCCACTGGGTGTCGGTTGCTCACGCCGTCAAGGCCGAGGTGCGTCTTTACGACGTCCTGTTCGCCAAGAAAGATCCCAACGAAGTCGAAGAAGGCAAGGATTGCCTCTCGAATCTCAAAGAGAAATCGCTCGAGATCATTTCCTCGGCTTTTCTGGAGCCCGGACTTAACGCCGCAAAACCCGGCGACCGTTTTCAGTTCGAACGGAACGGTTATTTTTACGCGGACCCGCAGGTTTCCGTTCCCGGCCGCCCCGTCTTTAACCGGATCGTAACCCTGCGCGATACCTGGGAGAAGATTGAAAAAGCCGGGCATAAGGCGTAAAATCCGTTTTTTAAAGACTCCCGGTAACCCTCTTTTTTGACCTTTCGAGCTCGTTTTTTGACCGCTTATCGGTATCTTTTTGACACGGTTCCATATGTCCTATAGTGTTTAAGTAGAGGATCATAAGGAGCCATAACGCTATGAGAAACAGATTCGTCGAAGATCTGCTGGGGTGTTGCGGATTTCATGGTAAGGATGAGATCCTCCAGAACCGCCTGATGCGCTATGGCATTGACCGCAGGAGGTTCCCAAGGGTCGAGTGCCACCACCTCGCAAAATGCTGCTATATCAACGAGAATCGCAGGGACTGGATTACGAACCTCAAGGATATCTCCGAAGGCGGCCTTCGGCTGTGGACTCCTGAGCGGATCGAATGCCAGGACATCGTCAAATTCGTGATCTTCTTTGCCCAAATGGAGCGGGAGGTCACTGTGGCCGCGAAGATGGTTTGGCGCCGGCGGCTCCAACAGGACGGGCCGGGATATATGGCGGGTTTTTCCTTCTTGGACGTTGAGACCCACCACTTGCAATTCTTACATAGTTACACGCGCGCGAACAGGTCATAAATTCACTAACGCATTTTTCTCCGGTGTCGTAAACTAGCCCCCAGCCTATGGAACCGCAAAGCCGACCCCGTCATCATTTTGCCGCCGCCCTAAAAATCGCCGACATCCGTTTTTTCATCGGATCGGTGGGCTTCTTCACCGTCGCCAGCCGGGCGCTTGCGGTGGTGATCGGTTTTCAAATCTATCAGCTGACTCATAACCCGCTTTCCCTCGGATGGCTCGGGCTTGTGGAGGCGATTCCTGCGATTTCGCTCGTCTTCATCGGCGGCTACGTCGCCGATCACTATGACCGGCGAAAAATCATCCTCATCACGCGGGCGGCTTCGTTTCTCTGCGCGGTCATGCTGGTCTATTTGTCCTGGCGCGCCGGGACGGCGACGCTGGCCGGGCTCTACACCGTGATTTTTCTCGCGGGGGTCGCGCGCGGCTTTGCAGACCCCGCCAATACGGCCTTTGAAGCCCAAATCGTTCCCAAGCCGCTGACGGTCAACGCCGCTTCCTGGATCAGCAGCACCTGGATTACCTGTGCCGTCTTGGGGCCGGCAGTGATCGGTTTTATTTTTGACTCGTGGGGCGCCGTCGGCTCCTACCTCGTGATTGCCGCGTGCTTTCTCATCTCCTGGCTCTTGACTCACGGGATTCTCCCAAAGCCGCAGGAGATTCCGGCTCGCCGGGAGCCTATGCTGAAGGCGATGGTGCAAGGCTGGAAGTTTGTTTTCTCGAACCAGCCCCTCCTCGGAGCGATGGCCCTCGACTTGTTTGCGGTCCTTTTCGGCGGGGCGATCATCCTCCTGCCCATTTTTGCCGAAGATATCCTGCACGTCGGAGCCCGAGGTCTCGGGCTCTTGAACGCCGCCCCCTCGATGGGGGCGCTCATTATTACGCTTGTGGCGACGAGGCATCCGCCGATCGCGCGCGCCGGACGAAACCTTTTTTGGGCTGTGGCGGGGTTCGGCGTCAGCATCCTGATTTTCGCTTTTTCGCGAAACTTTTGGCTGTCAATGGCCATGCTGTTTTTAAGCGGCGTTTTCGACGGGTTCAATGTCGTGATCCGCCGGAGCATGGTCCGGCTTCTTTCCCCGGACCACCTGCGCGGACGCATTGCCGCGGCCAACTGGGTTTTTATCTGTGCTTCAAATGAACTCGGG
>JBAYGD010000007.1:0-116412 GCA_041666865.1 Candidatus Omnitrophota bacterium | reverse complement strand
TTCCCTGATCGTGCAGGACCGTATGCCGTCGCAGGCCGTTTTGGATATTCTTCTTGAGCGCTTCCGTAAATTTTCTCCGTCAAGCGTTGCCGACACATTGTTGGACATTGCGAAACGGATCGTCTTCGAGCCGGCTTTTGCGGCCGAGATTTACTCAACGCCTTTGCCCGATGCTGCGGACTCCTCGAGTTTGGCGGTCCATGACCGTTTGTTTTCGAATCTGGAACGAGACGGGTTACGCTTACATGATCAGGGAGGCTCCGATGTGGTCGAGGTGACAGATTCTCTTCCCGATGAGAACCATCTTATTTCGATCCTGCGTTCCGAGAGGGCTATGAATTTCGTCGTGATCCTCAAGGAGGGGGTAGGCAATCCTTCCGCTGTTTCTGCCATCGAAGATAATGTCAATCGGGCGCTCGGAGCGCAGGGCGAAAGGAAACGCTTCCGGCTAGTTCCCGCCGGCGAGAGCTTCAGCCTTATGAAAGCGCTCAACAAAGCTCGGCAATTTCTGACCGAGCTTCACGGTAAAGGGGAAACGGCACTCTGGAGCGACCGCGTCGTGTACGTTCTTCCGGAAAGCCTGGAGGATAGAAGGCCTTTCGTGCTGAAGAGAACGATCCGGCATTCGATTCCCTCCGCGGACCCAGCGCGTCTTGGCAAAGAATGGCTGCTGCTCAAGTCCGCTTCCGAGATTTCTCAGGACTCGATTAGCCCTGCCTTGAAAGCTTTTTTGCAAGGGAAGGACAACCATCTGACCTTCAACGATCAAGCGATTCCTTCCGCTTGGCTTGCTCATTTCGCCCAAGCCGAAGCCGAAATCGCTGCCCTCTTCGCCGCCGCGGCATAGGGGGCCATTTCCTACAGGTACAGGCCTGGAGAGAGTACTGCCAAAGGCCTGTACCTGTAGGAAATGGCCCCTAATGCTGTCAGACGTTGAAATACTTGGCCTTGGGGTGGTGGACCACGAGGGCGGTGGTGGACTGCTCGGGCACGAGCTGGAACTCTTCGGTCAGGGACACGCCGATTTTTTCACCCGGCAATAATTCGAAGAATTTTTTCTGGTCCTCCAAATTCGGGCAAGCCGGATATCCGAAGCTGTAGCGGGAGCCCTGATAGCCTTGCTGGAAGATTTTTTCGCGCTCCGGGCTGTCGTCGTGATGGATTCCGAGGTTGCGGCGGATGAGTGCGTGCACGCACTCGGCAAGCCCTTCGGCGGCCTCCACCGATAATCCGTGCAGATACAGATAGTCCTGGTACTGGTTTGTCTCAAAAAGCTTCTTCGTAAATTCGCTGGCCCGCGATCCCATGGTAACAAGCTGAAGGGCCAGGACGTCTGTCTCCCCGGAACCTTTTGACCTAAAAAAGTCCGAAATGCAGCGGTAGGGTTCCTTTTTTTGCCTTGGAAAATGAAACCGGACCCGCTCGGCTATGCCCGATTCGTCAAGGACGACGAGATCATTCTTTTCAGAATAACAGGGGAAATAACCGATCATGACTTTAGGCTCCAGAATTTTTTCCCGCAGACAACGAGCCGTCATTTCCCGGAAAATGGGATCCACTTTCTCCCCGAGCATTCGTTCAAAGTCTGAGGACTTCATGTCCTGACGCCGGAATTGCCACTGACCGCGATAGAGAGCGTTCTTATTAATCCAGCCGAAGACTTCTTCGATGCGGATATCCTTGAGAATCCGGTAGCCCCAATACGGCGGCACGGGGACCGGGGCAAGAGGAATCGTGAGTGACTCGTGAGGCGAAGGCGAGGCCTCGTCGCCGGGACCCGGCCGATGGGAACTGCAGCACGGCGCGGCCGGAATCTTCGACGAAGTTGCCGCGCTCTTTGGAGCCTCGGCAGAACCCGCGACGATCTCTTCCATGGCCCGCAGGCCCGCGAAAGCATCCTGCCCGTAATAGACTCTTCCGTGGTAGGTCTTCGCGAGGTCTTCTTCCACATAGCGGCGGGTCAGCGCCGCGCCGCCGCAAATGACCGGGATCGTAAGACCGCGCTGGTTCATCTCCTCCAGGTTTTCCTTCATGATCAGGGTGGATTTGACGAGGAGGCCGGAAAGCCCGATTGCGTCGGCCTGATGTTCTCGGGCGGCCTGGAGGATCGCATCGATCGGTTGTTTGATTCCAAGGTTGAACACCTGATAGCCGTTATTGGTCAGAATGATGTCGACAAGATTCTTTCCGATGTCGTGGACGTCGCCTTTGACGGTGGCAAGCACGAGCTTGCCCTTTTTGCGGCCGTCGGTTTTTTCCATGAACGGCTCGAGGTAGGCGACGGCCCGCTTCATCACCTCGGCCGACTGCAGGACGAAGGGCAGCTGCATCTTTCCCGCGCCGAAGAGCTCCCCGACCGTCTTCATGCCGTCGAGGAGAAGCCGGTTGACGATGTCGAGAGGGGCGTACTGCTTCATGGCCTCATCGAGATCGGCTTCGAGATTTTCTTTTTCGCCGTCGAGGATCCTATTTTTCAGGGCTTCCCCGATATTCGCGGCCTTTTTCCGGACCGGCTCCGGCACAGCGTCGCCCTCGCGATGACTGAAATGAGCGATGAAGACCTGCAACGGATCCTTCTCCCCGGTCCGGTGATTCGCGAGCAAGTTTTTGGCGGCATCGAGATCTTCGGCAGAGATCTTATGGAGCGGCATGATCTTTTTTGCGTTGACGATGGCTGCATCCAGACCCGCCTCCAAGGCTTGATGGAGGAAAACGCTGTTCAAAATATGCCGGGCGTGCGGAGCCAACCCGAAGGAGATGTTGCTGACGCCTAGGATCGTCCGGGCTTCCGGCAGATTTTTTTTGATCAGCCGTATGGCCTCGAGAGTTTCCATGGCCGCAGTCCGGAAGGCGTCGTCGCCGCTTCCGATCGTGAAAGTCAGGGTGTCGAAGAAAAGGTCCTCGGGCAGGATTCCGTACTTTTGAGTCGCCAGATCATAGATTCTCTTGGCGATGGCAAACTTTTCGCCGCTTGTTTTGGCCATTCCTTTCTCGTCGATGGTCAGGGCGACGAGGCCGGCGCCGTATTTCTTTGCCAGCGGACAAATTTGACCCATCCGCGCCTCGCCGTCCTCGAGATTGATCGAGTTGATAATGGCTTTTCCCGCAATCTGGGAAAGGGCCGTTTCGATGACCGGAGCTTCCGTCGAATCGATCATGAGGGGGACCGTCACATGTTGGTTGTAGCGTGTCACAGCTTCGATCATGTCTTGGGTCTCATCGCGCCCGACAAAGGCAACACAGAGGTCCACGATGTGGGCGCCCTCTTTGACGGCTTCCCGTGCGATGCTGACGAGTCCGTCATAGTCCTCACGCTCGAGGGTCTGCTTGAATTTTTTGCTTCCGTTGGCGTTGGTCTGTTCGCCGACCAGCAGAGGAGCCGGAGTTTGCTTGTAACTGACCCCGCTGTAAAGGCTCGCACAAGAGGCCTCGTGCTTTGGGGACCGCTTCTTCGGGGTCATGCCGCGCACGCGCTTGGCCACGGCGGCCAGATGGTCGTAACTGGTTCCGCAGCAGCCGCCCACCATGTTGACGCCGAATTCCCTGACGAACCGCTCATGGAAATCCGCCAGTTCCTGAGGAGTCAGCTTATAATGGGCGTGGCCCCCGACGTTCTCCGGGAGACCGGCATTCGGAAGAGCCGAGACGTATTTGACCGAGTTTTCGCACAGCGTCCGGAGGTGATCGGCCATCTCGACCGGGCCGGTCGCGCAATTCATGCCGAGCACATGCACCGGAAAGGATTCGAGGACGGCGATGACGGCGCTCATGTCGGTGCCGAGGAGCATGGTGCCCGTCGTTTCAAAGGTCACCTGGACGATGATGGGAAGCTCAATCTGCCGTTCCGAAAAAACCTCCAGGGCCCCGATCACGGACGTCTTGGTTTGGAGGAGGTCCTGGCAGGTCTCGATGATCAGGGCGTCCACTCCGCCAGCGAGGAGACCGCGTATCTGCTCTTTCGTATTGTCCTTGAGCTCACGAACGCTGATGTGTCCGAGGGAGGGGAGTTTGGTGCCGGGGCCGACGGAGCCGAGGACGAATCGGGGTTGAGCGGCAGTGGCGTAGCGTGAGGCAGCCTCGCGCGCGAGCGCGGCGGCCTTTTGATTGATCTCGTGGACGCGGTCCTCGAGCCCGTAATCGGCCAGGTTGGCCCGGCTAGCCCCGAAGGTGTTCGTTTCGATCGCGTCACAGCCCGCGGCAAGGAATCCCTCGTGGACTTTGCGCACCGCCTCGGGCTTGGTGAGGACGAGAATTTCGTTGCACCCGTCCTTGCCGTCGAAATCGGCGCTCGTGAGGTTTTGCGTCTGCAGATTGGTCCCCATGGCGCCGTCGCAGACGACCACCTTCCGTTCAAGTGCTTCCAAAAATAAACTTTTCATAGGAGCCGGCATTCTAGCACATAGCCAAATACGGGCCCAGCGAATTTCAATCCTTCGCCCGTTTGACCTCTTCGAACAAAAGTGATAATATCCCCTCGAATAAGAGGTCCGTATTTCAATCAATCGAAGGAGGTTACGATGAAGAAGCTGGTGATTCTTTTCATGATTCCTGTCCTGCTCCTCGGTGCCGGAATGCCGGCCGCGTTGGCCGCTGATACGGCGATGAAGGCCGCCGGGAAATCCGTGTTGATTCCGGGGTGGGGCCAGTACCAGAACGGCGAATTCGATACCCAAAAGGGGAAAATCAAGGTGGCCGTCATGGCCGCCATCGAAGTGGCCGCCATCGTCACCACGGGCGTTGTCGGAGGCATTTGCGGCGCTCCGCAAGTTTGGATCGGTATCGGGCTTTTCATCGCCAACCACGTGTGGAGTTCCCTGGACGCTTATATGAGTGCCAGGCCGGAACCATGTGTGAATCTCAGAACCGTTTCTCCTGCGGAGAAATCGGTCAGCTACGGGACCCTTCCGGCGGCGGTCAAGCAGGTTGATGCGGGCACTGTTCCTGTCGTCGCGAAGCCTGTAGAGACGCACCCCGCTCCTGCGTTTGCGAAGCCGGTAGAGAAGAACACTGTTTCTGCGTTTGCGAAGCCGGTAGAGACGGGCGCTGTTCCTGCGGCGGGGAAGACAGTCTTTGTTCGGAAGCGTTAAGACATCGCCGTTGCTGCGCCGAAGCGGGTTCATTCTCGTTCTTTTGCTCCTGGGGCCGCTATCCGGGAGTCGTTTGGGAGCCTTTGTCAACGAAAGCCAAGTCGGACAGCTAAAGCCGGCCGCCTTTTGCGTCAATGCCAGCTTCCAGACGTCTTGGCGAACGGCCCAGGCGGTTTTACGCGAATTGGAAATTCCTATGACCCTGGGCGACCCGGGCCATAGGGTGATGGCCTCCGCGTTCGTCGCGGCTGAGACATCGAAGCTCCGTCGAATTGCCCGAAACGCCCGGTTCATGTACAACGGGCGTTTTGCGGTGAAGCTCGCGTTCGAGGAGCAAACGCCTTCCTATACCAAGCTTTTGATTACCGTGCAGATCCGCCAGGGCCGGTGGCTTGGCCGCGACGAGCGGTTGCTCAAAAGCCGTGGGACCTTCGAGAAACTTCTTGCCTTCCGCATCAACCAGCTGGCCATTGCGACTCAATTCCGGGAGATCTACGAATTCCGAATCGGTTTTGACCTGATTCCGGAGATTGTTACGGAGCGCTACCGGATCGGCGACGTCGAGGAGAATTCTCCGGCGGGGGAGGCCGGATTCCGGAAAGGAGACCTCGTGACGGCCTTTGACGGGAAAGAAGTCTCTATTCGCGGAGAGTTGTTTCAGTATTTGCTCGACGTTCGCAACGAGAAACAGGCCCATGTGACCGTCAAGAGAAAGGACGGCGAAGTCACACTCCCCGTGTGGTTGATTCGGGTCCCCGAGGGCGCAGGGGAGGTTGGAGCGAAGATTGCCTGGGACGGGGAGCAGCATCAGTTCCGCGTGACCGAAGTTGAGGCGGGGTCGCGCGCCGGGAAGGCCGGGTTCCGCCCGGGAGATGTGCTAGTCAAGGGGGGAGATCTTCGGCTTGACTCCTGGAGCAATTATTACCGGGCGCTTGCGCGTGCCCGACCGAATGTTCCCGAAAAGGTCGAGGTCCAACGCGGCGGCGAGGCCCTCCAAATCGTGATCAACTAAGACGTTGCGATTTTCAGGTTCATCCGTTAAAATCCAAAAACCCTAACTTACGGAGGCGGCTGTGCGCGCACTTCCCATCATGGTGGGCACGCTTTGTATTTTTATGCTGGCCTACCGCTACTACAGCGCCTTTTTGGCGTCCCGTGTCTTTGCCCTCAGTGCCGAACGCAAGACGCCCGCCTATACCCATCATGACGGCCAGAATTTTTATCCCATGTCCAAGTGGGTCCTCTTTGGGCACCACTTTGCGGCCATTTCCGGGGCAGGGCCTCTCATCGGACCCGTCCTTGCCGCACAGTTCGGATTTCTGCCTGGGCTTGTTTGGATCGTGGTCGGGGCCGTTCTCGGCGGCGCCGTTCAGGATTTCGTGGTTCTCGTGGCTTCCTCCCGCCGTGACGGCCGGTCGCTGGCCGAAATCACGCGCGATGAGGTCGGCCGCCCGGCCGGCTTTGCCTGCGCGCTTGCGATCGTGTTCATCGTGATCGTCGCGCTTGCCGGGCTTGGTTTTGTCGTAGTGAACGCGCTGGCCGAAAGCTCCTGGGGGACCTTCACGATTGCCGCCACGATCCCGATCGCCATGGCCATGGGGATCTATATTTACGGCATTCACAAGGGTTCCGCCGCGGCCACCCGGTCGGCCACTATCTTTGGCGTCATCGCCCTGCTTGCCTCGGTCGTGGGAGGGCGATGGGTCCAGGAGACTCCGTGGCTGCATTCCATTTTCCTCCTGGATCGAAAATCGATCATCCTTGCGATGGCCGCCTACGGTTTTTTTGCCTCCGTTCTTCCCGTTTGGCTGCTCCTGGCCCCGCGGGACTATTTGAGCTCCTACATGAAACTCGGGACCGTTATTTTTCTCATCGCGGGCATTTGCATCGTCAACCCTCAGCTTAATTTTCCTCCGCTCACCGAGTTTATTCGTGGCGGCGGCCCGATTGTTCCGGGAAAGGTTTGGCCCTTTTGTTTTATCACGATCATGTGCGGTGCGATTTCGGGCTTTCACGCGCTGGTCGCTTCCGGAACTACCCCCAAAATGCTCTCCTGCGAATGCCATGCCCGTCCCATCGGCTACGGCTGTATGCTCCTCGAGGCCGTGGTGGCGGTGGTGTGCCTGATCGCCGTGTGCGCGCTTCAGCCGGGGGACTACTACGCGATCAACGTGTCGCCGGAGATCTATGCAACCCTGAAGGCCCCGCTCAATGTGCCCGTCAATCTCTGGGACTTGACGCGGCAGGTGGAGGAGCAGACCCTCGTGGGGAGGACCGGAGGGGCCGTCTCTCTAGCGGTCGGGATGGCCCAAATTTTCTGCGGGATGCCGATGCTCCGGGGACTGATGAAATACTGGTATCACTTTGCCATTATGTTCGAGGCCATGTTCATCTTGACGACGATCGATGCCGGCACGCGGATCGCGCGCTTCATCCTTCAGGAATTTATGGGGAGGATCCACCCGCGTCTGCGCAGGGCGGACTGGCTCCCGGCCAATATTTTTGCGAGCCTGGTGGTGGTGGGGAGCTGGGGATTTTTGATCTGGAACGCGAGCATCAGTACGATTTGGCCCATGTTCGGTATTGCCAATCAGCTGCTCGCGGCGATTGCGCTTTCGGTGGGGACGGTGATCCTGGCGAGCATGAAAAAATGGAAGTTCCTTTGGGTCACGCTCCTTCCGATGAGCTTTGTCACGGTGACGACGTTTGCGGCGGCTTACGGGATGGTGGCCCACCGCTATTGGCCCCGCTCGGCAACGGCGGTGACGATCGGCATGAATACCCTCCTGATCGTCGTCATGGCGGCCTGCTCCCTTTTTATCTTTGCCGGGTGCTTGCTTCGGGTCGTTCACTTTGCTCGCCTTCCGGCCGATAACCTTAAGTGAAGGGTCTTGGGAGAGGGGTGTGAGAATTTCAAGTGATCAAAAAGGCCGGAGTGATTGCGGTGGCTGGAGTGTTTCTCGCGAGCCAAGCGGGATGGGCCGGCTTGTCCTTTCAGGACTTGGAGCTGCCGGTACTCTTGTTTCCTCCCGTGTCGGATTGTTACACGATCGAGGCGGTCACGAGGAACCTGGACGATCCGGGCTCTCTTGTTTTTACCCTCGACTCGCCCCACGCGGAATATGAAGTGCAGGGGCTGGTGAACCTTCGCCAGCGCTTGCAGGAGATCCGGGTGATCGAGACTCTCAAAGAGGGT
This sequence comes from Candidatus Omnitrophota bacterium, assembly GCA_041666865.1. Classification (GTDB taxonomy): domain Bacteria; phylum Omnitrophota; class Omnitrophia; order Omnitrophales; family Aquincolibacteriaceae; genus JBAYGD01. The sequence goes on along the minus strand of JBAYGD010000007.1, from coordinate 108,129 downwards.
GAGTGGACCGGCGGCAATTTGACCGACGGCGTTACGGATGCCGTGGTGGACACCGGTGAGGGACTGAAAAATCTGGTGGTCCATCCGATCCGGTCGGCGAAGGGCATGGGGACCGCGGTCGGCAAGATCGGAAAGACGGTCGGCAGGGTCTTCCGCGGGAAAAATGAGGGGGAGAAAACCACTTTCGGGGAAAATATGATGGGGTCGACAAAGCGCCAGATTGCTAAAAATCTCGGGGTCGACGTTTATTCCAAAAACCCGCATCTGCAGAAAAAACTCGATGTCCTTGCGCAATCCAAAATGGGCGGCAAGGGGGTCATGATCTTGACGAATCTCCTCATGCCTTTTGCGATGGCCATCTCGCTGGTCGTGACGGCCAGCTCCCTGAATGCGGCGGCCGATGAGCTCGTGAACGATTCGAGCCGGCCCGAGCTCTACGAGGCAAACAAGAAAGCGCTGATGGATATTGGGTTTGACGTCAACAGCGCGAAGATGCTTCTCGATCTGCCGTATTATACGCCGCGCGAAGCGACGTATCTTCGCTTTTGCCTCGAGAAGCTGAGGCGGGCCAGGGGATTTGAGCGGATTGCGGCCGCCGCCATGAACGCAACCACTGAGGCTCAAGCGATCCGGGTGCTCTATGAAGCCGAGATCGCGGCAGACATGGCCGACTCGATTCCCGGCCTTTTCGCGATCCGCGAGACGCCGGAGGGGCTTGCCGTCGGATACGACCGGCAGCTTGTTTTCATAACGGGCTATGATTATCTCGATCGTTCGCCGCTCGGGGACCGCGTCGTCGACGCGGCGCTTAGGATGCGGGAGGAGCTGGGCAAGGACTCCGTCGAAATTGTCAGCGCCGGAATCCTAGAAAAATCTTGGACTCAGGACCTTGTCAGCCGGGGGATCCGGACGAGGAAGCTGGCTCTTTTTGTCAAGGCCACGGAGGCGGCGGGGAAGAAGTAAATTCATCAAGTGCGAATTCGAATAACGGTGTCGGACGAAGCGAAAGCGAGGATACGATGGCAAAAAAAGTGATGGCAATGTTTTTGGTTCTGGTATTTTCGGGTGTCTATGGTTCGGGGACGGTTGCGGCGCAGAGCTCGGCGGTGATCGGAAAGATTCAAACTCTGACGGCCAAAGGGTCCGACCAGTATGATTTGGTCATCGTGTCGGATAGCGGAGAGGTCACTTTCCGGATTGATCCCTCGACGATGATTCAGGTTCCGGCGGAGGCAAAGAATCTGAAGGAGGGCGCGATCGTGGTCCCGGTCACTCGCTCCGGAGGCGGAGGAGGGGGAGGGTTCAAGATGCCCAAGCTACCCTTCCAGGATATGTCGGCCAAGGAGAAGAAAATGCTCGGCCTTCCGGATCTCGGAAAATTGCCGGAGATTCCAAATGTCGGGGATTTGACCAAGATGCCCAAGCTCCCCGAGATTCCAAAAATGCCCGAGATTCCAAAAGCACCCAAGTCCCCGCTAGGGGGCGGTGGGGGAGGGATGGGGGCCGGAGCACCTCCCGAGATGGCAGCCGGCGGTCCGCCGGAGGGAGCGGCCCCGCCCAAAAAAAGCGAGATCCCGGAAGCTGTAGAGCCGGAGGATGACAGTTTGCAAAAAATGATCCCCAAGACGCTTGGGGCTGCGACGCCCGGTGAGGGTGCCCCTGAAGCTCCCGCGGCAAAGCCCCTCAAAGTCACTGCCGTGAAGATGGACGGCGAGAAGGTTTCGATCGAGCTCGAGAACGCCGAAGGCAAAAGGGAGTCGATTTCAGCGGCCCCGGACGAGCTCTTTTTCCAGATCGCGGATCCCAAGCAGCTCGAGGAGGGAATGTCCGTCGAAGTCGAGATCCGCGAATCGCCGAACGGCATGCGGGCGGTCAGTGTCAGGGTGCTTCCGGCGGCGCGATGAAAAAACGTTCGAAGAAAGTCCTCTTTACGGCTTCCGAGGCCGTGCCGTTCATCAAGACGGGCGGCCTCGGCGATGTCTGCGGCACTCTGCCGAAGGCGCTCCGAAAACTCGGCTATGACGTGCGCCTGGTGCTTCCGCGCTATTGGGCGATCAGCAAGTCCGGGCCGTCGGTCAAATGGGCCGTTTCGCCGATGGGCGTCCCCATGGGCAATTGCCAAGTCTGGTGTGGCGTTCTGGAGACGGAGTCGGACGGAATGCCGGTCTATTTTGTCGATCACGAGGACTATTTCGGGAGGGCGGGGCTTTATGACGATGGGATACGCGCCTACGACGACAATGCCGATCGCTTTGGCTTCTTTTCGCGCGCCTGCCTTCAGCTGTGCCGGGATCTGAAGTTCCGGCCGGACATTGTCCACGCGCATGACTGGCAGACGGCGCTTGTCCCCTGTTTTCTCAAGATTCAGGAATGGAACGACCCCTTCTTTGCGAAGACGGCCTCGGTGTTTTCGATCCACAATATGGCCCATCAAGGAGTGTTTCCTGTGCGGCACTACCCCTTCCTGGGTCTCGGAAACGAAAATTTCGTCGACGATAAATTCGAAAATTACGGCGGCATCAACTTCATGAAGGGCGCGGTCTTTTATTCTGACGCCATCACCACTGTCAGCCCTTCGTATGCGAAGGAAATTCTTACGCATCCGGGCGGCAGCGGCCTGGCGCCCTACCTCGAGCGCCGCCGCGACGACTTGTCGGGCGTCTTGAACGGCGCTGATTACGACCACTGGAATCCGTCTGCCGATCCCCTGATTGCGGCGAATTATTCTCCGAGCGATCTGAGCGGTAAGGCTGTTTGCAAAAAAGAGCTTCAGCGGGAATTTATGCTCGATCCGGATCCGAGGGTCCCCGTGATCGGAATCATTTCGCGGTTTTGTCATCAGAAGGGGTTTCAGCTTCTGGCGCCCGTGATCCGGGCCATCTTAAGAAATATGGTCGTGCAATTCGTGTTTCTCGGGAGCGGCGAGAAATCCCAGGAGGATTTTTTCGGAGGCCTGCCTGCGGCCTATCCGGGCCGCGTCGGAGCGTGGATCGGCTATGACAACCGCAAAGCCCACTGGATCGAGGCCGGCGCCGACTTCCTGCTCATGCCTTCCCTGTATGAACCCTGCGGCCTCAATCAGATCTACAGCATGGGCTACGGGACTCTGCCCATCGTCCGGGAAACCGGGGGACTGAAGGACACGGTCCAGCAGTATAACGAGCATGACGGAACGGGAACGGGTTTTGTCTTTTTTTCGCCGGATCCCATGGCGATCTATTACACGGTCGGCTGGGCCGTGAGCACTTATTATGATCGCCCCAATCATATCGCCCGGATGCGCGATCAGGCGATGCATGAACGTTTCACCTGGGATGATTCCGCAAAACACTACGAGACTGTCTACGAAAAGGCCCTCGCTCGGCGGGCGCTCTGGAAGTAAATTGCCTATTCTTATGTCATTTTCAGGGAACTTATTTCCCCCTTCCGCTGTTACCTGTATCGGTTGATGTATTTGACCAAATGAAGACAAGGTGGAGTGTATCTCGGGGGGTGCACTTCACCTTTTTTTATCCCACCTGTTGAATCCTGATAGATTTTGATCATTTCTGCTATAATCAATTTTCCGGCTATTTGATATCGTCTTGGATATCATGTAAATTACTTTCTAGAGAATAATATATCTGTTTATTAAGCTTGTAGTTGATCCTAAGCTCAAGAAAATCAGCCATTTCTTGCACGGGAGAGGACTAGGGGCATTTCCATTATGAGCGGTATGTTTCGGCCAATGAGCGGTCTTGTGAGGCGCCTTGTGTGCGCAGGTGTTTCGGTCTGCCTGATCCTCTCGAATCAGCTTCCTTTGCAGGCGTCCACTCCCATTCCTTCCGTCATCGAAATCAATCGATCCCTAGAAGTTCCAGGATCGGACCCGGCGGGATTCCGACTTCCGCCCGCGATTGGAGAAATCCAGGAAATCTATCAAGGGTCCGCGGCCGGCACTGTGATTTTGGTGCAGGACGCGCATGCCGTGGACGACGCCCAAAAAAATATCCGCAATATCATCCGTCATTTTGAAAAGCGGTACGGCGTGCGGCAGGTGGCCCTCGAGGGCGCTTCCGGAACGCTGGATCCGTTACTGCTAAAGACTTTTCCCGACAAAGAGGTCCTCTCCCGGGTTTTGAACGAGTACAGGACCGAGGGGGCGCTGACCGGGCCGGTGGCGGCCGCGATTGCGAGCGATTCCAGGGTTAAGTTTCAGGGCATCGAGGATTGGAAGCTCTATGAGGAGGGCATCGGATGGTATTTGCGAGCCATGGAAAAACAAAAAGCGATTCAAGACCGGCTCGCGGCTCTCGGCGAAACACTGAACGTGGAAAAAGAAAAGACCTATCCTCGGGCGCTGTTGGAAATCGACAAGGGGCTCGAGAAGTTTGAAGATAACCGCTCCGATATGCTCGAAGTTCTCGCGAGTCTGGCTGCCGTGAAGGCCCCGCCTGAAGGAAGCGAATTGGAGCTTTTGGTGTCAGAGGGGATCGTTCTCCAAGGGGCCAAGACCTTGGACGGCGAGATCCGGCGTATCGCCGAACAGGTGAGACGATATTTGAACGAAAAGCCGGGCGGTTCTCTCGGTCTCTTCAACGAGAAGTACCAGGCGTATCAGACCGGAAATATTTCTGCAGATGCGTTCGCCCTGTTTCTCAAAGAGCTTGTCGTGAACGGCAAGCTGCCCGTTAAAGTCTCAAAGGCCCTGGGCGATAAGGTCCGCCGTCAGAAAAGGATGGCAGACATCAAGGGGACGAAGCTTTTCGCCGATTTCGAGGCATACGCACAAGCGGTGAAGGAGTCGCTCTTTGAAAACGACGGGAACCGAGAGCTTGATCAACGGACGCGCGAATTACGCCTCCTGAAGCGCTTCAACAAGCTCGAGCTGTCGCAGACGGATTGGGGGAAGATGAACGCCAAGGGGGACAGCCCCCGAACGGACGTTGAAGACTTTGCCCCTCATTTTGCTTTTTACAAAAATGCCACACGGCGCGATGAGGCCTTATTCGCCAATCTCAAAAAAATGCTCGCCAATGAGACGGCAAAAGGGGGGCGTTCCCGAGTTCTTGCCGTTGCCGGCGGTTTCCACACCCAGGGATTGACCCGCAAACTCGAGGAGGCCGGTATCTCCTACGTTCTCGTGACTCCCAGGATCGATCAGATCCTAGACCTCTCGCGTTATCAAAGCCAGATGCGCGGAAATGTCCCCTGGAAGAAATATTTTCGTGCCGTAGACGGAAAGATTCAGATTCATGACGCCTTCATGCGAAGCACCCGCGACAAACTTTTGGCGTCCATGGACATGAAGGGGGCTGTCAAGCACTGGCGCGACGAGATCATACGAAGCTTGGCCGCAAGCAAGCGGCTGGACCGGGCCGGCGACTACACGAAATGGATCGATGAGGCCGCGGGTGCGGGCGAGGAACCCCAAGAGGCACTTGCTCAAAAAGTGCTTTCGGAAGCGAAAGCTTTGATGGAGAGGTTCCGGCTTTTCACGTCTCGCCGTGACATCACCGAACAGAACATCCTCAAACTCATGAGCGCCGGTACGGCGCCACAATGGCCCACGTGCGCGCAAATTCTCAAGCCGGGGGGAGGCATCGGGCTGCCTTCCGTTGCCGTGCTCGAACAGGCGGTTTCTTCTTTGCGCCCCGAAATTCGCCAGGTCACCGAAACCGAGGCCCTGGACGTAGCCGCTTTTTACGATGAGAGATATTTTAACTCCCTTAGACAGATTCAGGCTTATCCGCAAGGAGTGGAGAGGGATATTGCGAAGGGATTTGACGAAACCCCGGAAGGTCAGCTGGTTCCGAAAAAACTAGAGCCGGGGGCCTATGCCATTATTCACCGGCTCGATCCGGATTTGCCGATGGTCCTGGAGGCCCACGAAGCCTTTGAGGCGTTTGTCGCGGAACTCAAAACGGTTTTTCCGGGCCAGGAAGATGAGGTGGAAAAAGGAATTTGGAGGGTCGGACGGGAAAACGTCCATATGAGCTGGGGGGTGTTCCAGGAATATCCCGTTTTATCGCCGAAGCCCGAAGAGGTGAGGCTTTTGACCGGCGAGGATGTCCCTCTCATCGGAACTGTCCTGGATGAGAGTTTTCGTGCCCGTCCGCCGCCCGAGCTCTACCGGATGGGCTACGCGATCACAGGTAACGGAGGATTTGTCCTCCTTGCGGTTGATCCCACCAAGCGTTTGAACGGATGGCAGCAGAAACTGATGGGGGAGGTTCAGGAAAAAGTTGCCGTGGCCGGCGCCCGCGAGAAGCACGGCCACATCGCCATCGGCCGTGTTCTGCGGCTTCCGTATTCCAAGATTGAATCGGAGAAAGCGGAGCAGATTCGGCGGGTCACGGAGATCGCCCAAGCGACCGGCAAAAAATATCGCGGCAAATGGGAATCCAACCTTCTTGATCCTGCGAGTCTTCAACTCTACTCGCCCGGCGGTATGCATTTCATTCACGAAAACCAGGGCTGGCTTTCGGTCGCGGGGCCGCTCAATCAATACTTCGCCTTCGGCAGGGGGCGTACCGAGATGCGCGAGGAGGCTGTGCCCCTCAAAGACGTCACGATTACCGGGATCTCGCCCGAAATGCTCAAGGTGGTGACCGGGGAAATCGTGAAGTGGAGCCCCGGACAAAAGCGGGTCAATATATCGCTCGTCCGCCCGCATGACCCGGAGGACGTCAAGCAGGCCAAGGCGGCGAACGAAATTCAGGCGGTCGAAGCGATTTGGGCGCGGGTCATGGCGCAAATCAACGGGGCAGAACCCCTCTATTCGCCGTCGGTCATTGACGCAGCCGGTCAGCTGATCCAGGCGATTAAAGAGTCCATTCATGTCAAGTTCCTCAAAGGGGAGTTCGCCGTTGCCCAGGAGCTCAGTGATTGGACGAATCGGATTTGGGACGATGAAGCATTCCTTAGGGGCCAAGGTTTGAGTCCGAACGAAATTGTGCAGCAGGTGTCGGCGATCATGCATGAAAGGTTTCTCCCTGCCCTGGTCGACCGGGAGGAGATTTTTTATTTAGATCGTGAAATTGCAGGCTTGCCTCCCGCGTTGGCGCGTCAGCACGTTGTGGACCGTCAGAAGGAAATCCTCATGATCAAACTTTTCGAGGTGCTCCTGAACTTGCCCTACGGCTTCAATTCGAAGGATGAAAACGTGATCGCGGAAGAAAGAAAGCTGGCCACGGCGCGCCGTACGATGATTAGGACCATTTTTGCGTCGCTTTCGGAATCCATTGACCAGGGCGCCTCCGTTCGGAAGGCTGTCCAGGCCGAGATCAAAAAACTTCGCGGTCACCTTCAAGTATTGGAAAAGAGCCTTGATAAAGCTAAACAGATGCCTAAAGCCACCCCGGAGGAGAGGGCCGCCAGGGAGCAAACCCTCTATACGAGTAGCCGGAATGTTGAGAGTATCCAGGAACTGATCGGCATGCTCCAGGGCGTGATTGTCGACCACGGGGCCTACGATTACTTTTACGAGTTTGCAGACCCCGCGCCCGTCAAAAATCGGAAATGGCGGGCAGAAAGAAACCGGCACCGCAATGCGTTGAAGATCACGGAGAGGTTTTTCCCTCTCGAGGGGGATCAGGAGCTGCAGTCGTGGGTGCTTCAGTTTGACCGGTTCATCAAGGATGAGACAGGAAAGGGCCGAACGGTGGATTATGCGGTTTCAAAATTCTTTTACGCGCAGTACGCCGAGTTTCAAAAGCTGGGAACTGCCCGTCAGGATGAGCTGAATCCCGAGATGGACTTGCTGCCTGCCCGAACCATCGACTTTGTCATGCGCTATTACGACATCGTCCACAACGGGGACCCCGAACTGCAGGCCAAGGCGGCAGATCCGGTCGTGGTCTTTGCCGAGACGATCCGGCACGAGGGCGATCTCAACCGACTCCTTGGCAACTTGAGAGGCCGGGAAATCCTGGCGATTGTCGCGCCCAGGCAGGAAGGGGAGTTTCGTATCCCGCACTGGTTCATCTTTGCTAAAAAGCGCGGAATCGTCGTCGTTCCCGCCGCCGATTTCGAAGCGGCCGGATTGACGTTCGAACAGATTCCTGCCGGAGGCCTTGCCCTGGTGGACGGCAAGACCGGAGACGTGATCCTTCATCCCTCCGAGGAGACGGTAGACCTGCGCAGGAAAAAAGCGGCGATTTATGAACATTTGGAGGCCTACTTTTGGTATCGGGCCAAAGAGCCGGTTGAGTTCGAAGGGCGCCCGGTCATCTACTTCAATGATGAGACGAATATTTTTAATCTCCGTGACGTGGACGGAATCGAATCCATTGCTCGCAGATCGGGAGGAGCCGGAGTCGGTCTTCTGAGGCTTGAGGAGCTGATGATCGAAATGGACCGGCACGGAATCCAGTCTGACGATGTTCGACTCGGGACGGCGATCTATGAAATCCTCGCATCGCGGTTCCTCGAGGGCCGGGCGCGCTGCGTCATTCGACTATTTGACGTGGCCGGCGACAAACGCCCGCAGTTTCTTCTGGAGAGCGGCTGGGAAGATAAGATGCAGGACATCATGAATCACCGGACCGGGGTACGGTTTTACCTTGACCAGAACCCTCAGTATGCTCCTCTTCGTGAATTTGGGAAACGTCAGCTGAAAGCCATTTTTGACGCCCATCTCCTCATGGGCGGCCGTTCCGGGGCGGAAATCCTGCTTTCCGATGTTCGCAATGCGCAGGAGGTTCAGGGGGCCGAAGTCCTCATCCAGGAAGCTATCGAGGAGTATCTTGCGGATCCCAATAAGGCGAAGGTGCTCGGTTTGCCGCCCGACGTGGCGGCGAATATGCGGACTTTGCTCGAGACGCTGCCTGTCGGTTATATGTTTGAAGATACCCTGGTCATCGAAAATGAAAGGGAAGCCATTTTCAAGAAAATGGCGGAAATGAATCAAACCCATCCGAAAAAGCGCTTTATCGGAATCGGCAGCAATGATTTGATGAAGTCGATTATGCGGGAGCGGCTGCATGGCCGTGGGAAACTCCGGAGGGTCAACGGCTGGCTCATTCACGATCTGTGGCGCGTGGCCGAAGACGCCAAAAAATATGGGTTCCCCGTCAACCTCGAGGGGGAGGCGGGCAATACCGTAGAGGCCTTGTTGTTCCTGCTCGTGATGCAATATGCGGATCAGCTGGAAGTGACTCCCGTGGCGGCCACCAATAAAATCCCGGAAATTCGCGAATACGCCAGAAAAGTCAAAAAAAGCTATCTCCAGGAACCCATCAGCCTTTCGGACGGATCCGTCAGCAGCCTCGAGGATCTGATTTTGAGATGTGCCCTGGAGGATCTTCCCGACGACGATCTTCTTATGGAAGCATTCCAGCACGTCATGGATAAGATTGTCCGGGCGGTGATCGACGTTCAAAACCCGGTTTTCCATAAATTCGTGGAGGCGAGGATGCAGGCCGCGGAACAGGCCCAGGATCGGGCGGAAGAGGCCCAACAGGACATGCGCGAGACGACGCCGCAGGGAGTCCGGATTTACCACAGAGACCTCGGCGATAGGACCCGGATTGCGAGGGCGTTTACTCTTGATTCGGAAGGCCTCCATGCGCGGCCTACGCATGCGCTGGCAAAGATTGCCTTCAATGCGGGAATTGCCAAAGGCTGGCTAATTTATGGAGATGAAGTGGTAGATTTGAAGGATACCTTTATGGTTCAAATAAACCTGTTGGCATTAGGGATTCCGGGCGGCCAAAAAATCGTTCTGGCCGTCGAAGGCGAAAAAGGCGCAGTCCAAAAGTTCTTTGAAGATCCGGAGCTCCAAAACGGTACGCCCCGCGGCCTTCTTTTGATGCGTAATGCGCTTAAACCAGACCAAACGGAGGGTGAACTGATGTTCACACCTTTGGATGTGGCGGATGCTGATATCGAAAAAGTAGATGAGTTGTGGGGGGAGACGCCCGAAGCTCCTCAACCGCCGGCCCGGCCGGAGCTGCGCAGCGAAATGCGTCAGCCTCAAGTGATGGCACGGACCGAAGTCGAGAATCTTCTTTCAAGGATCCGGAATGTAGCTCCCTTTTCGGCTGCCGAACGCAGGGTGTCGGAGCTTTTGGAAAGCGCCGGGGCGTGGATTCCGCGCAGCGAAGTTCGCGCAGCCGCGTTTGGCCCGGGATTGTGGGGCTACATGAAGCAAGCGGTTTCAGACGCAGCCGAAGCAATCCGGCAGGATACTGTGACGCGCGTTGCGATGTTTTTGATCGGGCAGTTCCTGCGCAGCGAAAGTGACCGTGTGGTGCGCCAATTGGTGCGGTGGATCGAAAGCTTTCGTTTGTCGCTGGAGCGATTTGCTTTCGGACTCAATGACGCTCTTCAAACGGCGATGCGTGATTTGGAAACCAGCCGGGAACAGCCGCTCTTACCGGGAATGCCTCAAGGGACGGCCCCCGTTCTCGTGCCGGTCGCGCCGGAAATCCCTCTTCCACAGAGGCGTGAGTTGCGCGACGGAGAGGACAAAGGCCTCTCACTAGATGGTGAGACGGTTTTGGAGGGGATGCCGCCTTTGGAGTCCATCCAGTCTCCTCAAAGTATGCCCGCGCCGGACGGCATGCCCCGCTTGACGGGGTTAGCGCCGTTGACACCCCGTACGCTCGGTGCGGATCTCCGTACGCTCGAGGCCCAGTTGGTCTATGCCCATGACGCCACGCAACCCTGGCCGGAGGACAATAAGGTCCATCTTGGAACGGAGAGTTGGCAAATTTTCAACCGCGGGGCGCTCACGGAAGGCCGCTACCTGGGGGCTGTCCCGCAGGATGACGGAACTTATCAGCTCTTTCAGTTTTTTTCTGTGCAGGACGGAGAAGTTTATATCCGGCCGGTGATTTTGCTCGAAGACAAGGAGCGTCCGGGGAGTCTTTACTTTACCGCCGCCGGCGTTGCGATCGACCTGCAAGCCGAGAAATCGATTTTTAGAGAGCTCCTCGGCGCGGACGAACAAGCGGATGGCCATATCGTTCACATCGGTGACATTCTGGTTTACAAGGTTGGGTCCGATCGTTTGTCAAATGACGCGCTCCTTGCCTCCAGCGACCGCGGAAGCAGGCAGGTCCTCGAGGAGGCGTTGATCGCGATTCTTCCCGCAGGGACGAGTGACTCCATCATCCAGGACATGTCGGAAGAACTCCTTGGGCTTAGGCTTGAGGTGGAGTCGGATCGGCAACTTTACCGGCTGCTCGAGGCCTTATACCGGGAGCGGACCGCCAAGGAGCTTACTCTCGAGAAAGCGGACTGGCCTTCGGTCGATCGCGCGATCGCGGTGAACAATTTGAACGAGCGGGAAAACGGGAAAAGCTTGCGCTTCACCGCCGGCGAACGGGATTATGTGGTGGACAAAATTGTGTCCCGGCTCGAGCAGGCCTTTGATCTCGCTCAAGAACACTATCCCGAGGGTTCGAGGCTTCTCGATATTATTTTGAATTCCGGCGCCCAGGATATGCCGGAGGGCCTCGCGCGGAAATTGTCCCTTGTCGTGAAACAGGCGCTTCTCAGGTACCTCGTCGGGCAGAACCGGAATGACCTCGGAGCTTTTCAGCGTTCTTTCACGGAGGGGCGTGTTGATGATGAGACGTTTGTGCAATTATTTTCTTGGTTGTATCGGTCTTTGAGGGAAGCTCTTCCTCCTTATCATGCCGTCAGCAAAGTTTACAACCCGGGGGACTATGCGATTCGTCTGGCCGTTACCGCCGACTCGGCCAACGGGAATTTTAGTACGAGACACAGCCAGCCGACAGCTTTCTTTTGGAAGGGGCGGGAAGTTTATGCCGGTCTCGGCAGTGAAGCGCCAATCCGCTACAAGGACAATGATCTACCCGTGACCGACGATCAGGGGCGCGAGGTCCGTATCAACCGGCCCTGGACCGAACTTGTGACGCTTCAAAACATTCAAACCGGCGATCTCTATTCCTATCACAATCTTTTCTTCAATGACTGGTTTGTGGCGTATGACGGCGGGACGGGGACCTTTTACCGCCAGGAAGCAGAACCCTATCAAGAACGGGTTTACTCCATGTTCGTTGCTTGGAAAGATCAACAGCGGGAAGGGGGATCCTTCAGCTCCGAGGATCTTGTTTTCCGCCAGGACAAACCGGATGGCGGGTTCAGCGTTTATCTCGCGGAAGATCTTGCTCCGGACGGACGGGCGGTCCGTGCGGGGGCACGGGACCTCTCTTCCAATATCGCCCTTGCTGTCTTCGGACAAAGAGTCATGGAAAATGGCGAGGCCGTTCCGGTGTCGGAGATCGTCGACCAAGTCGAGGATCGTTTCCAGCTCAGGAGGTTCCCTCAGCTTGTGACGCGTGACGCGGACGGGCGGATCGTTTACGGTGTCGCGATCGGAGCCAATGAAAGCGAAGGCCGGATGGCCGAGATCGAAGCGAGCGACGGCTTTTTGGCTCTCGACATTTCGCGCTATGAGACTGAACATCCGGAAGTGCTCGCAAAACTCAAGGACGGCACGATCGGGAACGCTGTTTTTGCCTGGGAGCCCTACAGGTTCGTGGATTTGTCGGCCAAGGCCGAAATTACGAGAGAAGACCTCAAGACGGGCGAGTTTTATATTCGGGATCACAAACTTTATATCAAACTCTTCACCTATCCCTATCCGGGCAACGCCTTGGGGATCACCCGAAGCGGTCAGGCGGTGGCGCTCGTGTTTCCCGGAGACAAGATGAGAGGCATCGGGGTTCCTCTCCAGACACTTGCGCGCGAAGCGAATAGAATTTATGCGCTGGAGCACGGGACGGACGACCCGCTGGCTCACGTGTTTCTCTTGGCCAATAGCAAGGATGCCAATCAATGGCAGATCACGGGCGGACGCCTTGAGGCTGCCGTCACGAGCGCGAATGCCTATGCGGTATCCTCCGCGGCCCTTATGTTTGAACCGCTTGATAGACGAGAGCTGCGAGCTCCGGAGTACGGCGGCTTGAAATTCTCTTATCAGCGGGCGAACCGCTTTGTTTGGGAAATGCTGATTTTGAAAAAGATTCCAAAGCCCGATCGATGGCAAGTGGTTGAGGCGATTAACTCGGAAATTGAGACTTTGACGGCGATGGAGGCCGAACCTCTTCGCGTGAGAGCCATGGGCGCCGCAGATCCGAGGTCCCCGCTCTACAAATATTTGAGTGTGCGCGACAGGGAAATCATCAGCAGCCTTGTCCGGCAAGTGCCGGATTCCCAGAGGCGCGCTGAAGGAGCTGAAAGCCGGGCGGCTGCCCAGAGGATCCTTCAGAAAGGGGCCTGGAGTGATGGGCAATGGAAGCTGGCCGTCGATATTTTGGCCGAGGCTTACGCCCGAAAGCTCATTGCCGAAAGGGCCGCTGTGCGCGAGCAAGCTCTGTCGGCGCCCGTGGAGGACCGGGAAGTCAGGCAGGTGAAGATGCACAATCAGCAGCAGACGAAATCGGAATTTTCGGCTGTCTTTGGCCTCGGCCGCGGAGTTTACGAGGCGGAGGTCTTTGGCGGCGTGAGTGGGCAGAAATTATCGGCCGTTCTTGGCGAAACGGCCCCCGGCAGAATTGCAATCTGGCTACTTAGCGAGCAAAACCGTTCGAAGCCCGACGAGAGCCCCCGGCTGCAAGCTGTTCTAACGATGGATGATTGGGGACTGCCGGAGCGCTTGGCACTCGATGCGCAAGGAGACGTTGAATCCGACCCGGCGATCAGGGAGTGGCTTCGTGATGTCCGCAGGCGCCTCGAACAGTTTGCGGGGGCATGGGGCCTCACCCTTGAAGATACCGTGACTTTGGTGAGAGAGGAGATGCGGGACGCATGGGGGGCGGTGTTTGCGAAGGCGACTCTTTTGGCGCCGGAACAGCTTCCGGAATTGAGCCGGATTGCCGGGACTGTGCATTACAGTGCGAGGAACCGCGCGCTTCTCATCCGGGATGCCTTAACGGAGTATTGGGAGGACCGGAATCAGACCCCTGCGGTTAAACTCGACCCCTCAGCGCTGCACCAAAAATTTTTGGAGCAAATGGACCAATTGGCGGAGGCGGGATTGGCCCAAGCAGAGTCGGAAGCTGTGGCTCGGACCTCTGCCTATTTGAAGGGGTTTGTCGAACTTGCTCGATTGCCGGCTGCGCAAAGACGTCGCTACGAAGATGTGGTCATGGGAATCCGCTCGCTGAGTCATTCTCCGGGTGCCGACCTGACAGGGTATTTTTCCTTGGTTGGGTACTATGCGACGATGCTCTTCGACGGATTGGGTGTGGATGTGGGGCCGATCTTGGATTCGTTGGAGGCGGCTTTCCGGCATCAAGGCCTCATTGTTGTCGCGAACGAATCGCACTTGATTGCCCAAAGATTTACGGAAGTCAGAAATTCCTTCCTCCTTCAGGCCTTGGGGCCCTTTGAAAGTATGGGGAAAATCGAGGCGATGGCTGAACGGTTTCGGATCTTTACGGAAGACATGCAGGAGGTCGACCGCCAGATCCGTTCGGTCGAAACGAGCAGTGGTGCCGAATTTGACGATTTTCGGGCCGTGATGGATAAGACGGAAAAGATTTTGCCGGCTCAACTGGCCTTTATGAATGGCCTGTCGGTGGGGGATCCGGTGAATGCCGAGGAGATGTCGCAAGCGCTTGCTGTGAAATACGGCTCTGCCTTCGACATGCCGGACGAAAAACTTTGGATCGCTGGTTCCCGTCCGCAGCTCATGAATTTGCTCGGCAACCTTGTTAGCAATGCGAACTCTTTTATTCCCAAGGCGGAGGGGCGTGTCGACGTTCAGATCCGAAGAGAGGGGAAATTTGCCATTGTTCGGGTTGCGGACAATGGGCCCGGAATATCGCCCCTTAAACTTGATAAGGTGATCCTGCTCGATGTATCGGGGCGCCACGACGAGGCGGCTACCGAGGGACGTGATGTTCCTGAACACGGACTGGGCCTGGCGGAGTCGATCCGCATTGCCGAGATTCACCGCGGGACCTTTGAAATCATCAGCCAGACGAGTGGCGCGGCGGTGCCTTCCCGGCTTTACCGCGATGGGGAGGAATGGAAGGTTGCGGAGGCCCCCGAATATGCGGGCGAATTTCCGGGCGGTTCCGGAAGCCTGATGATCGTCCGTTTGCCGCTTACCCAGGCCCCCGGCGTGACCCTCGTAAGCCCGGAGGAAGTGCCTTCTTCAAAAAGATCAGAAATGCGTAAAGCGGCGGCTGAAGCTGCTGCGGGCCGGGCCGCTACCGCCTATGTCAGCTGGCAGAGACGGGGGCGGCGAGATCGTGAGTCGCAAGAGAAATTCGCTCGCATGGCCGTCATCGGCGGACGTACCGACTTGGCGCGTTTTGCAGACGTATTTCTGGAGGATCTTCGCAAAGCCCTCGCGGCCGTTCCCGGTCTCGAGCCCGAGTACCTTGCGGCGACCGACGCCATTCTCGAGATCATTCACTCAAGGATTATTCCCAATTTGCCCGATCAAAAGTACCCTGTAGCGTTTGAGGTGCCGGTTTCCGAAGAGAATCTCGCGCAGAAGCAGTTCGCCGATATCTTTTCGGCGGCCCTTGCGAAGGTTGGGATTTCTCGGATCGAGAAAATGATGCCGATCTTACCGGAAGGCGCGCGTTTTGACGGGGGGTTGCAAAGCAGTCTTGAGCGTGAGGGGCTCGCGAAATCCAAGGTTCAGCTGCTCAGGAGTTTTTATGAGTTGAGTCGTCAGGCCAAATTTTACAAAGGAGCCTTGCCGTGCATCCTCGCCGGAAATGAAATCGGGGAAGCCTGGGCGGGTTTTCTGCCGATCGGAACACAGAGGGGCTCCTACAATCCACAAAATGTTCATGATTTCCAGAATCAGGTCTTGCGCATGGCGGTGCAGCTTGCGGTGGCGCTCGTGGCGGCCGATCCGGCCGTTATTTCGCCGGCGGATCTGACCGTTCTCGAAGAAGTCCGCGAAGGGGTCAGCCGTTCCCGGCGGATGAATCAGACTTACGTGATGCCGGAGCGCCTGAAGCAGCCCGTTGCGGACATTTCAAAAAAGCTTCTCGCGCAACTTCAAGGCTACGGCCTCGATGCCTCCAAAGTCCTCGGAGGCTTCGAAACCGGCATGGTCAATTTCCTCATGGATCACATCGAAGACTTTGTTAGCCAGTACCGCGCCGAACTCCGCACCCAGGCGTCTGCGTAATCACACACGAGGCGAACGGCCGACTGGTGATTACGCACCTATCCCGACCGGATAGGTGCTGCTCCAATTCCTCTAACCCACCGCCCATTGACTCTGCCTGACCGCTCGCCAGTACTCCCATGAAGTCCAGATGCAACGATAATATTGCTATAAATTGCTATTAAAATCATCTTTTAGTAAGTCGGAAGTTTGAATTTTTATATATAGTCAGGCAGACTTATAAATAGGTGGGGTGTTAAGTATCCGACTTAAAAATCAGGTGTCCGGGATTTGAGACCTATGAGGCTTAATGACGGCTTATATCAGTCAGCGGGGAGCGATTATAAATCTGCAATGAAACTTCCATTCTTCCCTCTAAAAAAAACGCTCTCCATTTTCGTGACCGTGGCTTTTGTTCTGACCAACCACTTCTCCGGATATCTTTACGCGCAAGTACCCGCGATGAATGAAAGCGCGGATGCGCGCAAAACTTTTCCCGCCGATCTTCGTGATCTCCGAATCCCGGAAAAAATGGGATCCGTTGAGGATGTTTTCTCCGGGAAGACCTCCCGGGCGGTTGTTTTGATTCAAGATGCTCATGCCGTTCCCGCGGCTCAGGCCAGCATCTCCGCGCTGATCGGCTATCTCGGGAACGAATACGGTCTCACCCAAGTGGCGCTCGAGGGGGCGGCCGACGAACTCGATGCCGAAATCTTCAGAACGTATCCGGACAAGAAGGCGCTGAAGCAGGTCTTTAAGACTTATCATGATCGGGGGAATCTCGCCGGAGGCGTCGCCGCCGCGATCTTTTCCGGCAACAACGGAACGCGGCCGGGCGCAAGCGAGGCGAAATTTTTCGGCATGGACGACTGGGAATTATACCAGGAGGGCGTCGGGCATTATCTCGCGGCGATGAAAGCGCAGAAGGCAATCGGCGAGCGATTAAAAAACGAGCACGAGAAATTGAACGGCGAAAAGCAAAAAAACTATCCGGAAAGGTTGATGGCGATTGACCTCGCGGTCGGCAGGTTCGAGGACAACCAGGCTGATTTGCTCGAAGTGCTCAAGCAGCTTGCGGCGGTCAAGTCTCCCGCCAAAGGAAGCGAGCTTGAAGTTCTCGTTCAGCAGATGAGGCTTGATCAGCAGGAGACGGCTACCTACGCCAAGGGCGCCGCAAAGGACGGGGGGCAAAACGATGCGTCAGCGACGGACGTCGAGATCCGCCGCATCGCGAAGCAGGTGAAGCGGCACCTCCAGGGTAAAAAAGGGGAGGCAAAGGGCGCCAAGGGGGACAGCCCCCGCAACGCTTTCAACCAAAAATTCCAGGAATACCAGACCTCGAAAATTGCCCCCGAAGCTTTTGCCCTGTTTCTTAGGGAATTGGTCGTCCGATACAAGCTGCCGGTGAAAGTCTCGAAAGTTTTGGGTGAAAAAGTGCGCCGCCAGAAGCGTGTGGAAGACATCCAAGGCACGAAACTCTTTGACGATTTCGAAAAGTACGCCGAGGAAGTCAAGACCTCGCTCTTTGAAAATGCGCAACAGCGTGAGCTCAATAAGCGATCGCGCGGACTCCGGCTTCTCGATCGCTTCAACAAGCTCGAGCTGACGCATGAGGATTGGGAAAGTTTGAAGGGGGACAGCCCCCGGGTTGGCTTTGACGCGGAATTTGCGCCGCACCTCGCGTTTTATGAAAACGCCATCCGGCGCGACCATGCTCTTTTTTCGAATTTGAGCAGGCGGCTTGATGGAAGAGGTGACAGTTCCCGGGCCCTTGTTGCCGTCGCCGGCGGTTTTCACACCCGCGGCCTGACACGGTTGCTCAAGGAAAACGGCATCTCGTATGTTCTGCTCATGCCCGCGATCAAGGAGATCCCGGAGGAAACGAGCTACCGCGACCAGATGCTCGGCAATGTCCCCTGGAAGGATTATTTCGAGGTCGTGGACGGGAAGATTAGCTTGTACAACGCCTTCGTCCGTTCCACCCGCGACCGCTTGCTTGCCCAGATGGGAGCGGGCAATCCCGACGGATTTATCCCGGATGACGGTGTCACGCTCAAGTACTGGCGCGACGAAATTCTTCGGGACCTTGCCGCCAAAAACCGGCTGGCCGAAGCTGAGCGCTACACCCGCTTCATCGATGAGGCAACTCCCCAGGGCCGCCAGCGAGAGGCGCGCCGTAAGAGGATTATGGAGAAAGTGGAAGGATTCATCGGCGGACTCCGGGGCCTTCGCGATACGAACCGCTTGACGGAGCCAAACATTCTCAATCTCTTGAAGCCGGCGGCCATTCCGACACCCGGCGATACTGCCGTTCTTGCCCGCCTTGAAATCAGAGCCGGCTATGTTCCCGCTCTCGAACAGGCCGTTCCTGCCACCGCGGTTGCGGCGCCGATTACCGAGAGCATCAAAAAGCCGGCGGCTGCGCCCGTTGCCCCGGCCTTGAGCGAGCAGGTATTATCGGAAGCTCAAGGGGGGCTACTCAAAGCCGTGACGGCCCTTTTGGAAGAGAATCCGCCTGCCGCGGGTGAGAAAGTTGCGTTGGATGAGATCGTGAAAGGTCTCAAGGCAGATGAAACTCTTTTGGGTAATCCGGTCGCCGACGCGTTGATCCGGTTTCACGACCTGCTGAGCACGCTTGCGCGGGGCGAAAAGCCCGAGGGGGTCCAGGATTTCCAGGGCCTGTCGCAGAGTTTTGAAATTTATCAGAAGGCGGTCAGTGAGCTTGACAAGGACCCACGCATCGATGTCGGGGCTGAGGGCAGCACGGGAATCCCCGGTCTACTGAAGCAGGTGATTTCGGCGTCAACCGGGATTTTTTCGTCAAAAATGATCGGAGAGATTACGGCGGCGACGATGATTCCGGACATGAAATCATCTTCATTCTTCAAACTGCCGAGTTATTCGGAAATCGTTCGCCCGATGGCGTCATTTGCCAAGCTCTTGAAGGGTGAGCCGAGCGAGGTGCTTCAAGTGGCGCCTGCAGGCATTGTGCCGCCGGTTCCGCCGATCATTCCGCCGAATATGGACGGCTTGATCCGGGAGTATGCCGAGAGTCAGGAGATGAGGATACGGCTGATGGTCGCCAAGGGAGAAAAAACGGGCGAAGAAGATCCGGAGGTTGCCACCGCGATTGCCGAGATTAATGACGATTTGTCGAAGGCCATGGGCTTGGCGCCCTCTGCGGATCAGGCAGGTCCGGTCGCTCCCTTGAGCCCGGCCATGGGCACGGTGTTTGCGACGGCCGCACTGCAGATGGATGCACTCAAAAATGAGATCAAGGAGAAAATCGATGACTTGAAGGCCGACGGGGCGGCGACCGGCTTCTGGGGCGCAATCTTCGGCTTCTTCCAAAGCCTCTTTTTACGTTTGTTCAAGTTGCTCGTCCGCGCGCAAGTCAATGCTGAAGGGGCGCTCAGCCAAGCCATTCTGCGGCGCCTCGCTTCTCCCGTGACGTGGCTGTTCCGCCGTGCCCCCCTGCTGTTCGGCGTTTCGCGCGCTCACGGGAATCAATTCCTGGAGGCCTTCGCCAATATCCAGCGTGCTAGCGAGAGCCTTTCGCGTCTTGCGATTCTAAAGATGCTCTTCGGATTTTTAGCGAAGGAAGTCGGAGAGAGCAGGAAACTCATCCTCGAATTGATCGTCAAGACGATTCAGGATCCCGCCACATTTGATTTGAAAACGGCGCTTGCCCGGCTCCTTCGGGAGATTATTGCAAGGCGTGCAGCGGAGAAGAAGGAAGGCGTTTCGGCGAAAATCCAGAAGCAGCTCGACCGTGGGATGATGAAATTGTTTGAGGGTAAGGGCGGGTTGGCGGCCTATTTGGGTCTCATTTTGGCGGTCGGTTTAGCCGTGGTGGTTCATATTCTCGCAAGAGATCCCGCCATGCTTAAATATCTGGATCATAGCGAGGCCTGGGGCTTGGGCATTGAATTGCTCCTTTTTGCCGTTGGCACCGGCGAATCCGCCGTCAAATTTCTAAACACCGAACTTTTGGGGAAAGTCTGGGATTGGGTCCGTAAAGGACTGGCGAAATCCCGTTTTAAGGGTCTTGATTTGAGCAAGAAAAAAGATGAGTTGTCCGCGCTAGATCAGGTCCGGTTAAAGAAATTGGATGGCATGATGTGGGGGCTCAAGCTTGTCGTCACGACGGCGCTTACCTCGGCAGGGCTGGCGATCCTAACCCTCGTCCCCGGAGGCATCCTAGCGAAAGCCGCAGTCGGCGGCGTGATCTGGGCGGGCCTTAAAATTCATGATTGGGTCAAAAAGCGTGCCGAGGCGCGGGCGGCTGCAGAAACCTCTGCAGGGACGAACGCTGTCGCTTCCGAAGGCTCCGGGGTATTAGCCGGATTCGGGCGTTTCATCGGAGCCTCTTTGGGAGTGGGCGGTCCAGCAGCTTCATTCGTCCCTTCGAGGGGTGAAATGAGAGAAATGGCCGGGCCCCAGATCTCTGAAGAGACGGCGGCGCGAACACAAGCGGTTCTCGAAGCAAAAGATTTGGATGCCCTTATGCGATTGGCGTGGGATTGGGGGATGAAGAATGCGAGTGGGACAGGATTTGATACCATTATTGACTACTTGAGGAAGGACCTCGATGGGACTTTGAGTGAGGCGTTCAAGAAGGACGATGCCAAAGCTGTTGGGCCAATCATGCAACGGGTCACGAGCACCTACGGCCTGCGCGAAAGGGTGCGGGAGCTACTGGAAGCCCAAATGCGAACAGATCTGATTGGCGAAGAGCAGACGATGGAAAGTCTGATAGGCCTTCTGACGAACTGGGAATCAGTCAAGGGGCGCAGTGGGGAGGAATGGGTGGAGCGTATCGCGACGCTTACAGCGGATAGTGCCTTGTCGCGCGCTTTTCTGGAAAATACTAGCGCTGTCATTGATGAGAAAATGCGTCTTGTGACGAGTGCCTATGGTTTGCGAGAGAAGGTTAGAGCGCTGCTTGCAGACGTGGTTGCCTCCAAGCTCGAGCGAGGAGTGTTTTTGGCGATCGATCCTAGGAAGCCGGACACCATCGTCTACTTAAACCCTAAAAACCGGCGTGTGGAGTTGCCTTCGTGGAAGCAGCTGAAAGATCTGACTGTCGAACACCCGGAGTTAGCGGCCTTTGCGCGTCCCGAGATGCGCAAGACGGGAGCGGAGGCGGCGGCCGTTGCGGAAACGGCTGCGACTGCGGAGAGATTGGCGGAAGTTGGCAGAGATCTTTACCGTGACGGGAGCGCCCTTTTGGGCAAAGAGACGGCCGCGGTCCCCGAGTTAGCGAGAGCCCGTAGGCAATTGACGGATTTGATTTCGCAGATGGGGAAGCTCGACGAAAGTTCGAAGCGCAGGCTATGGGGCACGGAGGCGCGTCGAGGTATTGTCCGTGACCTGATTATGATGAAGGGGCGGCTTGGAAAACGGGTGGAGGCCCTCAAAGCCGCGGAGAAGAAGTTTGCGGAGGAAATGACGCAGCTCAAAAAGGACAAGGTGACCGGGGGCAAGTCCTTTTTTTCTTGGTTGGTGAAGCAGGGGGATCCTCAAGTGAAGGTCGCGTTGAGTGCCTACATGAAAATGATCTATAACCTCTACCATGTCCATCGGCAGTTGACGGCCAAGCGGCTCAAGGCTCTCAGTGAGGAAGGTCTGCAGAAAGCGCAGGCGTATGTGGAAAGACGTGTCGCTGTTTTTGGAGCTGCGCGATATCCGAAGGCGATAGAGTCGACAGGAATATTATCGGTGGCCCAAAGAGACCTGGCTGCAATCCGCGCAGAACTGCAAGAGCGTAAGCGGCAAAAAGATGCGGCCGCAGAAACAAAAGTCGTGGTAGCGACCGGAGACACTGTTGTGGGGATGCCTCAAGCCGCGGAAGCCGTTCCGACGGTGATCCGTCCTCAAACTTTGGATCAAACGATCGGCGATATCCGGCAGAGGGTTGAGGATAAAATCGGAGGGCTCGAGGCCGAGACCATGGTGGAGCAGATAGCCGTGGCGCAGCGCGCACAAAGTCTTCCTGCCGCGGCCGTGAATGCGATGCAGGCATTCGGCGAGCTTGTAGGGGGGCGGGAGGATGATCCTGTCCCAGATCGTGTTCCGGCCTCCTGGAGAGATTTGCTTGGAAATATTCAGCGGGCATGGTTGAGCACGGCCACTTTGACGGCCTTCGAAGAGGATACTCGGAAAGCTCTCGACTTGCAAAGAGCGCCGCCGACAGAGGAGGATCTTGTTTTTCGCGATGAGGGCTACGCGCAAGGACTTGAAGAAATCCTGCGTGACATTGAAGCCTACAGGAGGCTTTCGGAAGAAAAGGGGGAATGGTGGGTGTTCGCTCCTCAAGCTGTTCGCCTTGCCATCCTCATTGCGCAAGACGCGGTCGGTTCTGAAGGGGCGAGCTCCAAGTATTCGGCAGTGATGGCGGCACTGGAGAATCCGGACAGTTCTCTGTTTGAAGTGCAAGAAGCGCTTCGCTTCGTTGAAAGTGATTTCAACCTACTGTCTGCTAAAGGTGGTGAGACTGTCCAGGGACCTGATGCCTTTGCGAGTGAATATGTGCATCTTCGAGGTAAGATGCCTGGGGAGACACTTAAAGATCCGGCTGCTGTCTTGGCCGCCGTTCACGCGGCGGTGGGCCGTTTGGGGGAACGATTCCCCGCAGTGGTTCGTGCCGAGGCTCGGAGTGAAGAGCGATTTAAGGCTGAAATCGGCCTGAATTTCACCGTCGATGAATTGCGATCCCTATTGATTCATAGTTTAACCACGGATCCGGATCTTGCGGCCATAGACCTCTCGGACACGCAGGTCAAATACAACCGGTTTACACAAGATTATTTGGACCGGAATCCCGATGACGTGTCTCTGTTTTTGCTGGGGCCAACGGGTGTGGTTCCCCAAGACCGAATCCTGCAGGAAATGATTCGGGCAGACGAGGCGAGACAACTCACACAGGACCTTTTGGCGGTTGGGAATGAAATCGTCAACCAATATACGGGAACGCTCAGGAGGATCATCGGCCGGACGCCCGAAGGTCAATTTATTGTATCGGTTCACGAGAGGCCCGCAGGTCAGGCGCTGCCCAGTGCTGACGGTCAGGTTGTGATCAAAGATGCCGCTGATCTGATGAAGTATCTCCGTCATCAAGGCTTAAAAGACGGCAAGGTGGTGAGACCCTATCAGATCGTTCGACTTTCTACTCGAAGTCCAAGAAATATTTATCTTCCCGAGGCCCAAAATGCTCTCCCACAAATGGAGGCTGCTTTGCCGGGCAGCAACCTCGCGGGGGT
The DNA here is from genome assembly GCA_041666865.1 of Candidatus Omnitrophota bacterium. Taxonomy (GTDB): domain Bacteria; phylum Omnitrophota; class Omnitrophia; order Omnitrophales; family Aquincolibacteriaceae; genus JBAYGD01. Next base: position 84,777 of record JBAYGD010000007.1, on the reverse strand, counting down.
AGGGTTGAGTCCTGACCTTCTGCCCTTGGCCGCGGAGTTCCGCAATGAACTTTTGACCAATGTCGGCATTGATGAATTGAGGGAAGTCCTGATGGCTCGGGTCATGCAGTTCCACGATGAGGGGACCGGAAACGCAATCAGGATCGACCCCGATGCGCCGGTCAGCAATTTTAACCGAGTTTATGGTCAATTTCTCGATGCTCACGCACAAGGCGCCGACGCCGACTTTTTTCTGACGGATGCCCGGGGCATTGAACCTTCCACTCGGGTTGTTCAACTGGTTATCCGGGAACAAGAAGAACGGTCATTGGGCGCCGATATGTTGGCGATCGGCAATGAGGTCGTCAATAAAAAATCAGGCACTATTCGAAGAGTGATCGGCCGTCAGGCGGACGGCCGTCTACAGGTGGCCATTTACCGGGTAGATCCGTCGACTCATTTGCCCGAAGTGCAGGGTGAAGTTACACAGATGACGGCCAAGCAGTTAATGGCTTACGCCAGCGATAAGCGCTATACCGTTCGCAGACTTTCAGACCGCAGTCTCCAAAATGTGTATGCCCGTGCCGAGGCGCGCGGGGATTTTGCCTTGGCGAACCTTCGTCAGGAACTGCCGGGGGAAATGGAAAAACTCGGGAAAGAACCCGCCCGCCAATCGGCCGAAGCGCTGATCCAATATCTTGTATCGAAATTAGGCCGTGAGTCCGAGGGCAAATTTGTCCTAACGGATAGGGGCCGGGAGGGTTACCGGCTTGCCTTTGATATTGTCGGGACAGGTCCTGCAGGTCAGATCACGTTGAGCTTGCGGCAGCGAGGTCAGCCCGGTGAGCAACAGTCCCAGATGCCAAAGATTTTGTACGTCAATGGAACACCGGTGTATCGTCTGACGCCTGATGAGCGTGGCACCTGGCTCAAGCCCCGGGTGGTGCAGGATTATACGAAACTTGACCCCGCAGAAACGTTGTCGAATTGGGCCCGGGAGAATTTCGCGCGTCCCGAAATGAGAAATCTGCAACAAGTTGTGTCGCAGATAGAGGCTCGGCTGTCGGGCCTGAACCAGGATTCCAGCATGATCGATAAGATGCCCGTCGAGACGGCGGTTTCCGCTCTCAAAGACGGTATTCTGTTGAGCTTTCAAAAACTCGTGAGCGACATCAAAAAATGGCTTGATGAAGCCGGGGGGGAGCGGACCGTTCCGGTGGAAGTTGCGGGTGAGACCATTCGGGTGAGCAAGGCCTTTGTTGCGTTGAATGGTGCGGCGGCCTTGCACTCGGTCGGACATCGCTATGCGCTAGTTCAGGAGCTTCTGAAAGCGCGTGAATTGGAGCTGAAAGTCAAAGAGGCTGCGACAGTTGCCGGCCGGAAATATCATGATGTGGATAATCACTTGATTGAGCGCAGCCGGCCGGGTGACTTACGGATTGCGTGGGGACCTGAAGCGCTTGATGCGAATACTGTGATTGGTCATGTGACAAGCTATGTGGGATTGATGAAAATGGCTTTCGGCCTCGGCATGATCAATATGGGAAGTTTCATTTACCATGGAGAAGGCGGGAACACCATTATCCGGGAGCAGCCGGGCGTCGTCTCATTTCTCTTTAGCGATCAGGTGATCATGCCTGAAAGGAGAAGATTGTTTGAGGCAAGCCCGACTACCACGGTCAATTTTTCAAAACAAAACGGGGTAGAAGGCGCCTATGGCAGTGATATTACCAACGATCGACTCTCTCTTGCGGATCTTGTCCCACTCTCGAAAAAACACGTCTGGCAGACGGCTCTCAATCTCTTCAGTTTGCCCGAAGGTGATTTGCGACAATTGATGGCGGATTACGGCATCGATTTGAACGGCAATGAGTTGACCGTAGCTCCCATTTTGAACGCCCTGTATGGCGACTGGCAAACATTGACCGGTCATTTGGCCGAGCTGGGTTATTCAGGCGAAAGCCAACTGGAAGCCGATTTGCAGCAACTGCAGACGGGTCCCTTCGCGAACTTGGAAGCATTTCGGAAGGCTTTCGAATCAGTTCTCCGCGCCGAGGCGCGGGAAACAACGCTGAGCGAAGGGTTGATGAAGATAAAAATGAGTCGTATGGATGCGGCGACCCTGCGATCGTTTCAAGCAGGCCTGGCCGCGAAGGTTGAATGGCATACCGCTGCGCAAAGCTCGATGAGTTTACAGGATTTTCGGGGTGCGAGATTGGATTTAGCTAGGGGGCGGGTGATCGCTTCAAATCAGAGGCAGGGATTTTTTGAATCGCCCGATGCCAATGAAGCCCTTGAAGAAATTCTTTATGATACATGGAGCCAAGGGAAGACGCGGCAACCCGCCGAAACGCGGAGCGCACTTGTTCAGGCGGCGTTGTCTTACAGAAAAGAGGCGCCGGTCAAGGCCCAAGTGCGGCCCAAGTTTCGGTTGGGTGCACTTATGAAAGCGGCTCTGTCTTACGGAAAAGCTGTGCCCGCCAAGGCTCAAGTTGCCGTTCCTGCCGCGCCGGCGGTGACGCCGACGGCACCACAGGCTGTCCAACCGGGCTTGACGGCTGAAGCCGCGGCGGTACAAATAGGGATGTCCGGAGTCAACGTGGGGCGAGTGGCTTTTGCGAGGGGAAGCGAGCGTCTTGCTTTGACGGAAGATTATGCTGCTCAAATTTCCGGTTCCTTTGATGCGGAAACGGCGAGCTCCGAAGGCGCGGTGCCCGCAGTGGTGGTTGCCTCAAAGCCCCGAGAGAGTCTTTCTCATATGGCAACCCAGGCCACAAACAAGCCGGTCGAGTGGGCGACGATCAAAATAGCACTTCGGCCATCGGGGGAGGTTGCGGGGATTTTGGTGACGGAATTGCAGAAGAATCCTGCATGGAGGGACGGGTCGAATCCTTCCGTGACGCCGCCCTATCTGCGCGAGGTGTATTTGATTTCCAAAACACCAGCAGGTGATTTTGAATATGCCATGGAAGGATCGGCTTTTTCACCATACGGCGGAGGGGATCGTTCGTATCAATTCGGGATGGCCGAACCTTTACCGGTTGACGAAGCGCCTCGTCCGGCCTGGAATGCCCTTTATGAAAAGATGATCTCATCGCCACAAATTGTTGAGGCGCGCGCCGAGGCGCGGGCCATCGACCTTACGCCGTTTGCGGTGCCAAGGCTTAAAGCCATGCCTGACCGGGATTACGTGGAAAGTTCAACCGCCGCGGCCGCGGGTCATGTTTTTCTCAACAGCCGTGGGGATTATGATGGGAAGGCCGGCAGTTATATCCAAATCGCCTCTGACGGTGAAAGACTTGTTGGAAGGCTTGTCGCGAGAAATTTAACTGATGACGGGGATGTTTTTAAGGCCGCGGAGGGCGAATCAGGGACATGGGGGAAGGTGGCGCTTTCTGATGCCGTGATTAAGAGTTTTCAATTATACCGGGTGCCGGGAACGATGATTCCCGATTTGCTGCGCGATGCCAAAGATTTGCGTTCCGCCCGTCCCGAGGCGCGAGAGAAGGAGGATGCAGTTGCTGCTGCGGCTGTGGCCACGGAGGCGGGACGTGAAGCAGGGCCCATGCTGGTCGGATACCTGGAAGTACCCGATGCTGAAGCGGGGCAGGCGGTCGCGAAGCTCATCTTCCAGGGAGCGCTTGCGGATTTTCCAACGCTTGTCGAGGCATTGCTTGGGGCGGTCCGACAGACTCTGACAGCATCGCCTTCGGTTGCCGAAGCTGCGGTACCCGAGGCGGAGGCTCAGGTCGCTGTCACGGCTCAAGACTATCAACGATTGACGGATACCGTGTTGCAGACTTTCGCGAAGATCATTGCGGATACGCTCCTCGAGAAGCCCGACAAGGGTGGGGCTATTCTCTCGGTTGAAATCCCTTTGATGGCTGACGAGGCGGCGTCAGAGAGTTTTGCGGCGATTTTGCAGCAGGCACTCGAAACCTTCGGCACCGAGAGGGTGAAGGCTTTCGTGCCGTTTACGCCGGGGAGGGCGAAGGTGACTCCCGCCGTGCAGAATGTTTTGGAAGCGGTTGGAATTTCCGGTGAGCAGCTTGAAGTCCCGACCCGGAAAGCCAGCGCTTTGGACGGAGTGGCCGCTCGCAGGGATGAGCGGGCCGCTTGTCTGGTTAAAAACGACGATGCGCAGCTTGCCGGTAAGTTCTCGGGCGTAGCCGTTGGAAGAACCGCGCAAGACTATCAGCCGGGCGCGTTTAATGCCCAGGATCAGGTCATGAGCCTGGTGATCCAGATGGCCATCGGCGCCGCAGCCATATCCACGCTTAGTGACCAGGAAATCGCGGATTTGAATGAGGCTCGTCGAGGCATCAAAAAGCTGTCGGATACGCAAGTTTCCCGCATCAAGGAAAAACTCGAGGCGGCCTTACTCAAGCAGGATACGTTTTTGTACGGGATGGGCCTCGATAATTTGCTGAGCGGTATCGGAAACGGCAATCTTACTTTTGTGATGGCGGCGATCGCGAAGGTCATGGTTGCCGCCCGCGCCGAAGCCCGCGCAAAGGTGTCTGCGTAGCGTAATCACACACGAGGCGAACGGACGAGTGGTGATTACGCACCAACCCCGACACCTAAACGGTTAGTTTAGGTGCGTTCACATCATCCTTCGGTTCGAAGGATGTATGTTCACGCCGGTTAGGTGCCATACAGAATTCCGAACTGAAATTCTGATGGCTGTGTCTTTCCTATCCACGATTATCAATCCGCGATACAATACCCTCATGAAACGACACAAGCGAACTTATCTCAAAGATTACCGCCCGCCCGATTACCGGATTCGCGAAACGGTCCTGCACGTCGATTTGTACGAGGATCGTGCGGTCGTGAAGGGGGCTTTGCGGATCGAGGCAGGACGTGTTGGGACTATGGCGGCGGGTGAACTGCCGCCTCTCGTTCTCGACGGGGAGGGACTGAAACTGCTCGAGGTCAAACTCGGCGGGCGCCTGCTGGCTCCGGATGAGTATGAGGTGACGAAAACCCAGCTTGTTCTTTCCGGAGCTTTGGTTCAAAAGACGCGCGCCGACGGCCAAGGATTGCCCGCATCCTTCGTGGTGGAGACGTCCGTCGAGATCGAGCCGCAAAAAAACACCGCGCTCGAGGGCTTGTATAAGTCCGGCCCTATTTTCTGCACCCAAAACGAGCCGGAAGGGTTCCGCAAGATCACCTACTATGTGGACCGGCCCGACGTGATGTCGAAATTTACGACGACGATTACGGCCGACAAGAAAAAGTACCCGGTCCTCCTTTCCAACGGCAACCTCATTGCTTCCGCGGATTTGGACGATGGTCGCCACTTCGTGACCTGGCAGGATCCGTTTCCCAAGCCCTCTTATTTGTTCGCCATGGTGGCCGGAGATCTCGGGCGGGTCGAAGATTATTTCGTGACGAAGTCGGGGTGCCGGGTGACTTTGCGCATTTACGTCGACAAGGGCAATGAGCCGAAGTGCCGGTATGCGATGGAAAGCCTCAAGAAGGCGATGAAGTGGGATGAGGACACGTTCGGGTTCGAGTACGATCTCAAGATCTATATGATTGTCGCGGTCGATGCCTTCAACATGGGGGCCATGGAAAACAAAGGCCTCAATATTTTCAATTCCCAGTACGTGTTGGCCGACCCCAAGACGGCCACAGACGCCGATTTCGAGCATGTCCTCGGGGTGATCGCTCACGAGTATTTTCATAACTGGACGGGAAATCGGATCACGTGCCGGGACTGGTTCCAGCTGACCTTGAAGGAGGGGCTGACCGTTTTTCGCGATCAGGAGTTTTCCTCTGACATGACGTCGCGGCCGGTGAAGCGGATTCAAGACGCGCGCGATATGCGCGACCGGCAGTTTGTGGAAGACGCCGGCCCGAACCGCCATCCGATCCGGCCCGCTTCGTACTTAGAAATCAACAATTTCTATACGGCGACCGTGTACGACAAAGGAGCCGAAGTCATCCGCATGATCATGACGCTGATCGGCCGCGAAAATTTCCTCAAAGGCATGACGAAATACGTGGAGCTCTACGACGGCCAGGCGGTCACGACCGAGAATTTCGTTCACGCGATGGAGCTGGCCTCGGGGATGGATTTGACTCAATTCAAACTTTGGTATGCCAGGGCGGGAACTCCCGTTTGTAAGGCCCGCTCGCGTTACGACAAGAAACGAAAGCGATGCCTGCTAACGGTGGAACAGAAGTCGCGAGAAGGAAAGCCTTTGCATTTTCCGCTTGCGGTCGGCCTTCTTTTGAGAAAGGGGGCGGGAAAAGCGTCCATTTTGCAGATTCGCAAAAACCGGGAGACCTTTGTTTTCGCCGGAGTGCCTTCCCGTCCGGTGCCGTCGCTTTTACGGGATTTTTCGGCACCGGTGCGGCTGGATTATCCCTATACGGGTGAGGAGCTGGCTTTTTTGCTCAGCCATGACACGGATCCTTTTGCGCGGTACGATGCCGGATTCCGTTTGGCGACGGCTTGCTTGCAGAAGCTGATGGGAAAACGCACCGGCGGCCCTCTTGCCTGCGCTCCTTACGTGCGGGCTTTCGGGGACCTCTTAGCGGATAAAAAACTCGATCCGGCCTTCAAGGCGGAGGGCATGCAGTTGCCGAGCGTTACTTCACTCACTGAAACGATGAAGATTTGCGATTTCGAGTCCGCCTTCGAAGCACGCGAGTTTTTGCTGCGATCCCTTGCTGTGGCTCATGAGAAGACTCTGGCCGGCATTTACCGGATGCTCTGCGACGAGGGCCATCATCGAATGGACTCGGTTTCCATCGGGCGGAGGGCTTTGAAAAATTCTGCTTTGGCTTATTTGACGGCTCTGGGAAAGCCTGCGTATGCGGCCTTGGCCTACCGGCAGTTTCAAAATGCCTCGAACATGACGGATGAAATCTCCGCGCTTGCGATGCTTTGCCATACCGAAGCGCCCGAGAGGGAGCTTGCGCTTGCCCGCTTTCTCGAGAAATGGAGAGGGGAGTTTCTGGTGATGCTAAAATGGCTGGCTGTTCAAGCCTCCTCGAAGCGCCGGGATGTCCTCTCCCAAGTCAAAGCCTTAGAGACAGGCGGTGTGTATGAACCCAAAAACCCGAACATGATCCGGGCACTTGTGAGCGCGTTTGGAGGCAACCTGGTACGGTTTCATGATGCTTCCGGCGCCGGATACGAGTACTTGGCCTCAAAAGTCATTGAAATCGATGCTTTCAATCCCCATGTGGCGGCTAATCTCGCAAGCGCCTTCAAGAAATTTTCAAAATTAGATGTTCGCCATAAACGTTTGATGAAACAGCAGCTGAAAAGAATCCTAGCGGTAAAAGCCCTTTCCCGGAATACCTTCGAAATTATCTCCAAAACCCTTTCCGCATAATCGAGGTGACAGTCACTTTTGCTGTTTTTGCGTCAAAAGTGACAGTCACCTGACTTCCTGACTTTTCCTGGCGTAGCCCCTGTTGATTAGTGCGATAGGCCACAATAGGCTTCTAAATGCTATCTAATGCTATGTCTTGATATAATTATTTAATCTATTGATTTGAATTATTAGCATTGATCGGGCAGAATTTTAGTGGAGAGTTTTGACTTCAAAAAACGCTTTATTTGCTTTTATGATAAATAGTTACAATGATTATTTTCGTTTGAGGTGAAGCATCTTATGGAATCGAAACGTGCGGGGGGCTTCGGCCGCTTCTGTCGCAAGACAACGGCAACGTGTGTTGCAATTGTTTTTTTAGCGACAACTCATTTTGGCAGCAATCTTTACGCACAAGTTTCCTCATCGGATCAAGGGACCTCCTCTTCTAAGACACTTCCCACCGATCTCAGTGCGATTCGTATTCCGGAAAAAATGGGTGCCGTCGATGAGTTCTTTCGAGGCAAGAATCCGAAAACCGTCGTGCTGATTCAGGACGCTCATGCGATTCCCGCCGCTCAAGCCAGTATCGCCGCGCTGATCGGCTACTTCGAAAAGGAATACGGAATTACTCATGTCGCTCTCGAAGGAGCCGCTGATGAGCTCGACGCCGAAATGTTCCGGACATTTCCGGACAAGAAGGCGCTCAAGCAAGTTTTTAAGACTTATCACGATCAAGGGAACCTGGCCGGCGGCGTTGCAGCGGCGGTCTTTCCTTCGCAAGGGGGGGCGGCGACCGGTGCAAGCAGGACGAGATTCTTCGGCATGGAAGATTGGGAACTCTACCAGGATGGAATCGGGCATTACCTGGCCGCGATAAAAGTTCAGCCGTCAATTTCGGAAAAATTGGATGCCGAACAACAGGGGATCAGTGAAGAGAAACAGAAAATCTATCCTGAAAGACTGCTGGTGCTTGACCGAGCAATCGAAAAGTTCGAAGACAATAAGGCCGATTTGCTCGAAGTCCTCAAACGGCTTGCCGCGGTGAAGCCGCCGGCGGCAGGCAGTGAACTGGAAATCCTCTTTGGTGAAGCTGAAAAGGGGGCCGCCGCCATGACGAGCGGCGTCGACGGAAGCAGCCCCCGCGAACCATCGATTGACGTCGAAGTCCGGCAGATCGCCAAGCAGGTGAAGCAGCATCTCCCGCAAAAGGGGGACGGCCCCCGCAACCGCTTCAACGAAAAGTACCAGGAATACCAGACCTCTAAAATTTCTCCCGAAGTTTTCGCCCTCTTTCTCAAAGAACTCATCGTCAAATACAAGCTGCCGGTCAAAGCTTCGAAGGCGCTCGGGGAAAAGGTCCGGCGGCAAAAGCGCATGGAAGACATCCAGGGGACGAAGCTTTTTGATGACTTCGAGAAGTATGCCGAGGAGGTCAAGGCCTCGCTGTTCGAAAATGACCGTGTGCGGGAGATCAACCGGTTATCGCGTGAATTGAGCCTGCTGCAGCGCTTCAACAAGCTCGAGCTGACGCATGAGGATTGGGAAGAACTCAAGGGGACAGGCAAATCAGGACTGCCGGCCTCCCTGAACGGAGAATTTGCGGCCCATTTTGCCTTTTATGAAAACGCCATTCAGCGCGATCATGCCCTTTTCGAGAATTTGAAGCAACAGCTCGAGGAGGGGGGCAGTTCCCGTGCCCTCGCCGCCGTCGCCGGCGGTTTTCATGCCAGGGGGCTGACCAGGCTTCTCAAGGAAAACGGCATTTCGTATGTTCTCCTGATGCCTTCGATCAAGGACATCCCCGAAGAGACAAGCTACCGGGACCAGATGCTCGGCAATGTCCCATGGAAGGATTATTTCAAAGTGGTCAACGGCAAGATCAGCGTTTACAACGCTTTTGTTCGCTCCACTCGCGACCGCTTGCTTGCCGGCTCGAATCCCACTTCGCAATTCACGCTCAAATACTGGCGCGACGAAATCCTCCGCGACCTCGCTTCCAAAAAACGGCTGACTGAGGCGGGCTCGTACACGAAGTTTATCGACGAAGTGACCCCTCAAGGCCGTGAAAAGTCCGAGGCCGTAAAGAGTCTGCAGGAGAAGGCGGAAAGCTTTATCGCCGGTTTGCGCGGTCTGTACTCCGATCACCGGGTGAATCAGCAGGCCGTTCTTCAGTTGCTCACCTCCTTCGGCGCGCAAACCTTCGGGGGGCCTGGGATCTTGGCGGCCGGCCATGAGGTCCGGGCAGGCCTCATCCCCAGCGTCCGGAGCGATAAGGAAATCAGCGCTGCAGCTCCGGAAGGGGCTGGTGTCGGGTTGACTTTGCGGACCGGCGAACGTCGCGAAATGCGGGGGGCTGATGCACTGAATCAAAAGCTTGCCGGTGCCAAGGCCCTTGTCGAGGGGGCCAATGTTTTGAGCGGGAGGCGTAAGCAAGAAGCCATGGATCGTGCCGCGGATCATCTCCTTTCGGCGATGTCGCACAATCCCGACGACTGGCAGGCCCGGCGATCCTATCAGGACCCGGTGACGGGCAGAACCTATCAGGCAGACGCCGAGGATCTCATTTGGCTGGTCGAAATCTTGCTTGCGTACGGCAGGGGCGGCGCTGAGGATCGTGACAGAGAAAAGATGGAGTGGGCCCTGATCGAACTTGTCAGCCATGCGCCGCAAGTACTCGGTTTCCTCCGCTCTGAACGGAAAACCTTTGAGAAAATGGGTGCGTTCGCCGTGATTTATCTCAAACAAATGGCCGGCCTGAGGGTGACCGAAAGCGAACACGAAATCGGCGCCTACGAACACTCCGCGGTGCCGGTGGAATTCTCTTACCTCGTTCGCCCCGACTTTGTTCGCTACGCGGCACAAGCGGCCTCGGCATTGGACTTGGGGGCGGACAAAAGAAAAGCGGAGGAGGGATTCCTCGGGCTCCTCCGGCTTGCCGGGCAACGAAGCGGGGCCCCGGCTCTGCCGGACATCCGGACGATCGAATTTCTCATAGAAATCGGAGAACCACTCTTTCAGCTGAATCCCGAACTCTTGGGCCTCTACTTCAAGTATTTGGGCGAGTACTACGAGACGTTTGGCGCTTTGGATCTGCACGACGGCAGCCTCCACCGCAATCCGCTGGCAGATGTCCAAGTTGTTCTGAACGGTCTTTACGATATTTATTCCGATGAGAAGGGGAATAAAGCCGAGAGGGCCGAGGCTTTCCTCCAAATACTGTCGTTTCGGACGAATGTGGATCCCATTCAGCGCGCGAGGCTGCTTTTAACCGACCTGGGCGGTGAAGGGTTGTACGGCGTCCAACTCGAGAAATTTGCCAAAGCCCTGGAAAGCCTGGCGGGGGAGCATTTCGTCCCTGTTCCACGGTTTATCGAGATCATCCGTGAATATACTGGACAGTCCCTCGAGCAAGCGGAGGCTCAGCGCCTGTTGGAACGTTTCAAATTCAACCCCCGTATTTTTATCAACAAAATTCTGGGCATGGTCGGAAATCCCGTGTTCCCCGAAAACGATCCTATGCGTAGGAAACACCTGTTTTCAAGGGCGATGCAGGCGATTTACAACGCCGGTCTACCGCCTGAAAAAACCGAGCAGAAGGCCAGGGATGCCGTCCGCCAATATCTCGGATTTGAAATCAACGATGCTCAAGCACGCTCTATCGCGGAGCTGCTGCTGACGCCGCGACCGGAACCCTTGGCCGTCTACGAGCTTTACAGCACCCAGTCCGGTCAGCTTTCGATTTGGTATTGGTCCAGGCTGAACAATGCCGAAGGTTTATCGCAACTCATCGAAACGAACGCGGCGCTTGTCAATTTTATCTATCAAAAGTTCAAAAGACGAAGAGTTTCCGAGGAGGCTTTGAATCAATTGTGGGAGCGCCAAGCCCTTGCATTTTTCGGAAGGTACCGCGAGGGCGAGGCAGCCTATCCCCAGGCCGAGTTGACCTTGTTGCATCCGGAGGACGGTTCCCGGTATTGGACCATGCCGGAGCCCTTTGGCAGCTTGCAAGAAGAGTTTCCCGATTTGACGAAGAAAATCGTCGAGATGCTCGGCTGGCTGCCGGAGGTAGGGAGGCAAAATCTGTGGTGGGACGATTCTCTCGATAAAATTCTTTTTATCAGCCGAAAGGATCCGTTGGCCGCCGAAGACCTTCTTCGGATTTTGGGGACCCATCCTGATCAAATTCGGACGATTTTGAGTGAGGGTGTTGCCGATTGTCTCGCCCAGATGCCTCCGGAAGTCCGGAAGGCCTATGTCGCTTTTGTCTGTGTAAAAAAAGACGGCCTGTCAGAGTCGGAGGCCGCTGCGCAGCGCCGATGGCTTGACCCGTTGCTTGTGCCCGTCCTCCGCGTACTCGAAAACAAGGCGGCGCTCGATGCGTTCGGGGCCAGGCTCAAAGACGATTCCTTTTTCCGCGCACTTCGCGCACACGGTGAAGATGCCCTCGGTCGCCTCGATTTCGTCGCACGTAATACCTTGGCGGCAAGTTTGCAGACAACGGCGAAGGGATCCCAGGCCGGCTATTTGCGTGCGATCCAACCCGGGTCGATTACCGATGCGAATGTGGCCGCGTTTCAAAAAAGGGCTGCGGAAGAGTCGATGGACCCGAAGCTGAAGGAGGCCCTCCTGAAAGCGATTTCAGACCACGCTCTTTTTTCGTCCTATTTGATGACCGAAGGAGGGTTGGATTTTGTCCTTCGGGTCGCCCGGAGAGGACTGAACTTGGCGCATGCCTACGTTCACCTCATGACTCACTTTCATGAGGATCTCACTCCGGCCCAGTTGAAGCAGTTCGAGGAGACTTATCAGGACCTATTTGCCGATCCTCAAATGCCCGAATCGTTTTTGATTTCTTTGTTGGAAATCCTTTCCAGGCAGCCGCAGCTCATGGGGCAAGTGGATGTCGAGTTGCTCAAAGAGTTACACGATTCCATGGGCAGTACTTACGAGGAGTTCAGCAGCACCGCGTCCTATCGTCCTGACGTCCTTGGAAATCAGGGGCTTTTGAACCGTATCCGATCCTTGTTGGATGATCCCGATCCCACTCTCGGCGATCGAACGCCTCCCGCGTATCATGTTCGGGATTATGGTCCCCGTGAACGCAGTCTCGTTTTAGCGATGGCTTCCGAGAAAAACCGGTTTCCTGACCGGTGGCAGATGATCCGGTTCCTCATGAGTATCAGTGCTGCCCCGGCGAATCTGGATTTTTATGACCGCCATCTCGAGACGCTCAAGAAAATTCATTACAACCTTCTTTATACTCTTTCGACGAACCGCAAGGATAGCCTTGAGGATACTTTCGACGAAGTGATGCTGACGAATATGGCACAGCTCTCTGATCCGTCCCCGGCCGCGGAAATTATCCGCGAGGCACGTAACGTCAAGGAACGCTTGCTGGGGAGCCATGTGCCTGGGGAAGCTGAAACGGCCGATGCGGCCGGTCGGAAGGTCATGATTCTGCTTCAGGATGCCAGATTAAGGCGCCTGACGGCCGAAAGGGCCAAAATCCTCGAAAAATGGTTTCAATTCACGCGGGAGCGCAAGACGGTGAGCGCGGAGATTGTGCGCAAGGGAATCGATTTCATCTTCTCGTCCGATCTGGAGGATGCCCTGATGGCGAAGCTCTTCGAAAGCGGCATGGCGCCGGACCTGATGTTTCGCGATGACCTTCTCGGGTTCATTGCCCAAATGCAGGCGGATTTCGGGGAGGGTATCGCAAACGTGATTTATGCGGCGAGGGCCGAGAGGATGGCGGATTTTCATGAGCTTCTGAAGCAGGCGGACTTTTACGAGAATCTTCGATCCAATGTGGATGACCTTTACGGCCGTGACGGACGTTCGAGATTTGCCCGGGCGGCCTCGGCGCGGGCTTTTCCTCTGTTTTCGCAGAATCGGGAAAACTTCCGGCGCCTGTCGGACGTTCTTCGCTCGTGGCTCGGCGAGGACGAGCTGAGGCTTCATCTGGATGCCGGCAATTTTGTCGCACTGAAGCAGTTGATGGATTTCGCGGAGAGGCTCCTGGCGTCGGAACCCCGCGTCCGGGAGAAATTAAGTGCTCATCTGGATGCGCTCCCCGCCGGCATGAGCCGCTTTCATTATCTGGTTGAGATCGCCTCCTTTCAGCCGCATGTCCTCGATTTGCTGATCTCGCTTGAGGCTAGCGGGATGGAAACATGGTTAGCGGGCCTTCACGAAGTTAAGGAGATGAGCGTTTTGTACGGTCAACTGGCCGGACAGTTGTCCAACGGACCTTTGGCCGCCTGCGGGAGCGAGGAGGACGTCCGCCTCCTTTTGGCGTCGGCGATCGAGCCGTTGGTCGGGGCGGTCCGGGCATCGCCGGATGCCGTTAGCGCCGTGCAGGCCGTCGGCCGCTTGTGTTCCTATCTGGATGTGCCTGTTCCCGACGGAATTCATGGGGCGGTGTCTGCTGCGGAAGCGGCGGAGCGGTTGAGGGCCCAGATTCTCCTCCCGTTGAGCCAGACAGAAAATGTGGAAACTGCGGCCGGGCAGGCCAAAAATGTCCTCATTCACCTGGAAAAAAATCTCGCCAAGAAATCCCAGCGCATGCTCAAGATTTTTTCAAAGTTGAGCGACAGCTACCGACGCCTGCTTGACTTCATGACATCAAGCACCCTCAAAGAGCTGACGTCTGTGGAGGATATCGAAAAATATGTCCGTGAGCAATTCAGACCCTTTCTGGGAGGAGTCCGCTCGGCCCCGAACATCGAAAAAGCAAGGGAAAGTGCGCGGGACTTGCTGAAACGATTGGGGGTCAATCCTCCGGAGGAAATGGCGGCAGCCGCCACTGCCGATGAGCTTGCAGCTTTCCTGGATCGCTGGCTGCCGAGTCTTTGGTTCAGGGATCGCCAGGACCGGGGGAGGGCCGAACAGATCGCGAGAGTCTTATTGTTCGAGCGATTCGATAAGGCGATGGCTTTTTACGCGCGGCGGACGGATGCCCGTTTGGTCGAGGCCTTGATGAAAAAAATTCTTGAGAGCGGCAGCTTGACCTATGTCAAAGAGATCGAGCTGTTTACGGCCCATGCGGAAACGAACGGGGATGTTTTGGCGGGGTCGGATATCAGGGAGTTTCTGAAAACTGCGGTCGAGGCCGGCAAAAAAAAGTTTCCGCGTTATATCCATTTGCTCCGGGTGGCCGGCGATCTCGGGCAGACGCGCGCTGCGATCCTTCCCATTTCGAACCTGAAGGCCGAGCAAAAGAGCCTGGGCGAGGCTATGCGCCTGATGTTTCGTCAAAAGGACGCGGTCATGGAGGAGCTTTCCAAGGAGCTTCTCCTGGCGGCGGCGTCGCTCGAGTACCGTCCGCCAGCGATGGAGGCCATGAGCCAGGAAGGTTTTCAGGCGCAGCGATTCGACACAGAAGCGGCCATGGAGACATTCCTGGCCGAAATTCCGAAGCACCGCGCGTCGAAGCTCAAAGAGTTCTTGGCGGAGATGGAGGTTGAGCCGGATCGCTTCACGACTTTCGAAGGGGTGATCGATTTTGCGAGAAAAAATTATGCCGGTCATGTGCAGCGTTTCGAACAGGCCAGGCAGGCCGCCCGCCAGTTCACAAGGGGGTCGCCGGAGGAAAGCGCGGCGGCCTCGGAGCTTAAAGTGCTCGAGACGGCGATGACCTATTGGTTGCGCCAAAGCGTTGACTTGGAATCCGTCCACCGGTTGTATCGGCGGCTCGAAAATTTACACCACAAAGCGAGGTTTGCCGAGCAGGGATTGGGGGCCGCCACCAAGGAGGACTTTGAAAGGTCGGCTTTGCTCAGTCAAAAGGAACTCTCGGGTCTCCTTGGCGGCATGGCCGAAATGGACACGATTCCAGGAGAAACCCTGGCGATGCTCAATGCCGACACCCTTGCCATGAGACGGGTCATTGTCGCGCTCGGGCTTTACTATTCGCTTGCGACTCACACGGCCGGTTCCGAAGAGGACCGCGAGAAGATGCGAAAGCACTTGAGCCTGCTTATGAGGACGTATCTGCTGACCCGCAGTCAGGCCGCAATGCGTCAGATCGTCCTCGGTTTTGAGAAGAATAAGGCGGAAATGAAGTTGCTGGAACCCAAGGGAATGGAGGCCAAGGGATATGATTTGAGGCTTTTGACAGAGGGATTGTCCCTTGAGCTGACGGTCGGCGGCGTTTCCGAAAAAGAGAGACAGGCGGCCATTCGGAAGGAAATCTCCGCACGTTCGGGAGATCTGATTCAGATCGCCGTGGCGGCCGGATTCCGGCCGGAAGGGTTCGAAGCGATGGACCCGGCCGAGTTTGCGGCGCTCCGCTTCGACAACGGGAACGAAGCCACCGAATTCTACAGGAAAATGTCGGGAAGATTTCCCGACCATCCGCGGGTCGTGGCGGGACGCAACTTGATGGCGCAGATCATGGCCCTGGAGAACCAGATCCTTCAAGCGGCTCCTAACGTCCGTGAAGCGAAAGTTCGCGTGGTCATCGGCAAGGATCCCCTGGACGAAATCACTTCCTGCGACGGC
Source organism: Candidatus Omnitrophota bacterium (assembly GCA_041666865.1). Classification (GTDB taxonomy): domain Bacteria; phylum Omnitrophota; class Omnitrophia; order Omnitrophales; family Aquincolibacteriaceae; genus JBAYGD01. The sequence continues at coordinate 68,959 of JBAYGD010000007.1, read as the reverse complement.
AATTTCGGCTGCTTCCAGCCGATCGACATTCACCGGGAAATGCCGCCCGCCCATGCGATGGAGGCCAATGCCTTTTTGGCAAGAATTTATGAGGTTGACGACGACGGGCAAAACGGCCGTATCCTGGCCAACGCGGTTTTGGCTCTCACGGATGATGGTGTCGTAGTTCATGCTTCTTACGGTGACCGGCATGACGTGGATATCGGCGGGCTATGGTTCAAAACCTGGCAGGCGCTTTCGAAAGTTTCCCCCGGCGTGATTTTGACTTCAGTGTCCGCAGGCATGGAGAAGGCGGCTGATTTCATGAGGCAGAATCAGGTCGAGGCCGCGCAACCTGTGAAGGCCGTCAAGCGCGCTACAGAGTGGGGTCCGATGTATTATGACTTTGGGGCGAATGATCTCCAGGGGAACGTAACCTTTGATTTGCCCAACGCCCTCGTGCTTAAAGGCGATTACTTCCCAGAAGTGTCGGTGCCAGAATTCAGGGGAGCTGAACCTGCCGCGGCCCTCCCGGCGGAAGCCGCGACAGTTTCCGCCGCGCCGGCTATGCCCGAGGCAGTGCCGGAGGGGACTGAAGAAGTTGCCGCGGCGCAGGCACCGGCCGAACTAACGAGGGAGGAGAAAGCCAGTATTCAAAAAAATTTGATGAGTTTGAGAAAACAGTCTGACGGGGAAGCGCAACCAGTCCCCCTGGATATCCATTACAGGCCTGTTTTATCCGCATTGAACGAAATTATTCTCGGACAGACGATCGATTGGGAGGCGCTTCGGACCCAACTGAAGAAGCGGAGCAATCAGAATGAACCAGCCGACGAAGAGGATTGGGGCATCCTGTACCGGGCCCTGCGCGAATTCCGCCAGGGGCACCTAGCGCCGAGGGTGATTCCAAATGCAGTCGAAAAATACCGCAGGCAGCTTGATCAGTCTCCCGGGCAGTGGCCGGACCTAGAGAGGTTGGAGGAGATCTTGACGGAGATGGGGTTGGATATGACCGTCGAACCTTCACGGCCCGAACGGGGGGCGATGACCCGACTTGCGATGCGCAGACAGGGACAAATCCTGATCGATCCCGAGACTCTCGAGGCGATCCAAGGCGGCCTGGAGCGCGGCCGCAGGCTTCTCGCGCCAGAGTCGCAAACACGCCGGGTTTCTGACCTCAAGGAGCGCATGATCGGCGAGCAGAAACCTTCATCCAGCGAAATCGCCTTGCACGGAGATCTGATGATGACAACGGATCCGGTGACCGGAGAAATCAAGATTAAACCGCTCATCAGCGAAAGCCGTCAGCCTCTCGAAGATTTCGGCGGGAATACGCTTGGGCCGGCCACCCGCGGCCTTCGCTTTGAACTCTACGTCCGGAACGGTGAAGTGCGCATGGAAATCATCGATCTGGTTTCGGAGGATTCGACGGGCCTGATGAACTACTATTTTGTTTTTGTCCATCTTGTCCAGTATCTGAGCGACCAATTGGATGTGCCGATCATTCTCGAGGCGGAAACAGCCATATTTAAGGCGCGATCCCAAGCAATGGGGATGACGCAAGTGAAGGAAGCCCAAAGTCTCGTCAAGGCACATTGGAACGAAACCATCAGCCCGGATTTCCTTACCGAGGGTATCGACCAGGAACATTTTCGCTACTATGAAGGTAGTTTCGTTCCGCGGACTTCGGCCCTTGTCGACATCAGAAGCGAACAGCGGGCATTCGAAGAGACGATCCCGGATACGGGGCGCCCCCTGGAGGACGGGGTTGTTTCCCAGCCTATGACGCATGACGAGGCATCCGGAATGGACCAACAGAGGGTTTTTGAGCGCTTCAAGTGGCGGATCGAAGGCGAAGCGGCCAGGGCGATTCTTCACCGGATTCGCAGCCACCCCGAACTCGGGGTCGGAGCCTTCACCGCCGCCGAAATCGCGGCCGCGCAAGCAGGCGAACTCTTTTGGGATGTCCCGGTGTACGTGACCCAGGAAGGCAAAAAAGGGGCTTTGCTCGATGATCACGCGAATCCGGTGCCTCTGAAGGATGCGGAAGGTGAGACGCAAATGCAGCACAAGAAAGTGAAGATGCTGGACAATGCGGAGCAGGTGCTTCCGAGCGCTGCCGCGGTCGCAGCGAACAAGCAGGAGGCATTCATCCGGGAGGTCATCGATGAAATTCGTTTTGACAAGATTCGGTTTTCTATGGCCGGGCTCTTGCAGAAGATCATCGTCCGCGACGACGAGGCAGGGGAAGACCGGTATGTGTTCATCATCAATCGCGGAGCCCTGCGAAAGGACGCTTCGAACGTCAAGTTCGGGCCGATCGGCGGTGCCATCGGGCGATTGACCGAAGACATGCTTCGATTCCTCGAGGAGCAGCTCGAAGTTCCCCGGGAGAAAATGGAATCGGTGACAACGGAGGTGGCGAGGCGGCTGGGCAAGATGGGGAAGGCCGCGGCGGCTATGAGTCCGGAAGAGTTGGCGGCGCTGGAACGCCAAGTTGCCGAAGAACTTCAGGCGACCGGGGATCTGGACCTTCGCTTGACTTTGGAGTCGAGCAAGGCCGGCAAGGGAGATGTCCGCGAGAAATCCCGCCTGTTCCTTGAGAAATTTTTCACCCGCGAAGATCGCGAAAAAGACGCCCTGCGCGAGATTGTCGAAGAGCTTTGGAAGGAGCAGGGCTTTTTTACCCGTGAAGAAGCCGTTCGTCTTTTCGGCCCCTTCCTTGCTCCTCCCGATTTCGAAGCCCTCTTTGGCGCCCGCACTGAAATGAGAGCAAAGGCGGAAGAAACGCGCGCGGGGCAGGCCGCTGAGCGTGCGGCGATGAGGGTGAATCCGGTCAGGCTCAGCAATCTTCAAGCCAAAGCCCAGGGCCTGTACGAGAAAGTTGACCGCGAATTGATCCGTCTTATGGAGGATCGCGGGCATGATTTTATCGATTTTGCCGCCGATTATTTGAAGCAATGGAATAAAACCGTGAACGATTCTGTGTTGTCGCGCCAGTTTTTGCTGGCGCACTCGCCTTTTTACGGATGGGTGCCGGAGGCGAGCATGGAGAGATTGTTTGATTTTATCAACCGGGCAACGGATCCTTCGGCTGTTGGCTTCAATGAAGCCGTGGAATTCTGCGATGCCATGGGGCGCATTCTGGCTATGCGCGATATTCCGGCAGGAGACCGAAGCGGACAGCTTGAAAATGTGCTCCCGGGTTCCGAGGGCACCGGGGATTATCTGGATCTGGCTTCTGGAATTTTTGCGGCGACCTTCTTTAAAAATCTTCAGCCGGGACGCAAGTATGTTTTTGTCGACATCTCTCCTTTTGTGACCGGCTATCTGGAGGAAGCCAAAAGCTTGCTCGGCGCGCCCGGAGTCGAAATCTGGCGGCAAGATCTCATGGCCATGGTTTCTGAGAACCCATCGTTGGGCACGATTCGCATGAAGAATGTTTGGACCTATGTGCCAGCATTATTGGATTCGGACGCGTTCTGGAACTGGGTCGAAAAATCTGTGGCTGCGGGCGGCCAGCTCATTTTAGAAGTGCTTCCCGAAGACACGAATCGGGAAAAATTTAGGCCCATTTGGGAAAAATTTCTTGGGCCTCTCCGCGCTTCTGGGTGGTCGTTTCACGCGGAACCCGGCCAGGTATTCCCTCCGCAGATGGCCATGCTTGGGCTTATCTCCAAACCCGATCTATTAGTTTTTACTAAGCCGGCGGCTCGTTCCGAAGGGCGGGAAACCCTTCGCGCTGAAATGCGCGTGACCCAGATGAATTTACCTGCGGAGGTTCGGGACGTGCCTCTCTATTACGCGGATAATCATGCGGTGGTCGATGAGTCCTCGGTGGTCAAGATCCTGGGCGATATGAGCTGGGCCGGCGCGGAAGGAATCCGGTCATTTTTGGCGCATCCGAGCCCTGAATCGTACGCGAACTTAAGTGGGGACGATAAGGCCGTCTTTCGTGCGAATATGGCGCGGATTCACGGGGGATTCGTGGAATACCTGAGCGGCACGCGCCTGCCGGCTCTCGATCAATTCGACGACCGGACTCCGGCGCTCGGCCTTGAAGCATGGGCCAAACAACTCTACCACATTGCGCAGGACCGGATGGACCGTGAGTTCCTCACCGGCACGGGCAAGAACGGCCCGATGTTTCAAGCCGATCAGGATGTCATCCTCGGCATTGGGGCTACGCCCTCATGGCCTCTCCTGGCCCTGAAAACGATCGTTCCTTCCTACGGCGACCGCACTTTCAATATCGCCATCTCCGGGATCGGGAAAATGATGCCGTCCGCGGCTGTGCTTGACAACTATCAGGCCTACCTGCAATCGACCGGACTGCTCGATAAGGTTCGTGCTCTCTTTGAGCCCGAGAGCAAGGGGCATCTTGTCCTGACGGATCTGGTCATGACGGAATCGTCGGCCAACAGCTTCATCAACAATTTTCTGGTCCCGATCGTGCAGAAAATTACGGGAAAAGACAGAGAGACGATCCTGGAAAAAATTCGCTTCGTCATGATGGCCCGTTATGCTCAAACCGATGACCGTTCTTACGGCGGTTTTTTTCGAGATTATCCTGACAGCTGGTTTGGCCTGGATCTCGGAGATGCCATGACGGCTAACCTTGACTTTAACACGTGGGCGAACCGCATGGTGCCCTATTATCGTCCGGGCGATGAGGCGCAACAGAGGCCTTCCTCCGAGGTCCCGTTGGTGACGAGGCTGTTCATGTTCAGCTTGTTCGATCAGTTCGAAAAATACAGGCCGATCGTCGAAAAGCGCCGTACTGTCGGAGTCCTCATGGATCTCCTGCGGAGTCTCGTGAAGCCGGAGCAGGATGCAGAGAAAAGGAAAGATGTGATTGCGTGGTTCAACAGGCTCCGGGATGCCCATGAAGAGGATATCGGCAGGGTCGATTTCGGGGATCTTCCCACTCAAGCGCTGAGTTACCTCCGAGAGAATTATCCGGAACAGCTTGCGCAATCGCCGCTTGCGGAATTCGGAGCGGTTTCTCCAGCGGATCTGGCAGACCGTTTGATGGAATATTTGGGGGACCCTGCGAAGCGTGCCGAACTGCGGCAGCCGATTGCGGAGCAGATTGCGGCGGTGCCGTACGAAAAGTTTGCCCAATATGTGGACCAGCTGGAGGCACAGTTGAAGGCCCAGATCGAACAAGCCCGGTCGGAGCAGAGAGCTCCGGCCGAATCCGATCCGCAATATTTTGAAGCCCTCAGCCTTGCGGTCACAGATCTGGCCAGTTTTGTGAAACATTTCGAGGTCCGTGGCGGAGTGGTTGGGGTCAAGACTCCCGGGGCTGCGGTCAATGAAATCCAGGCTGCGCAGTGGGCGAATAATTTCACCCCGGTCGTGAAGGCATTGCCGAAGCTCGACGGCGTCATGCCGGATCAGAAGCTTTCCGGGAATCTCAATAAGGCGTTCCTTGCCGTGCTTGCGGGCGCCGGCTTGACGGCGGCGCAAATCGTCCGGCCGTCGGCGAATACGGAGATGCTCTACAATCAAAAAGTCGTGCCGATGATCGCGGGCTTGGAAGATACCGGCGTCAAGTCCGTGACTCAAAATGAACGGCTGCTGCCGCTGGGGGTCCAGGATGATGCTGCGGCGCCTTTGAGCGGGTTGGAGCTTGGGGTCGCGATGCTGATGGAAGCCGCGGTTGCGCTGTCGGTAATGAATGCCGGGTTGAGCGGCGAACAGATTCAGTTGATTCGGGATGTTCGCGCTAAGGAACAGACGGACAAAGCCGCCGCCAGAACACTCCGAATGGAAAAGCGGGCGGAGATTGCCGCAATCAACCAAAAGCTTGCCGAACAGCTCAAACAATTCGAAGGCCGGGGCATGGATCAAATTGATTTGACGAATCCGAGAGTCGTGATGGCTCAATTCGTGCGCGCCTTCATCACCAGCTACCGCGCCGAGCAGCGCGCGGCGGTGTCTGCGTAATCGAATGGAGTGGATTTCTCCTCCCCATGGGAGCAGGGTCGTCGAAATGACAACTTGATTGAGTGGTGCAAAAAACATTTGCGAATGACATTTGCGTGACTCCTCTGTAGGATAACCCAATGCAAAAATATAAAATTCGAATTTGTTCCAGTGTTTTCATGCTTTGCTTGCTCGGATGCCCTCTCGTGGCCTGCGCGGAGGAAGGGGCGCCGGCTCCTTCCGGGGATCTCACCAAGGCTGATGCCTTGCGACAAAGTGCGAAATATCAGGAGAGCGCCGAGATTTATCGTCAGGTGTTGCAGGCGAATCCTTCCGAGCGTGCCGCGAAGCGAGGTCTCGCCGAGGCCTTGGGGGGCCTCGGACGATGGGACGAGGCCGAGAAGGTGAACGCGGAAATTCTGGATGAAAAAGCCTCTTGGGAAGACCATGAGCGGCAGGCGCAGCTGTTTTTGAATTCGGGGAAGCTCAAAGGGGCGCGGACCGAACTCGAGAAGGTGCTCGAGATGAGGCCCGAGCTGTTCTTTCCCCGCGTGGAGCTTTGCAGCCTCTACGTGCGAAGCGGGGAATACGAAAAGTGCAAGCCCTACCTGGCGGGCTACGAACCCGCCCAGGTCGAAGATAGCGACTTCTGCATGCTGCGGGCGATGTATTTCATGAAGAAACGCGATTTTGAGAAGGCGGATCCCTGGATCAAACGCGCGCTCGAGCTTTCGGGTCCCCAGCAGGAGATCATGAGCACCCAATACATGAACGACATGAACCTGGGGCGGATCGTGATCGACGAGGTCCGGCGGATGGAAGGCGGCGTCAAGAGCTCGCTTGTGGAACATTACCGCAAGGCGGCGATGCTTATGGAGAGCGGCAACGTGCTCCAGGCGAAGGCTAAAATCCAGTGGCTCATGAACTATTATCCCGAGGACCAGGATCTGAAGCTCATGATGGCGGTGATCGAGGGGGAGGTGGGGAACCTGGACGAGTCGATCAAGCAGCTTGAGGACATCACCCATATTAAAAGCGATAAGGTGTCGGCGGCGAACGCGGCCCAGGAAATGATCAAGGAATATGTCCGCCAGCGCGAATTCGAGGAGCAGGTTAAGGCCCGGGATTGGGAAGAGGCGCTTCATACCGAGACACGTTACTTTGATGTCTATGACAATATCGGGCCGCCCTACCGGGAGCAATTTATCGGCGAACTCGACGGCTATGTGGAAAAGATTCTTGCGATCCAGGCCCCGCTTTTCGACTCGCCACCCGAGTTCAAGGGCAGGTCTCTGATCAAGATTTATGCCGACAAGAAATCGTTCGTGCGGGAGGCCTATGACTATTTCTTTTCAGACGCCGTTTTCTTCGCGGGGGTCTATACGACCGAGCTCAATGCAATTTTTTATCACTTCAACAAGGACCTCAAAGGCGGCGGGATCGTCCATGAACTCGGCCACTTTGTCCTGCACCAGCGCGGAGGGAACATCCCGTTATGGCTGGATGAGGGGCTTGCCGACTACGGGAGTATGAAGTTCACGGGCCTCGATCTTCTCGAAAAAAGACTCGAGGGCAAGCATTTTATGGACCAACTGTACCGTTGGGGGAGGCTGCCTGACCTGGACGTGATCGTGAAGACCCGCGAATACTCGCCGCGCTCGTACATTTTGTGGCGGAATGCCGTCCAATTTATTTTTGAGGCCGAAGACGGGAAGTATCTGCCGTATCTGAAAAAATACGTCGATTTGGTGACGTCGGAATCCTTCGAAAAGGACCCTTTCGCCGAGGCCTTCGCGCCTGTTCTCCCGGACATGAGGGCGGACTGGGAAGAGTATGTCCGCGGCCGTTTTCGCCCGTGAAGCCTGGGTGACGGCCACCCGGCATACATAGGGCTGAAGCGGCGGCACGGAACGGTTTCGGAAAAACAATCAGCACCGTTTGCGGAGACGAGGAGATCGGCGAACGAACCGTGAGGTTCGGGAGCTCCGAGCGAAGCAGGTGCGTTTTGGAGAAACCGTTCCGTGCCGCCGCTTCAGCAGTTACTGTTCATGCCTCGCCTCGATCATGTATAATAGAAATCAACCAACGGAAAGGGGTGCGCCATGTTCGGTCTCGGTCTGCCTGAAATTCTGCTGATTCTTCTCGTCGTTCTTCTTATTTTCGGCGCCGGACGGCTTCCGGAGGTCGGCCGCGCCATCGGACAGGCCTTGAGCGAGTTCAAGAAGGGAATGCAGGGCCCGCCCGACAGGCGCGAGGGCCCGGGCGGTCCGGAGGACCAGAGGAAAACTTCATGAGCGAGCTTTATCCCGAAGAGTCCCAGCGGCGCGACGTGATGGGGCACTTGGAGGAGTTGAGGCGGCGCATTCTGATTTGCCTCGCGGGATTGACCGTTCTGACCGTTTTTTTCTTCACGCAAGAGGAGGCTCTGCTGGGGTTTGTGAAGTCTCCGCTTCGCGGGTGGGGGACGCATCTTATTTTCATCGGGCCGGCCGAGCCTTTCATCGCCTACGTCAAAATCGCTTTGCTCGCCGGCTTTGCGGCGGCCTTTCCTCTGATTCTTCATCAAGCCTGGGCGTTTTTTTCGCCGGCCCTGCCGCGCGCGACTCGCCGCCACGCCTGGCTTTGGCTGGCCCTGGCGCTCGCCCTATTTGCCTTGGGGGCCGCGTTCTCGTATGTCGTGGCGCTTCCGACCGCGCTCGATTTTCTGATCGGCTTCGGGAAAAAGATCGCCGTCCCGAACCTCACGATGGACCAGTACGTTTCTTTTTTTACGGCTTTCATGCTGGCGGGAGGACTCATTTTCGAAATTCCTTTAGCGGCCGGTTTCTTGACCGATATCGGGCTCATCCGGTCCTCGTTTCTCAAAAAGAAAAGACCCGTGGCGCTCGTGGTGATCCTCATCGCCGCGGCAATCCTGACGCCGACCCAGGATATTTTCAATATGATGCTTTTTGCCGCTCCGATGGAACTGCTCTATGAGTGCGGGATCCTTTTGTCTGCGGCGATCGAAAAAAGAAAAAAGGGGACGGAAGCCTATGGAAAAAATCCTTTATCAGCTTGAGTCGCTTTTGCGCCGTCAGATTTCGCGCCGCCGTTTCGTTGCGATTGTTCTGGGGTGGCTGCTCGTTCTTTTGACCGATAACGTTTTTCTCAAGAGAGCCTTTGCTAAAAGCGAGGCTTCGACCGGACGCTCCCCGAGGGGACTGCGCGGGGAGGTCGACCTTGCCGTGGCCGAAGGGCTCGATCCCTATGCCAATACCGTGGCCGTCGTCGCGGCGATGGGAGGGATGGAACGTTTCGTGGCCAAAGGTTCGACGGTCGTCGTCAAGCCGAACATGGCTTGGGACCGGTCGCCCGAGCAGGCTGCCAATACGGACCCCCGGGTTGTGGCCGCTCTTGTGGATCTGTGCTTTAAGGCCGGGGCAAAGCGGGTGAATGTTTTTGATGTGACGTGCAACGACGCGCGTCGCAGCTACGAGAATAGCGGGATCGAAAAAGCCGCTAAGGCACAGGGGGCCAACGTTTATTTTGCGGACCAGTGGAACGTGGTGAAGGCCCGCTTCTCCCACAAGAGCCCGATGGAAGACTGGCCGATCCTTCGCGATGCGGTGGTTTGCGATACCTTTATCAACGTGCCGGTGATGAAGCACCACAGCCTGACGGAGATGACGCTTTCGATGAAGAACCTGATGGGCGTATGCGGCGGAACCCGGGGCTTGATGCATTCGGGGATAGGGCCCAAGCTGGTCGATCTGACGCAGTTCATCAGCCCCGAACTGACCGTGATCGATGCCACGAGGTTTTTGACCCGCAACGGGCCGACCGGCGGCAATCCCGCGGACGTTGTGACGCTCAACAAGGTGTTTGCTGCGACGGACCCGACGCTTGCCGACGCCTATGCTTGTTCTCTTGCGGACAAGGACCCGATGACGATTCCTTATCTTGCGGAGGCCGCGGCGCGGAATTTCGGGAATTGGGATATTTCGAAAGCCAACATCAAGACGATTAGCGTCTAGACGGGGGAGGGAATGAAAAAACTGGTGGCGCTTCGCAGGGCCTCGCAGATCCTCTTCCTCCTGCTTTTTGTCGGCATCCTCTGGTCGACGACTTACCCGATGTCCGGGGCGATCCCTCCCGAGATCATTTTCAAGCTCGATCCGCTCGTGATGGTCTTTCTGTCGCTTTGCGGACGCGTCGTGCTTCCGGGAGCCGTCTTGTCGCTGATCATGATCGCTGCGACGCTTGTCTTCGGCCGCTTTTTCTGTGGCTGGGTTTGCCCGCTTGGAACGTTTAATGACGGGCTCTCTTCCTTGAGGAGATCCAAGCGTGTCCCCGCCGATGCTTCCAATCGGAAGATCCGCAGCGTCAAATATGGGCTTTTGGCGGGGATCGCAGCCTGCGCCATCGCCGGATTTCAGGCGGCATGGTTCTTTGATCCCCTCGTGATTTTTGCGCGGTTCGTTTCGCTGAACCTGATTCCCACGGTGACGATGGGACTCGACCGGTTGTTCGTGACGGCCATTCAGAAATTCGAGCTCTACGGAGGTCTGTACGATTTCTACCGGCTTCTCAAGGGGTCCATTCTCGGGATCCGCGCCGATTACTTCTCAAATGCCTGGACCATCCTCATTTTTTTTCTAAGCGTTTGCCTTCCGGTGCTCCTCGTCTCGAGAATATGGTGCCGAATGCTTTGTCCCCTGGGCGCCCTGTATGCTTGGGCGTCAAAAAAGTCATGGCTCGAGCGCAAGACGGGCGAATGTACGGGGTGCGGGGCCTGCCGGGCTGAGTGCCGGATGGGGGCGATACGCGATGACGGAAAAACGGTCCCGGGCGAATGTATCCTCTGCATGGATTGCGTTTATTCGTGCCCTGCCAGCATCACGACCTTCGGATGGAAAAAGCCGGCGCGGGTCCCAAGGCCCGGCGCCGCCGGAAATCAGCGCGGAATGACCCGGTCGGATTTTCTGCTGCTCCTTGCGGCCTCGGCTTCATTTTTGGGGTTCCGCAGCCGCCTTGGTTTGGCTCAAACCCCGCCGGCCAAAGCCGGGGGAACTGCCGCCGTTGTGCGCCCGCCGGGAGCGCTTCCCGAAAAAGATTTTCTGGACCGCTGCATCCGCTGCGGAAACTGCATGAAGGTCTGCGTGACGAACGGCCTCCAGCCGGTCTTCATGGAGTCCGGATGGGAAGGGATCTGGACGCCCCAGCTCGTTCCTGAGATCGGGTATTGCGAATACCAGTGCACGCTCTGCGGCGGCGTTTGTCCGACCGGAGCCATCCCCAAACTGAGCCGCGCGGTGAAACAGAAGCAAGTCCTCGGGATCGCGGTGATTGCGAGGAACTTGTGCCTTCCCTGGGCGGAAGGCAAGAGTTGCATTGTGTGCGAAGAACACTGCCCGACGCCCGACAAGGCCATCAAGAACGAGAAGATCCTTTTGGGAACCTCGCTCGGGAGAAAGCAGTATTTGCTGCGGCCGGTCGTGGTCAAAGAGTTGTGCATCGGATGCGGGATCTGCCAGAAAGTTTGCCCGCTCAGGCCCTCGCGCGCGATTCGAGTGGATCCGGCAGGAAAGCTGCAACCTCAATAAACGCGGGTGGTTGCGATTCTAGATAAAAAGATCGCCGAGGGTTTGAAATTTCTCATTTTGTAGGGTACACTTTATCCATATGGAATCACAATCTCTCGAACAGAGAAGGTTTTACCGTCATCCGCTCACGAAGCCGATCCAGTATCAGGCCTACCAGGCGAGGTCTGCCGACAGGACCTCGACGGTAGACGTTTCCGAGGGGGGGATGTGTTTCCTCGCGGGCCAGCCGCTGGCGAAGGGGACGAAGCTCCACCTCAAGATTCCGGTCGGAGACCAGGTCTTCGAGCTCCAGGCACAGGTGGCCTACTGCAATCAGGACGACCGCGTGAGCATGTTCAGGACCGGTGTGGCTTTCCTAGATGCCGAGAGCGCGTTCCGCGCGAAGCTGGCCGAAGAGATGATTCAGATCAACGTTTACCGGGAAAAAGTATCGCGGGAGCTCGGCCGCGAAGTTTCCGAAGAGGAAGCTGCCCGGGAGTGGATCGAAAAGTACGCGAAGAATTTTTCTTATCTGTTTTAGTTTTTTCTTTATCTTGAATTCCCCCGCCTTAGCCGTTAAGATCCTGAAACGTTCAAAGTGAGGGGAGTCCCATGGCCGGTTTCCGGAAAGTTGATTGCTGCCGCTGTTCGATGCCGAAGGTCTTTTATCAGTTCCTCGACCGCGACCTGTCCGCCAACGACATCAAACGGCTCAAGGCCTACCTGGCCCGGTACAAAAATTGCGCCGGCCACATGGAATTCGAAAAGCTTCTGAGGAAGAAGCTGGCAAAAACGATGGCGGCTCCAAAGGCCTCCAAGGCCTTGAGACAGAAGCTCAAAAAAACGCTCGCTTCCTAGCATGCCCCGCCGCCGGCTTTTTCAAACGGCGGTCTTTTACCTGACCGCTTTTTTTCAGGGCATTTGCCAGATCACGCTTCCGGCTGCAAGCGTCATCCTGAAGTCGGCCCGCTACAACGGCCTGACCGACCAGCAATACGGTCTGACCTTTCTGCCGCTCATTCTCATGACGATCCTTTCCACTCTCTACTTTCCTTCTTTGCTGCACCGCTTCGGCCGCCTCAAAATTTTTTTTGCGGGCATTCTTTTTGACCTCATGTATCTGTCGCTTGCCGCGGCGGCCGGAAAAATGTCGTCGCCGGGCCCGAGTTTTGCCGTTCTACTGGCCGCGAATTTTTTTCTGGGCACGGGGTTCGGCCTGGTGATTTCCGTTCTGAACGTTCTCCTGTCCGAACTCTATCCCCGGCATTGCGACGCCGCGTTGAGCGGCCTGCACGGGTTCCTCGGAGCCGGCTGCTGCGCATCGCCTCTGATCGTCAACGCTTTTCACCGGACCGGGCACTGGTCGAATATGACCGGCGCCGTGGCGGCAGGCCTTGGAATTGCGGCGTGCCTCGCGGTTTTGGGCAATGTTTTCAGGGGGTTTCCGGCGAACCGTCGCGACAAGCATGCGGGGGAAGTTTTCGGGATTCCCAAGGCAACGCCCTTGATGATCGTGTTGGTCCTTTCGTCACTGTTTATCTACGGAATCGCCGAATCGATTGTGGGAAATTGGGCGCCGGTCTATCTTCAGCAAGAAAAAGGGCTCACACTCGAGTCGGGGGCGGTTTGCCTTGCCCTGTTCTGGGGATTTGTCACCGCGGGGCGTCTCGCGACTGCGGTCGCCGCAATGCGGATGAACTCGCGATTTTTTCTTCGCATTGCGCCGGCGGTCCTGATCCTCGGATTCATCCTGGTGATGCGGATCCGCGGAGCCGGGGATGTCCCTCTCGCTTTTGTGGTTGCGGGCCTTGGGTGCTCCTGTGTTTTCCCCGTGGCCGTGAGCTTGGGGATCCGCGCTCATCCCCAGTGGCGCGACGCCCTTTCGGGGTTCGGCGTCGGCGCGCTGATGGGCGGAGTTTTGGTCGGCAGCACCTTCACCGGGATTCTCCGGCAGCTGAAGGTCTTGAGCCTGCACCAGGTGTTCGGCGCGGGGATCCTTTTTTCGGCAGTCCTTTTTGTCCTGTGCTGGCTGATCTCGCGGGACCACGAGGATTTGAAATTGCGTGCTTGAATCTTCCGCGGGTATAATGCGTCCAACGCGTATTCACGAGGAGGGGAAGACAGAGATGAGGTGGATCGGGGCGGCGGCTTTCATAGCTGTTGTTTTGTCCGTGAGTCTCCCGCTCGCCGCTGAGGCTGAAAAGGTGCGGCCGCCGGCTGTGAGCGGACAGTTTTATCCGGGCTCTGCCGGGGCCCTCGAAAAGGAGATCCGTGGCTTTCTCGCCGGGGCTTCTTCGATGCCCGATCCGGCTGTCCGGGCGCTGATCGTTCCCCATGCGGGCTATCCTTACTCCGGCCGGATTGCGGCCGAGGCTTATAAGACGGTCCAGGGTCGGAATTTTGACACTGTTGTCATTCTCGGCTTCTCGCACCACGTTCCTTTCCGGGGGATTTACGTCGATGATCACGATGCTTACGAAACGCCGCTGGGGCGTGTGCGGGTGGATGTCGAAATGGCGCGTGCCCTGCGGGCGCTTCATCCGGTTCTCCAAGACCGTCCCTCCGGAAGTTTCGAGGAACACTCTGTCGAAGTCCAGGTCCCGTTCATTCAGGAGGCCCTGAAGGGTGCGAGCATCGTTCCCGTCTACATGGGCGAGCAGTCCGCGGCGAATGCGGCCATCCTCGGCGACGCGCTGGCGAAAACGATCGCCGGGAAAAACGTGCTGGTGGTGGTCAGCACCGATTTGTCGCACTTTCATCCTTATGACGAAGCAGTCCGAAAAGACAGGGCATGCATTGCGCTGATCGAGGCGTCGGACGAGCCGGGGTTCCTGACGGCGTCTGAACAGGGAGCGATCGAAGCGTGCGGAAGCGGCCCTGTGCTGGCGTTGCTGGCGCTTCAGAAGAAAATGGGCTGGAGTGCGCCCGCGCTCTTGAGCTACGCTAATTCCGGCGATGTGACCGGCGACCGCGGCCGCGTTGTCGGCTATGCGGCGATGAAAATGAGGGCCCTTTCGCCGGCCTGAAAATTTGTTTGAACACGGAGGATGGTATGAAGAAGGAAATCATTTTATTTTTGTCGTTGGCGGCGGCGCTGGCGTGTGCCCCATGGACCCTTTCGGCCGCGGAGAGCAAAACGGCGGAAGAGTATTTGAACGAAGCCTTGGGGGATATCCAGCACTCACAGCTCGATGAGGCCCTGAATAAACTCGGTGAAGCCATTCGAATCAATGACCGTATGAGCGAGGCCTATTTCCATCGCGGCATGATCTTGTCCGAAAAGGGCGATCGCGAAAGCGCTTTGCGTGATTTTGAAAAGGCCGTGACGCTCGATCCCGATTATGCCCCTCCGTATTTGGGAAAAGGGGCCGTCGCGTTCAGCCAGGGCAACCTCGATGCCGCGGTTGAGTTTTTGACGCAGGCCATCGATCGCGACCCCGAGCTGGGGTTGGCGTATTACAACCGGGGGGTTTCCCATTATTATCAGCGGGATCTCGAAAACGCCGAAAGCGACTTGACGCGGGCGAAGGAGCTTGGGATCGAAGTGGAGCCCGAGCTCTACGAAGAGGTTTGGACGCTGACCCATCTGGACACGATTATCGAAGATACGACCAAGACCCTTGCCGGCGACGATAAAAACGCAGAAGCCTACTATAACCGCGGGATTGCGTACTACTACAAGAAGGACAACGCGAAGGCTCTTGAAGACCTCAAAAAGGCCCGTGAGCTGGGAGCGGCCGTCGAGGATGCTCTCATGGCCGAGCTCCAGCCTGCTTCGTAGTTGGCCGTGACTTCCACCGGTTGTGTCCCCAAGTCCATTGCTCGGGATGACTCCGGATCACTCCCTCAAAAAACCTGTTAAGCTTCCGCGCCGTGGCTGCTTCGCCTTGAGGATTCTCCGGAGCCAGGGGGATTTCCTCATGGATCCGGATCTCGAATCGGCCGATGCCGGTACGCACGCAATAGGCGGGGAGCACGGCCGAGCCCGTTTTGCGGGCAATTCTTTCCGGAAGAGTGGTGGTGGAAGTCGGACAACCGAAGAAATCGATCCAGGCACCCTCCGGCCCCGCCCACTGATCAATGAGAATGGCGACGATTCCGTTTCCCCGAAGCTCCGCGAAGGTGGTGCGGATGGAGGTGTCCTTCGCAAGCGGGTGGACTTCGGTCCTGCGGCGCATACGGTTGACCGCGGCGTCGAGAAATGGATTCCGTATCTCTTTGACGATGACCGAGGCACGGTGGGGGGCAATGAACCGGGACAGAACCGACAAGAGTTCCCAGCTCCCGATATGAGAAACAGCCAGAACGATTCCCTTGCCACGGGCAAAGGCTCTGTCGAGGTGATCCTTGCCGATGATTTCAAAATGCTTGGGCTCGTCGCGCAGTAATTTTTTTACGAGAAAAAGCTCGGCGGCTCCGAGGGCCATGCTTTCGAATGCCTGCCGTGCGATTTGTGTCTTGCGCCGCGCTTCGAGCGAATCCCCGAAGGCGATGTCAAGGTTGCTCAAAGCGATCTCCCGGCGCCGGGCCAAGAGCAAAAAGCCCAAGCCAGCCGCGCGTCGAACGATCCAATCAGTCCAAGTCAATGGCAACAGCCGAAGCAGCCCAATCACCGCCATGGCGAGAGCGTACTCCAGGAAATAGCGGAGTCTTTTTGTCAGGGACGTTTGCATCCGGTGATTCTACAACACGGAGGCGGTGTTCGTCGATATCCTGCGGTCAGCTCAACCGCTTTTCGGCTTCCGCCCAATCGATGGCCTTGAAATAGGCCTCGATGTAATCGGCGCGCTTTAGCCCGTAATCCACCATGAAGGCGTGCTCAAATACGTCCATGACCAGGACGGGCTTTGAGCCGGCCAAAAGGCCAAGGTCGTGTTCGTTCACCCAGGTGTTGTAGAGCCTTTGAGCGCAGCAGTCCTGGGTCAGGATGACCCACCCGATCCCGCGCATCGTGCCCGTGGCCTTAAAATCTTTCAGCCATGCGTCGTGGGACCCGAAGTCCTGCTGGATTTTTTGCGCCAGCTTTGAGGCCGCTCCGAGGGGCGTCCCGCCCTTCTTCATATTCGAAAAATAATATTCGTGAAGGCGCATGCCGTTGAACTCCCATCCGAACCGCCGCTTGAGTTCGGCATAACCCGGGGTCGCCGTTTTGGCGTCCTTCGTTAATTGGCCCAGCTCATCGTAAAGCTTGTTCGTGTTCGTGACGTAACCCTGGTAGAGCGTGAAATGGTTTTTCAGCAGAACGTCCGAAAAACCTTCGGTGCCGATCAAGGCGTCGAAATTTTTGGCTTCGTACGGCATAAAACCTCCTTAAGTTGGAGCTTCACTGCTTACCCGGCTAACGAAGACAGCGCAAAAAAAGTTCCGCCGGGAATCGAGGATGATTCTCGAAGCCGTATTGTATAATTAAAATTGACACGGTACCAGGAGTGATCCGTGACAAAACCCGCAGCGATTGTTTGGTTCCGAAGGGATCTGAGGCTTGACGACCAGCCGGCCCTTGCCGCCGCGGCTCGCGAAAGCCGGGCCGTCATCCCCGTTTTTATTTGGTCCCCGGAGGATGAAGGCTTGTCTGCTTGCGGCGCCGCCTCACGCTGGTGGCTGCATCATGCTTTGCGGGATTTTCAGGCGCTCTTGGGTCGACGGGGTCTGAAACTCACGATACGCCGGGGGGCTGCCTTGGAGGAGCTCCGGCAGCTTTTGGGCCAGACGGGGGCGGCCGCAGTCTATTGGAATCGCCTCGTGGACCCTGCCCTTACGGAGCGCGACCGGCAGATCGAACAATCGCTTCGGGACGCCGGCGTGGCAATTCATATCGAGAACGGAAACCTGCTGTTTGACCCCTGGCAGCTGCTTCGCGGCGACGGAAGGCCTTACAAAGTTTTCACCCCCTTTTGGAAAAACTTGCAGTCACGGGAGGAGTCCCGAGGCTTTTTGCGGCTGGCCGCACTTCGCGGCCCGAGCCGCTGGCCGAAAACGCTTACGGTGGATTCTCTGGGATTGCTTCCCAAAACCGATTGGGCAAAGACGATGCGGCGGGTTTGGAATCCCGGCCCGTCCGGTGCGCACAAACTCATGCGTTCGTTTATGAAAGATCCCGTTACGGCTTACAGGGCCCGGAGGGACCTTCCCGCTGAAGCGGGGACTTCGCGGCTTTCACCCCATCTCCATTTTGGCGAAATCAGCGTTCGCCGGATCTTCGCCGAGGCGGAAAAGCACCCTTATGCTCAGACATGGATCCGACAGCTGGCATGGCGGGAGTTCGCACATCATCTGCTCTATTATTTTCCACACACCCCGGAAAAGCCGATGAGGCCCGAATACGCGAATTTTCCGTGGCGCGAAGACCCTGCCGGTCTGCGTGCTTGGCAGGAGGGAAAGACGGGATACCCTCTGGTGGATGCGGGCATGAGGGAACTGTGGGCAACCGGATGGATGCACAACAGGGTCCGGATGATCGCGGCATCTTTTTTGGTCAAGCACCTCCTGATCCGTTGGCAGGAGGGGGCCGCGTGGTTTTGGAATACCCTTGTGGACGCCGATTTGGCGAATAATACGATGGGCTGGCAGTGGGTGACCGGATGCGGTGCGGATGCCGCGCCCTATTTCCGGATTTTCAATCCGGTTCTCCAGGGAGAAAAATTCGACCCCCAGGGAGACTACGTCCGCCGTTGGGTTCCCGAACTTTCCCGGATGTCCCCGAAGTGGATCCACCGCCCCTGGGAGGCTCCGGCCGGAGTTTTGGCCGAAGCGGGGCTCCGTCTCGGCAAGGATTATCCCGAACCGGTCGTCGATCACACGGCGGCGCGGCGGCGCGCCCTGCTCGCTTTTTCGCGTATGCGCCGTTGACGCGTCGCCTATAGTCGTTGCTTCTGCCCGGGCGATCTGGTAAATTAACGCACGAAACGGTCATGCAGGAAACCACATTTTTGAGGAGGATTCTATGAAATTGTTTTTACGTTCCGTTGCTCTCGTGATGGCCCTTTCGGTGTTTGCTTTCGGCTGCGGCAAGAAAGCGGATATCAACAAGCCGATCGACAAGATCCAGGCCGAGGTCCAGAAAATGTCCGTCGGCGACCTCGAAAAATCCGCGCGGGCTTATGCTGACGCGATCAAGGTTCGTCAGGCCGATGTGTCGAAGGTCTCCGAACAGCTCAAAGCCCTTTCTCCCAAAGAGCTTTTCAGTGGAAAGGCCAAGAGCATTCGTGATGAAGCCGCGGCGATCACCAGAGACGTCAACGCTCTGACCCAGCGCTATGAAATCTACGCCCGGAAATTTCTCGAAAAGGGCGGGGACATGGCGAAGATCAAGATCTCTTAGTTGTAAAGGCAAGTCAGGACTACGGCGCTTTAGGGGGCGATCCCCTGAAGCGCCTTTTTTTTTAACCCAGCGCTTTTGATCACGAGCCATCATTTTCATTCAACAACGCGCTGTTTTGAAAGGCCGATTTGCAATTTTCTTCCGGGACCTGTAGCCTTCCGTATCTTCTTATGTGACAAAGAGTAGGGGCGTTTCTTTGGAATGTCCCTGCCAACCTAAACTATGACAAAACTCTTTTTCGAAAAAGGCCGAAGACTGTCCAGTTTTTGTAGGGCTATTGCGGCCTTTTTGTGCATCCAATTTATTCTTGGCGACGGCCTGGCTTATGCCAATGCTGCCGCCGGTCGCGTAGCTTCTCCCTCCGGGATCGAGCTCTCCATTCCCTCGGCATACGGCATGATCGAGGAATCGTATGCCTCCCCGGGTTCCGAAACCGCAACGGCGTCCCCGGCCATTATTTACATCCAGGATGCCCATGATTCGCTCGAGGCGCAAACCCATATCTCGAGCATGGTCGCGGATCTGGTCGGTAAGCAAGGCGTGCGCACCGTCTTTGAAGAAGGCTACGAGGGGCCGGTCCCTACCGACGACTGCTTCAAAGTCATCGAAGACGCCAAGCTCAGGCAGAAGGTTTCGTATTTCTACATGGACAAACTTCGCCTCAGCGGGGCGGAGTACGCGCATATCAACCGGCGGAAGGACTTTAAGCTGATTGGGGCCGACCGTATCCAACTGCATCTTGACAACATCCGCTGGTACCGAAACTCCGCCAGAAACCGCGGAGAAATCCTGGAAGACTTAGATGCCATTTCCGGAGAGATGGAGAAGCTCGCGGCGAGGTTTTTCTCGCCTCCGATGAAGGCGTGGATGCGGATCAAACAGAAGTTCGGCGCAGGCGAGATCCCCCTCACGGATTATCTCAAGCGGATGACGGGACTTGCCGGAAAAATCATGAGTCCCAAAGATTTCCGGAGGCATTATCCCTCGGTGGCGCTCGTTCTTGCAGCACATGGGTCGAGCGACAGCCGGTACATTCAGGCGGTCCGGGAGCTTGATTATCGCGGGCTTTTTCTCGAAATCGAAACCTTGGAAAATGACTATGCGTTGTTTTACCTGAAGGACCCGATGCGGCGCAAAATCTTCGGATATGTCCGGGGCCTCGGGTTGGTCCGGCGTCTGAACGAAGTCAAGGTGACGCCCGCCGAGTTTGAGGCGGTTCGTCCGACGCTTGCGTCCTTGGACACAAAGGCTCTTGCACAGTTTATTGCCGAGCAGAGCGGACACACGGTGGTGCTGTCCCGCAGCTGGGAAGAAGCGATCCGGGACGCCGTACGGTTTTATGAGACGGCGCGTTCGCGCGATGCGGCGATCGAGGAAAAACTCGCTGCGTTTGTCAGGGAGGGGAAGGAAAAGGCGGCGGTACTCGTCTATGGCGGTTTCCATAAAGATGAAATCCGGAGCATGCTCCGTAGGCTTGGGGTTTCCTACCTGATCGTTTCCCCCAAAATCACATCGGTGAGTAAAAAGCACCAGGACTATTACCGTCAGTTGATGACGGCCGGTCGTCATGCTTTCGAAACACCGCTTGCCGTAGCGCGCTCCGCGCGCGCCTTGTCTGTTGTCGAGCGGGCAGAGCTTCGCGATGACGGCGCCGTCACGAAAGAAATGCTCGCCCTTGCCGAAATTTTCAGGAGCGCGGACATGTCCCACATGGCCCTCCTCGACCGTGAGGTGGCCCGAAAGATGGCCCGCGGCGAAATGCGCGCAACGCCGCGAGACGCAGCCTCGCAAGAGCAACTTCGATTGAACGACGGTATCCGCTTGTTGAGCCCCCTTTCCTTTGATTGGACTTATGGGAAAAGCCTTACAACGATGAGAACGCTTGAAGAGAGCTTTTTGAAGGCCCTGCTGGGAGAAGTGGATGATCCTCGCATACTGGAATTAATGCGCTTTATCCGTGAGGATGCGACTGCGGCGTCTTATCGCGCATTTCGGTCGCAGACCGGATGGAATGAAATGAGCCATTACGGGGAGCCTGCTCAAGCGGTCGAATCCTTTCTTGCTGCGGAAGAAACCCGTCGTTATTTTCAGCGTTTGGCCGATGCCCTGCCGCTTTCCTCCGATTTGGATGCGCAGAGACCGAAAATTGCCGCAATTCCCGCAAGGGTTGAGGAAGCGATGGGGCCTGGTTTCTCGAAATTAAAACTTTTAACGGATGCGGCTTGCTCATGGCTTTCTGGCCGTGATGCATCGTCTCGCGAGGAAGTTAAGGCGATCGCCAAGCAGATGATGACCTCGCTGGCGCGCTCAGCGGGTTGGGATCTCACTTATTTAGCGTTGACAAGCACCGTTTCTACGCCGTTCTTCGAGGAACTTCTATTTCGGTTCGCTGTTCCTCGCGCCCTGACCTCTGCCGAAAACCTGACCTCGAGGCGTGCGCAGGCGCTCACGAATAAGTTGTTTGTTTTGATGCACGTTCACCGTGGCTTTCCCGGCGAGAGGTTGCGTCTCTATGCGCGATTGAGCTATTTAAATTCACTGGCCGCCCGTAATTTCTCCGTTCTGACTGCGTTTGCCTTGCATGCCGCCAGCAATTTTCTTAATGGCCAAAAAATATGGCGTAAGAGTGTGGAGGCCATTGGCGTAGACCGGTTTGAGCTTTTGCGAGACACGCTCGTAAACTATTCCGTTACGGAGAATTCGAATTCGGACGGAACATTTCAAACGAGGTTTGTTGTGACTCGCCGCGAAATGCGCCAGCGGCCTTTGGGAGAACAGAGCGTGGCCTTGACGGGCGCCATGGGGCATTTGGGATCCGAACTGATGGACGGATTGCTGTCGCGGGTGAAATCCGTGCTTCCGGTTTTCATGAAAGCTTCGGAGTTTGGGCCGTACCGCGGTTACGAGTTCGAGAACCGGGAACGTATGGAACGGTACGTAGCGGCGAAATTTCCCGCCGACGAAGTTCAGCGGAAAATCATCAGCGGACGCGATACGCTCTTTCACTTGGGCGGCCGCGCCCGCTCGATTCCATATCCTGACGAGGCCGGCAAGCCGGCCGAATATTTTATCGCAACGGGACTGCTCGAAAACGTCGTTCCGCTCGCGGTGTTTGTGCGGCACGCGGAAACGCTGAGTTCTCACCCCCGCATTGTTTACGCCTCCTCGATCCAGGTTTACGATCTCATGGATTGGCAGAGTGTGGAGGGCCCGATCAAAGAGACGGATCTGAAACTCGATGCCAAACTGCGGCATTGGGTCGACACGACGCGCGATTTTATCCGTTTGCTCGTCATCGGTGCTCGTTTTGCCGCCATGGATCGGTTGGCGATTCGAAGACGCCTGGAAGACTATTTGCAGACGCACATGCCGCCCGCACAGTACCAATATCAGTGGTATTCCTTGTCCAAGATCGTGGGAGAAGCAGCGCTCGAGCAATACGACAACGGCATTGCCCTGCGCCTGACCGGAATTTACGGGCCAGGGTATGATCCAAACGACGAAGCCGGCATGGAAGATAGGCCGACGGACCGGTGGGTTGCCGCGGCGGCAAAAGGGAGGGGCATGCCCTACCGGGCGGGCGTCCCAAAAAATGTCCTCTTCATTTCAGATGCCGTGAAAGCTTTGATGGCGGCTGCGGAATCGGATTTGCAGGGCGTCAAGGTGATCAATGTGGGCGGCGTCCGTCTGGATTCTACCGACGAGATCATCGCCGCGATCCGTAAAGTCTCTGGGACAGGGGATGAAATCCTGCATCCGGCCGACCGGGGACCCGGCGGAAAGCCGCGCCCGCTCCTTGATTTGACCCTTCTCCAAAGTATCCTCGGCCTCGATTCCTCTCAATTCGTTTCGCTTGAGGCAGGCGTTGCCAAAACTTATGAGCTGTATCATCCCCAGGCCCAGCCGCCCAGAACTTGGTCGAACCGCTTTTTTTATCGGGATTCTCTTCAGCGCCCCGAGATGCGCTTGCCTCCGTTCGAGGCAAGCACTTCTCGTGTTTCGGACCTTGCGGGTCCGAGAACCGAGATGAGACTGAAGCGCATGAGTGAAGACGCCATCCATCATGGCGCCGACAGCGCGAACCAGCTTTGGCCCGAAGTTTGGCTGCGCAGATCCAAGATCGCACAAGATATCTTTCAAAAGGACTGGATGGAAACCAAGATTTACGAGAATGTCGAGGAGGCCCTTGATCCGAAGATGGGCTATTCCTACGCCCGTGAAATGCTGGAGAAGGTTTACGAGAAGGGCGATGAGACAAAGGCTCAAGCCAACTTGGAGCATGCGATTCAGTTTTTGAAAGACAAAGCCAGGGGGTTGCCCAACGGCGCGCGCAAGCAGATGCTGGAGGTCATTGATCGTTTGGAGAACGAAAGCAACGTGCTTGCGCTGATGATGCCGCGATTATTTTTTTATTCCGTGCTCGATGAAAGCGCAAAAGTCAGGTATGTCACTCTCTTTTCGCGCAAACTCCGGTGGCCATGGCTGGTGTGGGCGGCCGGAGTTCTGGAATGGCTTTTGAACGGACTTCTCGGATTTCTCTTCATCGAGGGCGGGGGGGGGCGGCTTTCGGAGCGCCGGCTCCGTCTTGTCCAAACGATGCCGACGGAGGAGGAGGGCGAGGCCTGGTATTTGCGAAAAACAAGAATTTCCTACCAGCGTAAGGCCATCGTCATTTCTCTCAAGTGGCTGGCCGGCATCAATCCGAACGACAGGTCACAACTGGCCATTTTGGCCGACGGTCTTTACAAGGCTCAATACCTCCTTGACGCCTATCACCGCGGAATGACCGCTTACTGGATTTGGTCCTGGATCTCTAATTTTTATATGGAGTCGCTCCGCCCCTATCTTTCGCCGTTCCACAAGACCTTCTGGGATCAATTTCTTCCGCGTCGCAAGGTTCAGCGAACCTACCGGTCGATCAACCGGATTCGTGAGAAGAACGCCTATCCTCAAAGAGGGCTTGTCTTGGGGGAGATCCCCCTGGGGCGGTTCAACTCGACCGTCATCGACTGGATCCGTCAGGATCAGGCCTTACGTGCTCAATCCCAGGATGATGTCGGAAAACAGCGTGACCGGTCGTTTCATGAGATCATTGCGCTCGAAAGGGATCTCGAAGGGTTCGATCCGGACCTCGACCACCCGAAGGCCATGAAGCTCCGCGACCGGATCTTTGGCCTGGCCCGGTATCAGGAGCTGATCGGCAACGGCTACGCGGAGGAGGCGACGGTGAAGGGGCGTGCTCAGGCGATTCGCCATTATCAGACAGCGTTAGAAATCAGCACGTGGCTTCGCCGGGTCGACCGGCAGGGCATTTCGCTGTATACGAACGAATACAGGCGCCTGCTGTTCCTGCTCCGGCACGGCGACTGGAACGCCTTTTTGGAGGCCTTCAAGGACCTGGCCTCGGCGAGGGTCTTCCGGACCATGAATCTCAGCGAGGCGCAGAAGGAGGATCTGGACGGCCGGCTGAACAGGGATTTGGCGGAGATTCTGGATAAGACCCTCAGGCGTTTTCATTACAAACTGGAAGTCCACCGCGCGGCCTATCGCACCGACAAGGCAAAACAGAGTGAGATCGACCGGACCCATTTTTTGCTGGATCACTGCTACGCGCTTTATCGCCAGCACCTTCGCCGCCCGAGGAGCGGCCGCTTCACGGATTCGACCTGGCTCGAGGAGGAATTCCAAAAGATCGGTTCGGAGCCTCCTCCTGTCCTTTCCCGGGTCTGGGCCACGTTCACGGACATGGTTCAAAACTATCTTCGTTCGTTCAGGTCTCTCGAGACTTTCAATCCCATGGTGATCTCGAGGGGACGCCCGCTTGCGGCGGTTTTTAACGTTGACGGGACGCTGCTGCGGCCGAACTGGAAAAGCGTTTATGGGCGCGTTTATGAGGAGCTCCTCGGTCAAAAACCCGAGGAGTCATGGTTTGTCGAAAACGTCTATGGGAAAAGCGAGGATGACATTATTGAAAATTTGGTTCGCGGCTACTCCCTTCGTTTTCCGGTCGGTGCGGTCAAGGGAGCGCACGAACTTGTGACGCAAAAACTTGAAGAGGTCCGGCGTGCCGTTTGGCGCGACCGGGCTGAGTCACCGGTGCCCGGAATTACGAAGATACTGGGCTATTTGCGTGATCATAATATCCCGGTCATCGCCGTCAGTCAGGCCGATACGGAGCTTGCTTGGCAACATCTAACGGAGGCGGGACTCGACAAATGGATTTCCCGGGAGAACGTCATCGGCCGAGGGACTCAAGGGAGGCCCGTGGACCGGCTTGTCACCATCCTGGACATGGTCCAAAAAAGACCTCAGCAAACCTATTTGTATTTTGATGATGCCCCCGAAGCCCCGGCCAGGATTCGGATTCATTCTCTGCTTAGACGGAAGGTCGTTAGCTTCGGGGTGGCTCACGGAGAGGGGATCCAACTGGACCGGAGCAGCGATCAATTCGCGGATGCCGGCGTCAATTACCTGGTCCGCGGCCGCTACAGCCTTCGGGCGTTCCGGAAACTTTTGGATCCCGTTCTGTCGTCTCCTTCCGGCTCCGGAGCCCCCATCCGCTCCGAGACGCGAGGCCTCGAGCGGACCGATATCGAAGGGGACTGGAGCCGCGTTCGCCGCAAAGCGGATCTTGTCCGCTCAAGCGTTATGCGGGCGATCGATGACCGGGTCTATGGCGGCAACCACCGGATTTTGATTGCCGAGTTGGAGAGGAGGAAACCGAAAAAACTCGTCAAACGGGATCTGACGGACCTCCTGTCACGGCTGGATATGATTTGCGAAGCGACCCGTTCGGAAATCGATGCGCGCGACCTGGAATTCATAGACCGCGGGGAGGCTTCGATTCGTTATGCTCTCGAAGTCCTGGGGAAGATCGGGGGGGACTATGTCCCTGATCTGTCAGCGCACGAGGAGGAGCCCCCGGTGGCCGGCGAAGTCCGGAAGACTGTCCCGAAGCTGATGCGCGAGGACCTGTTCTCGGAAGATCAAATGGTTCGTGTGGCGATGGAGATTTCGGCGCTGGGGGCCGAAGCGGCATTGGCACTTCCGCATTATCTCGACAGCATGCTCATGGAGAGGATTATGACGGCTCTCCTGGCTCTCGGATTGATGGGGCCGGAGGCTTCGGGCGCGCTTACGCGGTTGCGTGAGCTGCAGGATCAATATCGGGCGAAGCGCGGTGAGCAATGGAATGCGCTTCGAAGCTTTATCGACTGGGCGGTGGCCCGTGTCCAGGGCCGCTCGGTGTCTGCCTGGCCTCCGGGAATCGCACGGCCCGAGATTCAAAAGTCGAAGGCATCCAGAAACGAAATGAGAAGTTCTGAAGCGATGACTGGGAAAGAACTCCACCGATTATTGATGTCCGTGGACATGCCTCATGAGGGTATTTCCTCGATTACGGATTATCATTCGCTTCTTCAGGCGGCCCGCGACGCGCGATTAGAGGCCGGCGGAACAGTCTTGGAGGTCGGTTCTCAACAGATTTTTTCCGACATTCTTTTTGCTGCTCTCGGTTACCGGTTGACCGTAGTGGATGATTTGAGCGAAAGTCTGGACCTCTATTTGACTTTTTCGCCCGTCTGGGAGCGCCGCTTGAAGCCTCGTTTGACGGAGGCGATCCCGGGAATCGAGATCGAAGAGGCGCATCCCTTTCGAGCTTATCCAAAAATGGCTCTGCCAAGCCGCATCAGGTTTCCTTCAGGCGGTGAAATCCAATGGGTCTATGAACGTGTCAATTTTGCGAAGATGCCGGCAGATTCTTATGACAGCATTTGGGCGGCGTGGCTCAACGGAGGAAGTACGGTTCCTGCGAATTTGCTTCGCCAATTGGCCCGCTTGGTCAAGCCCGGCGGCTCGATGATTTTTGATGACGCCAATATCCGGTCGAGCGACGCCTACTGGCGGCTGCTCCAGAGGCTCGAGAGAGAGACGGGTAAGAAGGTCGCAAACCGATCCGCGCAAAGTGTCCTGACGCTCAGCCAATGGGCGAATGCCGGCGAGGCGGTGTACTTCGAGCCCAAGGGGAGAGATGAAAGACGGAAGGTGATAAAGACCGTTGTCAACGGTTTGCGGCTGCTCGGGATTGCCGGCGCGGTGATCAACTGGATTGTGTTTATCGGCTTTTTTGGGATCCCGCAGTGGATGATCCTGCTCAAGTTCACTTCGGTGATTGCGATGAGTCTCTGGCTGGGGACCCTGGTCGCGTTGGCCAGTCATTATCACGAGCGGCCTTGGATCAAGGCCTCCTTGATCGCGGCGGCTTTCGCGGGGGCTATTGCGATCTATGCCGTCTTCGGGATTAATCCCGGGCAAGAGCTGACGCAAAAAATAGTCAAAGGGGTCCTGCTCAGAATGGCTGTCTATGGCGCTGCCGGCTACGCAGCTGCCGTTGTTCGAGGTTTGGTGGCCCGGATTTTTTCGTCCGAAAAAGTTATTCCTATCGAAGCCGCGTCCGGTTCTGAACCCGAGGCTAGCCCTCAGGAGTCACGCCCATCACCCTTGCGCTGGGCCTTTTTCTTCGCCCCGTTCAACGGCTTTTTTATCTTTTTCTCATTTCTTCCATTTATCAACACCTATGTTGCCGGAGACGGCTGGAAGATGTCCTTCGACTTGAGCCTAGGGACCTGGTTTGCGTCGCTGCCGTTGACGATCGTCGTGGCGGAGGCCATGATTTACCGTCGGGATGTCCTGAAAGATTTCACGGCCATGATTCGCGCGCGCTCTTTGAAAGAATCCAAGACGATCGAGTCCTTCAAACGGCTGTTTCCATACAGTTTCATTTACTGGTTTCCCATGCTTTGGCTTATGTGGTGGCTCGACAGCCTGGGCGTGGTCCCTTATGTGCTCAATCACCAGCTGTTTATATTCATCTGGGCCGCGCTGCTCCAGCCGCTCTTCGACTGGATCGACCGGAGTGTTCATGAGGAAAAGCCGGAGGGGCCGAGTGTCCCGTCAAGCGTGGGAGTTGGAGACCAGGGGAACCCGATCCCCTCTGCCGATGGACCGCAGTCGCGTCCGGAATTGAGAACAACAGAAATGCCGTCAGATTTCCTGGATTTGCTGGCATCGGAATTCAGCGGACGGGAGGTCATCCGGGTTTTGGATGTGGGTTCTCTCAGCGGCGAATATTTGATGAGCTTGCAAAAATTGGCTGCCGAGGACGGCCGATTTAAACTGGAGTTGCATGGCGTTGATCCTCGATGGCGTATCGGCGCCAGAGAGCAATTGGGAGCGTTGGGGATTGCTGCACATGATGGCACCGTTGAGGATTTGCTGCAACGGCCGGAGTTCAAAGGCCGATTTGATTTGATTGTGGTCAATGCCTCTGAGTTCATCAATATCCACCGCGCTGTCCGGCAGTTGACCGAAGGGCTTGCCCCCGGCGGCATGATTGCCTGGAGATTCGGCCGGTACGAAGATGTCCTTCTTGGCATGGACTTGCAGGAGGGGTTGCGGGAGAAGGGCTATCCCTTCGTCCGGCTAAAGAATAATCTCATTCGCATGCCCGCGGGCGGAAAGCAGTGGGAACTTATGCCCCCTTTCTTCATCAAACGCAAGGGCGAGGCCTTTGTCGATCCAGGATTGCAACGGCTGTCCCATGTCGGTACGAATCCGCAGATTCGGGCCGAAATGCGCAAAGCGGAACCTGCTGCAGCTCGAGTTGTACAACGAGTTCCTGCGCGTGTGGGGCAACAGCGGAATTTTCGAAGGGTGATTGCATCGATCTCGAAGGGGCAGGGGACGGTGCTGATCCCAAAATCGGACCTTGCGAATTTAGAAGAGGAACAATGGACAAGTTTGTATGAAGCGCTTTATCAGCTGTCGGGGATTCGATGTGTCGTTTATGGCAAAGGCGATGAATCGAATAAGACTTTGCAGTTCCGTTTAGAGCAGCTTCGGTCGGGCAGGTTGAAAGATAAAGTTGTTGCGGTTAACTCGGCGGCTGAGGATGCGATGAAACGCGCGGTACCCGGCCGGCAAGCCGTCTTTCTCTCGATCGAGGGACTGGATGAAAAGACGGTCAGTGCCCTCGGCACTTCCGAACTCGTCAAAGCGGTCAGGCTCAAGAGGGATTACGAACTGCCATGGCTTGCGGCGCTCTATGCCGTTTCAAACGGTACCCTGCAGGGGATTTCGGTCGTGGACCGGTTCTATTTGGAAGATCCGAGCGGCTGGTACCGTGCCGAGATTAAGGAGTATTTGGCATATCAAGTTGTTGCCTGGTCTGCGTAATCACACACGAGCCGGCAGGGGAGTGGTGATTAGCTTATTTCCTTCCACGCCTCTACAAATTTCCTCAAATGCTCCATCATCACCGACTTTTTTCTTGGATCCCGCAGAATGTACGCCGGGTGGTAGATCACCATGAGGCGAACGCCGGGAAACCCGGGAGAATCGAAAAAATTGCCGACGAGATCTTTCATGGGTGCCGGAGATTTCTTCCTCTTGCTTACGGCAGTAGTTCGAAACGACGGCCCAAGAATGTGCTGAAGGGCAGTGGCGCCTAGCAGGAGAATGATCCGTGGTTTGACGAACGCAAGTTGCTTTTCAAGGTAGGGACGGCAGGCGGCTGCTTCGGCCGGCGTCGGCCGTCTGTTTCCGGGCGGGCGGCATTTGGCGATATTGATGATAAGGCTGTCCCGGTTGGTCTCGAAGCCGAGTTCCAAAAGCATCCCGTCGAGTAATTTCCCCGCGCGTCCGACAAAAGCTTTCCCCTGAAGGTCTTCGTTCTCTCCCGGAGCTTCACCGATCATCACGACTTTGGCTTCAGGGTTCCCTCGATCGACGACGATGTTGTGCCGTTCTTGAGCAAGAGGGCAAAGGCGGCACCCGGAGTCGATGAGGGCCTGCTTGAACGCCGTGTAAGTCTTTGTCGAAAAAAGCTTCTGCTGCATGGCCGTATTCTAATATTTGTAATACAATACGTCCATCTGCTTCCCTATAGGAGGCAAAGAAAGGTTTCGAAAAAACAATCAGCACCGTTTGCGGAGACGAGGAAATCAGCGTATGAACCGTGAGGATCTGGAGTCCCGAGCGAAGCGGTGCGTTTTGGAGAAACCTTTCTTTGCCGACAGCAGATCGGAAAGGGAATCAGTCATTCGATGAAACGTCAGGTCGCACGGCACGTCGTCGACCCCAAAGAGATCGTCGACGCCCATTTCTCAAAGCTGAACCGGCTTCTCCAGAATGAGGAAAAAGAAGACCGCACCCGCTTCGAGGAGGAAGTCACTAAGAAGAAGCCCGAGGAGCGCCAGAGAAGCGGCAAGGCCCTTCTGTTTCTCAATTTGCAGGAGATGCACTACAATCCTTCCGGACAGCGGCTTCTTACCTTCGGTTATCCCAACAACAAGTGGTTGCCCCGATATTCCCTTCAGGCCGGCGACTTGATTTCGCTTTCGAGCGTCAAGACCTCGGAAGCGGACCGTCCGACCGGAACAGTTTATGAAAAAGACAAGCACAAGATTACCGTCGCCTTCAGTTCGAAGCTCCCCGGTTGGGTGGGCCACGAGCAGGTCTACCACTTGAATATGAGCACCAACAAGACCACTTATGATCGCATGTACCAGGCCATCCGCGAGGTCGGCGGCGCAAAGCATTCGCAGGTTGCGGTTTTGAGGGACATCAGTCTTGGTTTGAAAACCCCGAGCCTTCGGGACCCCATCGCACCCGAGAAAATCAATTTTTTCAATGAACGGTTGAACGCTTTGCAGCGCCGGGCCGTGAGCCGCGCGCTTGAAGCCGAGGAAGTCACCCTGATCCACGGCCCGCCCGGAACGGGCAAGACCCTTGTGCTTGTCGAGATCATCCGGCAGGCCCGGAGAGAGGGACACTCCGTCCTGGTGTCGGCTCCAAGCAATGCGGCCTGTGACCATGTGGTCGATTGCTTGGTCGAATGCGACGTTCCGGTGACGCGCTTTGGACATCCCGCGCGCATGAGCGCGAGGATCCGGGAGCATACGTTCGCTTATAAGCTGGCGGAGCACCCGATGGCCCGTCTGATCGATCAGGCGGAGGCGAGGCTCGAGCAGATTTTAAGGCAGAAGGACCGGCGGCATGACCGGCGCATCATGAGCTGGGACGAGCAGAAGGCGGCGGCCGAGGAAATGCGGGCGCTGCGCCAGGAGATCAAGGACCTGAAAACCCAAATTTTCCGCCTGGTTTGGAGCCAGTCCGACGTGGTGGTGGCCACTCACACGGTGTGCGGCGATCCGCTGATTCGAGAGAGAACGTTTGACTGGGTCATTGTCGATGAGGCGACTCAAGGGACCGAACCCGCGACTTGGATTCCGGCTTCGAGGGCGGGGCGATTGGTCTTGGCGGGCGACCACTGCCAGCTTCCCCCGACCATCTTTTCCCGCAGAGCCGGACAGGACGGCCTGAACCGCACGCTCTTCGAAAGATTCCACGACGTCTTGCCGGTTTCGTCGAAAATCCGGCTCGAGGTTCAATACCGGATGCATCGACGGATCATGGATTTCCCGTCCCAAGAATTTTATGACGGCCGTCTCGAGGCCGATCCCCAGGTAGCGGCCCATCTTCTTGCAGATCTGCCGGCGGTCCGGCGCTGCGAGACGACCGAAGCTCCGGTCGTTTTCATCGATACCGCGGGGCTCGGCTATGAAGACTCGGAAGAACCCGGGAGCGGCAGCCGCGCAAACCCGGAAGAGGCGAAGCTTGTCCTCGGGGAGTATTTCAAGCTGATCGGCGCGGGAGTGGATCCCGGTCAAATCGCGATCATCAGTCCGTACAGCGCACAGGTGAAAGTTCTCACCCAGATGGTTCTCGACGCGGGGCCCGGGAGGTGTCCGGGGACCGATTTTGAAAAAACAGAAATCGACAGCGTGGACGCGTTCCAGGGACGAGAAAAAGAGGCGGTGCTTGTTTCGCTCGTGCGGTCGAACCTGAAGGGGCAGCTCGGTTTTTTGACGGACACGCGCCGCATGAACGTGGCGATGACGCGCGCGAAGCGGCGGCTGGTCGTGGTCGGCGACAGCGCGACGCTCTCGACGATCGATTTCTACCGCGACTTTCTCGAGTATGTCGAAAAAATTAATGCCTACCGGAGCGGGTGGGAAGAGGTTAATGGATAAGGCCCAAGGAGGAAGCAAGCATGAAATCAACAACGGAGTATCTCTGGTTTGAGACGAAAAAGCGGCGAGAATACGTCAATATTACGGGGCAGGTCGAGGCCGTGGTGCGAAAAAGCGGCATCCAAGAGGGGCTTTGTCTGGTCAACGCGATGCACATTACGGCGAGCGTCTACATCAACGATAACGAAGGCGGGCTGATCCGGGACTTCGATGATTTCTTGGAGAAGACGGCCCCGTACGGGGTCGACCTGTATCGTCACAACCAGACCGGGGAAGACAACGGCGACGCCCATCTGAAGCGCCAGCTTTTCGGCCGGGAGGTCGTCGTGGCGGTGACCAAGGGCAGGCTCGATTTTGGGACCTGGGAACAGATCTTTTACGCCGAGTTCGACGGGTGCCGGAAAAAACGCGTCTTAGTAAAAATTATTGGCCTGTAAGCACATTTCGTGCTCGAAATGTGCTTACAGGTCCCGAGTCGAACGGACGAGGGGCCCGCGCATAAGATCGTGCTCGAAATGTGCTTACAGGTCCCGAGTCGAACGGACGAGGGGCCCGCGCATAAGATCGTGCTCGAAATGTGCTTACAGGTCCCGAGTCGAACGGACGAGGGATTAAAGTCTTAGGTGAATAATTGTCTAATTTGCTGTAAAATATGACGTTATGACAAAACAACCGACTGAAACGACTCCCGTATTCCATGATGCAGAGCTCGGGCGCGCGCTTGCGCTCGAGCGTGAGGCGCAGCAGTTTCACAGCGCGGGCGAGATCGAGAAAGCCTTTTCGGCGTACGACAAATCCGCAGAGGCGTACCGCCAAATCGGAGAGCATCTGAAGGCGGCCATGTGTTTTGCCGCCGCGGCCACCTGCTGGAATATTCACACGGGCCTCCAGCCTTTGCGTAATGCCGCGAGTCGGAGCCAGGAAGCCGCGCGCGAAGCGCTTGCGGCGGGTCATTATGATTACGCGAGTTCGCTTTTCAAGGATGCCGCGCTCCTCTACGAGAAAGAGGGGGATTATGACTGCTGCTCGGCCTGCACGGTTGCCTGCCAAAAAGCCCGGCGCGTTCACGCCTTCGAACTGGCTTTTCAGGGAGCTTCCGGGAGCGGATTCCAGGATGGCCATCTCAAATGGAGCGAACGGCTTCGGCATTTTCGCAGCGGCGTCCTCAATTTGCTCAATGAGCTTCTCTGGGGATACGGGGAGCGGCCCTTTCAAATGCTCAGGATCATGCTTTGCGTGATCGTCTTCAGCGCCGGCGTCTATACCTTTTGGGGCCACCTGATTTTGACCGCGGGACCCTCCCGGGCCATTTCTTTTTTGGAAGGTTTGTATCTGAGCGTGATTACTTTCGCCACCGTCGGTTATGGAGATTATCTCCCTCTCGGATGGCTGCGCGCCGTGGCGATGGGCGAAGCGCTCTCGGGCATCATTCTGATGCCATTGTTTCTGGTTTCGCTGACGCGCCGGTATCTGCGGATGACGTAGCTCTTCGCAGGAGCGGCTTTGAAAGCGTAAGGTCAGGAATACGAATAGGTTGCCGATAATCTATACCAATCTCAACGGAAGGTGATTCCATCATGGCCCACAAGATTTTAGTCGTTGAAGACGAACCCGAAATCGTCACTTTGCTCGAGCTGCGGCTGAAGGACAAGGGGTTTCGCGTAGCGTCCGCCGAAGACGGAGCCAAGGCGATGGAAAAAGTCAAAAGCGAAAAGCCGGATCTTGTGATCATGGATGTGACCATGCCGCCGCCGAACGGTTTTCAGGTTTGCCGTATGATCAAGGATGATCCTCAGTTGCGTCATATTCCGGTGATTCTCCTGACTTGCAAATCGACCGAGAGCGACAAGTTCTGGGGGATGGAATCCGGCGCGGACGCTTATGAGACGAAGCCGTACAATTTTCCTGCGTTGTACAAAAAGATCCAGGAGCTGCTGAAGCTGTAGTCCAAACCGGATGCATGCCAAACGAAGATTCGCGCTCATAGGCCTTGCTGTTTGCCTGATTGCGGCGGCCTTCTACTTGTTGACCATCAGGGTGATGGTGCCCGCCAATCCTCTCGGGTCCGTTCGCCGCTGGTTTATTTTCCTCAATTACGACCTTTCCAAGATTAAGCTCGATGCGGATCGTCTCAGCTCTTACGAGATGGCCATCCTCGACCCGGACGTCCATCCGCCTTTCGAACTCTTTTCCAAAAAGACGATTTTGATGGCTTATGTCAGCCTGGGAGAGGCGGAGGATTATAGGAGTTACTGGACGAACCTCAAGGATTATTCGTGGATTCTTGGGGAAAATGAAAATTGGAAGGGGAATTTTTATGCCGATGTCCGGGACCCCGCCTGGCATGCGATCATCCTCCGGGATGTGCTCCCCAAGATCGTTCGCGAGGGCTTCCGGGGGATTTTTATGGATACGCTGGATACTGCCGAGTATCTCGAATCGAAAGACCCGGAAAAGTTTGCCGGCTCCCGCCGCGCGATGTCCGATCTAGTCCTAGAAATCCGCGCGGTTTTTCCAGAACTGCTGCTGATCAGCAATAACGGTTTTGCGATTCTCCCCGAGATTGCGCCCATCCTCAACGGGATGCTGGTCGAGGACATCACGATGATGCCCGACTTTGAAAAGGGGGGCTATCGCAAGGTGCTGCCCGAAGAGCGTGATCCCAAGGTTGCGGTTCTCAGGCCGCTTGCTAAAAAATATCATCTACCCGTCTTTAGTATTGATTACGCCCGCGAGGGGGACAGATTTACGCGGGAGATTTGCCAGGAGGAGTCCCGCAAACTGGGGTTCCGGCCCTATGTGGCGGAGAAGGATCTTTCGGAGCTTTATGAACAGGCGATTTAGCTTTTGCCTGGTGGTCGTGATCGCACTTGCGGCTTATCCATGTCTGGGGGAGGCGCTCCCGGAGGCCCCGAAGCCCGTGGCGCGCACGATCGTGGTGCTTTATGACTCCTCAGATCCCCGTCCCTTATACTCCGTTCAAAAATTTGCCGAGAACCTTACGGGTTTGTACCTGAACTATCTCGGGATGAAGGCCCGGTACTTCGATATCAACGGAGGCTTCCCCGACGACGCCTTGATGGCGGATCCCGACGTGCGCGGGATCCTGACCCTTTTTATCGACGAGGAGATGGTCCGTCCGGTCGAATACTGCCGGTGGCTTGAGCAGCAGGTTAAAAACGGGAAAAAGCTCGTCATCCTCGGGAATATGGGGGCCCTGACCGATAAGCGGACCAAGGCGCAGACGCCGCTTGAGGAAGTGAACCGCGTTTTCGGCATTCTCGGGCTCGAGTACCGGGGTAACTGGACCGACAATCCGTTTGTGATCCGGATTGCCTCCAAGGACGCGTCCATGGTGGAGTTCGAAAGGACTTTGGAGGACGGGGCGGGCGAGTACGACGGTGTCAGATCGCTCAATGCGGACAACCGGGTCTACTTGACCCTCGAGCGGACCGATCTGGCCGACTCGGCGAGCGCCGCGGTCGTGACGACGAGCCGGGGAGGTTATGCGCAGGAGGCCTATGCATTCTTCATCGAATATTTGCGTAACCGGGTGCAGTGGAGGATCCACCCTTTTCGATTTTACGAAGAAGCGTTTGGTCTTAAGGACCTTCCGCGTTTCGATACCACGACGGCCTTCGGCAAGAGGATCCTTTACAGCCACATCGACGGCGACGGAATCCGGAACGCCTCGAAGAACGACTCCCTGCGTTATGCGGGCGAAATCATTTATGAAAAAATCCTCAAGAAGTACCCGGTTCCCATCACGGTTTCTTTTATTAGCTCGGACATTCTGACGAGGTATTTCGGAAGCCGGAAGCTCGAAACGCTTGTTCGCGACATTGCGGCACTGCCGAACGTCGAGGTGGGGGTCCATGCTTTTACGCACCCTCTGGACTGGTCCGGAATGATCACCGCTGTGGCGGTCAAAGGCTACTCGAAATTGCTCAAGGACATGCCGAACGATCTTGCTTCGGAGTCGGCCTACGGGGCGGGGGCGAGGGTGACCGTGGGGTGGGAGGAGTATCTCGAGCGCGAAGTGGCCGGGGCCGTGGAGGACTTGAACAGCCTTTTGCCGGAGGGGAAGAAGGCCGTGATCTATCAGTGGACCGGAAATTGCCTGCCTCCGCAAGAGGCGCTCAAACGGGTGCATGATCTGGGCCTCAAGAACATCAACGGCGGCGACTCGCGCTTCGACGACGCGAATCCCTCGTACGTGAATGTGTCTTCTTTCGGGCGAGCGGTCGGGCCGTGGGAGCAGTATTATTCAAGCAACGCGAACGAAAATATTTATACGAATCTCTGGACGGGGCCCTTCGGCGCGTATGAGAAAGTCATCGAAACCTTCCGCGAAACGGAGGAGGCCTCTCTGGCCGACGGGGCGGCCCGGCGGGTCTCGCCGATGAATATCTATTACCATTTCTATAGCGGAGAGAGGCCTGAATCGATTAGGGCTCTTGGAAAAGTCTATGATTACGCTCTCGGCCAGGATCCCATTCCTCTTTTTACCTCGGAGTATGTCGCACGGGCGGAAGCCTTTTCAAAAGCGTCGGTTTCCGAGACCCCCGGCGGCTGGATCTTCAAGGGTTTCGGCGATTTGCGGACGGTCCGGCTGGACTCTGAGCGGCGCTATCCTGATTTGAAGCGCTCCGAGGGCGTCATCGGTTTTCACACGTGGCGCGGGCATCTGTATGTCCACCTCAATAACGTGCCGCAGGCTGTGCTGGTCCTCTCGGATGCGGCCCCTGCTGAGACTCCCTACCTGGAATCGGCGTCCGCGCCGGTTGACGACTGGAAAGTTGAAGGTGGGCGGATTCTTTTTCGTACGCGCGTCGTCGGAGGAGCCGGGTATGAAATTCGCAATCTTCAGGCAGGAAAAGAATATCGCGTCACCGTGACCGGCGCGGATGGCAAGGGCGGAGTCCCGCGGTTTCGCGGGGTCTTCAGGCCGGACGGCGCGTTTCGACTTGATGTCACGGGACACGGAAAATTCGATATCGTCGTGGAGCCGTAACTATGGGAATTCCGATCTGGAAGTCGGCGCTTTTTTTTGCGGCCATTCTCTGGGTGGCCCTGCGTCTTTTCCCGACTTCCCGCGAGCTTGGGTTCTATTACTCCGAAGGGGAGGGGTTTGATTCGGCCCGATTCTATCTGGCGCGTCAGTTCCACCGAGATCCCCTCGATAAGTCGAACACGGTCCGGTACTTGCGAAGCCTCGAATCCTCGGGGGACGAGAAGGAATTTGAGAACGCTCTCCAGAGGCTTTACCGCGTCCAGCAGAAGCCGCTTCTCATCCACAAAATCGCCGCGGACTTCTACGAGCGCCGCGAGAATTACGAAGAGGCCGCGCGGCACTGGTCCGCGATCCTCGAGATTAGCCCCGGGCAAAGCGAAGTCCGAGCGAAATTCATCTCCTTCTGCCTTCTGAACAACGCCCGGGAGCCGCTCATCCGTTTGTATGGGGCCGAGGTTCGAAGGGGCAAGGCACGGCCGAACACTTATTACGATTTGGGCAGGCTTTACGGGCTCGACGGGCGTGCCGGGGAGGCCCGCCGAGTTTATGAGGGGCTTTTGACGCGTTTTCCCGGAGAGGACCGAGCGCGCCAGCGGCTCATCGAGATCCTCGAGTATCAGAATGACATTGATGCCGCCGATACTCTTTACAAGGAGCGGATTGCCCTCAGTCCTGCTTCGGCGAAACTGATCGCCGAATATGGCGATTTTTTGATTCGCCACGCGCGCCTGAATGAGGCAGAGTCCATTTTGAGGGACGCGGCTCTGAAGTTTCCGGCCGATGACCGTCTGGCGATGTTGTACCTGGATGCCCTTCTCAAAAAGGGCAGCCGCGAAGAGTCGATCCGGTTTTTGGAATCACTGCGGGCGCAGGGACGCTTACGCCCCGGCCTTCTGAGGACCCTGGCGGAACTTTATTCGGAACTCGGGCAGGGCGAAAAGGCCCGGGATATGCTAAGGGAGTATCATGAACAAACAGGCGGCGATTACCGCTCTCATCATCTGCTGGGGGATATTCTCTCCAAGCTCGGTGACGCAAGCGGCGCAAGACTGGAATACGAACGGGCCCTCAAGCTCTTACGGAGCTGAGGCCGTCACTGATCTCGACAAGAGGACCGAGGAAGTCGAGCTCCTCTGGAAGCTCGACCGCAAGGCGGAGGCCTTGTCGGTGATCGAAGAACTGTCGTCGGCCGGAGCGCAGAACGCGCGGCTTGATGAAGTGGCCGCCTTCATCTATTTGGAGAAGGGGAATGTTTCGAAGGCCAAGGAGCGCTTGAGCCGCCTCGAGAAGGCGGGCGTGAGTACGGAGAGCATCGATCTTCTCAGAGGCGGGATTTACACCGCCGAGGAGAAATGGAGCGAGGCCAAGCCGGTTTACCAGAAGTTGTATTCAAAACCGAACCGTTCCGACGAGCTCGCGGCGACGTACGCGTACGTTCTCGCCCAGACGAATGACTGGAAGGAATCCAGGGACATTTACCGGACGCTTCTCAAAGGGAAGAACGCTCGAAAGGACTGGCGGCAAGATTACCGTTATGTGATCCAGGAAGGCGCCCCCAAGATCGAATCAATTTTTCAATATCTGCACCGGCCCGCGGGTCAACGGGACTACCGTTTCGGACAGAAGGGGAGCTATTGGGTCAACCCTTGGCTTTGGTTGAGCGCGGGGATGGGCGAAGAAGTCTACCGGCGCGGAGATTTCGCGGGGGCCGACGCCATTAAGCGGCTTCTCATGTCCCATACTCTCGAGGCAAAGCTTTGCTACGGCCGGTTGGCATCGCTTGCTATGGGTTGGAGGACTTCTTACGATAAGACTGATTTTCAGGAGTTGTTTTGGCGGGCTAAGGCCGACACCAAACGGCTTCGCTCGGAGATCAAATTCGACTGGAACCAGCTGGCGCGTGACCCTATCGAGGGGATCGCCCGCGAAGGGCGCATCCACCGGCTCGAGTTCGCCAACGAGCTGCGACTCCACGAACGCTTCCAGGTCGGCGATACGTTCCGGCTGGAGTGGTACCGGCTCCCCGGACGGAACAATTTCGTGGACGGGACGGGAGACCTTGGCTGGGATCATATGAACGACGTCTACGCGAATTGTGTGCTCCTCCGGAAGCCGTATCTATCGATGAACTACCATTACCGGCAGTCCTACTGGAAACAAAAATTCGAGGGGGCCGATACGGTGCTTGGTTTTCTTCCCGCAGAAATGGCCCATTACGGCGGGTTTTATACCGAATACCCGGTGGGAAAATGGATGGAGTTTGCGGGGAGCGTGACCCGCGGGAACGATCACAAGCGCAATGCGAATTACCTCTACTGGTATTTCGAAACCCGGGTTTGGATCCGCGACGGCATGCGGGTGAGCTTCGGATACGAGTACGACAAGGGCGACAGCGGAACCGCCGGCCCGGGGGACACCCAAATCATGACCACCAAGGGAGAAATCTTTTTCTGACGCCGAAGATCCTTTACCTCGATCGTGACAGGGAGATGGCCGCCGTGACGTCGGAGGCGATGCGCGCCTACGGCTTCGTGATTGATCTCGAGACGGACTCTGAAGGTCTCGTCGCGAAGCTTGAAAAGGGAGGCTATGATCTTCTGGTTTGCGATCTCTGGTGCCGGCCGGCCGGGGCCAGGCGGCTCTTCCCGCAGGTCCGCAAAGCCTTCGCCGCGGGGGCCCTTCCTTTTTCTGTTCTGATCGTCGGTCCCGAGGAGCTGCGAGCCGAGGAATTTAAGTGGATTTACGAGCAGGACCTGTATTTTTTGATCAAAACGAAGGATCCCGAAGAGTGGTTCCATAAAATAACCGCTATCCTAAACCGCCGGTGCCTGCCATGACTCTCAAGACGAAGATAGGATCGTTTGCCGCAAGGATTCAGTGGCTGATCGAAATGCTGTTCTTGTTTTTTGTCGCCCATGCACTCAACCTCCTTTTTTATCCCTCGGACATCGGGTTTATTTACGTTCCCCTGCATCCGTATTGGATCATTGTCCTGCTCGCGGCCTCGAAGTATGGCTTCACGGCCGGCTCGATGTCGGGGCTGGCCGCGTGCCTGCTGGTGATTTACTTTCGGCACGGAGGCATTCCCCACCGGCTCGAGCTCGAGGCGATGGCCGAGCAGGGAGGGCTACTTCTGCCTCTGGCCTTTCTCTCCGTTGGGGTGTTTCTCGGGGGGGTCCGCGAAAAGCAGATCCGCAAACACAAGGCGCTTGAGGAGACGTGCGAAGAGCGTCAAAAGGAAAACACGCGCCTCGATGAACTGTTTCAGGCGACAGAGAAGGCCCGCCTGATTCTGGAGACTCAAATCGTCAACCAAAGCACGACGATCCGGATGCTCTATGAGGAGGTTCGAAAGCTCGAGGCGGTGAACCGGGAGGCGGTCTACCGCGGGTGCCTCGATATTCTTGCCGAACACTTTCAGGTCCAGAAGGCGTCGATTTATCTCAAGGAGGGAGACGATTTCGTGCTCAAGATGTCGCGGGGATGGGACGCCGCGGAAGCCGTTGAAGGGAAGGTTCCCTGCGAGGGGAGCGTGATGTCGCTGGCCTGCGACGGATCGAAAACCGTGACGGTTCAGGACTTGATCCGGCGCAAGGACGCCGCCCGCTACGAGGCGCAGTACGGCAAATTTTTGGCGATGATTCCTCTGGCCTGCGAGGGCGGGCCCGTGGTCGGAGTGGTGAATGTCGAAAAAATTGATTTTCTGGCCTTCAACCGCGCGAATCTCGAGCTGATCGAGATGGTGGTGCGGTGGACGGCCCGGGCCGTCGCGAACATCGACACAATGGAGTCCTTGCGCCGCAGCAACCTTTTCGATCCCCTCGAGGGCGTTTACACCTATTGTCACTTCGAAAACGTGCTTGCGAGTGAATTCGAGCGGGCCCGCTTGGGGGGCGCCGCACCGACCGTCGCTATCTTGAAGCTGTCCGGTTTCGGTTTCCTGAACCCCGTCCAGCAGGAGATCTTCAAA
Organism: Candidatus Omnitrophota bacterium; assembly: GCA_041666865.1. GTDB lineage: Bacteria > Omnitrophota > Omnitrophia > Omnitrophales > Aquincolibacteriaceae > JBAYGD01. The sequence continues at coordinate 28,089 of JBAYGD010000007.1, read as the reverse complement.
AAGGCGTTTTTGGCGAATCTGAAGCGTCTGTTCGCCGGGGTCGATTCGGTTTTTAATTACCGCTACGGGGGGACCTACGCCCTGGTTGCGCCGCTGCGCTCGGAGCGTGAGGTCGCTGCCTTGCTCGGGGATCTTGGAACCGAGATGCGAAAGATCAAACAAGAGTTTGCCTGGGGTGCCGCCCAGTGGAATCGCGGGATGAAGGACGCGCGGGAGTTGGCAGAACCCGCGCTCAAGGCGTGCGGAATGGGCGCGTCATGACGTTTTTTGCGTTGATTTTGACGGCAGGAGGTCTGGCACTGGAAGTCTTCGTCGCTCTCTGGTTTTGGCAGGAGCGGCCGATGGCGTTTCCGGCGTCGGCCCACTTGGGCGCGGTCCTTCTTTTCTCCGCAGCTTATGCGGGTTCGGCCGTCCGTCTGCACTCGTCCCGGCAGATACGGGGCAAAATTCTGTACGCCCTTTTGATGGCGGCCTTTTTTCCGGGCTTGGGGGCATGGATGGCTCTTATTTTCTTCGTTGCGGCACGTTCCGGCGCAAAACAGGTGGCGGCCGCGAGCGAGGAGGAATTTTTTGGAGACAAAAAATGGCTTTCCCGGCTGGCCCTGATTGACGAGGGCGAAACGCCGGCACATTTGCAGAGGCGCATGCGCACCGAAATCGGGTTCCGTCCCATGATCGACATCATCCGGGGCCAGGAGACGCAGGCCAAGACGAAGGCCATCTTTCTTTTGTCCCGAAGCATGTCCCGGGAGCATGTCGCTCTGCTCAAGGAAGCCCTCCGGGACGGCGTCCCGGAAATTCGTCTTTACGCGGCCAGCGCTCTTTTGAAAATCGAGGCCGAGCTGAACCGCCGGATCCAGCAGGCGAAGGCCGAGTGCGAGAGGCGTGGAAACTTCGGTGATTATGCCCAGTTGGGCGATCTCTATGCGACGTACGCCGGCATTGGGATCGCCGATCCCTCGCTTGCGTCCTATTATCTCGGTCGCTCGGCCGAGGCTTTCCGCTCATCTCTCGACATCTATACGGAGCAGCCCGACTCTACCCTGAAGCTTTCGAGGGTCCTGCTCGAACTGCGGCAATACGACAAGGTGAGGGGGCTTCTCGACCGGGCGGTAAGGGTTTGGCCCGGCGACAAGGAAATGGTGTTTTTACGCAATGAAGTGTACTTCAACCTCGGCCGTTTCGAAGACATCGGAGCCTATTTCTCAGGGCTCTCCCCTGAGGGTTTGACCGAAGCCGAAAAAGGGGTGACCGAATTTTGGACGACTCTGAAAAACCGTTGAATCCGCTGGACCGTTTGATCGCGGACTTGGCGAGCCCGCTTGCGGCTGTGCGCCAGGAAGCGTTCGGCGCTTTGTGCGCGCGAACCTCCTCCGGGGATATGGATTTTGCCGGGAAGAAGTTGCTTGCCCGCGGCGATACGCAAAGTCTCTACTGGTTGATTGAATACCTCCTTGCTTTGGCAACGCCGGAGGCGCTTGAAAAGTTCGGGGAGCTGTTAGCCCATGACAGCGAAACCGTCAGGATTCAGGCGCGAAATGCCGTTGGGAGGGTCGAGGACCGGGCCCGTTCGGAGCTGCTGCTCGCGCTTCTGGGCTCGCCGCGCGAGGATGACCTGCGTTTTGCGGCCCGCATGCTCGGCGAGTGGCCCGTCGCCAAAGCGGTGCATCCGCTTCTTGCGCTTCTTGGGACCCACGACGATCCGTTGGTTCGCCTCGAAGTCGTGCGGACCCTCGAGCGCCTGAGAAATCCTTTGGCGATTACCCCGTTGACTCGGATTGCGAGCCGGGAGAGGGGAGAACTCCAGGAGACCGCCTTTCGTGCCGCGGTCGGACTCCTTCTCGAACAGGGCCGTCCTTCCGTCCTCAAAAAGTTTGCCCGGTCCGAACGCCCGATCATTCGGCAGATTGCGTATCTTTCGATGCTGAAGCTCCGGGGGCGCCGCTGGGAGCACTTCGTCGCGAGTTCTCTCGACTCGGGTGAGGACGAGACGGTCAAGGTGGGCGTTCTTTCCGCGCTACGCGCGATGCAAACTCGCCGGCTTTTTCGGGCGGTGTTTGCCTGCGCGCTTGCCGATCCGTCGCTCACCGTGCGGCTGATGGCCCAGTCGGTTCTGAAGCGGGTGAAGGCAAAGCACGTTCTCGGATGTCTGCTTATGGAGACTCGCCGGGGCGTTCCTGCTTCGCAGGAGCTTGCCGTGCGCGTGACGGCAGAATATTACCAAGCACCGGATGCGGCCCGGGGGCTTGTACGGCTCTTTGGGAACACCCGCGATTTTCGTTTGAAACTCATCGGCCTCGGGGCCCTCGGCGAAATCCGGAGCCGTTCGGCCGCTCCGTTTTTGTTGCGTCTCTTGAAGTCGCAGGACAAGACGGCCTGTGCGGCCGCCCAAGCCTATGTCAAAATTGCCGGGCCCCGGGATTGGGCCGAAATCAGGCAGTGTCTCGACGATCCGAGAGTCTCCATTCCCGTCAAGTCGGTGTTTCTCGGGCTTGTGGCCCATCTCCCTCAAACTGCGCCGATTCCGGAAGGGGTCCGGGCATGTCTTGAGCGGTTGAGCGGACATTCCGACCGCAGTTTGCGCTATCTTGCGTTGAGGGCTCAAGGGCGCTTTGACGGAAGCGATCTTGTGCTTAAGCTCCTCACGGTTGCCGCTCGGGACACGGAAGCAAGTGTCCGTGATGCGGCGGTGCGCTCGCTGTGCGAAATCCTCGGGCGGGATCCCCGGCAGCTTGGTTTTGCGGCGTCCGTGTCGGTCTCTTTCCCGGAGGCCGCGCACGCCGTCCGGCAGATTTTCCGCCGTGCGAGCGTGAAGACGGAGGCCCATTTCCGCGCGATTGTGGAAAGTGTGCTGGCTTTGGTCCGCAAGCATCTCAGTGAGCCGACGCGCGGACGGCCTTTTGACGCGACCCGGCTGTTGCTTCTCATCCGGCATCTTGCGAAAAGCGAAAAGGTGATTTTTCTGAACTGCTTGAGGGATGCGGGGCGGGGGCCGGTCGAGCGGTGCTGGCTTCTGAAAGTCCTCCAGCGAACGGGCCTCCATGCCTATCCGGGGCTTGACTTCGGCTTTATGATCGAGGATTATCCCCGCGCCGATTCCGCGTGCAAGCGCGAATATTTGCGTTTCGCCAGAAGATTTTCCGAGACCGGCGCTCCTCTGCGCCGTTTGCTTTGTGATGCGCTGGGCTGGGAAGCTGATGAGGAGTTTCGCGTGGGGATCTACGAACTGCTGAACCGGCAATGGGACCAAAGCGGCGTGACCTCAGGCCGGGGTGCCCCATGAACGACGTCTGCCTTCTACTCGAGGGGACTTATCCCTACGTCGCCGGCGGCGTTTCCGGCTGGGTCCACACGTTGGTCCGGGAGCTTCGGGATATCCGCTTCTCCATCGTCTATCTGGGCGCTCATCGCACGAAGATGCGCAAACTCCACTATGATATTCCTCCCAACGTGACGGATTTTCGCGAGATCTATCTTTTCGACTACCGGGTCCAGCCCGAAAAAACAAAAAAGAGGAGGCCCGGCGATTACAAAATCCTGCGGGAGTTCTTGCGGCGGATGAGGCATCAGGACACTTCGCTTTTCGAAGACCTTCTCAAGACCGTCGCCGATCCCGGCAACCGGACGATCAGCCTTTACGACTTGGCCCATTCCCGTGAGGCCTGGTGCGTGATTGAGGAGATGTACCGCTCGGAAGACCGGGAATGTTCGTTCCTGGATTATTTTTGGACGTGGCGTTTCCTTTATCTGCCTCTCTTTTCGCTTTTGAGGGCTCCTCTTCCGGAGGCCCGCGTTTATCACTCTGTTTCGACCGGTTATGCAGGCGTCCTTGGCGCCCTTGCAAAAATCCGGTATGGGCGCCCGTACCTATTGACCGAGCACGGCATTTATACCCGGGAGCGAAAAATCGAGATTGCGAAGGCAGATTGGATCCACAGCGACCAGGCCGCCCGTTTGCGGGTTCTCGAAGGCGGGGACTTTTTCAAGGATTGGTGGACGAGTCTTTTCACCTTTTGCAGCCTGCTGGCCTACCAGCGCTCCGACGAAATCATCACGCTGTATGAGGCTAACCGGAAAATTCAGATTGAGGAGGGGGCGGACCCGGCGAAGACAAGGATCATCCCGAACGGTGTCCGGATCGATCCGGACGTGCTCGGGCGGCCGGCACGCGAACCCTCGGCGAAACCGCGGATCGGTTTTGTCGGACGGGTCGTTCCCATCAAGGACGTCAAGACGTTCATCATGGCCTGCCGGAAAATCGCACAAGAGATTCCGGAGGTCGAAATCGACATTATCGGCCCTACTGACGAGGACGAGGAGTACTTCAAGGAGTGCCAGCTGCTTGTGAAGATGCAGTCGCTCGAGAACACCGTGAAGTTTGTCGGAAAGGCTGCGATGAAGGATTGTTATCCCCGCCTCGACTTGATCGTCCTCACGAGTATCAGCGAGGCTCAGCCCCTGGTGATCCTGGAGGCGGGGGTCTACGGCATTCCTGTGGTCGCGACCGAGGTCGGTTCCTGTGCCGAACTTTTGCAGGGCCGCTCCGCCGACGACCGCTTGCTGGGCGCGAGCGGTCTCGTGACGCCGGTTTGCGATCCCGAAGCCACGGCCGATGCGGTGATCCGCCTTCTCAAGGATCGCAGTCAATATCGCCGGATGTCGGAGGCCGCCAAACGCAGGGTTGCGGCGTATTACCGGGAGGACGATATGGTCGCCAGCTATGAGGAACTCTACAATCGTTATGCGGGGGTGTGCTCATGGCCGGCATAGGCTTCAACCTGCAGAAGATCCTCGAAAACGACACTTACTTTGCGTCGTTTAAGGCGTATTTCTATTCGGCGGTGATCGCGGCCGGCCCGTGGATTCTGAGCATCCTGACGCTTTTTTCGCTGACTTACTTTGCCCCGGACAATATCAGCCTCTACGAGGTCATGAGCTTCCGGGGCGTGATCATTTATATCTTTGCGTTTTCTCTCATCGCGGTCGGGCTCTTCCAATTTCCGCTGACCCGCTACCTTGCTGACCGGTTGTTTCTCGGGGAGCGCGAAACCGTGCTGCCTGTCTTCAACGCCGCGGCGCTTGTCCTGGTCGTCATGCAGCTTGCGTCAGGCTTACTCTATGTGGCCCTTGGCGAGGGGGATTGGCATACGGGCATTCTGGCCGTCATGGTTTACATCGCGGTGAGTATGATTTGGCTGTGCATGATTTTTCTCTCTGCACTGAAAGCTTACCGGACGATCGCCGCCTCTTATCTGGCGGGGAGTGCGCTAGCGATCGGTTCGTCGCTCGTCCTGGGGCATGAGCGCGGCCTGGACGGGTATTTGCTCGGGTATCTTGCCGGCCATCTCCTGATCGTCGTCCTGTGGAGCGCGCGTCTTTACCGGGAATTCCGGTCGCCCTACCTTTTTGATTTTCAATTCCTTTCGTTTACGTGGAAAAACAAGAGGCTGATGGCGACCGGCTTTCTTTATGCGCTGGGGATCTGGATCGACAAGATCGTCTTCTGGCTTTCTCCCCAGGCGACGCAGGTGGCGCCTCTGCTGCGGCTGATGCCCCTTTATGATTCCGCGACGTTTCTGGCGTATCTGACGATGATCCCGTCGCTTTGTCTTTTTCTCGTGCAGGTCGAAACGGATTTTTACCGCGGCTACCGACGCTTTTACCATGCGATCCTCGGCAGGGCCGTCTATTCCAGGATTCAGAAGGTCAAGGCCGAGATCGCGGGCAGCCTTCGCAACGGCGCGGGGATTCTCGTCAGCTATCAGGGGGTTCTGACCCTTGCGGCCGTGGTGTATGCCCCTGCGTTCGCGGAGGCATTGAAATTTCCGCTTGTCCAGGTTCCCGTCTTCCGGGTCCTTGCGGTGGGCGTTTTTCTGCACAGCCTGTTTTTGGCGGTCCTGCTGATCATCCTGTATTTTGATTTCAAGGGGGTCGCGCTTTTTTCGGTTGCTGTTTTTTGCCTGTCGAACCTGGTTTTGACCTATCTGACGACCTGGCTTCCCATGCCTTTCTACGGGTACGGATATTTGTTCTCCTGCCTTCTGGCTCTTGTCGTCGCTTTTTATCTTCTCGATTTTAACCTCAAACGGTTAGAATACCTTACCTTCGCGAGCCAGCCGGTCGGCGTGCATCGCGAAGAAGAAGTGTCGTAATCCGGACCAACGTTTGACGAGGCCGTCAGGGATGAACCCAGAAATGCTCCGCCGCGAATCCGTTTTTCTGCGCGCCTGCCGAAAGCAGGTTGTGCCTTACACGCCTGTGTGGTTCATGCGGCAGGCCGGACGCTACCAGCGTTTCTACCGCGCTCTCCGCCGGCGCGTTTCGTTTCTCAAGTTATGCAAAGCGAGCGAGCTTGCGGCGGAGGTCACCGTGCGCGCCTGCGAGCAGACAGGAGCCGATGCGGCCATTTTGTTCTCGGACATCCTGCTCGTCCTGGAACCGATGGGCTTCGGGGTCCGCTACGAAAAAGGGGAGGGCCCCCTCATCGAGGACCCCTTGCGCAAACCTTCGGACATCGATCGCCTGCGCCCTTGCCCGCGGGGCAGTCTCGGGTTCGTCATGGAGGCGGCGCGCATGGTTCGAGCCCGTTTGAGGCCGGAGATTCCGCTGATCGGATTTGCAGGCGCCCCTTTCACATTGGCTTCCTACATGATCGAGGGAGGAAAGGCCCGGTCCTTTGATCGAACCCGGGCGCTGATGCGCAGGGACCCCGGAGCCTGGGATCTTCTCATGGAAAAGATTTCGGCGGCAGTGACCGGTCTCTTGAAGGACCAGGTGTCCGCGGGTGCGGGGGCGCTCCAAATTTTCGACAGCTGGGCCGGGTGTCTCACGCGCGCGGAGTACCGTCGGTACGTTCTCCCTCATATGAAGAGACTGATCGGCAGACTTCCTTCCGGGACGCCGGTGATTCATTTCGGGACAGGGACGGCACCTTTCCTGAAGGATTTTTCTGCGGCGGGAGGGCAAGTGATCGGCGTGGACCACCGGATCGGGCTCGCCAAAGCCCGAAAAATCATCGGCCCCCGCTTTGCTGTTCAGGGGAACCTGGACCCGGCGGTTCTTTTGCGAACTCCGGCCGCGATTCGTTTGCACGTCCGGAGGATTCTGGACGAGGCGGGGGAGCGGCCCGGACACATTTTTAATTTGGGGCACGGCGTGCTGCCCGGCACGCCTGAATCCCATGTGAGGCTAGCGATGGAATTTGTCCGCGAAGAGAGCGCTCGCCGGAAATCGAAATCCTTTCCGGCATGAGCGCGCTGATCGATCACATTCTTCTGCTCGGATACGGTTCTGCGAGCCGCCCCGAAGAGGTGTCTCCTTTTCTTTCACGCATTGCCGCCGAAAGGCACATTCCGGCCGAGCGGATGACGGAGGTCGCAAAGCATTATGAAGCGATCGGAGGCGTTTCTCCTTACGGCGCGGAAGTTCTGGGGTTTGCCCGTGCGCTCGAGGCGCGGCTTGCGGAGCGGGGGACTCCCGTGCCGGTTTTTACCGGAATGAAATATTCCGAGCCCCTGATCGAAGAGACAGTGCAGGAGATCCGCCGTGCGGACCATCGCACAGGCCTTGGCGTCGTGCTGGCGCCTCATCGCTCCCACGCAAGCTTTGAGTCCTATGTCCATCGCCTGGAAGACGTGTTGAAGCTGATGGGGGCATCCGAAATTCGTTACCGGTTTGTATCGCCCTGGCATGCCCATCCGCTTTTCATCCGCGCGAACGCAGATGTCCTCACGAAGACCGCGCAGAGTTTGAGCGGACACGGCTGGCAGGATCTTCCGGTGATCTTCAGCGTGCATTCAGTACCGCTCGCGATGCCGGGCGCCTCCCGCTATGAACAGGACGCGAGGGAGTCCGCGGAGAAAATTGCCGCGGAATGCGGCCTCTCGGACTGGCAGATGATGTATCAATCGCGGAGCAGTGGTTCGGGGCAGACCTGGCTTGGGCCCGATCCCTCGGCAGTCCTCATGCGTCTTGCGGCGGAAGGCCGCAAGAGCGCGATCGTCGTTCCGCTGGGTTTCCTGTGCGAGAACGCGGAAATCCTGTACGACCTGGACATCGAGATGAAATCCCATGCGGCGGCTCAAGGGATCAAAATCGTCCGCTGCGGGACCGTCATGCTCAATCCGCATTTTCTCGAATTGTTTTGCGAATTATGTACACCGTCCTGATCGTCGGGGCGGGCTACCTGGGATCCCAATTGGCGCGGCATTTTGCCGACGAGAAACAAAAGGTCTACGCGCTCACGCGCACGCAGGCGCGCAGGGACGAGTTGGAGAAGGCCGGAGTCCAGACGCTGGTTGCCGACCTGACGCGTCCGGAAACGTTACGGGAGGCCCTTCCGGCGGCCCATTTCATCGTGCTTTGTCCCGCTCCCGATGAACCGGATGAGGCGTCCTACCAACACATTTACGGGGCCGGTATTGCGAATGTCCTCCAGGTCCTCAGGGCCCGGCCCTTTCCAAGACTCCTGGTTTACATTTCGAGTACCCGGGTGTGGGGAAAACAGGTCTGCGGCTGGGTGGATGAGTCGACGCCGCCGGCTCCCGGAGACGAAAAAGGGAGAATCATGGTCCGTGCCGAGGAGTCGGTCTTGAACGCGGGTCTTCCCGCCGTAGTCTTCCGTTTGACCGGTCTCTATGGACCCGGCCGAAACAGGATCGATCCTTTACGGGATGGTGCCTGGCCCCAACCCGGACCGGACCGGTACATGAACATGATTCACTGCGATGATGTTGTGGGGGCCATGCGGTTGATTTTCAATCGGGCCGTGGCGGGCCGGGTCTACCTCGGAGTTGACCATGAGCCGACCCTTAAATCCGAGGTTTACAGGTGGCTGGCCGGGCGCATGCAACTTGCCCTTCGGGAAGGGGTTCTGACAAGCGGCACGGAGACTGGTAAACAATGCCGCAACACGAAGCTCAAGGACTTGGGCTATGTTTTCCGCTATCCCTCGTTCCGGGTAGGGTATGAGGACTTGCTGTCCCACTCTTAGGGGATTCGACTTCGAAGTTCGGCTGCGCAACCTCTAAAAGTGGGATAGGGTGGTTTATGGGTTTTCACTTGACTAAAAGGGGAGCCTCTAGTAACCTCAAGCTCGTTTTGCATTAATACCTGTTAAAGGAGATAGACCATGGCCGGTGAGATCATTACGATGAAGAGCACTGAAAGCTCTCATTTTTACATGACGCGCAAGAATAAGAAGAAATGCCCCGACCGTCTGGAACGCAAGAAGTTCGATCCGACGCTTCGTAAGCACGTCATTTACAAAGAAAAGAAGTAGGCTGTTATCCGGGATGCACAAAAGCCATCGACTCTGTCGGTGGCTTTTTTGTTGTCACGGATGACGGATTCCCGTTAAACTACGCAGGATCGCCTTGCTGAAATCACCCTGGATACGTTCCCTTTTACCGGGGCTTGTCTTGATCGGGCTTGGATTTTTTGCAGGCCTGACAAAGGATCCCTTTTTGGGGATGCTGGGCTTTCTCTCGTTTTTTGTCATCGGCGTGACGGTGATCGCCGAAGGGTTCCGGCGGAGCCGGAGCAAGAAAGGCGCGGACCATGACACAGCTTAAGCACAAATCCCATCTCGTGTGGATCGATATGGAGATGACGGGCCTGGATCCAGAAAAAGAGGGGATCCTCGAGATGGCTACGATCGTCACCGATGCCCACCTCAAGGTTCTCTCGAACGGCCCGAACCTCGTGATCCACCAGCCTCCGAAGCTTCTCAAAGCGATGGACGAGTGGAACCAGAAGCATCACGCGAAGTCGGGGTTGATCGAGGCGGCCAAGGCTTCCACGATGACGGTACGCAAGGCCGAAAAACTGACCTTGGCGTTCATTACCGAATATTGCGTGCCGCAAAAGGCCCTTTTGTGCGGCAACGCCGTCCATCACGACCGTAAATTCATCCACCGGTACATGCCGCGTCTGGACCGCTTTTTGCACTACCGCCATATCGACGTGAGTACGATCAAAGCCCTGATCCAGCTGTGGTATCCGAAGGACAAAAACCTCCCCAAGAAGAAAACGGCCCACCGTGCCCTCGACGACATCCGCGAATCGATCGAGGAACTCCGCTATTACCGGGAGCACTACTTTCGCTCCGTCCCGGTCAGCGATCTTCGTTAAATTCGGTTAGGATTCGAGGACGTACTGGAAGATGAGCGGAGCGACGATCGAGGCATCTGACTCGATGATGAACTTCGGAGTTTTCGCGTCGAGCTTGCCCCAGGTAATTTTCTCGTTTGGATGCGCGCCGCTGTAAGAGCCGTAGGAGGTCGTGCTGTCGCTGATTTGCGCGAAATAGCCCCACTTCCGGCATTTCTTGCGCAAATCCTGCTCGATCAAGGGCACGACGCAAATCGCAAAATCGCCCGCAATCCCGCCGCCGATTTGAAAGAACCCCAACGAGGTCTTCCTCGTTTGCCCGAGATACCAGTCGATCAGGTTATCCATCTGGGAGAGTCCGCAGCGCACAGCCGCCGTTGATTTCAGGTTTCCTTTGCGGATATTCGAGACAAAAATATTGCCGAGCGTGGAGTCTTCCCAACCCGGGGTGTAGATTGGGATGTTTCTCTTGCAAGCGGCCACGACCCAGGAATGGGCGGGATCAATCTGGTGATACTTGTCGAGCTTCCCGGAGCGGACCAATTGGTACATGAACTGGTAGGGGAAGTAGCTTTGCCCCTCCCGCTCCGCCTTTTGCCAGAGCCCGAGCACGAGATGCTCGATTCGGCGCATGGCTTCTTCTTCGGGGATACAAGTGTCGGTCACGCGGTTGAGCTGGCGGCGGTAAAGGGCCGTCTCGTCGGCGGCGCTCAGGGTCCGGTAGCCGGGGATGCGCTTGTAGTGGCGGTGGGCAACCAGATTGAAAATGTCTTCCTCGAGATTGGCCCCGGTGGTGCTGACGGCGTCGACCTTGCCTTGCCGGATCATTTCGGCGAGGCTGAGCCCGATCTCGCCCGTGCTCATGGCGCCGGCCATGGCCACGAGCATCTTGCCACCCTTTTTCAAATGGCGGACATAACCCTCGGCAGCGTCGACGACGGACGCGGCGTTAAAATGGAGGTAATGGGTTCGAAGGAACTGTTTGATGCCATTTGCTTTGCTCATGAGAGTCCTTCCGGTTGCGGTAACAGGTTCATTTTGGCAAAATCCCAGGAAAGTGTCAATCCCGGCTGCCAGATATTTTTATTCCGACACTTTTTTCTGATAAAATACGTCTTTATACCAATGGGGGTATTATGGGCGATCCTGCGAATCCGAAAGGTCCCGGGACGGGGCTTCACGCCGCCAATTTGCTGGTGGCCATGCTTGCCGGTCTGATTTCGATTGTCGGAGGCGTTTACACATTGAAGAACAATTTTTTTCCCACGCAAACCTATGGTAGCCTGCAGGGCATCGTCCGGGACGAAAGGCTTGCCAGACCGTTGCTTCTTTCTTCGGTCGAAATTTCCTTGCCCGATGGGACCCTCGTCAATACCGCCATTACGGATCGCGAAGGGAAGTTCAACATTGCAACGCTAAAGACGGGGAATTATCAGGTCAAATTCACCTCGCCGCTCCATCAGGTTGAAACCAAGACGGTCAAGGTGGAAAAAGGACTGGCCGCGACCATCAATGTGGATCTCGCGCCGTTGTCGGAGCCGGTTCAAGCCCTTCCGGCTGTTTCCTCGGCCGAGGGAGTCGCGTCGCGTTACCCTGACGCTTTGGCCCAGACGGCCAGCGTATCCTCTCCTTCGACGGCGCAGGGTTACGGTGGGCCGGCCGGAATGGCCCAGAACGCGGCAGGTTCTTATCCCTCCTCGAGTCCTCAGGGAATGAGAGGGCCTCAGTATCCTGCCGGTTCGGGTGATTCCATGACGGGAAGTACTCCCTGGACGGGACATCGGCGCCGTCATGTGTCGCCCTCCGGGGTGCCTGACGCGGCTTATCCCGATCAGGAAGCTTCCGAAGGTTACGGTGCCCAGGCCCCTTCTTCGGGGAGCCTGAATAATGTCCTCGGTCAAGCCGGGGTTCAGCTGGTCCAGGATTTCCTGAGTAAAAAGTCCGATAAGCAGGGTAGTTCCTAAGCGGCTCTACGCGCGATAGCTCTGAAACGGTGAGAACAAACATGAAATTTCCGTACGGAATTTTAGCCGTGGTTTTTCTGGGGTTGGCCGGATGTTTGACGGTCCGTTTGCCGGAGGCCAAGGTGACGCGCTCTTCCGAGCCCGTCGATGTCGTATGGGGAGGATTGGTCCGTCAGGCGCTTATGCAAAATCCGGATTTGCAAAACGCGCGAGCCCTCGTGACTTCGAGCCGGCGCAGCCGCGACATCGCTTTCGGCGATTATCTGCCTTCCGTCGACGGCAATCTCGAGCGAGGGGTTTCGCGAAATGGAGGCGGCTCTTCGGGCGGGACTTCGTCGTCATCCGGGACAGGCGGTTCCGACAAGACGCGGGAATCGCTTTCGCTGGGGGTTTCGGCGACCCAACCTATTTTTAACGGCTTCGGCACGACCGGCAGCTGGCTCAAGGCCCGTAAAGTTTTGGAGGCCTCCGAGCTCTCGTACCTGGCGACGAGCGCGGACGTACGCTACCGGCTGCGGGCGTCCTATGTCGATTTGATGCGTCTTGCAAGGCTCGTGGAAGTCTATGAAAGGATCGCCGGGCGCCGCAAGGATAATGCGGAACTGGTGAGGCTGCGCTATGATGCCGGTCGCGAGAACGTCGGGTCTGCGCTCAGAGCCGAGGCGATTTCAAGCCAGGCCTTTTTCGACGTCGACTCCTCGAAACGGCGCCAGGAAAGCCAGGCCCTGCGGCTTGCGCGGGAAAGCGGCGGCTCATTCGAAGTTTCCATCCGAGTCGTCGAGGAGATGGAGAAGGTGATGCCTGAAGCGGCGCCTGCTTCGCCGGATTATGCGAGGCTTTCCGAAGACGCACCCGGCGTCGAACAGCTTCTCAAGACGGCAGAGGCCGCGAAGGCTGAGATTGTCACGGCTCAGTCTTCGGTGTGGCCGCAGGTGGAGGGCAACGCCCAGTACGGCAATACGGGAACGCGCGCTGCGGACCTGGGCAATGAGGGAATGCTGGCGCTCAAAATGTCGGTCCCTTTTTTTAACGGGGGCAAAAACGTCGAGGGGATTGCCAAGGCCAAAGCCGATTATGACGCGGCCCGTGAGGCTGCCGAAAGTGCGCGCGACGAAAAAATCGCCCAGCTTGCAGAGGCTTGGGCCCTCTATTCCGATGCGGCCGAAAATGTGGAAGTTCGCCGGAAATTCCTCGAGTCCTCGCGCAAGCGCGCCGAGATCGTGCGGGCCCAATACACGAGCGGGCTGGCGAGCTTCCAGGATTTCGATATCGCGGAGCAGGAGTACGCCGATTCCGAGAGAAACTACGTCGAGGGCCTTTCGAACGTTCTGGTGATGAAAGCGAAGTGGGAGCAAACGATGGGAAAGACTTTGGAGGATGCCCTGAATGAAATTTCATAAAATACCGCGAGGTCTCCGGTGGGGGATTCTGGCGTTGGCCGTGTTCTTGGCGTTCAAAACGGTGTCGGGGTGCAGCCGGCCGAAAAGCGACTGGCAGATCGTGGGACCCGCGGTCGTCAAAAAGGGCGACCTGACCGTCAAGGTGACGACGACCGGAGAAGTCAAGCCCTACAACCGCGTTGAGATTAAGCCGCCGATCCCCGGGCGAGTCGAGGAGGTCTTGGTTGCGGAGGGGGACGCCGTCCATAAGGGACAGATCCTTGCGTGGATGAGTTCCACGGATCGGGCCACGCTTCTGGACGCCGCCACCGTAAAAGGAGAAAAGGAATTTCAATATTGGCAGGATGCCTATAAGGCGGCGCCGCTGATTTCTCCGCTCGACGGAACGCTCATCGTGCGTTCCGTTGAACCCGGTCAGACGGTCACCTCCGCGGATCCCGTGGTGGTCATTGCCGACCGGCTGATCGTGGAAGCCTTGGTCGACGAGACGGACCTGTCCCTGATCAAAAACGGGCAGGCGGCCGAGATCCGGCTGGATGCCTATCCGGACAAGCCGATTCCCGCGAAAGTCGACCACCTCAGCTACGAGAGTCAGCTGATCAACAGCGTCAATGTCTACAAAGTGGATGTGCTCCCCGGGGAAATTCCGGAGAGCTTCCGAAGCGGTATGACGGCCAACGTGACTTTCATCGTTTCGGAACTGAAAGATGTTTTGCTGATTCCATCGGAAGCGGTTTCGGAATGGCCGAAAGGTGCAGTCAAACCTCCCGCCGGAGGCCGTTTCGCGGTATACGTCAAAGAATTTGGCGGCAAGCTGAAGCCGGTGGCCGTCAAAACCGGGGAGTCGGACTCCAAGATGACCGAGGTCAAGGAGGGATTGACGGAAGGCGCCGTGATCCAGATCGTCCGAAAAAAGCAAAGTACGAGCGTGACGCCGTTTTCCGCATTCGGTTCGCAGAAAAAGGATTCCAAAGGCAAGACATGACCGTCCTCGAAGGCGAAAACCTCTGCAAGACCTATCGCCTCGGCGGCGCAGAAATTAAGGCCTTGCAGGGAGTGACGCTGCGCGTCGAGCAGGGGGAATTTGTCGCTGTTATGGGGCCTTCGGGTTCGGGGAAATCGACGCTGATGCATGTCCTCGGCTTCCTGGATTCGCCCGACAGCGGGACGATCCGCCTCCTCGGGAAGGAAATGACGGGCCTGGGCGAGGAGGAACGCGCCTACCTCAGGAATCGCATCATCGGATTTGTTTTCCAGCAGTTCAACCTCATGGCCAGGTCGACGGCGATCGAAAACGTCTTGTTGCCGCTGCTTTATTCCGACGACCCGGTGCGCAGACTCCGGCGGCCGGTCGGTTTCCTCAAACGCGTCGGCCTCGGCGATCGCATGAGGCACAAGCCCAGTGAACTCTCCGGGGGACAGCAGCAACGCGTCGCGATTGCTCGGGCGCTTGTGAATCATCCCTTCGTTCTCTTTGCCGACGAACCCACCGGCAACCTCGACTCCCGTTCGGGCCGCGAGGTCATGGACATTCTGCAGGAGCTCCATCAGGGGGGGATGACCGTGATTCTCGTGACCCACGACGAGCATGTTGCCGCGGCCGCGCAGAGGATCATCCGCATGCAGGACGGTCAAATTGTCCTCGAGGAGCGGCGGTCGAAAACAGCGCCCGGCTCGTTTCCCCAGGAGGTCCGGTTCGCCGCGGAGCGCCTGCGGCGCAAAAAATACAGTTTTAGGGAATTTCGCGAACATTTTTTTCAGGCCTTCCGGATGATCGCTTCGAACAAATTGCGGTCGTGTCTTTCCATGCTCGGAGTTCTGATCGGTGTTGCCTGCGTGATTACGATGCTTGCGTTGGGCCGGGGGGCCCGCGAGTCGATCACCGAACAGTTGTCGCGCATGGGCTCTAACCTGATCGGGATTCGCTCCGGGTCCGTCAAAGTCCACGGGGTGTCTTCGGAAGCCGGAGCCACGACGCGTTTTACTCTGGACGATGTGGCGGCTATCTGCGAGACGGTCCCCGGGATCGTGAGGGCCGCGCCGCAGGTCCAGGGGGGAGCCCAGGCGGTTTACGGCAATAAGAACTGGAGCACGCGAGTGATCGGAACGACGCCCGAGTATGCGCCGATGAAAAACCAAGAGCCCGCCATGGGGCGTTTTTTTACGGAAGATGAAAACCGTGCCCGCCGGCGGGTCGTGCTTCTCGGAGAGACGGTGGCCCGCGAACTTTTCGGCGAAGAAAATGCGATCGGAAAAACGATCAAGCTGAACCGGATCTATTTCCAGGTCATCGGGCTCCTGCCTTCCCTAGGAGGCAGCACCTGGCACGATCAGGACGACGTGGTCGTGGTGCCTTTGATGACGGCCATGAGCCGGCTCCTTGGGAAGGATTATCTGGACCAGATGGATGTCGAGGTTGCGACCGTCGGGCAAATGAAGGATGCCGAGGAGTCGATCCGAAATCTCATCATCCGGCGCCACCGCCTCACTCCGGAGCGATACGACAGTTTCAATGTCCGTAATTACACCGAGATTCAGGAGGCCCTTTCCAGTACGACCAAAACCTTTTCCGTCCTTCTCGGGGCCGTAGCGGCCATTTCCCTGGTGGTTGGCGGCATCGGGATCATGAATATCATGCTGGTCTCGGTGAAAGAACGAACGCGTGAAATCGGGCTGCGCAAGGCGGTCGGTGCCACGCCGTTTGATATCCTCCTGCAGTTTTTGGTCGAAGCGGTGGTCATTACCTTCTTGGGGGGCATGGCCGGGATCATTCTGGCGGTCGTGATTTCCGCAGGCATTGCCTATTTTGCGCAATGGAAAATGGTCATCGACCTCGTCTCGCTGCTGGTGGCTTTCATCTTCTCGGCTGCGGTGGGCGTCGTGTTCGGCTTGGCGCCTGCTCGTCAGGCCGCC
This sequence comes from Candidatus Omnitrophota bacterium, assembly GCA_041666865.1. Classification (GTDB taxonomy): domain Bacteria; phylum Omnitrophota; class Omnitrophia; order Omnitrophales; family Aquincolibacteriaceae; genus JBAYGD01. Next base: position 11,702 of record JBAYGD010000007.1, on the reverse strand, counting down.
GAGCTTGACCCGATCGAAGCCCTGCGATACGAGTAATTTCAAAATTGAGCTTAGGGCCAAGACCCCTCCGAAACCATGCCAAGCGGTCCACTAAAGAAAACTTGCCGGAAAATGAACGATGGGTATAATGCATAGGTATGCATAACCAGGGGGAATGCCGTGAGACCTAAGAAGACGAGATGGGTGACCTGCGACCCGGGCGAAAGGTGCTTCCGACCGAAGTGCAAACCCGTGAGAAAGCTTGACGGAGTCACCTTGACGATGGACGAATTCGAGGCCCTTAGGCTTGCGCACCTTGAATGCTGCGATCAAGGCGCCATGGCGAAGCAGATGCGGATCCACCAATCCACCATTTCCCGGATCTTGTCTTCGGCGCACAAAAAGGTCACCGATGCGCTGGTGAATCTCAAGGCAATCAAAATCGAACAAGGATGCTGTCAGGTCATTAGAGGACGTGCGAAATGAAGGGATGGCTGAAGTTTCTTTATGTGTTGGCGGGATTTCTGGCATGCTTTTATCTGCCGGTCGAACATTCGCGTTTCACGAGTGCCGTTTATGAGGCCCTGGCGTTGGTCAAGTGGTATGCCAGGGAACACGTGATCCTTTGCCTCGTCCCGGCATTTTTTATCGCGGGTGCCATTTCCGTATTTGTCAGTCAGGCGTCCGTCATGAAGTATTTCGGGGCCAAAGCCAATAAGTTCCTATCCTATAGCGTCGCGTCCGTGTCCGGGACCATTCTTGCGGTTTGCTCCTGCACGGTGCTTCCGCTTTTTTCCGGCATTTATAAGCGAGGCGCCGGTCTTGGCCCCGCGATCGCGTTTCTTTATTCGGGTCCCGCCATTAATGTTTTGGCCATCATTCTGACCGCTCGTATCCTCGGGTGGCGGCTAGGGTTAGCAAGAGCGATAGGCGCCGTCGTCTTCAGCGTCGTGATCGGTTTATTGATGCATCTTTTCTTCCTCAGGGAGGAACGGCAGCGTCATGCCAACGGTGATTTTAATGCCGGCCAGATTCATGAAACCCGCTCCCTGGGAAAGGACGTTCTCTATTTTGCCTCCATGGTGGCTTTTCTTGTCTTTGCCAACTGGGGCAAACCGCTTGAAGGCGATCATGGGGTGTGGTTTTTCATCTATCAGTCAAAGTGGTGGATTGCCGGTTTTTCTCTCGCCGGCCTGGCGGCGATGCTATGCAAGTGGTTCAAAAAGGATGAGCTCAAAGAGTGGACTCTCGTCACATGGGAATTCGCGTTGCAGATCCTTCCATGGCTCTTGGGGGGTGTTCTGATTTCCGGATTCCTTTTGGGCCGGGTCGGACACGAGGGTGTTATTCCGTCGCGGTTCGTCGTTGCTCTTGTCGGCGGAAACTCTCTTTGGGCGAATTTCTTTTCCTCGCTTGTTGGGGCTTTCATGTATTTTGCTACGCTGACGGAAGTGCCGATTCTGCAGGGGTTGATCGGCTCCGGAATGGGGCAGGGTCCCGCCCTTGCGCTTCTTTTGGCCGGGCCGGCCCTGAGTTTGCCCAGCATGCTCGTGCTCGGGAGCATTATGGGGGTGAAAAAAACCATTATCTACGTTGCCTTGGTGATTGTTTTGTCGACGATTGCGGGCATGATTTTCGGCGCGGTGATGAACTAAGGAGATGAGACACATGGTAAAAGCGAATGAAATGAAGAAACAGGTGAAAGAGCGCTATGGGGAAATCGCCTCCCAGAGCAAAAGAGGTTGTTCCTCAAGCCGTTGTTGTGCCTCCCCGGGGCTGGCGGAAGAGCTTAGCCGTCATGTCGGATATTCAGAGGCCGAAATCGATTCGGTCCCAAAGGGAGCAAACCTAGGCCTTGGCTGCGGGAATCCCGTTGCGCTTGCGTCGCTCAAAGAAGGGGATACGGTGCTTGATCTGGGAAGCGGCGCCGGGTTTGACGCGTTCCTTGCGGCTCAGAGGGTCGGTAAAACCGGGCATGTCATCGGGGTCGATATGACCCCGGAGATGTTGGAAAAAGCGAGGACGAACGCTGAAAAGGGCGGATTCGGGAACGTCGAATTCCGTATGGGAGAAATTGAAAAGCTTCCCGTCGAAGATCAATCCGTCGATGTGATTCTTTCCAACTGTGTCATTAATCTTTCTCCGGACAAAGCGAGTGTTTTCAAGGAAGCGCTGAGGGTTCTTAAGCCGGGCGGCAGGCTGATGGTCTCAGACCTTGTGCTGACCCAAGACCTTCCGAAAAATATCCGAAAATCCATTGAGGCGTATGTGGGGTGCATTGCCGGAGCGATTCACAAGAGTGAATATCTGAAGCTCATGAGCATGGCCGGGTTTGTGGATATTTCCGTGGTCGGTGAGTCGAGCTATCCCGTGGACGCTATGTTTGAGGGGCTTGAAAGCGCCGCGGATGCCGTCGTGAGCATCAAGGTCTCAGCCCAAAAAAAAGAAGCGGGGGGAGCGCAGAAATGAAAATCGAAATTCTTGGGACCGGATGTTCAAAGTGTAAGCAGCTGACCGCGAATGCAGAGGCCGCGGTCAAGGAGCTGAACCTTCAGGTCGAGATCGGCAAGGTGACCGACATCGACAAGATCACCGAGTATGGCGTTCTGATGACGCCCGCGCTTGCGGTGGACGGCAAAGTCGTTTCCTCCGGCAAATTGCTCCATAAAGATGAGATCAAAAAGTTCTTGGTCAGATAGGGGGCCTCTCACGATGAAACCGATGGGTGCTGTCTTTGTGCGGTCGGCGCTCGCGTTGGCGATTTGTTTCTCTTTTGGGACCCCGCCGGCTCCGGCTGAAGAAACTTCCTCGGGCGGTGCGGTGACCGCCTACTATTTTCACGGGACCTTCCGGTGTCCAACCTGCAACAAGATGGAGCAGTACGCCAAGGAGGCGATCGAAAAGGATTTTAAAAGCGAGTTGGATTCGGGAAAGCTTGTGTTTCAATCCGTCAATGTCGAAACTGCGGGCAATGAGCATTTCGTGAAGGATTACCAGCTCTACACCAAAACGCTTATTCTGTCGATGGCGGGAAACGGCAGTGAAGTCCGGAGCAAAAACCTCGATAAGATCTGGGAATATGTCCGCGACAAGGAGCGGTATCAAAATTATGTGCGGGATGAACTCGGCGCTTTTATGAAGGTCGCGTCATGAACTCGGTTTGGGTAGGATGGCTCTCAGCGCTTTGGCTCGGCATACTGACTTCGATCAGCCCCTGCCCTTTGGCCTCGAACATTGCGGCGGTTTCTTATCTTTCAAAAAAGATCGCGCATCCAGGGGCCGTTTTTATTTCGGGCGCGGCGTACACGTTGGGGAGAATGGCCGCCTACTCCCTCATTGGCTGGGTCGTCATTGATTCTTTGGCGAGTGTTCCCCAGATTGCGATGTTTCTCCAGAAGTGGATGGGGAAGGCGCTGGGTCCGGTTTTGGTTCTGACGGGACTGGTGCTCCTGGAGGTCCTCACTTTCCGGTTGCCCGGGATCGAGCTGTCGCACGATCACCACGGAAAAATCGCCCAAGCCGGGGCGCCGGGAGCCTTCCTCCTCGGTTTGATTTTTGCGCTGGCCTTCTGCCCCGTTTCGGCAGCCCTCTTCTTTGGCAGTCTCATCCCTTTGGCCTTGAACCATCCGGCGGGTTCTCTGTTGCCGTTCGTCTACGGCATCGGCACGGGGTTGCCGGTGCTGGCCTTCGCGGTCGCGATTGCCATCGGGGTCAAATCGTTGAGCCACTGGTTCCATCAGGTGACAAGGATCGAGCGGTATACGCGCAAAATCACGGGCGCGGTCTTCCTTTTGGCCGGGCTTTATTACTTTTGGGGCTATTGGCTCCAGGGAGGAAATTCATGAGCGGATGTTCCGGGAAGCAATTGTCTTTCTTAGACCGCTTCCTGACGGTGTGGATCTTTTTAGCCATGGCGGTCGGCGTTGGGGCCGGATACTTGATCCCTGGCGTAGTGGAATTTTGGAACCGGTTTCAGGTTGGCACGACGAATATTCCGATCGCGATCGGTTTGATCCTCATGATGTATCCTCCTCTCGCCAAAGTGAAGTATGAAGAGCTCGGCGACGTTTTCAAAAATACCCGCATTCTCGGGCTTTCGCTCCTCCAGAACTGGGTGATTGGGCCGGTCCTCATGTTCTTTTTGGCGATTGTGTTCTTGCGAGGCTATCCGGAGTATATGGTGGGGCTGATCATGATCGGGCTTGCCCGCTGTATTGCGATGGTCCTTGTGTGGAATGAACTCGCCGAGGGGGATCCCGAATACTGCGCAGGCCTGGTGGCGTTCAACTCCATTTTTCAGGTCTTATTCTTTTCTCTGTATGCGTGGGTCTTTATCACGATCTTGCCGGGGTGGTTTGGCCTCAAGGGTGTCGTGGTGGATGTCACCATCGGTCAAATTGCCAAAAGTGTTTTTATTTACCTCGGAGTTCCCTTTTTGGGAGGGATCCTCACGCGGTTTACGCTTATCCGCCTAAAAAGCAAGGAGTGGTATCAAAGCCGGTTCATTCCCGCGATCAGTCCGATGACCCTCGTCGCTCTGCTGTTTACGATCCTCGTGATGTTTTCGCTCAAAGGGGAGTCTATCGTCAAGATTCCGATGGATGTGGTCCGGATCGCCATTCCGCTTTTGATCTATTTCGTGGTCATGTTTCTCGTCTCGTTTTATATGGGGCATAGGTTCCGGGCCGGATACGGCAAGACCGCGACGCTGTCGTTTACGGCGGCCAGCAACAACTTTGAGCTGGCCATCGCTGTGGCCGTCGCAGTCTTCGGGATCAACTCCGGGGCCGCCTTCGCCGCCGTGATCGGCCCGCTGGTGGAGGTGCCTGTGTTGATCGGTCTGGTCAATGTGTCACTCTATTTCAGGAGGCGATATTTCAATGGATAAGAAAAAAGTCTTGTTTGTGTGCATCCATAATTCTGCGCGGAGCCAGATGGCTGAGGCCTTTCTCAAAAAATACGGAGGAGACCGGTTTGAGGTCGAAAGCGCCGGTCTCGAACCGGGCAAGCTCAATCCAGTCGTCATCGAGGCGATGAAGGAAGTCGGGATCGATATCTCGCACAACAAGACCAAGAGCGTTTTCGATCTTTTCAGGCAAGGCAGGCGGTACGATTATGTTTTTACCGTCTGCGACGAATCCCAATCGGGCAGCTGTCCGGTATTCCCGGGCGGCGGAAAGCGTATCCATTGGAGTTTCGAGGATCCCTCGAGGTTTCAGGGCTCCGATGCGGAAAAACTTGAAAGGACAAGGGGCGTCAGAGATCAAATCAGCCGGAAGACCCATGATTGGCTGGAGGCGTCCGCCGAGGAGCCCTCCAACCAGAGGAAGTGAATGAAAATACACATTTTGCAACATGTGCCATTTGAAGACATTGGCAGTATGGACTCATTCTTCAAAAGGTTCGGAGCCGATTTGAGCTACACCCGCTTCTTCCGGGATTCGACTCTCCCGCGGATGACGGGCCTTGATATGATTGTGATGATGGGCGGACCGATGAGCGCTAACGACGAAGCGAGTTTGCCCTGGCTTCGCGCTGAAAAAGAGTTTATTCGCCGGGCGGTGAAGGAGGGTATCCCTGTTCTGGGGGTTTGTCTTGGAGCTCAATTGATCGCAAGCGCTTTGGGGGCGCGTGTTTACCCGGCTGCGCAAAAAGAAATCGGATGGTTCCCAGTCGAGGCGATGCCGAGTCCGTCCGGGACATTTCAATTCCCGGAAAAGACCACTGTTTTTCAATGGCACGGAGAGACATTTGATCTTCCCACGGGCGCGGTTTGTCTGGCCAAAAGCCCGGTGTGTCCCCATCAGGCGTTTCAGCTCGGACGGAGGGTGATCGGCTTGCAGTTTCATCTCGAAGAAACCCCGGAGAGCGTCGGGGCGATTTTAGATCACTGCCGCGGCGAATTAGTGCCCGGTCCGTATCTCCAAACCGAATCTGAGATTCGCGCCGAGGATTCTGCCACTTACGCAAAAACGAACCACCTTATGGAGAGCGTGCTTTCTTACCTGACGGGAGTAAAAGAAGTATGAGAAACGACGATGGGCATCGAGTGAGGTGCGGGTCATGAAAAAGGATGAGGCCAAACGGCCGAAGGTGTTACTCAAGACTTTTGGCTGCGCCATGAATTTTTATGATTCCGAAGCTGCCGAGGGGATCCTCGAGAAAAGCGGCTATCAGGTGATCCGCACGGGGGCCGAGGATTCCAAGACCGAATCCAAGGGGGCGGTCGATCACATCGGCAAAATCGTCGGAAAGGCGGACGTCATTTTAATGAACACCTGTTCCGTCAGGGAACATGCGGAGGACCGCATCTATGGGAGGCTGGGGATGCTCGGCAAGGCCAAGAGGTCCCAGCCCGATCTGATCGTCGGGCTCATGGGGTGCATGGTGGAGGAGCACCGGGAGGCGCTCTTCGAACGCTTCCCTCAGCTGGATTTTATGGTGGGAACGCGCAACCTCAAGGACCTTCCCAAGCTGATTGAGGAGGTGAGGGCGCGGCGCGTCCAGGTGGCGAGGATCCGCCAGGAGGGCATTTCGATCGAATACTCTGATCGGATCGTTCGCCGGGGCGGGTTTCACGCGTGGCTTCCGATCATGACGGGATGTAACAAGGTTTGTACCTTTTGCATTGTGCCGAAGACGCGGGGACCTGAAGTTTCGATTCCGGTGCGCGAAGTCTGCCGGGAAGCCGAGCGGCTTGCGGCCGAAGGGATTCGTTGGGTCACTCTCTTGGGGCAGAACGTGAACAGCTATCCCGGCTTTCCGCAGCTTTTGGAGATGCTTTGCGGGGTCGGCGGTCTCGCGCGTGTTTCCTTTACGACCTCGCACCCCCAGGACGCGACTCGCGAGCTTTTCGAGGCGATCGCGAGAAATCCGAAGGTCTCGCGCCGGTTTCATCTCCCGCTCCAGTCCGGATCGGACCGGGTCCTGAAAAGGATGAAGCGCCTGCATACGTTCGCCGAATTCAGGGAGAAAGTCGACTGGCTGCGACGCCTTGTGCCCGGAATTTCGATGACGACCGACATCATTGCCGGATTCCCCGGCGAAAGGGAGGAGGACCACGAAGCGACGGCCCGCGCCCTGGAAGAAATCCGTTTTGACGGCGCCTACATCTATAAATACTCGGTGCGTCCCGGAACGCCGGCCTCTAAATTCACGGACGATGTGCCGTTGCCCCTGAAGGAACGGCGCAATGCGGGGCTCCTCGACATTCAGCGGCGGATTAGCCGCGAGATCAGCAAACCTTTCGTAGGTCAAGCGCTGGAAGTGTTTGTCGAGGGATTTAGCACGAAGGGCAGTGCCCGCTTGGTGGGGCGGTCGCATGCGGAGAAGAGGGTTCTCTTTCCTGGCGAAGCGGCCCTGATCGGCTCATTTCAACGCGTCAAAATCGAGCAATTGGTCCACGATACGTTCGTGGGGTCTCTCGAGGAACGCTGAGATTTTCTTATCCCCTTTCAAAGCCGAAAAAGGTATGATCTTCGCATGAAAACCGTGACCGCTGCCCAAATGCAGGCCATCGACCGGAAAGCGATCGAAGGCTATGGCATTCCGGGCTTGATTCTGATGGAGAACGCCGGCCGCGGGATCGCGGAGCATATCCTCGAGACGCATCGCGCGGGACGGGTGACGGTTTTTGCGGGTAAGGGCAATAACGGAGGTGACGGTTTTGTCGTTGCTCGCCATCTGGCAAACCGTGGATTCACCGTTTCTGTCCTCTTGCTTGCCGACCCCCGCTTGCTCAAACCCGACCCGGCCGTCAACTACGCGATTCTCGGCTGTATGAAGGTGCCCTGTAGTGTCGTGGATGAAAAGACGCCGCCGGAGATCCTGAAAGCCGCGGCAGCCGGTGCGGACATCCTGGTGGATGCCTTGTTCGGAACCGGGCTCGAGAGGGAACTCGGCGGAATTTGCCGGAGCGCCGTCGAAATCATGAATGCTTCCGGGAAATTCGTGGTGGCGGCCGACATGCCTTCGGGGCTGCATTCCGACTCGGGAGAGGTTCTCGGCTGTGCCGTCAAGGCCACCGTGACCGCCACTCTTGGAGTCCCCAAAACGGGACTTTTCGTGGGAAGCGGACCCGAGTACGCCGGACGAATCTGCGTGGTGGATATCGGTCTTCCTCCGGCGGCGGTTTCGGAGGCGTTTGGGACCGGGAACGGAAAGGGGCATGATGGCCGCGAAAAATAAATCTGAAGAAGGCATGGATCTCTTCGTCTCTCCTTCGCAGGAAGGCGCCGAGTCCGCCGGTCAGGATGCTCCGCTTGCCGTCCGCATGCGCCCGAAGACATTGGAAGAAGTCGTGGGCCAGAAGCATATTCTCGGCGAAGGGAAACTTCTGAGGCGCACGATCCAGACCCAGCGATGGACCTCCATGATTTTTTACGGCCCCCCGGGGAGCGGCAAGACCAGCCTGGCCCGGGTCATTTCTCTCGAGACTCGCGCGCGCTTTGTGTCTCTGAATGCGGTGACCTCCAACGTGGCCGAGATCCGCAAGACGATCGACGAGGCGAATTACCACAGGACACACACCACAAAGCGGACGATCGTTTTTATCGACGAAATCCATCGTTTCAACAAGGCCCAGCAGGACGTCCTCATGCCCGACGTCGAGGCCGGCCATGTCATTTTAATCGGCGCGACGACGCATAATCCGTCCTTTTCGATCAACGGCCCGCTTCTGTCACGCTCCATCATCTTCGAGCTCCGGCCGCTCGAGGATTGCGATCTGATCGAGGTGATGAAACGGGCCTTGGCCGACTGTGACCGCGGTTATGGTTCGAAGAGTGTCCGGATGACTCCGGAAGCGCTCACGCACCTGGCCCAATGCGCGGTCGGAGATGCACGGCGGGCATTGAACGCGCTCGAAGTCGGAGTCCTGACGACCGCGCCCGATCCGGAGGGACACATTCTCTTCGATCGGAAGGTTGCCGAAGAATCGTGCCAGCGCAGGATCGTCTACTACGACGCTGATGAGGATTACCATTACGATACCGCAAGCGCCTTCATCAAGAGCATGCGTGGGTCGGACCCCGACGCGGCGGTTTACTGGCTCGCCAAAATGCTTTATGCCGGGGAAGACGCGCGCTTCATCATGCGCAGGATTCTTATTCTTGCGAGCGAGGACATCGGCAATGCCGATCCGCAGGCGTTGGTCCTTGCTTCGGCCGGCCTGCAGGCGATCGAGTTTGTCGGGCTTCCCGAGGCTCAAATCATACTCGGGCACTTGGTCACTTATATGGCGATGGCCCCTAAAAGCAATGCGAGTTACCGGGCGATTTCGCTTGCCATGGAGGATGTGAAATCCGGAAAGGTCGATGAGGTTCCGCCGCACCTGCGAGACAAAAATTATCCCGGGGCCAAGCGGATGGGGCATGGGGAAGGTTACCTTTATCCGCACGACGTACGCGCGGAAGGGGACCCTGAGAAGCTGGAGGCCCTCAACAACCAGAAATATTTCAATCTTAAAAAACGCTACTATTTTCCCTCGGCTTCGGGCTACGAAAAGATACTTGCCGATAGGCTTCGAGAACTCAAAAAGGATCCGCAGCAACCCGCTGGTTGAATGATTCTTCTTATCAGAATGTCCTCTTAAGTCGAATATATACTTGGCTAAAAAGCAAGATTCGTCAAAATTATGCTATGTGTTGATATTGAATGATATATAATGCTAGCCATATAGTGTTTTATTGATTCGAAGTATCTAATAGTAACTAAAATGCGTAAATAATTTGACAGATGCAATACCATGATGTATAGATTTATTAGAAGTGTTATTTGACAATGTGAGGAAGTCTTCATTGAAAAGGAGAAAACAATGAGTAAACTCAAATTGAGCACCAGAGAAATCGGAACGGTTCATGTCATTGATTTGGAGGGTCAGCCAACCCAGGAAACCTTGCAAGATGCCGCATGGAAGATCCAGAAGCAGATTCGAAGGCACCGCTGGCAGCGGATTATCCTGAATCTGCAGAACGTGCCGACCCTGGATGCTCTGGAAGTCCGGAAATTGCTCGCGGCCTGCTTGAGGCCCCAGGCGAGCCTTATTTACGGAGCTTCCCAGACGGTGACCCAGTTTCTGGAAAGTACTTATTTGCCCAGAAACGTCCATCTTTGTCCGACTGAAAAAGAGGTCGCGGAAGACTTTGGGCCTTTTCTGCTAGAAAGGGAGAGGGAAAAGGAAGTCCCCAGGAAATTTGATGATCCGACGCGTCAGTCGATTGGAAAGGAACTCGAGCGACGGCGCAGTAAACGTATGCACGTTGTCATTCCCGTCGATCTGACTTTTTTCCCTGAAAGCGGCGAACCGGTGACGGTCAAGACACTTGCCACGAACATCAGCGAAGGCGGACTGTTTGCGGAGTTCCTGGATTTAGAAGCGTCCCATAAGGTCCAGAAACTGCAGGGCATCCAGGGGATGAAGGTGGAGATCCACATCTACCCAAGCGCCAACTTTCCCGAGGAATATCATCTCGATGGGATCGTCTGCCGGCCCGAGCTGCGCAAGAAACAGCTGGGGGTTGCGATCGAGTTCATCGAATAACCTCACAGCCGCAGGGCATCCGGGGGCTTCCTTTTCGGAAGCCCCCTTTTTTTTCTGAAAACCGCGTAATTTCAACTAGCCAAGAGGCTCCAAAACCATTATAATTTCAAACATTCCTGCGGTGATCGCGTGCACCGGATCCTCCAATCGGAAGGGCCCAACTGCAGGTGACGTGCATTCATTTTACGAAAGGAATCGAATCGATGTCACAGCATCCAAGTTTGAGAGTGGACAGTGTCGGCGCAAAGCACCGGAACGTGCTCAAACGCTACGAGCGGATCAAGAAAATGCAGGCGGATTCCAAATGGGGCGACCGGGCTTCGGCGCTCAATCTGCCCAAGTTTAAATCCATCAAGGTGAAGGTGAAAAAGGCCAAGGAGGCCGCCCCAGCAGAGGGAGCAGCAGCTCCGGGAGCGGCTCCGGCCGCAGCCGCACCGGCAGCAAAGGCGGAGAAATCCAAGAAATAACGACGGATCACACCCGAAGAGGGAAGGCGGCGGTTATGGTCGAAATCAGGCGATTTGCTCCGGGGGACGAGAAGGCGGTCGCTCGGCTCATTAACGATATCATGGGCGTCGAGTTTCGCGAGGACCAGTCGGCCTATCCGACCGAGGATATCCAGGATATCCCGCGCTCCTACGGCGGATTGGGAGAAGGTTTTTTTGTGGCCGTCAGCGGCGGCGAGATCGTCGGGACGGTGGGTCTCAAAAAGGAAGACGAGCGCTCGGTGCTTCTTCGCCGGCTGTTCGTGTCACCGAATCACCGCAAGAAAAAGATCGGCACGAAACTAATCGAGCGGGCGCTGAAGTTTTGCGATGAGGTGGGGTATCGGGAGGTTATTTTCCGTACGACTTCCCGGATGCGGAGCGCCGCCGAAGTTTGCCAGAAGTGCGGGTTCATCCAGCGCGCAAAACTGAGCCTGGGCCCGGTCGAGTTGTTCAAGTTTGTGTATTCGCTGCACGGCAGTCCCGCCAAATCCTAGCGGGGTCCTGCGAGGAGAAAGTCGATGATTTTTTTTACTAAAAAAGGAAAAAGCGATTCGTTGAAAGTCCTTTCGGAGAAGGAAATCCAGGGCCGTCTCTATGGGCGTTATCGGCAGGGGCCTGAAGCCCCGGCGGGGCCGCCTTCCGTCAAGACCGCGCCTGGCAGTGAAACTGCCAAGACGAAGGCGCCCGTTGCGGGA